>CAZWKY010000025.1:0-22349 GCA_964634095.1 uncultured Methanomassiliicoccales archaeon | reverse complement strand
ATGATATAATCCCTCAATGGACAAACACGAAACAGATCTCCCGACATGTATGCGTTCCTACTCCTCCTATCACCGTCAACATCCATGATAGGCACAATCTTGAGATCGGGCATCTGAGGTTTTTTATTCACACGACAGTAATCCAATGCCGGATACTCTTTGTGAAGACTGCTGAAACTATCGAAAGGATATGAAGATAACAACTCAGATAAGCTGCTGAGAGCGATTGTCTCATGACCCCTGTTACGACAATAATATTCGACGGGGACTCTCAGTCTGGAGGAAAGAGCCCTGGCTAATATATGTTCAGACTCCCCATGACATATGACCACTGTGTTCGGCAGTGTCATATTGCCCCCAAATCCCTATGGAACGATGATGCTATTCCGGCAAGATCAATATATCCGATGATCGGAACCCCGTTGAACTGCCCGTGCAGATACCTGATGCGGTTGTTGTTGTTCCTCTGTGTCCTCCCTATCGCCGAGACCGGGAGTATGCTCTTGTAGCCCTCTGCATCCACATCCAGGATGAACACATTGGACGGCGGCAGGAACTCCAACAGGGATGTGTTGTGAGTGGTTATCACGAGCTGACCCTTGAGGTCCGGAAGGATCTGTTGCATCAGATCGAATACCAACTTGTCATGGATCCCACTGTCCATCTCATCTATGAATGCGGTTCTGCCCTCCGCACAACCCATGAGGGAGGGGAACAGGGACACCAGGGCTTTGGTTCCGGCGGATTCATTCATGCAAGGAATCGCCCTGACCAAGCCTGCAACCCTCTTGTTGAAGAACAGTTCGTAGACGATCATGCCCCCGACCTCCGACGTGGAATAAGATACGCTGACGATATCGGAATACAGTCTGCTGAAGAACTTCGAGAGCGCACTCTCATATGCTGTGAGGATCCCACGTTGACCTGAGGGCATCGAACCTCTTATGAGATCTATGCCGAGGCCGTGTGTCAACATCGGAGCGCCGGAGGGCGAAGGGACATTGGTCACTGTTGTACAGATCGCACCCAACACATCGAACACCGCCTTCCTCAACACAGTCTCCATGTACCCGAGGTTCTTGGAAGCGTATTCACGGTTGAATATGGCCAACAAGGTGTGCTTCCCCCAGTACTTCCTCACAGCATCCCTGATCTCATCACGGTAATCCGACTCCAGGAACAGAGACTCATTGAAGACCATATCCGGCCCTTTATCACCGGTGACGATGGAGAACAATCTCCCCATACGCTCTGATAACACCGTTCTGAGCTCCTCCTTGGACAGGGAACCATCGCTATCGAAACACAGCTCATACTCATACGGCACATCCGAAATCTGCATGATGAACCTCACACGTGTCGGCCCTGTTGAACCGATCATATGCCTCGGACGGGAGAACACCGTGATGTCGAGGTTCCTGGAATTGAGACGGACCATCTCACGGCGGAGGGCATCCAGCAGACCCGGTAGGGGGTCACCACCCTCAGAGATGCCCGGACCCTCACTCAGATTCCTGGTGAATGATGACATCAGATCATTGAGGACCATAGTATTGACGGATTCCTTGAGGAAAACGACAGATTCCATCAGATTCGTCTTTCCAGAACCGTTCTCACCGTATACCACCGCGTGGTTCAACGGGGCCTTCCCCTTTCCCACCAGGTCGATGACCAGGTGATCGAATGAGAGGAAGTTGTCCAACTCTATCCTCTTGAACATGATACCTCCAAATAATCTTCTATTTGATACAAAATGTATCAACTTTATTTATTTCTTTTCGATACCGACTCCGTGCAGAAGACAGGATCAACAATCGAACCCAGTCCTGATATCCCCCGACAAGACACCGCTCAGAAACCAGTCAGAGAAATTCCTTCAACAGAACGGCACAGATTCCGCACCCCTCCCCCATTATCAACAGCCTGCATCATCGGGAGTGCCTTACATCTTCAGACCGGAAGTCTTTGCCATTCCCACCAATCGAACACATTCATGCACATATTGAAATAGGAACCGAAAGGTGACGGATGTGTATATGGGATGGCAGAACCGAAAGACCATCGATGACCGTACGCAATATAACCGCAACGTCGCATCTTGATAAGGGGGTTGGGAAGAATGGAGTTCATGGAAAAGGGATCGTTCCTCGACAACCTGGATTCACTGCTCGGATGTGCGGTCGCACTCCATTCGCATGCGTCGGAACTGTGGTCGCAGACCTGTACCGGACAACCCAATCTCAAGAGGGAACAGGTGAGGGACCTGTGCAATGATGACCTGCTGATGGGGGCCGTCCTGGGCTATGACCGGTTCCTGTCGGAGATCGATCCCGATCCCACCATATCCGCTTACGAACGTGAGGAGTTCGAGGTCAGGAGCAGGATCAAGATGCAGAACTCGATCCAGCAGAAGTTGGACAGGTACATGGGGATGTCACATCAGGGCAAGGTCCCCGTCAACAAGTGCTTCAACGACCTCTTCGGGATCAGGGTCATCGCCAACTGCAGGATAACCCATCAGGAGATATGCGGACATATCCACGAGGTGTTCGACCTGAAGTGCATCGACTCCTCCAAGACCGATCCCTCCACAGGGGAACCGACGTACATCGCCACCCACGTCTACCTCAGAGGAGGGAACAGGGACTTCCCCTGGGAACTGCAGATATGGCTCACGGAGAACGCGGAGATGAATTACACATCCCATGGGGGATGCAAACAGGCATACAGGGAATGGGATGACAGGAACGGAGATCCGGCATGATCAACCACTACATCATCCTGGCTGACGGTTGGTCCGTGAGCTCCCGCATAGCGCTGCATTACACCTTCGACGGTCCTCCCGACGGCAGGGCGTTCCGTCAGGATGTCAAACGCATCCAGAACTGCTTCGAGCGCGACTATGCCAAGGTCGCCGTCCACACGATTCAGAGCCTCTCTGAATCCTGGGAATCGGTGGTGGCCAAGGACAGTTACTTCGATGATGTCCGGGTGATCGACACCGTGGAGGAGTTCATCGACATCCTGAGGAAGGACGAATGCCCCCGTTCCGATGTGGTGTCCCAATACATCCTGAATCTGACGGAATGCGGCATGGACCGTCTGAACATGCTCCTATACCTCTGCGATGCGGAGTACATCATGAGATGCGGATACCAGCTGTTCCAGGATAGGATGGATGTTGTGGACGGTATGCCCAGGTTCGGGATGCTGGAGGATGCTCTGAGAAGAGGATACCTCAGGATGGATGACGGGAATGTCCTCCCCAAGGCACCCCGCCTACCGGCCCAGGCCAGGATCATGTCGTCATCCGACGGTTTGAGGAGAGCGTCCACGGTCAGAAGGGCTGTGGAAGTATACGGTACGATGACGGATGCCGAACTCAGGGACATCATACTCTCGGAGGACATCGGGTCCATGACATCGGACGGTTTCCCCGTACCGGAACTCGTTGCGGAAAGACATCAACCCGTCATCTGACGGATGGTGGAGATCCGACGGGGGCCATGGGTTCCCCCATCGGAGATGAAAAGTTATGGACGGACTCACTGGAAGTCCTGTTTCAGGGTGGACTGGAACCTGTGGACCTCACCCTCGATGTGGGTGGGGTACTTGCCGTTGACACATGCAAGGCACAGGTCGTTCTCCTTGAATCCGAGGGCCTCGATGAGACCTTCGAGACTGATGTATCCCAGACTGTCCGCACCGATCTCCTCACGGATCTGATCGATGGTGTGGGTCGTGGCGATGAACTGGTCCCTGGACTTCATGTCGACACCGTAGTAGCAGGGTGCGATGACAGGGGGACATCCCACGCGCACGTGGACCTCCTTGGCACCTGCCTTCCTGAGCATGGCGACCAGCTTCTTCAGGGTGGTTCCCCTGACGATACTGTCGTCCACGATCATGATGCGCTTTCCGTTGACGGTGCTCCTGATGGGGTTCATCTTCATGGAGACTGCGAACTCCCTCTGCTTCTGGTCGGGCATGATGAACGTCCTGTCCGCGAAGCGGTTCTTCATGAATCCCTCTTCGTAGGGGATCCCCGTCGCACAGGAGTATCCGATGGCATGCGCACGTCCGGAATCGGGGATGGGCATGACGAGGTCCACATCGGCGGGGCACTCCCTCGCCAGGATCTCGCCAATCTTCCTCCTGACATCGTAGACCTCCCTTCCGTCCATGACGGAGTCGGGCCTTGCGAAGTACACCCACTCGAACATGCAGAACGCCTTGGGGTGCTGTCCGGGTGCGGGATAGATCTTGAATGTGTCCTTGGTGATCTCGCAGATCTCGCCGGGCTCGATGTCCCTGACGAACTCCCCTCTCAGGGCGTCGATGGCGGCGCTCTCCGAGACCGCTATGTACCCTCCGTCGACCTTTCCGAGGCAGAGCGGCCTGAACCCGTAAGGGTCCCTGATGGCGAAGAGCCTGTCCTCGATGAGGATCGTGAGGGAGTAAGAACCGTCCAACTCGCCCATGATGCCGCGGATGGCCTTCACGGGGTCGTTGTGCTGGTTCATGTACTTGCCGAGAAGCTTGATGACAAGTTCGCTGTCGGAGTCGGTGAGGAAGGCCCAGCCCTCCTTCATGTACTTCTCCTTGAGCTCTGAGAAATTGGTTATGTCACCGTTGTGGGCGACGGCCACGGGACCGAAATTCGTCGTCACCGTGAGGGGCTGAGCGTTGCTGATGCTCCTGGACCCGGTGGTGGAGTACCTGACGTGCCCCACACCGACATGTCCGAGGAGATCCTTCAGGTCCTCCTTGTCTATGGCGAGGTTGACCAGCCCGTTGCCTTTGACGGTCTCGATGGTCTCCCCGTTGTAGACGGATATGCCCGCGCTCTCCTGCCCGCGGTGCTGGATGATCATGAGGGCCGTATACAGTGCTGGTGCGACGTCGAAATCAGCGGTGATTCCTACGACACCGCAACTATGTTCCGGCCCGGCCATGAGATCACTCGCGGAGCTTGGCCCAGCTGTACGTTCTCAGTTTAGCGGTCTTTCCGTATCCACAGGATGCGCAGACGCCCTTCCTGACGTGGTAGGAGCGCTTTCCGCACCTGCGGCAGGGGATGTGAGTCTTGTATTTGTTGTGCTTTCCCTGTGCCGGTGTTCCCTTTCCCATGATCAATCTCTCCTTATGGTGATATGTAGATTACATTGTCCCCGCGGACAATGACCACGTTATGCCTTCTAGCCAACCGACCCTCATGGTACTCCTCGGCGTTCCTCAGCACTACGTTCATGTGGGGATCGTATCCGTCCAGGACTCCCCTGTACTGCCTCCTGCCTTTGAGTTCCACGATGACGTTCTTTTCCGACGCCTCACTGAGGACCGTTAAGGGCTTCATCATAAGTGGTACCTCGCACTCCATACGGGATTTACTATTTGAATGTACCTATCTACCTTTTATAGGTAGGGCTCAGACGTACGCTCCGATGGCTGGTGCGTCCAGACGGTCCATGTCGTAGAAGATTATGGCCTCCCTGACTGCGTCCGCACCGGACCCTATGCCCATGAAGTGATCCAACATGGACATCCTCCAGAGGAGGTCCATCATGGTCACCGCCATGCATCCGTAGTACGCGTTGGCCATGTCGTCCTCGTAGCCGTTCTGGTCCATGAGGCTGAAGACACTGCCCATGAAGCTGTCCCTGCTGTTCAGGACGTTGACGTACTCGGCCATGACCCTCATGCCCTCGGCATCCGGCACCCTGAGCCTGATGTCGTCGGCATCGGCGAAGGCCTTGTGATGCAGTTCGCCCTCGTCGTCCATGACCATCCACTCGATCTTCCCGTCCACCGCCATGAACATGTTCCAGTTCCAATCCTTATCACAGTACACGGGTACGCTCAGCGGATCGTCCGATGACATGGACTCCATGGCCAGGTCGCGCCCGGCCTCCTCCATCGCCTCCATGTCGAGACGGGTCTCGGGCTGCAGCCCGGACAGGGACATCACGGGTTCGATCTGCGACATGTCCATGATCCTGCTCAGATACGCCAGGTCGGTGAACATGGAGATGTTCTCCGATACGCTCATGCGCAGAATGGACGGGTCCTGATAGATCCCCGCCTCCTTGCAGATGGAGAAGAACTCCTTGTACACGGCCTTGGATTCGTTCAGTGCGTCAACGATCCTCCTGTCGGCCCTGGAGACGATCTCCTTGGCCTCGGCCATGGCATCGTTGCCGGTGCCCATCCAGGCGCCCCTGCAGGACAGGTCCAGTTCGACCTGTACCCTGTCCCCGGTGTAGATGTGGTACGGATACTGACGGCAGTAGGTCGTCCTGTGGTCGTAGACCGTGCATCTCCTGTTCTGCAGGAACACGCATGATCCGCGGCCCTTCTTCAGTGCCAGTGCGAAGTACGGGACGTCCCCGTTGACCTTCACGAGGTGCTCGGGATGGTTGTTCCTGAAGAACGCGCGTTCCTCAGGCAGGACCTCCGGTTGGCAAAGGCAGCACATACCGCACTCGCTCGGACAATCAACCTTCCTTCCGATGACCTCTGAATAATCGACCTCGTAATCAGCCACAGATATCGACCCCTTTCCGCTCTCCGCAGAACTCTCCGTCCTGGACCTGTACCTCGCCCCTGATTATTACTGTATCGGGGAAGACGGCCTCCATGCCGCCGTAGGGGCTGTGACCGCACTTGCTGTGCAGTTGGGACACGTCTATCCTCCTCGACTGTCTCATGTCGAAGATGGCGAAGTCCGCGTCGTATCCGGGTGCGATCCTCCCCTTCCTGAGACCGAAGGCCTCTCCGGGGTTCCCGGCACCCATCCTCACCGCCAGGTCCAACGGGATGATGTCCTTCCTGACCATGTTCATGACGATGGGCATGGTGGTCTCGACCCCGGGGATCCCTCCCGGTGCGGCGTCGAAATCCTGTGCCTTGTCCTCCACGGTGTGGGGTGCGTGGTCGGTCCCGATCATGCCTATGTCCCCTGCGGTGAACCTGCGGAACAGTGCGTCCCTCGCGTCCAGGTCCCTTATCGGGGGGTTGACCTTGTACTCGGCACCGGGACAGCGGTCCACGTCGAACATCATGTGGTGGAGTGTGACCTCGGTGGTGAACCCGGCGGCCCTTGCCATGTCGAGTCCTTCCGATGTTGTGAGGTGGCAGATGTTGATCCTCTGCCCTCTGAAATGCGATGCCAACCTGGAGATGGCGTTCCATTCCGCCTTGGCGGGACGGTTCCTCAGATGGTCCCTGGTGCAGCCCTCCGTCTCCTTGGAGATGAGGGAATCGTCCTCCGCATGGACACTGACCCTCTTGCCGGTGGACAGGGCGTTGGTCACCGCGGGGACCAGCTCCTCGTCGTCGTTCAGGAGGATGTTCCCGGTGGTGGAGCCCATGAACAGTTTGAACCCGGGCACGAGGGGTGCGAGCATCTTCGCGTTGATGTTCGGGGTGATGGCGGCGAAGAGACCGTAGTCCACGAAGGAGCGTCCGCGCACGGCGGATTTCTTCTCCATCAATGTGGACATATCGGTCACGGGGGGTTTGGTGTTGGGCATGTCCAGGACGCATGTGACCCCCGCATGGACCGCGGACAGGGTTCCGGTGGAGAAATCCTCCTTGGCGGTCATCCCGGGGTCCCTGAGGTGGACATGGGGGTCGGTGAACCCGGGCAGGATTATCCTGCTGGATCCCATGTCCACACGCTCGTCCCCGCCCCTCACGATCCTCCCGACGGTCACGATCCTCCCGTCGCAGATGCCGATCTCGGCGTACCTCAGCTCCCCGTCCACGAACGCCCTTCCGGCGATGACCTTCTCGATGTCCATTCAGATGTCCCTCCTGATGATGTCGCCGCAGGGTGATGTCTCCGAGAACACCTCCCCTCCGAAGGACCATATCCTCGCACCCTCCCGCTCCCAGGCGTCTGGCGGGAGCCCCGCCTTCATGGACAGATGGCACAGGAACGTCTCGACGTCCCACCCCTGTTCCACGGGCACCTGGGGCAGCAGGAGTCCCCTGCGGCCATGATATTCAATTATGAGTCCGTCCTCCCCTATATGAACCATGTCCAAGAGGGAACGTGGGTCCCTGAAGACAAGCTCCTCCGGGACGGACAGTATTGTGACCTCCACGGTGACCCCGTCCAGCTCCGATGGGGAGAGATCGGGGAAACGCGGGTCGTGACAGGCCGAACGGGCGGAGGAATCCACGGCCTCGCCCAACGGCATCACCGGATACGGATATCCGATGCAGCCCCTCAGACCGCCCGAGGGGAATTGGTTCACCGTGACGAAGACGCCACGGGGTTCGGAGAGCTCCGGGGGTGTCCCGGGGACGGGTGTGCCCCGCACCTCCGACCCGATGCAGAGGCGTGCGAAGGCCACCGCGGACTCCCCGATGCCCACGGGATCACTCCGTCTTGGTGTAGTCGGTGACCACGATCTCCACGGCACCCGCCTTGGGCTCCGCGGACCCGGCCTCTGCGGGCTTGGGATCGACCTCGATGTTGACCTTCTGCTTGGAGGACCTCTTCCTGGCGCACTCGTCGTTGTTCTTGCAGGCGCTCTGCTTCCAGTTCTGCTCCACACCGCCTGCGGCGTCCTTGACGAAATCGGGCATGGGGGCCTTCTGCATCATGGCGGACATGCCTGCCATGAACTCCATCCCCATGGTCATGAAGTGCTTCTGGACCTCGGGGTCGGTGAACATGCTGTAGGTGGTCTTGACGAACTCCTCCGTCTTCTCCCTGGCCCTCTCGGCGGTGTCCGCCGCCGCACCGACGGCCTCGTGGGTGATCTCGCGACCTGCGGAGAGTGTCTCCACGGCCGCCCTCTTCTGGAGGGACATCATCCTCTCGATGAGGTCCCTGTTCTGCTTTATGAAACTCTGGAACTCCTCGTCACTGTATCCTGTCATGTTCGATCCCTTCTGAAACGTACAATGAGTTTATCGTCCTTGAACCCTGCCCCGATGATCTCCGAATCCACGAGGGAGTCGGGGAGATGGATGGTGCGCTTCTGACTGCCCGTATGGACCATGATGCTACTGGGGTCCAGACGGAAGAGGTCCACCTTGGTGCCGTCCACGAAGGGCATCCTCAACCTGATCTGGTCCTCCCCGTCCTCGGTGACCATGCTCATGGGGCTCTCGTCCGCATACACCATGGCGGGGTCCTCGTCACCGTATATCTCCGCCACCATGTTCCTGAGCATGTCCATGCCCCTGAGCTCCGTGGGCATGTAGGTGCATGTCTTGATCTCCATGGGGTCGAAGGCGTCGTGGATCATCTCCATGTAACCTGCCTGCTCCGCCAACTTCTCCCTGAAGTAGCTGCCCTGACCCACCTCCTCCGGGAGGACCCTGTTCACTATGAGGGCCTCCACGTTCTTGTTGAACAGGCTGAGGTAGGTGTATGCGCGCATCGTCTCCCTTATGACCATGCGTTCGGGGTTGAGGACCAACCTGACCGTGGTCCTCTTGGGGTCCTCCAGGAGCTCCCTGACCTCCTCCATGCTGTCCTTCAGGACCTCGAGGCTGTCCAGAACCTCCTTCGAGGGCAGTGGGAAGTCGATCATCTTGCCGACCGTGGCCCTTGCGATGCCGATGACCTTCCTGAGGACACCGAAGACCCTGTCGATGTACCAGTTGGTGATGTCCGGGAAACTGAGCAGTCTGAGCGTCTCGCCGGTGGGTGCGGTGTCCATGACGATGACGTCGTATGTGCCCTCCCTGTCGAACCTGTTGACGTAGAAGAGCGCGGCGATCATCTCCATACCGGGGAAGATGGCCATCTCGTCGGCGGAGATCTCGCCCATCCCCTGGGAGAGCATGAGGGCGGAGACGTACTCCTGGACCTCGGTCCAGTTGCTCTTCATCTCGTGGATGACATCCAGTTCCAGGACGTCCAGGTTCTCCTTGACGGTGACTATGTCGCTTCCGATCTCCATGTCCAGGGAATCACCGAGGGAATGGGCGGAATCCGTGCTCATCAGGATGGTGCGGTAACCGAGTTCCGAAAGTCTGTATGCGGTGGCCGCGGAAGTGGATGTCTTGCCGACCCCTCCCTTACCCGTGTAGATGATGAGCCTCATGGTGCGTGCCACTTGGACCGACGTTATAAACCTGACGAGGGGAACGACGGTGATATCGGAAGATGATGTTGGAGAAGATATGGTGCCGGGAATGGGGTTCGAACCCATGACCTTCGGATTTCCCTGGAAGAGGTCTAATTGACCAGAACCCTATGAGTCCGACGCTCCACCAGGCTGAGCCACCCCGGCCTTGAACGGAGGATTGGGTTTCGGTATATATTGATTTCTATTCACCCAGACGTCTGACAACGGAGATCGGGGAACAATAACGGTAGAAGATGGGGTTAAGGTGTTTGGGGTGACCCTGCCGGAGCAGGGTCGGGTGAAAATCACTCGGTGGTCTCCTCAGCGGGGGCCTCTGCCTCGACGGTCTCGGCGGCGGGCTCCTCTGCGGGTGCTGCCTCCTCTGCCTCGACGGGCTCTGCCTCGGGGATGATGGACTCGGGCTCGCCCTCTCCCATTGCGAGGACCTCGGACTTGCGGATCTCGATCCTCTTGATGGGGATGACGACACGGCATGCCCTGGCCAGGCTCTTGGCGAGGTCTCCGGAGACGATGTCCTTGACGATCTCGGAGAGGGTCTTCTCCTTTCCGATCTGGACGAGGGTCTCTCCGATGATCCTCCTCATTCCGTCCTCCTGGGAGGACTGGATGCGCCTCTCGGCGATGGACATGGTCTTGATCCTGTAGGTGAATCCGTCCTTGGTGACGATGTCGACGACGTGGTCGGTCTTGGTCTTTCTCCTGCGGGTCAGCCTCCTGACGTAGTCGGAGGTGAGGTCGTGGCCGATGAAAGCGGTCTTCGCATCGGATCCGTCGACGGAGACGACCTTGAACTTCAGCTTGATGTGCATCTTGGAGAAGTCTCCGGTCAGGTCCTGGACAGTGACCTCTGCGGTCCTTCCGAGAACGTACTCGGGGTCTGCGGAGGGTGTCTCTCCGATCTCTGCCTCGTTGAACATACGGGGTGCGTGGATCTTGTACCACTCTTTTGCCTTCCACTTGTCCTTGACCTTACGGCCTGCTGATGCCTTTGTTCTCTTTGCGGGTGCCATAATCATGACTCCTTTGACTGAATCTTCCCATCGGGTGATTGTATTAAAAGGTTACCAAAACCCGATTTTCATTAACGGCGTGAAAAAACAGCATAGCCAGACAGTTTTTCTTTATCACAATAAGGATAAATTTATCCTGAAAAAAATAGTACCGCTTTTATTTAAATTTCACCTGCAGAACCTTAGATTTCTTCCGGCCGCGGAACACCATTGGAGAGGACCCTCCGACCCCGGGATCGGAGGTCTCGGATGACGACCAGACGGACATGGGAGGATGGGATGACCGTTCGGGAGGATCCGTGCGTGTCCCCGTAACCGATCATGGAGCGTACAGGGAGAGATGTGATACAGAAGGTGTCGGAGGGGGAGACCCCCTCCTGGATTTGGGGTTTCAGAGGTTCACAGGGGTGATGTGCGCAGAGAGACCGAGGTCCTTTGCGTCCATTCCCATGGCCAGTCCGAAGAGCTGGGACAGGTGGAGAACGGGGATGTTGAATCCGAGATCGCCCTGGGTTCCGTCGAACTGGAGGTGACAGAAGGGACAGACATCGATGATGAACTGTGCTCCGGACTCCTTGATGTTCTCGAGGTTGGTCTGGGTGAACTTCTTTGCGACGTCTCCGAATGCGGCCTTGAGTCCTCCTCCGGCTCCGCAGCAGAGGGTCTTCTGCTTCCTGGGCATGCTCTTGGCACCGGTGGCCTCGATGAGGTCGTCCAGGATCTTGGGGTCCTCGGGGTCGTCCAGTCCCTTGATGTTGCTGGGCTTGAGGAAGTGGCATCCGTAGAATGCCGCGACCTGGTAGTCGAGGGGGTTGGTGATCTTGGACTTGATAGCCTCGACTCCGACCTCCTTGTAGAGGACCTCTGCGAAGTGGTGGACCTTGGTGGTTCCGTTGTAGTGCATTCCGATCTCGGCGAGGACCTTGTTGACCTCCTCGAGGAGGGCTGCGTCGTGTGCGAGCTCGTGGGCTGCGTCGAACAGGGATCCGTAGCATCCGTTGCAGATGGTGACGATCTCCAGTCCCTCCTTCTCGGCGAGGGCGAGGTTCCTGGCGGCGGCTGCGAGCCAGGTCTTCTTGCTGAACGCCCTGATGACTCCGGGTGCGGGACAGCAGCTTGCGTCTTTCAGGTCGACGAGCTCGATTCCGAGAGCTGCGCAGACCTCCCTGGTGGATTTCTCGATTCCGGGGTATCTGAGGGGTGCAATGCAACCGAGGAAAAATGCGTACTTTGCCATTATAATCACTCCACGATCTTGTCGAAGCCGGTAGCGGCCAGGATCTTGTCCAGGTCTGCCTTGGCAGCGTCGTTTGCAAGGACTGTGGGGGGAACCTCGGGCAGGCCGAGCTCCTTCCTGAGAGCGGTGATCTTGTCCTGGACGGGCACGGTGTGTCCGTATGCTGCAAGGTTGGATGCGGTCTTCTTGTGAGCTGCGAACATGTGACCCTCGGAAACTGCGATGTTCCTCAGGGCGATGACGATGTCGACGATGGGGACCTGACGGGGGCATCTCTCGACACAGGTGTAACAGGTGCTGCACTCCCAGAGCTCATCGGAGTTGACGATCTCCTCCTTGAGTCCGAGCTGTGCCATCCTCATGAGCTTTCTGACCCTGTAGGATGTCTGCCTTCCGGAGGGACATCCGGCGGTACAGGTTCCGCACTGGAAGCACATCTTGACTTCCTCGCCACCGGCGGCGGCGATCTCTTTTGCGAAATCGGGGTTCGGCGTTACCATAGTAATCACATTGCGTGACGGGGGATTCCATATTTAATATGGACTGGTGGGAACCACGGCCTATAACCCTTTGGGGTAAATCCCTGTCTCAGCGCATGCGGGCGGAGACGATCTTCATGACCTTGGCCACGTTCCTGCTCTCCTTCCTGTAGATCGCGGTGATGGCGTGCCTCAGCATCTTCGGGTCCACTGCGCTCTTCAGCCTCAGGTTCTTCCTGGTGAGCATGAACTCGTCGATGAAGAAGCTCTTGTTGGAGCCCAGGAGCTCCGGCAGGGAGAACGATTCCGAGTCTATGGTGTACTCCCGGTCCTCGGAGTCCAGGAACATGAATGCGACCCTCTGGGCCCCGTACCTGTACCTGATGAAGGACGGACCGTTGTCCACCAGGACCATGCCCATGTACCCTATCTCCTCCATGGAGAACTCCTCCGCATCGAACAGGTAGAGGGGATCGTCGATTATCGCCAGATCGGCCCTGTCCTCCCTCATGAGGCGGATGTTGTATTCGTCGTCGGAGACGATGATGTGGGAATTGGGGATCTTGGCCGTGGACAGGACCGACATCATCAGGTCCTCGGTGACCGGGCTGCAGCAGACGGTGAACCCCCTGTCCCTGCGGACGCGGTACTCCATGGAACGTGCCAGGGCGGCTATCTCCTCCCCCTCATCGGTGAGGACGGAGCCGGCGGGCGTGGTCCTCAGGACGGGTGCCTCGGCCGCCTCCTCTATTATGGATATGTACTTGTGGAGGACGGGGACGGATATGCCGAGGCTTCTGGCCGCGGCGGACTGGCTCCCCGTGTCCTGGACCGCCAGGAGGGCCTCGATCTGACGTGTCGTCACGGGCTTGCCGTTGATGATCTGGGATGTCTGAACCCGGATGTCCATGGTCGTCAGAGAGTGTTACCGTCCTTGATAAAACCCTCGCGGAGGGACGGCAGGTTAGATATGTGACATGGGGATTCACCCGTCGATCAGATGAGCGGAACCCCCAGGATAGTGGTCGTGGGCCTCGGAAGCCCCATAATGTGCGATGATGCGGTCGGACTCAGGGTGTCCGAGAGGATCGGGACGATGGGATTGGAGAACGTTGACTGCTGCCAGGAGGCCATCGGGGGATTGGACATCCTCCCGGTGATCCACGGATACGATTATGCGATCATCGTGGATGCGATCCAGACCATGCAGTACGACCCGGGAACGGTGATGCTCTTCTCGGAATCGGATTTCTCCGACGTGGTGTCCGATGCCGCGACGCATGACGTCAACCTGCCCACAGCACTGAAGATCGGAAGGGGCATGGACCCCGAGATAATGCCGGAGGAGGTCAGGTTCGTGGCCATCGAGGTGGATGACATCAAGACGGTCACCGAGACCATGACCCCCGCCGTGGAGGCGGCCGTCGACAGTGCGACGGATGCCGTGCTCCACGTGATATCCGAACTCAGAAGCCGAGTCCGGACGGATCGTAGTTCTTGATCTTCCTCGCACCCTTGCCGAGGACCACGGTGTTGAGGCGGTCGGCACGGAGCAGGTCCTCCGCCACACGCATGACATCGTCCTCGGTGACGGAATCTATCCTCTCGAGACGCTGCTCGAGGGATTCGGTGGAACCGTTGAGCATGTGGTTCATGCACAGTCTGTACAGCCTGTGCTCTGTGGACTCCATGGCCCTGACGTTTGCACCCTTGATCAGCCTCTTGGCCCTGTCCAGCTCGCCCTTCTCCAGACCGTCCCTGAGGAGTCCGGCGTAGACGGATGCCGTGGTCTCCATGGCCTCGATCACATTCTCGTCGGTGCATGACATGTACGTCGTGAGCGAACTGGCATCACTGCACTGGGAGACGGTGGAGTAGACGGAGTACACCAGGGCCTTCTTCTCCCTCACGGCCTGGAACAGCCTGGAGCTGGTACCGGACCCGAGGACCGCGCTGAGCATGGTGACGGCCATCCTGTCCTCACTGGATGCCCCGTAGGAGGGGAATCCCATGGCCACCTGGTAGTGGTCGGCCTCGTTCTTCACGAACCTGTACTCGGACTCCGGCATGGGGGGTGCGGTCCTGACGTTCCTCGATCCGCCGGCCTTCACATCCAGCGTCTCCTCCGCCCATTCGACGGTGTCGTCGATGTCGGCGGAACCCGCCGCGAACACGGCCAGGTTGGGGATCCTGTACTTCTCCTCGTAGTACTTCCTCAGGTCCTCGGAGGTCATGTTCCTCACCAGGTCCTCCTCCCCTCCCTCGTCCTGGGACAGGGCATGTCCCCTCCAGAGGGTTGACTCGAAGAGATCGTGGATGTAGGTGTCGGGCTCGTTCTTTATCATGCTGAGCTCCTGGAGCACGATCTTCTTCTCCAGCTCGGTGTCCTTCTCGTTGATCAGCGGGTTGGCGACGATGTCGCCCACCAGGTCCTTGGCCACATCGGCGGTCTCCCTGATGGTGATCCCGTAGAATGCGGTCATCTCCCTGCCGGTGAAGGCGTTCATCTCCCCTCCGGCACCCTCCATCTCCTTGGCCATCTGGTAGGAGTCCCTGGTCTCGGTCTCCCTGAACACGGTGTGCTCCAGCAGATGGGACAGACCGAGGATGTCCTTCGTCTCGTCCCTGGAACCGGTGGCCACGGCCACCATGTAGCCGACGCTCTGGCTGCCCGGGATGTTCTCTACCACCACGGGTATGCCGCCCGAGGTCCTGGAAAGGGAGATGGTGTGATCGCTCATGGTCCCGATGTAGAATGGAACCTATTATTATCACTAGCGGAATCACCCGTACATGACCGTCAAGACCGCCAGATACGCAGACATCGGCCTGGAGGACCCCATCGCAGTGGTGGGATTCCCCGGAGCGGGATTGGTTAGCTCCATCGTCCCCAACTACCTCGTGGGGCAGCTCTCCATGGTGCCGATAGCAGGGATGTCGTCGCCCGTGATGCCCCCGTACTGTCTGATAGCGGGCGGTCTCGCCATGCCCCCCGTGAGGTTCTACGGGAGGAAGGGGAAAGGGAAGAACGGCAGGGACATGATCGTCTGCATGTCGGAGTACGCCCCCAAACCCGAGGACTGCTACGAGCTGGCCCAGGAGGTGCTCAGGTACCTGAAGCACATGGGTTGCAGGACGGTCGTCTGTCTGGAGGGTGTTCCCAAGTACTCCGACGAGGATGCCATGATGGTGTGCGGATGCGGGGAGAACGTCAGGGAACTGATGAGGAAGACCAAGCTCAAGGAGCTCTCCAACGGCATGATCCGCGGTATGACCGGCGTGATGCTATACGACGGACCCGGTTGGGGGTTCGATGTTGTCTCGCTGGTGTGTCCCGCGAACCAGTCCATGCCCGACCCCGGTGCGGCGGTGGGATTCCTGAAACCGCTGTCGAAGCTGGTTCCCGGACTGAGGGTTGACCCCAAACCGTTGATGGACGAGGCGGACCAGATCCAGAGGCGCATGGACGAGCAGGCGGCCGAGAACAACGACCTCCTGTCCCAGCAGATCTACGGATGAGGTTACCCCCTCACCCCTTAGATATCACCGTCTCCCGTTGTATGTGGTACAACTCTTAACAATTAAGTCCCAAATACTTAAATTCTAAGTTCCTTATTCCTTTGACATGGGAGAACTACGCTATTGCCCGCAATGTGAGGAGAACCGGTACGTGAAGATGAAGATCAGCATCCCCATCTTCATCATCCTCCTGCTCCTCGGAATCATCTTCGGATTGATCTACGTCCTGTACTGCTACATGCAGAAGCAGGAATGCGCCGTCTGCGGATTGGCTGCAGACATGATGCAACCGCCGAGACTGTCCAAAATGAGTGAATGAACACCAAGGTCCCGGGTTTTCGGGGCCACAATTCCTACAAAAATATCTTATTGACTAATTTGTCAATTATCCAAAGAATTGACAAAATACAAAATAATTTAATTATGTATTGACATCTGGTGTACATGTTCATAGGAAGGGAGAAGGAACTGAAGGCGCTGGAGCATGAATATTCCAAACCCGGATCCAACACCTATGCCGTATACGGCAGGAGAAGGGTGGGCAAAACCGCTCTCCTTCTGGAGTTCTGCAAGAGAAAACCGTCCATCTTCCTCACTGGATACCAGAACTATGAACATGACATGTTCCGCTATATGGAAGAGGCGATCTCGGATTATCTCGGTGAGAAGGCCACCATCAATGAATCCGGTGACCTATTCCGCATCCTCTCATCCATCAAAACCGAGGAGAAGATCGTCGTTGTCATCGATGAGTTTCCGGACATGGCCAGATTGTGCCCTGCGACACCGTCCCAACTCAGGACATTCATCGACACCAAAATGGGGGATCTGAACATGATGATGATCATCTGCGGATCGTCAATCTCCGCCATGCTGGAGGAACTCAATGATGGAGGTGGCCCTCTGTTCGGAAGGTTCCCGATCCAGGTGAAGATCCTCCCCCTGAAGTACACAGAAGCACGCAAACTGAATCCCGGGTTGTCCGAAGAGGACCGCATGAGGGTATTCTGCATCTCTGGGGGCCTCCCCTCATACCATATAGGGTTCGGAAGTGACACCCCCGAAGCCGGTATCAAAAGGATGTTCCTGGGCGTGTCCCCATGGGGCCTGATCGATACAAACGGTCTGACCGCCATGGAATTGAACCCTCATCGGAAATATTCGGAGATCCTGAGCAACATCCACAGCGGTTCCACTGCATCTGCAATCGCTGCGGAATCCAAGATGGGTGAAGCGGAATGCATCAGATTGCTCAACAACCTCATCTTCCTGGGCATGGTCAGAAAGGATGTATGCTTCGGCATGAAGAAACGCACCTTGTACAGGATATCCGACGGAATGATAGACTTCTGTTACGAGATCATAAGGAGATATTCCTGCAGGATGGATTTCTTCGACGAGGACAGAGCGTATGAGAACATCAGAGAAGAAGTGTCATCATTCTACGGACACAGATTCGAAGAAATCTGCAAGGAGTATGTTGCGGATAACTACGAATGCAGGACCATAGAGGATTGGTGGGGGGCCGCACCAGTCTTCCAGAACGGCATCATGGTCCGTGATGATGATGGGAAGGTAGTGACGGAGGACGGGGACATAGACATAGTAGCGAGAGCCAGATCGGGAGACGTGAACTACCTGCTCCTCGGAGAATGCAAATTCACAAACAAACCGGTGGGGAGAAAGGAACTGGAGACATTGATCATGCGTTCCGAATCACTGAATGAACGCAGTATCGAGAAGAGGTATGTCCTGTTCTCGAGATCGGGGTTCAGTGACAGTCTCCGCGATTATCTCGATGAACATTCCAAACCTGTCGTGGACCTCGTGGACATGGACACCATGGAGAGATGGGCGGAATCGCGCTGAGACCATGGTGAACAATAAAATAGACATCCCCGATGTCCGCACCATGAAACTCGTCCCGTCGAAATTCTTCATCACCCACAGTTCGGCCGTCAGTCCCGTATCGGACCTCAATGCCTTCGACAGGGCACTCATCTCCGCCGGGATCGGTGAGCAGAACCTCGTGTCCGTCTCATCAGTCATCCCCGTCGGTGCCGAACGCATCGAGATCTGCGAGATGCCCATGGGTGCCGTCACCCACTGTGTCCTCGCACAGATGAGGGGATGCGAGGGCGAGACCATCGCCGCCGGGATCGCATACGCTTACAGGAAGGACGGAAAGGGAGGATATGTCGCAGAGGGACACATCCACGGTTCCGCCGAATCCCTGAGGGAGATCCTCAAATGGAAGATGGACGAGATGTCCAGGATCCGCGGTGTGGAGTTCGAGGAGGTCCAGTTCGTCACAGAGGAGCTGTCGATCCCCATGGACAACTACGGTTGCTGCATCGCATCCCTCGTCTTCACGGAGTACAGCTGAGATGTACGGCCTCGCCCTGTGCGGGATCTGCAGGAGGCCCAGGGTGGCGGACAGATCCTTCGCCACCTCCACATGCCCGTACTGCAACGCATCGGAGAAGACCAAGGACCTCATATTCTATTTCGAATCACCGGACCAGGATGTGGTCAGACAGGCCCTGAGCCAGGCCACGGGGTTCGTACCCCCTGACATGGTCCAGAAGAGGAAGAGGATCGAGGAGGCCGACCCGTATTCGACCATGATCTACCAATACGAGCACTGCTCGGACCTGGATGAGAAACTGACCATCCTCGCCGAGGGACTCACGAGGATCAACGGATCCTTCACCCTCGAGGACATCAGGGAGATCGTCGGGGACAAGGCGGAGAAGTATGTCTCCGCCATGCTCGACCGCTGCATCGCGGCGGAGGTGAGGGTCGGCATCTACAGGGCCTGACCCTTGGGAAAATAAGGGAAATCGTTTTTCGGGGGATGTTGTCCCCCATCACCGTCATCTCGCCTTGGGGATGTCGTCGCGTTTCACGCCGTTCATCTTCAGGACGTCCCTGACGACTCCGGGCAGCTTCACCATCATTATACGGTAGAAGTACGCGACGGACAGGACCACCATACCGACGGCACATGCATAGAGCATCACCCCGCCGGTGTTACCGGCCTGCATCATACCAGTGAGGAGCAGGTTGTACGCCACCAGGAGCAGGAGCGCCTGGAGGGAGAACTCCATGACCCTGTGCCTCGCGATCCCCTCACCGACGTTCGTCCCGCATGCACCCAGGATCAGGGTCATGCTCACGACGATGGCCACGAGCATGATGATCGATGCATCGAGACCTATGTCGCCCAACAGAACGGTCATCGAATAGCTGATACCCATGGTCATACCGCTTGACATACCGAGTCCGAGACCGTATCCGTAGAACACGGAGTCCGATTTCCCGCGGAACCGCTTCAGGTTCATTATGACCACCATGGCCAGGACCTGGACCACGGACATCATGATCATGTAGATGATGTTGCTCGCGAACCCCATCACGCGCATGGCGAAGAACAGTACGGAGCCTGCGACGAGACCTCCGAAGAACAACATGAAGAAGGTGGCGTCGCTGAAGAACGGCTGCTCCACCTTGGGATAGGTGTAGTTGCGTACTATGAGGTACATCATGGCGAGCGCGGGTCCTATCCCCAGGACCATCGCAAGCCCGAACATCAGATCCATATGTGTGCCAACGGGCAGGGTATATTAATGCTTGCGAGGGGAACGTACGGCCTTCCCGTCCTTCCCATCGGAGCCGTCCATGAGCTTGTCGTAGTAGTGGACGACCATGCATGACCTCTCGCACCTGCCGCATGATGTGCACCTCGAGGGGTCCACCCTCATACCGCCCGATATGCGGATGGCGTGACGGGAGCATCCCTTGGCGCATATCCCGCATTCGGTGCACAGCTCCGCCCTGATCAGGGCCTTCACAGCCCTCTCGAACACAGCCTTGGCGTTCTTCGCATCGGGTGCGGTGACCGACACCTGTCCGCCTCCGAACAGCTTGGCCCTTCCGATCGGCAGCTTCAGCAGTGCGATCTCGTATTCCTGAGAGTACTTCACATCCCCCACGGTGCGGAGTGCGTCCTCCACATAGGAGAAGTCCCTGTTCCTCTGGACCTTCACCACCGCCTCCATGGAGTAGCCTCCGGCGGTGCAGGGCGATGCCCCCTTGAGCATGTCCATGGACGGACCGGAGACCTTGGTCGGTCTCATGCACAGGTCGAGGCCCTCGGACAACTGGACCATCTTGGGCGGGAGGACCTTCCATCTCCAGAATCCCATGTCCACGTATTCGGAGGGGAGACCCCTGTCCTCTGCGTAACCGTGGAGGTAGTCCTCCCATCTGGAGTAGAGTTCGGGATGTATGCGTCCGGTGTTCCTCCATTCGCTCGACAGGCATGAGGGACACAGATAGCAGCCGATCCTCTCGAAATCCCTCAGATACAGTGGGTTGTACTCCAGTCCGTGGACCAGGATGTACGCCCAGACCTCGGCGGAGCTCCACTCCCTTATGGGGTTCAGGTTCACCTGGTTCGGGACGAAGGGGTTCTTGGTCACCAATCCGATGCCCGAACGGGCGTAGGATTCCAACCACCTGTTCCCCTCGACGGTGATGACACCTTTGGGGAAGTCGTTGTGGATCATATCCGTCATCGGACCGAGCTTGCAGACCTTGCAGCACCACCTGAAGTCCTTCGCGGGTGGTCCGAAGGTGTCCACGTTCTCCCAGAAACCGTCGTTCCCATGGGCCACATGGATCCTGTTCCCGTGGGACAGTGCGAAACGTCTCACGTAATCCACGGATTCGGGGAACTCCAATCCGGTGTCGATGTACAGAAGATCCGGTGAATCCACCACCTGGGATGCGAGACCGTAGGCCACCAGGGAGTCCTTACCTCCCGAGAACGACACGGTGACCGGGAGTCCCTTCGTGTTCCTCTCATCGAGGAACCTCCTCATCTCCCTGACGGCACGTCTGCCGATGCGCCTCACATGCTCCCTGTTGACCGAAACGAATGTGTCCAGATCGGCGTCCGGTGATATCGGGACATCCGAGGGTGCGTTCAGGTCGCGGATCTTCACCGCCTTATCCGCATCACGGATGTTCACACCGTCCACGAGGGCTATGCCGGGACCGACCTTCTGCCCCTTCCTCAGGATGAGCGTGTCACCGGCCCTGAAATCACCGATGACGTCGATGACGTTGGCACCGGGGATGCCCTTCCCCTTGAGATGTCCGGACATCCCGCCGAAGATGACGATGTTCTTCGTTGCAACTGAGTTGAATAGGTCCGCACCGGGCTGCCTGATCTCAAGGACCATACGGTCCGCCCTCATGTCGAACCTGACGATCCCCAGGACGGTGCCGTTGGCGATGACCTCGTCGGTACGGTCCTCCCCGGGGACCTTGTTGAGGAACAGGGCCTTCCCCCTCAGGGGTTCCGATGTTCCGAAGGCCTCCTCGAACAGGTCCAGGACCATCCCGATGCTGTCCCCCATACAGGGACGGATGTCACCGGGGCTGTTGATCTCGAATCCCCTGCCCTCGGAACCGCATGCCGAGCATGTGTCCCCCAGCATCAATGTGCCGCAGTGGTCGCACCATCTGCATGTCTCCTTCCCGTGGGCGATGTTCTTCTGGACCATTCGTACCGTTCCGTCCGATTATCCTCCACATTTATAATCCATGGAGATGAGTTAGTGCGACTAACGAGTCACACAGAATCGATATTCAACTCCTTCAATAGACCATTGCATATGTCACGGAGTTCGGGCACCTTTTCACTGGCAGTCACCCACAGAGATCCCATGTCAAAGGACTCATACCCGTGACCGATAATATCCCTCATGCCAGCGATTCCCTTCCAAAATGTCGATCCATATTTCACTGGGAATCCTCTGCGCAAAGACTTGACGTTCTCACCTATCTGAAAGATACAAAATGCCACAGAACGTTGGAATCTATCATCAGAGATGAATACATCCTCATCGTTGCCAAAATAAAACAGATCATCAGATACCCTGTCGCAATAACGGATGATACGCAACAGTATTTCGACCTCTAG
>CAZWKY010000024.1:21660-24556 GCA_964634095.1 uncultured Methanomassiliicoccales archaeon | reverse complement strand
GTTGCAAGATCCTCCTCGACCGCAGCAAGAACTTCGAGGAACACCCCTGCCACAGCTTCCTCCCCATGGAGTTCGGAGCCGACGGGACCAACATACGCATCCTGACCTGTTCCATGATCGACAGCACCACGGGATACTCCATGATAGACATCCGGGATGACAGTGATTCCCTGGAGGAGGGACACCATCCAAGCGAGAACGGGGACTGCAACATCACACGCCTCGGTACGAACCATTACATGGCCATGGTCACCAACCGCAGATGCTTCCTGTCAAAACTGATCAACGAGTCCGGTTGCTTTCTGGTGTCCGCGGAACCCGATACGGACACGCTGATCCGTTGGACCCTGATCGGACCCAACAGCACCGTCCTCCACAACCTGCTGTCACGCATGAGGGAGTCGGGTTACTGCTATCAGATGGTATCAAGCTCGAGCGTGTCCATGAGCTCCACCCTGACACCCCGTCAGGAGGAGTGCTTCAACCTGGCCATGGACCTGGGGTACTACGACGTCCCCAAGAGGATAGGTCTCGATGAACTGTGCAAGATCAGTGGATGCTCCAAATCCACCCTTAACGTCACGCTCCGTTCCGCTGAGAAGAGGATATTCGAGTTCTACAGGATGTTCTGTGTGAGCAACAGGTTCTACAAGAACTGATCCCGGGACGAACATGTTCGTGGTCAGGGTATTATGCACCGGAACGGAATCCATAGTGCATGTTCGTCACAGTGAACGGTATGGGGATCCACTACGAGGTGTCCGGTTCAGGCCCACCTCTGGTGATGCTCCATTCCAACTGCAGGGACCTGTCATCCCTGGACACCCTGGCATCCGTCCTGGGTGAGCGTTTCACGGTGTACCGTCTGGATTCAAGGGGTCACGGTTCGAGTCAGGCCCCTGAGGAGTACCATTATTCGGATATGGCATCCGATGTGTTCCACTTCATCACCTGTCTCGGTCTGGACCGTCCGGTGCTGTTCGGTCACGGTGATGGGGGTGTGATCGGATTGCTGTTGGCATCCGAACATCCCGGTCTCCTGTCCAAGCTGATCGTCAGCGGGGCCGACACCACCCCCGACGAGTTGGACGGATGGGACATCAGGAAGTACCGCCGCAGGGAGCGCAGGGGGAGGAACGACCCCCGTGTCAGCATGATGCTGAGGGAACCCAACATCACCTGCGAGGACCTGGCCCGCATAGACGTCCCCGTGTTCATCACCGTGGGGGAGTACGACGCGGTGAACCGTTCGGACACCATGAAGATCCTCAAGGGGATACCCGAGGCCGAGCTCCACGTGGTCCACAACGGTGACAGGGACAACTACGTCATCTCGGACAGGGCTCTGGGTGTCACCATCCTCGGATGGTTGGACAGGGCCCGAAGGTGACGACCCATTCCGAACCCCCTTCAACAGGATGTCCGAACATGTTCGTGGCATCCATTCTATACCCTCCACTTCGTCCTCCAGCTGCATATTCCGTCACGCTGCACTCCGAGAGGTCTTGATATGACAATAGATCCAGACAAGAAGAAGAGGATGATGACATACAGGTGGATCGTATTCGCGGTCCTCGCATTGGCCTACTTCTTCGTGTATTTCCACAGGGTTTCGGGAGGAGCGGCCAATGAGGAGATCATAGCCGCATTCGACGGTACGGTATCCGCTTCACAACTCGGTCTCCTCGCTTCCGCATACCTGTATGCCTACACTATAATGCAGATCCCGAGCGGTATCCTCACGGACACCCTCGGACCCAAGAAGGCTTCGACGATCTTCGTGTTCCTCATCGCGATAGGATCGTTCCTGGGAGCCTATGCCGCCATGCCCGGCGTCCAGAACTTCACCCTCCTGGTGGTGGCGAAGTTCATCATCGGAGTCGGAGCTGCGGTGGTCTATATCCCGATCATGAAGGTCCTGGCCATGTGGTTCAGGAAGAGCGAGTTCGCAACCATGAGCGGCGTCCTGCTCCTGATCGGGAACGTCGGTGCCCTCGCGGCATCCACTCCGATGGTCATGATGTTCCAGTCCCTGGGCGTCGATATGACATATGTCGTCCTGGCGGTCATCACCATCGTCATCGCGGTGCTCTGTTGGCTGTTCATCGCTGACCACCCCACCAACAAGGGTTTCCCCGCAATCGAACTCGTCGAGTCAGAGGAGACAGGAAAGCCCATCACAGAGTCCTCCTCGGAGAAGATATCCGTCTTCACCGCACTGAAGGAGATCTTCACCAGCGGAAGGAAGTTCTGGCCGATGGCCATATGGTTCTTCTTCATGTACGGTACCATCATGCTCTGGCAGGCATCCCTCATGGGACCCTACTACAAGAGCAGCGGGATCTTCACCTTCGACACATCCCTGGTGGTCATGATGCCCGCAGTGGGATTCGCCGCAGGTTGTTTCCTCGCAGGTATCCTGGCGGACCGTGTGTTCCACTCCAAGAAGAAGGTCCTGGTCATAGGTACGGTGGTGTACACCCTGGTATGGGCCGTCATCGCGTTCACACAGATCGACAGTGCACCGGTTCAGATGGCGATCAACATCGGATTCGGATTCTTCGGAGGATGGTTCGTCGTGTCATACGGACAGATCAAGGAGCTCTATCCCCTGTCCGTCGCGGGAACTTCGTCCGCGGCCATCAACCTGTTCCCGTTCCTGGGAGGTGCCGTGCTCACCACCGTGGCAGGTTTCATCGTCACGGACAACCTACCCGATCAGTTCCAGACCATCTGGTATGCCGTCTTGGTGATGATGGTCATCGCATGCATCTGTGCGTTCTCCACCGTCGAGAAGGCCAAGGGCTGATCCGAAACCATATCCTGAAACGTTTTACTCCGAATCCTCCGGTCATCCGGATGGGTTCGGAGGTCCCTTCTCCGACCGCCGTTCCAT
>CAZWKY010000024.1:0-21560 GCA_964634095.1 uncultured Methanomassiliicoccales archaeon | reverse complement strand
CATCATCCCATCCATCCCCGGTCATCTGGCCATCAGATGGACGGTCGAACATGTTCGTAGATTCCGATATAATGTCATTCCGTCCATATTCATCCAAGCGGACGAATATGCGAACAAAGGAGGAATTGAATGTCCAATGAAGATATACTGAAGGAGCTCGCCGAGGTCGTCTCGGGATGCAGACCCGATGATGCGGGAGGTGTCGCCCGCAAGGCTCTGGATGCGGGGATCGACCCCGTCCAGGCCATCAACGACGGTCTCGTTGTCGGTATGGGTATCATAGGTGACAACTACGCGGAGAAGAAGATCTATCTCCCGCAGGTCCTGGTGGCCGCCCATGCGATGTACGAAGGTCTCGATGTTCTCCTGCCGGCGATCCCCAAGGGCGACCTTGCGGATGCGAAGAAGGCGTGCACCGCAGTGGTCATGGGTGATGTCCATGACATCGGTAAGAACCTGGTGAAGACGATGCTGACTGCCAGTGGTTACATAGTCAACGACCTGGGCAAGGATGTGCCCCCACAGGCGATCGCAGATGCCACCAAGTCGGATGGGGCATCCGTCCTCTGTCTCAGTACTCTGATGACCCCCACGATGGACAACATGGCGAAGGCTGTGGAGCTTGTGAGGGAGAGTGGTTACCGCGACAATGTGCTGATCACGATCGGCGGTCCGCCTACGACCGAGGCCTTCGCAGAGGAGATCGGTGCAGACCACAGGGATGACAATTCAACGGCTGCGGTGAAGTTCATCGACAGCAGGATAAAGGGGTGATTCAAGATGACGATGTCATGTAGGGAGAGGGTCCTGGGGGCCCTCAAGAGGGAATCGATGGACAGGCCACCCGCGGCCATATTCACAACATGCGACACCATAGGCATGATGAACGCCTGTGGATCGTCCTGGCCCGAGGCCCACAGCGATGCCGAGAAGATGGCGACCCTCGGTTGCGCACAGGCCGATTACTTCGGATTGGAGGCGGTCAGGGCAGGTTTCTGTCTCACTCAGGAGGCGGAGGCGTTGGGGTGCCCCATAGACATGGGGACGCCCACGGGATCGCCGATGCTCAAGGGACATCCGTTCAACTACAATCCCATGAAGAAGACCTATCAGCTCCCCGAGGAGGCGGACCTTCCGGACATAGACACGTTCCTGAACACCGGGAGGATAAAGGTCACCCAGGAGGCCATGGGTATCATGAAGAAGACCCATGGTGAGGATTACTGTGTCATCGGAGGTAACACGGGGCCGTTCACATTGGCGGGACACCTCCTCAACACGGAGAACCTGGTGTATTCCGTCTTCACAGAACCGGAGATGGCCAAGAAGTGGGTCGGTGCCATCGAACCCTATTGTAAGGCCTATGGAGAGGCACTGCTGGCCGCAGGGGCCGATGTCGTCCAGATGTCCGAGCCATCCGCATCCACGGATATCCTGGCACCGGAGGATTTTACCGCCCATTCCGGACAGTTCGTGAAGAGATGTCTCGGTGATCTGAAGGGCCTGAAGGTTCTGCACATATGCGGTGATTCCGAGAAGATCATCCCGTACATGTTCGACACCGGCGTGACAGGTATCTCGGTGGAGGAGAAGGTCGACCCATATCTGGCGATCAAGGTCGCGAACAACCGTGGGGCCATGATCGGTAACGTGGGATGTTCGTTCCCGTTGTTCAAGGGAACCCCGCAGGATGTGGCCGATGCAGCGAGGAAGTCCGCAGATGCGGGATTCAATTCGATCTCCGCAGGGTGCGGTGTGCCGATCGGAACTCCGGATGATAACATCCGTGCCCTTGTCAAGGCGGTCAAGGATCTCGCCTGAGGCGTGGTCCCCTTTCGAAAAGGTCCGTACTCAGGTACGGGCCATCTTCCCCTTTTATCGGTTCAGCATGAACGTACCGGCAGATCATTGATCAGAAGAATTGGATAAAGATGGTCCCCACTCCCTGATTTGAACAGGGGACCTGCTGATTTCAGCGGCTGTATCGGATTTCTTCCGAAAACACTCTACAGTCAGCCGCTCTGGCCAGTCTGAGCTAAGTGGGGATTAATCCGAGGATAGCTCAATCTTATATAAAATTAACGGGCAGTCCGTTTTCATCCGAAATACGACAGGTCCTCTTTGGGAGGTTCGATCGCAGCGGCCGCCTGTGCCTGACTGTTGATCTCGTCGATCCTGTCCACATCGGTCTGCATCTCGGATGTGTCTATCTCGGTTCCGAACAGTTCTGAGAGCACCTGTATGACCTTCCTGGAGCTCTTATGGTCCAGTACATAGCCCGATGTCTCACCCATTATGCACACCGAGTCTATCCCATACGCCTTTCCGAAGGCAAGGAGTATGGCGGCACATCCGACGATCCCGCCCTGAGGTTCACCAGGGTAGAATCCGACACCGCATCCCTCCAGCTTGGACTTCAGTTTCGGGTCGGAAACCGCACCGAGGATGCGCGGGTCGTTGACAACGTTCCCCGTACCGTATCCGCCGAGTGTGATTATCATCGAAGGGTCGTAGGGGAGCATGATGTCGAAAACGGTTTTGGACAGGTTGAACTGCCCCTGGGGTGTCGTTCCCTGCGCCTCTCCGAGGAGGAACACAACATCCCTTCCGTTTATCTCCGCGTACCATAGTTGGTTGTCCACGGCGTTTGCGACGCATTCCTCATTCAGCAGGACCTGTTGGGGGAGGTCGTCGGACAGAATTGTCGCGAATCTCCTTCCGTTGAATTTCTCGCAGATGAAGTCGGCCGTTATCTTACCGACATTCCCTACTCCTGGAAGTCCCTCGATCAGGATCGGATCTTTGAGAGCGGGTCTGAAGTCATATGTTACGATGCTTGCCATTTTCACCGTAGATCTCTAGGATCGCCTTGCGGCGGTAATCGCCCATGCGGTCCTCCGGAGAATACTTGGGAGGAACCGGGCAATGAGTTTGGGAACTGCAGGAAGGGCAAGTATCGCAGAGGGTGTACCTTCCGCAACTTACACATTTCCTGAGTTCCGATCTCATCTTATTTGCTCTCGCGCTTGAGAACAGCGCTTCCACCATTCGAGACGAGGTTGTCGATGGCGCTGGAGGACACTCTCTTCATGACCTCCTCCGCCTCTTTGTACTCGCTCGCGTTCACGACGACCCTGTACTTGGGGCATCCGACGCAAGTGATCTCGATGTTGGCGTCGTCAGCGGCTTCGAGTCCTTTCAGGAGGGCGTTCTTGACGAGTTCCATTCCGTTGGGGGCTGATGAACTCATCTCAAGGATTCCGTCGATCTGCACCATCGGGGGTGCGACGTTCTCCTTGGCGACTTCCACGAAGGTCTCTATCCAATCTCCGGAGAACTCCTCAAGGAACTCCTCCGGCTCTGAGACGACCGATTCGAATGCACCATACAGGGTTTCGTAGACCTCGAGCAGTTCGTTTCCGAACATGTCGTAGGCCTCGTCGATAGAGATATCCATCCTTTCGGCGACGATCTCGACAAGCTTCTCAGCCTTCTTCTCGTTCTTCCACTGCTGGATTTTCTCTCTCTTCTGGTGCTCGTTAACGGATTTAAGGGAAAGGTCGATGTGACCTTTGGATGAATCAACGCCCAGAACTTTACAGACGATTTTTTGGCCTTCTCTGATGAAGTCTCTGATGTATTTAACCCAGCCAGTGGCGACATCCCTGACGTGGACAAAGCCCTCTTTGTCATCGTACTCATCCAGAGTGACGAAGGCACCGAAGTTCTTGACGTTCTTCACGGTGCAGACGACGAGTTCGCCGTGCTCGGGAAAGCCCCTGACTCTGGACATCAGCCAACTACCTCGAGCACTTCGCCTTTGATCTCTCCGACTCCGCCCTTGGGGACGATGAGTGTGGATCCACAGACGTGGCAGGTGACCTTGGTCGCTGCCTTCTTGAAGGCGATCTGCTCGTTTGCACAGTCGGGACACTTGATCTTGATGAAATCTCCGGTCATGTGATCACTCCGTGAGCTCGAATTTCTTTGCGCGGATGCAAGGTGCGAGGTTGGCCTTCTTGCACTGGGTGCATCTGTACCTGAGGTTGATCCTCTTGGTGGGCTTCTCTCTTCCTTCGGGCTTGGGCCTGGGGAAACCTCCGTAACCTGCGGTTACCTTTCTGAATCTCCTCTGACCCCATTTGAGTTCACTGGCCTTCTTCTTCTTGACCCTCTCGACCTCCTGGGTCGTGTGGGCCTTGCAGTAGGGACAGTATCTTTTGATTGTCCTGGGCATTTTCATGATATTCACCTTGTGAATGAATCGGGACGTGCTAATATCGAGGTTATATAAAAAGCTAATCTGCTCCCAATACCCCTGCCATTCTTATTATAAGAACGCGCCCGCGAGGGCTCCGCATATCCTCTATGCACCTGCCATGGGTATCTTGTTATTATCCTTTCCCCCGTATTCCTTCAGGATCATCCGTTGTGCGTGGGGCAACGGGGGAGTCGGTCCGAGTGGCGGAATCGCGATAGCAGAACAATGTGGGTGTGGGCCGACAGCATATCCGATCCGTGGTGGTGCCGGCCCTTGGAATGTTATGTCCCTGAATGGTCAGTGGGACAGTTTCTCGTTCATGGATGAGACGTTGCCCTCGGTGTCGCAGATCAGGACATCGAATGCCGTGTTGAGGAACAGTCCGTTCTCGACGACTCCCGGGATGACATCGATCCTGGATTCCAGGAAGAACGGGTTGTCGATGCCTTCGAACCTGCAATCGTAGATGTAGTTCCCTCCGTCGGTCACGAACGGCTTTCCGTCCTTCATCCTGAGTTCCGCCTTGCATCCCTGTCTCTCGAGGGCGAACTTGGTGTGCTCGTGTCCGAAGATCAGGACCTCCACGGGGAGGGGCGCCTTGGTTCCGAGCTTCTCGACGAGTTTCGACTCATCGGCCACGATGATTTCCTTCACGGTGGCGGCTGCAACGATCTTCTCCCTGAGGAGGGCTCCGCCGAGTCCCTTGATGAGCTGCATCTTCGGGTCCACCTCGTCGGCTCCGTCTATGGTGACATCCAGTTTGTCCACGTCTCCGAGCCCGACCACCTTGATCCCGCATTCCCTGGCGAGGTCCTCGCTCTGGACGGATGTGGCGACACAGGTGAGGTCGTAGCCCTCTGCCACGAGCTCCCCGATCCTCTTGATGGCGTAGTATGCAGTGGATCCCGTACCGAGACCCACGTTCATCCCGTCTCTGACGTATCTGTTGACTGCCTCCTCGGCGACGATCTTCTTCATTGCGGCTGCATCAAGGGTCATGTGAATCCACTTCCGGACATGTCGTCCTGTCCTGCTGTTATATGCGGAATCATAAAAACCTGTTGCAGTCCCGTCGAAACCACCTATATATGAGGCGGTCGTACGGAGACATGATGAGGCTAGCATCCCTTTATTCGGGCGGAAAGGATTCGACATTCGCACTGTACCTTGCGGAACAGATGGGACACGAGGTCCCGTACATCGTGAACATAATGCCCGAAGATGCAGCATCTTGGATATTCCACACGCCCAATCTCAACGTCGTCCCATTGATGGCCGAGTCCATGGGGAAGGAACTGGTGACCGCACCCAGCACAGGATCGGAGGAAGGTGACATGGACGGTCTCCGCAGGGCCCTGGAGGGTCTCGACGTGGAGGGTGTTGTCACCGGTGCCGTATGGTCCGACTACCAGTGGGACCGCATGAACATAGTCTGCGGGGAGCTGGGTCTGAAGGTCATGACGCCTCTCTGGAGGAAGGACCAGGACCTGCTCATGGAGGAGTTCCTCTCATCGGGGATCCGGGCGGTGATCGTCGGATGCTATGCCGAAGGTCTCGACGACACGTGGCTCGGACGCGAGATCGACCGCGAGGCGGTGGAGGAGCTCAGGGCCCTCCGTGACAGGTACGGTATAAGTGTGATGGGTGAGGGAGGGGAGTACGAATCCATGACGTTGGATTCGCCTATGAACTCCCGTCCCGTGGAGATCGTCTCCACCGAGACCGAATGGTCCAAGGGGAGCGGCACTCTCCGTGTGGTCAAGGCCCGTCTCGCTTGAGCGACGAGGGTCTGTATCCGCGCATACGGACGGCGTTGCTGACGACCGATATCGATGACAGGGACATCGCTGCGGCGGACAGCATCGGCATTTGGGAGACCAACCCGTCGTATCCCAACAGCACAGGCAGTCCTGCGGCGAGTGGTATGCACACCGCATTGTAGCAGAACGCGAAGAACAGGTTCTGTTTGATGTTGCGGAGGGTGGCACGACCTATCTCCAAGGCGGCCGGCACACTGCGCAGGTCATCGTTCATCATTATGATGTCCGCGGATTCCATCGCGATGTCCGTTCCCGATCCGACGGCTATGCCCACATCGGACTGTGTCAGTGCGGGGGCATCGTTGATCCCATCCCCGGTCATGGCGACACGTGCCTGGGCGATCTGCAGTTTCTTGACGATGTCCAGTTTCGCTCCGGGTCTGGTCTCCGCATGGACCTCGTCGATGCCGACCTGTCCGGCGATCTCATCTGCCGTCGATTGTCTATCGCCTGTGACCATCATCACGCGAATCCCATCCTTCCTGAGGGACGCCACCGCATCGGCACTCTCCGGCCTCACGGGGTCCGATACGATGATCGTTCCAGCATAGATGCCGTCGAACGAGGCCATCATTCCCGTGAAACCTCCGGCCATATGGGCCTCTGCATCATCCGGGACCGACACCCCGTTGCCCGTCAGGAATGTGCGGTTCCCCACAAGGACCTCGATCCCATCGACCGTGCATGATACGCCGCCTCCCGTGACGGATATGAAATCCGTGTGTACTGGCATATCCACTGATGTGGATCCGGCATATCTGACGACGGCCTCTCCGAGGGGATGTTCCGAATCGGATTCAGCTGCGGCCACGATGCCCAGGAACCTCACGGGGTCCATATCCGTGTGGATCCCCGCCACCTCGGGCATCCCCTTGGTGATGGTGCCTGTCTTGTCCAGTACCACGGTGTCGACCCTGGCCGCGGCCTCGAGGGCGGATGCGGTCTTGAACAGTATCCCGTGACGGGAGCCGTTCCCCGTACCGACCACTATCGCCAGCGGCGTGGCCAATCCCAGTGCGCAGGGGCAGGATATGACCAGGACCGATATCGCGATGGTCAGACAGAACTGGACGTCGCGTCCCGCCACCATCCATCCTGCGAAGCATATGAGCGCTATGAGTATGACCGTCGGTACGAAGGCCGCGGCGACCCTGTCGGCTATGTTCGCGACGGGGGCCTTGGTGCCCTGGGCCATCTCCATCATCCGTGCTATCTGGAACAGGACGGTGTCCTCCCCGGTCTTCTCGACCTTCGCGCGGAGGCTTCCGGAGCCGTTCACGGTCGCACCGTAGACGACATCCCCTGCCCTCTTCGTGACGGGCATGCTCTCGCCGGTGAGCATGGATTCGTTCACCGCGGATTCCCCTTCGGTCACGGTCCCGTCCGTGGGGACCTTCTCCCCCGGACGGATGAGCATGATGTCCCCGACCGCCAGCTCCGATGACCTTATGCGGACCTCCGTACCGTCCCTGATCACCGTGGCCTCGTCCGGGGCCATGGACAGGAGCCTCCTCAGGGAGTCGTTGGTGCTGGATTTGGACCTGGCCTCGATGTATTTGCCGACACTCACCAACGCTATGATCATCCCGACGGAGTCGAAGCACAGGGAGTGTGCGGCATGCAGGTCGCCTCCCGCCACCAGGGCGGTGTTATACAGTCCGAGTGCGAGGGATGCCAACGTCCCCAATGAGACGAGTGAGTCCATGGTGGGGCTCCTGGTCAGCAGTGCAGGGAGTCCCTTGCGGTAGAACCTCCTCCCGGCGTACATTATCGGGATGCACAGTATGATCTGGAGGATGCAGAACGGTAACGGCTCAAGCGGGACGTCCAGGCCGAACATCGGACCCATGGCGATGATGCTCAGCGGTATGGCGAACACGATCGCTATGGCGAGGTCCCGACCCTGTATCCTTAGGGCGGCCTTCTCCTGTCTCTCCGCCTCATCCCTGTCATCGCTGATCAGGGTGTACCCTGCGGACTCCACCGCCCTGCGGATGAGCTCCTCCGTTGCGGCGGTCCCGTCGTACGTTACCGTGGCGGTGTTGTTCCCGAAGTTGGCGTTGACGGATCCCACGCCGGGAACGTTCCCGACCGCCCCCTCGATCCTCCCGGAGCAGGCGGCACAGGACATGCCGCCTATCCTGAAGACACGAGTCCTCATGAGAAGAGTCCGTGTTTGGCGGATGCTCTGAATCCCGCATCCACGACGGCTCCGATCAATGTCTCATCGGATACGCCCTCGTGCTGCACCGTGGCGGTCCCCTTCTTCAGGTTGACGTCGACGGAGGTGACCCCCTGGACGTTCTCCAGGGCCTCCTTCACGGTTTTGACGCATCCTTCGCACATCATTCCCTCTATCTTCAAAACAGTCTTCGACATGGGCCCATCATCCCCATACAGATATTTAGACGTGCCTAAAATCATTCGTATCTGAAGAATTCGGACACGGGTATGCGGTTCCCGTGGTTCCTGGAAGTACTGTCCGCCGCGTATCCAACCGCAAGGATGTTCACCGGGACGAGGTCCCCCTCCAGTCCGAAGTTCCTGCGGATCACCTCCGGATCGAAGTAACAGATCCATACGGACCCGAGTCCCAGTTCCGTGGCCTCGTACATCATCTGTGTGGTGACGATGGACGCGTCGATCTCCGCGGTGTTCATCCCGTCGTACTTCCTGGTCCAGGCCCTGCTCCTGTCGGCGTACACGATGAACGCCAACGGGGCATCGAAGATGTTCGCACCCTCGGACACCTTGGCCAGCCCCTCGGGGGTCCTGACCGCGATGACCCTCACGGGCTGTGCGTTCACCGCCGTGGGGGAGAGCCTTCCGGCCTCCAGGATGGCATCCACCTTCTCCTGTTCGACGGGTGTGTCCCTGTATTCACGTGAGGAGTATCTCCTCTGTGCCAGTTCCATGAAGCTCATGATATCACCGTCTCCGACATGTCATCCCGGATATATGGGTTGGACATCGGGCCGGATACGGTGATGGGGAAAAGGGAAAGGTGAGGGGGCGGTCCCCTCTTAGGGTAGGTCATCTGCCCTTCTCGATGGCCGCGATGATGCGGGAGATCTCCTTCTCGGGGTCCTTCCACATACCGGGTGTCCACACCCTGTGGATCTTCCATCCTCTGGATTCCAGATACTTCTGGCGGTGGTAGTCCCTCTCCCTCGTGGAGGATGAGAGCTCGTACAGGCGGCTGTCGCATTCGATGCCGAGGATGTATCTGTCGTTCTGTTTCACGGCCAGGTCGATCTGGTATCCTCCGATGCCCACGTTCCTCTCCACCGTGTACCCCTTGCGGGTCAGGATACTGTACACCTTGTCGGCGATCTTCCCGGAATCGTAGTCCTCGCTGTCGGTCCATCTCTCGTCCCCGAAGGAGTGGAGGATGGAGTCCGCCAGCTCCCTGTTGCCGTCGCTGACCGCCCTGGTGTACTGGAGGTACTTCTTGAGGATGCGTGGACCCTCGTTCTTGGTCTCCTCTACCTGCAGGTCCTCCGGATCGAAGGATGTGACGATGAGGATCTTGAGCTTGGCACGGGATATGGCGACGTTCAGACGGTTCTCGCCTCCGCGGTTGTTGAGCCATCCGAACCTCTGCATGAGCTTCCCCTCGGAGTTCTTGGCGTACCCGATGGAGAATATGATCACGTCCCTCTCGTCCCCCTGGACGGATTCGATGTTCTTGATGAACAGTCCCACATCCTCTCCGTTGTCGAACCTCTTCATCTCATCTGCGACCATCTTCCCGAAGGACGTGTCCTTGGCGCACTCCTCATCGATCATATCGTTGATCAGGTCCCTCTGGGATGCGTTGAATGTGATGATCCCCACGGTCTCGTTGTTCCTCCTGTTGATGAAGAACTCCTTGAGCAGGGAGACGATCTTCTCGGCCTCCGCCACATTGGCCTTGTCCTCCCATATGCCGTCCACTCTGAACACCTCGATGGGTGGTTTCGGGGGTTCGATGACGTTCGGTGATACGTACAGCCTTCCGCCGTAGAATGCGTAGTTGGAGAATGCGATCAGTTCCTCGAACCTGGACCTGTAGTGGAAGTTCAGCATGATGCTGTCGTACCTGGCCCTTGCCAGGTCCAGCAGGGACTCCTCCTCCAGTGCCGCCGAGACGACATCGTCCAGGTCCTCCTCGTCGCTCTCATACTCGATCCTGCCGGTACCGAGGCTGGATGGCCTGAGCTGTTTGTGGTCGCCTGCGACGACGACCTTCTTGGCACGGTATATCGAGGGGATACCCTTCTCAACGTACATCTGCGATGCCTCGTCGAATATGAGCAGGTCGAATATGCCCATCTCCAACGGGAGGATCTCGGACACCACCTCAGGTGTGAGCAGCCATACGCGGACGCCCTTGAAGAGTTCGTATCCGTAGCGGTTGATGAACTTGTTGAGGTTCCATTTCCTCTTGGACTCGATGATCCTGTTGATGTCCCCGCGCCTCTTGGACTCGGAGATGTACTTCAGGTTCTCCTGGAAGATCTCCTCCACCTTGTCCCTGGACAGATCGCGCTTCTCGGTGATCTTCCTGTCCATATCGGATATGATGCTCTCGAAGTCCCATATCTCCTGCATTATGTCCTTGTGGGATGCGTCGAACCTCTGTAGGTGGTCGTTGAGGATCCAGTTGAAGATCCTGTCGTTGCTGTCGGGGTAGGGCATCTTCGTCTCGGAGGACACCCCCAGGATGTCCGAGCCGTACGCCCTCTCGCTGTCGGAGAGCCTGTTGTACACAGTCGACCTTGCCGAGAACGTGTCGTAGCCGTCGAGCCCCTCGAACATCTTCCTCGGATCGTCCTTTATGGTCTGGAGGGTGTGCTCGTTGTAGTTGGCGAAGTACTTGTCCGCCATGACTGTGGCCTCGCGGGTGACCTTCCCCTTGGAGAACAGTTTCCCGACGAATCCCTTGGAGTTGAACTCGGTGATCTGCCTCTCAAGTTCGATCAGGTCCGCCCTCATCTCCCCGATGTTGTACTCGGTGAGGTCCGCCTTCATCTGTGTCATCCACGGATATCTGGCGGTCATGCCCATGTACTCGTCGAAGTTGCGCATGAGCACAGGGTCCCCGAACTTCCTGTGGAGTTCGCTGATGTCGGAGTACTTGAGGGAGAGCAGCTTGGTGTCGATGTTCTCCTTGAGTATCCTGTACTCGTCGAACTGACGTTTGTCCGTGAGGTCCATCCATCTGTCCATGGAGTACAGTTTGTATGGTTCGATTCCGAAGTCGCAGGGGCTGTACATGACCTTGGCGATGTTGTCCAGGAGGGCCACGTCCCTGTCGATGCTGTCCGAGATGTGGTCCAGGTCCGCGCCTTTCTTCTGTCCGGAGCTCTTGAGCATGCTGTCCAACTGCTTGTAGAAGAGGTCCTTGTTACCCACGTCGTCGATCAGCAGACAGTATCTGGCCAGGTTGCCCAGACGGGAGTATACCACATCCAGCGCGGTCTTCTTCTCGGACACCATGAGGACGGTCTTCCCCTTCATCACCGCCGATGTGATGAGGCCGGTGATGACCTGGGATTTACCGGTGCCCGGGGGCCCCTGGACCACGATCTCGTCCTGTTTGTCCACAGCCGTCAGGATGTTCTCCTGGGCGCTGTTCAGTGAGTTGATGTAGACCAGGTCCCTCTCGGAGGCCTCCATCCCCCTGTCCTTCAGCTCCGTCTCGGAGAGAGGTGCGGGGAGGTCTGATAGGAAATCGGATTTGTTCAGGTCGACGACCAGGTCGTTGAGGATGCCGTTGATCTCCCTTCCTGCGAGCATGCCGTCGAAGTCCCTCTGGATGGAACTGGAGTATGTGGGGTACTTCCCGAGGACCACGTTGGGGACGACCTCCATGTCGCCCGAGAGGTACTTGGGGAACTCGCCGGCCTTGTAGTCCACGAACGGGACGGGCAGTCCGTAGTTGCAGACGACATCGATGCCGCTGGTCCTGTAGAATTCGACCAGGCCGTCCATGAACGTCTCCCCCGCATAGTCCTCTATGATGTTGTTGGGGAGCGGGATGTTCTTCCCCGTGGATTTGATGTATGCGAGGATCAGCGTGTTGTTGTACATCGCATCACGGGAGTTGTCTATGGACAGGGTGATCGTACGGGAGTCCTTCTCCAATATCACCGGGAACAGTGCCATGGGCGCGCGTATGTCGAAGTCGTCGTTGGGCATCTTCCCCTGGACGAACGGATATCCGATGTACAGGTCGTACTGTCCCTTGTCACGCAGCTCCCTGTTCACCTCACGGATGATCCCGTTGAGGTGCTTGTAGACCTTGGCATCCTCCGCACTCTTGGCGGAATCACAGAGCTTCAGCACCCTCTTCCTTCCGAAGAGGAGGCTCATGATGTCGGTGCCGGGCAGGCTCATGAGGTCGAACGTGTTCTTGCGGGAGATCTTCCCCTGGAACAGCAGGCGGTTGCTCCTGCTGATGTTGATGAGCTTCTTCTCGAGCTCCCTGAGGGTCTTCGCCGCCTCCTCGTCTATGTTGGAGCCGTTGGCGGCTGTGATCGCGTACTTCCTGGTGATGTCGAGGAACTCCTCCCCGTACTGTTCCACGAATCTCTGTCCCACACCGACTATGGCGGAGAAGTCCTCCACCTTGGTGGGCACACGTTGCGCCATCTCCCTGAGGGCCTCGTCGGAACAGACGTTCGGTATCCTTCCGTTGGCCATCCTGTTCTCAGACCTCAGCCTCTCCCTGAGCCCGTAGAGCTCGCTGTAAAGGTCGTCTTCCAATCCCATGTGCGGGTCATTGGGTTACAGGTTCATGAAATGTACCATCGCGCCCGTAATAAAGGGGGAGACGTTACCCGCACACATGGTTGAAACCGGAATCAGAGGTATGAGGACAGTGAAGGTGGACGAGGGCAACACGGCCGAGGCCCTGGGCAGCGGTACGTTGCCCGTGTTCGCGACACCGGCCATGATAGCCCTCATAGAGGCCACCGCAAGCCAGAGTGTCGCCCCGTATCTGGACGAGGGGTCCAGCACCGTTGGGACACATCTCGACATCGCGCATTCCGCGGCATCCCCCGTCGGGATCGAGGTGACCTGCGAGACCGAGTTGGTCGAAGTGGACAGGAGGAGGCTCGTGTTCTCCGTCATCGTCCGTGACACCGTCGGCGAGGTCGGATCCGGAACCCATGAGAGGTTCATAGTGGACAACGGGAAGTTCATGTCCAAGGCGAACTCCAAGTTGGAGTGAGGGCCCCTTCACAGGGGCGATCGGCCCCATCCTTCCGAAGGCCGGTCACAGCAGGACGGGCAGGATCAGACATCCGCACAGCACCGTCCTCCCTGTTCCGCAGGCGTTGGGTATGAACCCCACTGCGACCGAGCCTGCCAACACCAATAATCCGGACGGTCCCGTCGTCGCGGCCACGAGTACCAGCAGCAGTACGAGTATGGCCCTATTCATCCTCTTCTCATCTATCCTGCTCACAAGTGATGACATCAGTCTCCCCGACCACAGGGTGAGACCGTATCCGAGGACGGACGCCACCGCGGTCGCCATGAGGAGTATCAGGAACGGTTCGGACATGAAACCGCCGAGACCGTCCCCGAGGATGTCCCCGATCACTATCGCCGTCCCGGACCTCCCGCTGCCGGAGACCGACAGGGTGACCAGGGACAGCACGGACGTCACCGTCCCGACGGATGCCACCGTGGAGATGAACCGCTCCGGTCTGTTCTCCGGCATGAAGCATGCGGACATGGATGCACCGACCGTGGATGTGATCCCGGGAAACCATCCTGCGATGCAGCCGGTCACCACACCCCTGATCCCGGGGACCATCCCTACAGGATCCGTTCCGTCATCATGCTGGGGCGGGATGCCGTTGCCCGATGATGCCTCTATCAGGACGGGTATGCCGAAGAGCCCGGTGAGCATGGGGAACATCAGTGTCCCCTCTCCGAGGATGCCCTCCGAGGATATGGGCATGTGCATGCACATCATCCCGATGACGCCGGACAGTGCGAAGCACACGGCACCCCACATGAGGTTCCCCTTCTTCCCCTCGTTCAGGATGAGTATCGATGATGCCACGATCAGGACGAGGGGTGTGATCCTGTCCATGACCTCCTCCACCTCGCCCATCATCACATATTGGATCGGTACGGAGAGGATGATCGCGGCCGAACATCCGACCAGGCTCCCTATCGCAGCCGCCCTCACGGCGGCCATACCCCTCCCCTGAAGGACCATCCTGTGTCCGGGCAGTATCGACACCGCATCCTCCGCATCGGGGGCACCTATGAACACCGACGGGACGAAATCAACGAAGGAATGGACGACCGATGCGGACATGATGCATGAGCAGACGAGCACCGAGACGTACTCCGCATCCACCAGCCCCGACAGTACCGATTCCATCGACGGATAGGATATCAGCATCACCGATGCCAGGGTGTTGACGTGGATCCCGGGCATCAGCCCGGTGAACGTCCCGAGGGCCGCACCTATGACCGATGCGATGACGACAAAGGATACGATTGCGGGATCCACCGATGCCGTTCCGCATACGGGGAATATAAAACGGGTACCGTGCGTGCACTATTACTCGCGGATGACGGGCCTACCATCGACCACTCCGATGCTCAGCAGACTGCGGACCGGAACCCCCAGGGATTCCTCGATGGCGTGGATATCATCCGATTTGTTGTACACCACCGACACCCCGACGACGACTATCCCATTGGACCTCAGGGCATCGATGACGGCTGCGAGGGTGCCTCCCGTGCTCACCACGTCATCCAGGATCACGACCCTCTCCCCCTCGGAGACGCCGTCGATGTACATGGGCGACCTGGAGTATCCGGTGGTCTGGTCCAGGGAGATCTCCCCCGGGAGTCCGTACCTCCTCTTGCGGATCACCGAGAACGGGACCCCTGTACGCAGGGTGATTCCGGTGGCCAACGGGATCCCCATGGCCTCCGGTGCGAGGATACGGTCGCAGTCGAGGTCGGTGATGCCGATCAATCCGTTCACGACCTCCTCAAGGAGTTCCCTTTCCATCAGGGGGATCCCGTCGGTGATGGGATTGATGAAGTAGTGGTATCCGTTGATATCGATGACAGGACTGTTCAGGAATGATTCCCTCAGCTTCCCCAACGTACTCTGCATGGGTCCCTCGATGCAGACTTTTTATTATAGTGTTAGCGGTTCTCGACCCCAGATATCATGAATGTAGATGAGAGGCTGGCCCTCGTCAAGAGGAACACGGAGGAGGTCGTCACCGATGACGAGCTCCGCGCCCTTCTAACCGAGAAGGATGAACCCACAGCATACATCGGATTCGAACCCTCCGGACTCGTCCATCTGGGATGGGTCCTGGTCGCACAGAAGATCAAAGACCTGACCGATGCCGGATTCAAGGTCACGATCTTCTGGGCCGATTGGCATGCGTACATCAACGACAAGCTGGGTGGGGACCTGGGCAACATCCAGGTCTGCGCCAAGTACATGGAGGACTGTTTCCTGGCCCTGGGCGTCCCCGCCGACAAGGTACAGTTCAGGTACGCCAGCCAGATGGTCTCCGAGGTCGAGTACTGGGAGACGGTGATCAAGGTCGCAAAGGTCACATCCCTGTCCAGGGTCAAGAGGGCCATGACGATCATGGGAAGGTCCGAGGATGAGGCGGAGGTCGACTCCTCCAAGATGTTCTATCCCATCCTCCAGGCCACAGACATATTCTGCATGGGCATGGACGTCGCATACGCCGGACTCGATCAGAGGAGGGCGCACATGCTCGCAAGGGACGCGGCCGACAAGCTCGGATGGAAGAAACCCATCGCACTCCACACGCCCCTCCTCCCCGGACTGAAGGGCGGCAACAGGATGGACCCCGTCGAGTCCAAGATGTCCAAGAGCGACCCCAACGGAAGCGTCAGGATCCATGACACCAGGGATGAGATCGCATCCAAGATGAAGAAGGCCTACTGTCCCCCCGAGAAGGAGGCCGAGGCCGAGAACCCCGTCCTCATGCTGTGCAAGTACATCCTGTTCCCCAGGAACGGCCCCATGCACATCGAGAGGCCCGAGAAATACGGCGGACCTGTGGACTATGCCACATACGAGGACCTCTGCGAGGCATACTTCGGCGGTTCGCTCTCACCCATGGACCTCAAGTCCGGAGTGACCGACGGTCTCGCCGAGACACTCAGGCCTGTCAGGGAGTACTTCGAGGCCAAGCCCGAGAACTATCAGGCCCTGCTCAAAGTGCTCGAAGGCATAAAGAAGCTCAGGTGAGCCTCCAAACACGGGGGGATCATCCCCCCGATTCTGTAAAAAAACAAGGCGATGCTCAGGAGTTCTGGAGCATATCGCGTCTCTTTATCTCGCGGAATACGTCCATCGTCCTGCTCATGCATATGTGCAGCATGGCCTCGGTGTCCCCGATCCCGGAGAGTCCCGCGGCACCGCCGTGTCCCCCTCCGTCGGCCGTGGTCTCCTTGCCGATGCCGGACATTATCTCGCCCAGGTGGACACCCTTCCTGACCGCCTCCTGGGTGGCCCTGGCGCTCAGACGGAAGTTCTCATCCCTCTGGGATCCCACGAAGACCACATCCGCCCCTGCGGCCAGGATGGCCCTGCAGGATGATGCCTCGAAGCTTCCGCCGAAGGATATAGCCACGATCATCTCCCCGACCCTGTCGAACCTGGTGCGTTCGATCGCCTTCAGCATCGCGATCTTCTCGGACATGCTCATGGTGGCATGCGTGAGTCCCATGGCCTCATCCATGTCGATCTGACATCTCACCATGATGTCGGAGAACACCGGCAGCATGCTCGGTTTAGCGAACTGGAAATGGCCGCTGTCCGTGAGCATCCCTCCCAGGAGCATGAGTCCCATGTCCCTGGTGATCTCGATTCCGGCGGCATCTATGAGCTCCTTCACGATCTCGCAGCAGGAGGTTCTGGAATCATCGCAGTAGAATGTGTCGACATCCCATTTCCCCGTTGGTTTGTGGTGGTCGATCACGATTGCGTCGCGGGGCACCTCGAAGGCTCCCTCCAGCTGCTCGGGTGACGATGTGTCCACGATGACCACCTTCTCATAGTCGTTCAGGTCGCAGTTCTCCAGGACACGGACATCCATCTTCTCCGCCACCATGCGGGCGACGCGGTCCAGGCTGTTGGGTGCGAATATGTCGGAATCCCCGAAAGCCTTGGCGATACCGTATGCGGAACCGAGTGCGTCCATGTCCGCGTTCCCGTGGACCAGAACGACCTTCCTGCCTGTCCTGAGTTCATCTGCGATCTTTCCGAGCATGGAACGGACCATGAGGATGCTATAAAAAGAAGTTTCGTAAAGTGGCGTCCGGAGACGCCGTTTATGGCTCACTTCCTGCCGGTGAGCTTCTGGACGGTCTTGTTCTGTCCGAGTCCGGTGATTAGGATGTCCGAGTTGTACAGCTTCACGGTGATCATTATCGTCACCAGGGCGAAGACCGCCATGTATGCGATACCCGAGAACACGAGCGTGTAGTCGCTGTACATCAGGGACTGCATGGCCATCATCGGATGGGAGAACGGGATCGCGAAGGTGACCGCCTGTATCGCGGCTCCGGATCCGTACCATCCGGAGAACATTATGACGAACATCGGGACCATGGCGAGGATGCTGAGGGGCATGGTCATGGTCTGTGCGGACTTGTAGTTCTTGGCGAACGCACCGAGGATCATGCAGATGCCCAGGGCACAGATGATGGCCAGGAACATGGATGCCGCCACGAGCACCCAGTCGAGTATGTCCAGTCCGAGTCCGAGGGCCTTCAGATCGACACCCGATGCGGTCGGACCCATCATCGCGTTCATGTAGATGCTCATACCCACCATGTACGCGAGTCCGTAGACGAGACCCACCACCGCTGCCGCGATGATCTTCCCGCTGACGATGGACGTCCTCTTGATGGGCAGGGTCAGCAGTGTCTCGAGGGTCTTGTTCTCCTTCTCGGATCCCATGGAGCTGATCACGATGCTTCCGACCATCATGATGATGATCATGATGATCATGGGGATCATCATCGTCTGGCTGGAGATCTGGGATGAGATCTCCTGGGGCGTCACGCCGGAGTGGGCCTCCCCGTTCACGATGGTGTGGAGGTTGTCCCCACCGTTGGTTATGGGGTTGGTCAGGAACTGGTAGATCTTGTCGGGTTCGATGCAGCTCTTTATGAGGAATCCGGAGAGGTCGGAGCTCATGCCGCCGACGACCGCCGAGACGGCCGTCGAGGATATGGATCCGAACATCCCGGAGGGTTCGTACAGATAGTACTCCTCTATCACCACGGGCCTCAGGTCCGTTGCGGAGGTCGCTTCGTACATGTTGTACAGGACGTTATCCGCGAAGGCGCTGTCGATCACGACCAGTGAATCTATGTCGTAGGCGGTCATGAGTTCGTAGTAATCCGTCACGCTCGAGGTGTCGACGACCTTGATGTAGTCGTCCATATCGTTCTCGGGTATGCCGGTGTAGAGGTCTCTGAGATATCCTGCGGCACTCCATTCGGAACCGTCCTTCAGGACCACGTCTCCATACTCCTCGTTGGCGATACCGAACACGGGCAGGGCCTGTGCCTTCTCGACCTCTCCCCCTATCAATCCGCCGAGTGCTGCGAACATCACGACCATGATCAGAACGGAGATGACCGACCCCGGGGTCAGGAGCTCCTTCAGCTCCTTGCGTATGACGTTGGTGATGTCACTCATGCACCCTTCACCGCCTTGACGAACACCTCTTCGAGGGTGTCCACCCCGAACTGCTCCTTCAACTCTGCCGGTGTCCCGAGCAGGACCAGGTTGCCCTGGTCGATCAACCCGACCCTGTCGCAGAGCATGTCGACCTCGAACATGTTGTGGGATGACATGACGACCGTCACACCGCTCTTGGCGATGTTCCTGATGACCTCCCTGATCTCATAGGCGTTGATGACATCCAATCCGGATGTGACCTCGTCCATGATGGCGAGCTTCGGTGACGGCATGATGGCCCTTGCGATAAGGAGTCTGCGCATCATCCCCTTGCTGTATGTGTCGACCTTGGAGTCGATCCTGTCGCCCAGGTCGGCCAGTGCGATACCTCTCTCGACCATTGCGTCCTTCTCCTTCCCGGATCCGAAGAACCTTGCGATGAACTCCAGGTATGCGCGCCCCGTCATGTCCTTGTATGCGCCGGCATCCTCCGGCAGGTAGCTTATGATCTCCCTTACGGCCTCTGGCTCCTTAGCGACATCGTGACCGTACACGGTGATGGAACCCGATGTTATCCTGAGGAGTGTGGAGATCATACGGAGGGTGGTGGTCTTCCCGGCACCGTTGTGTCCGATGAGTCCGAATATCTCCCCCTCACGGACGTTCAGTGAGATCCCGTGGACCGCCTCCCTGCTACCGTATGATTTCCGGACATCCTCGAGTATGAGTGCATCCGTCATGGTCCGGTTCTTCAGATATGCGGATATAAAAGTATCTGATGTCGCAGGCGGGATTGTGAAAATGGGAATAAAACCCTGAGAAGGGGAAGGGGGTTTCACTGCTGGGGCATGTTGCCCATCGCGGTGTTGATGGTCTGCTGGAGGACGGTGTACCTCTCCTTGAGGGAGTTCTCCTGACGCTCCAGGCTGCCGAGCCTGACGTCCATCATCTCGATGGACTCGTCCACATCGGCCTTCAGTGCGTCGACATCGTCGACCTTCACGAGAAGGGTTCCTGCGGACTTGTACACCGCGCCTGTGCTTTTGTCCAGTTCCTCTTTGGTCCTGACGAGTTCGCGCTTCTGCGCATCCATCTGGGCCTTCTGGGCGGACACAGCCTGAAGCTGCTGCTGCACCTGCTGGAACTGGGTGATCTGATTCTGAAGCTGGGGGCTGATTCCGTTCATGATCTCACTTCGGTAAGATTTTCGATATCCTCGATGATCCTGATGCATTCCAAGTAGGAATTTATCGCGGCCCTCATGGCCGACGTGTCGGTGGCGGCGATCGTTATCACGGCATCCCCACCATCCGATGATATGTCGGTCTCCGTGCGCGGAAGTTCCCTTCCGGCCTCAGGGGAAATGGATGGTACCGCGGAACGTGCCGCGGTACCGGTTATCCTGAGTGTCGCTCTGAGCATCGCTCAGTCGGATTTGAGGACCTTCTTCACATTGGGTCTCTCTTTGAAGAAGATCTTCGATCCGCATTTCTCGCACTGGAGTCCCAAAGAGTTAACGTTCCTCACAGGTTCGTTACACTTTGCGCATCTGTACACTCAGATCACCTTGGGATTCACTGCTCGGAAACCTGGGAGAGCTCTTTCTTGGCCTTGGGGCTGTAAGCCTCTGCGGCGAACTTGGTCTCGCAGTGCTTGCAGAACCAGATTCCGGAGCTGATCCTCTTGACGGACATGTGGTGGCAGACAGGGCACTCGTGTTTGGCCTTCTGGTTTGCCTCGATGGACTTGATCCTGTTGCGGACAACGACTCCGTACCTTGCTCCGAACCTTCCGGAACTTCCTGCTTTCTGTGTTCTCTTTGACATTGTTGATCACCCGATGATTTTTCTGATTTCCGCACCGATCTCCACGGCCCTGTCGAGACAGACGCCGAGATCATCCAGTGTGATTGAGCCGCAACCGCCTTTCTGCATGGCCCTGAAGTTGCCATTGTCGTCGGTTGTGACCGTAAGGCGAGCGGATGAAATCTGTTCTTCGTCGTAATTTGGGTCTACTATTAAATCGTTACCTATTTTGACCTCTGTGACCGAAATCGGCAGGCATGTGATGGGCAGGGGTTTGTTCTCGCCCTTTCCGTACTGCTCGCCGGGGATGATCGCGGACTTCAGTGCGCACACCGCGGCCAGGTTGGCGGCGTCGAACAGGTTGCCTCCGTAGTCCAGTGCGTAGATGTCCACGAAGCACATCCACACCTCCTCTCCGGGTACGATGCACAGTGCTTCGACGTCGACCATTCCGGACTCACGGATACCGCGGTCCACGACACGGGCCAGCTCGATCGCATCCTCTCCGGGGGGTCCGGACTCGAATGTGGGGTGTGCCATGGGGATGAGCTCCGCGCCGGTGGTGAGGACCCCGATGTTGGGTGTGTCGGCGAAGGGTGTTCCGGGGATGATCTTCACTCCCGCGATGACCTCGGTCTTCCCGAGTTTGACCCTTGCGGATCCGTCGGCGCTCTCGATGCAGTTGGTCTCGATGCTGATCTTCCTGACATCTGTCAGTCCGCGTCCATCCTCCCTGACGCCTGTCTTGAGGAGGTTGATGATGTGGTCGCGTTTGATCTCGGACATGATCTCGCTGCTCATTCGGACACCTCCTGACGGGTCTTGGAGTAGCGTCTCTTGAGTGCATCCTTCTGGATGTCGTAGACCTCGTGGCAGGCGTTGACGGCCAGGTCGATGGCGTGGTCGAACTCCTCGCGGGTCATGTTGCCGTCCATCTGGAGCAGGACGATCTCGTCCGTGGAGGG
>CAZWKY010000023.1:0-25043 GCA_964634095.1 uncultured Methanomassiliicoccales archaeon | reverse complement strand
TGACCACAGTCGATAGAGGCATGTGACTATAGTTCTGAACCGATGTTATGTCCATGATCTTTCCAGAAGATGCACTTACCTGAAAGGTTGCAACTTCGATGTCATCGTGCATCAACTGGTACAACACAAGACCACCTACAAACAGGAATTCATATCTGAGGATATATTTTCCCATCACCACCCCTATTATACCAATTACAATATAGCGAAAGTATGGGCAGAGAGATAGTTGTCACACTCATCGACGGATACATCGACGATCCAGCGGCGTTGGGCGTCCCGCCGTACATCTCGCCCATGATACGTTCCATAGCGGGTGCCGCCATCGATGCCGGTGCCGACAGGGTCGAGTACATCTCCATAGACATGATCCGCAAAGGGAGGAAGGTCCCCGAATCCGCGGTCACAGTGGTCCTTTCGGGAAACACCGTCCCCGGGAAGTACCTCAGGAGCATGCCCATGTCCCTGAGGGAACTTGATGTCCTGTTCCCTCAGCTCACCGGATGGAGGCTCATCAGCGGTTCCGCCGCCGATTCCCCCCAGGCCGAGAGGTTCGATTTCATCATAAGGAGGGACATCGCCGCATCCCTCTACGACGGCATGACCGGGAAGGAGGTCGGTGAGAGGCTCCGCACCCTCGAGGAGTGGAACAGATGGATGATCCTTGGTGCGGACATCGTCACACAGCACCAGGACTTCCCCGAACCCCTGGTGGTGGAGATCGAATCCTACCGCGGATGCCACCGCTGGGCCACGGGAGGTTGCTCATACTGCATCGAACCCACCAAGGGGAGGCCCCTGATGCGTTCCCCCGAGGACATCCTGGCGGAGGCCGCCAGACTGAGGGAGCTGGGCGTGAGGAACATCCGCGTCGGCGGACAGACATGCATCATATCGTACGGCTCGGAGGATGACTCTGGGACGCCGAGACCCGTCCCATCCATGGTCAGGGCCCTGTTCGAAGGCCTTAAGGACATGGGATTCGACACCATCCATGTGGACAACGCCAATGCCGCGGTGATATCCGCATATCCTGAGGAATCCGAGGAGATCCTGGGGATCCTTGCGGATTGCTGCACGGACGGCAACGTCCTCGCCCTGGGAATGGAGTCCGCGGACCCGAGGGTGGTGATCGAGAACAACCTGAACAGCACCGCCGACGAGGTCCTGGACGCCGTCAGGCTCATCAACAGGGTCGGAGGCGAGAGGGGACCCAGAGGGATGCCGAAGCTCCTGCCGGGGATAAACATCATCTGCGGCCTGGAGGGGGAGACCGCCGCCACCTACAGGATGGACATGGAGCTCCTGGAGAGGATCAGGGACGAGGGATTGATGATCAGACGCATCAACATCCGCCAGGTCCTCCCGGTCAGGAAAGAGTTCAGGGTCAAGGTGGACCAACGCAGGTTCAAGAGATTCAAGGAACAGGTCCGTGAGGACATAGACAGGGTGATGCTGGAGCGCATCGTCCCCTATGGAACGGTCCTGAAGGATGTCTACATGGAACTGAACGACGGCAACGTGACCTTCGGCAGACAGATCGGTTCATATCCGCTGCTTGTGGGCATCCCGTACAAACTGGACACCGAGGAGTTCCATGATGTCCTCATCACCGAATGGGGGTTCAGGTCCATCACCGGGATAACCTATCCATTCGACATCAACCACATGCCCATGTCGTCCCTCGAAGGACTCCCGGGTGTGGGGAAGAAGAGGGCCACCAAACTGGTGTTGGAGAGGCCGTTCAGGGATGCGGAGGACCTGAGGAGGGTCATAGAGGACCCGAAGGTCGTGGAGATGCTGTCCGAGATCGTCGTATTCAGGTGATATCACCGTCAGGGGCCGAGGGAACATATCGGAACCGCATAGACCCCATCTTCGCGACGATATGTTATCGATTCCGTACCACAGAGCACACAGAGGAACTCCGGATGTCTGCCGTTGGGATCATCCTCGAAGATGTCCCTGATCCTCAGAAGGTTCTCTGCGGCCCTGTCGATGTGTTCCGACCACAACTCGATACCGAATGCGCCCCACCTGCCATCGGGCAATCTCACGACGGCATCGACCTCCCGCCCTCTGCCGTCCCTGTAGTGGAGGGGTGTTCCCCATCACGGATGCTATCGATCTCAACCTCTTTTTCAGCCACTTGCGGAATCCACGGATATATGGCGGTTGTTGTGAAAATCCTCCCCTCGGGGGTGAACTTTCCCTGCCCTCAGGGGAGGATTTTCCGAACGGGATGTAGAATGACCGCGACACAGACCCTCTCCGACACACTGTTCTTTATCCTGGGGGAGGATTACGGACCATGGACACAGGACGTGCGGCCAAGTTCCCATTCCTGAGGGAGTCATCGGAGTTCGCCGAGAACAACTCGGCCGATCTGGACGGCCTCCTCACATCACCTAACTATGAGCCCGCACGCTCCCGCGGGGTGCAGAGGGTCATGGATGCCCTCCAACACTCCGAGGTCTCATACACCCCCCTTATGAACGATTACGACCGCCTGATGGAGGTCATGTCCTATCCGTATGCCAGGATGATCGTGTCCCTCATCGGGGACAGGTTCCTCACCAAGAGGTACGCACTGGCGGAGGCCGTCAGGATGAACAGGCTCCTCAGCACCGAGGACCACCAGACCGTCAGGGCGGTATCCGAGGAACTGGGTGTGGAGACCACCGTTGATGCCGACGGCATCATGCGCATGAAGTTCACCGACTACCTGATGCTCTCATCCAGGCTCAAGGCACTGGAATGGAAGCTCATCAACAGCGACGTCCACCATGGACTGGTGTACCTGCCCCAGGACAAGTTCAGCCGTCTGATGCAGAACGCGCTCCAGGACAAGATCGAGTCCGAACTGCCGCTGATGACGCCGGAGGAGTACAGGAGGTATTTCCAGGGCGATGTCACCAGGGTCACCATGGCCCTCGAGGAGGAGAAGAAGAGGTTCGATCCGACCGGTGGCAAGGGGATGGAGATCCAGCACCTCCCGCCGTGCATCAACCACATCATGGAGATGTCCAGGAAGGGTCTCAACCTGCCCCACAGCGCCAGATTCGCACTCGTCACGTTCCTCAGGGCACTGGGGATGGACTACGGCGGCATCATCAGGGTGTTCTCGGAATCACCGGACTTCGACGAATCGAAATCCGAGTATCAGATCAAGCACATCACCGGTGAACTCAGCGGGACCGACGGATACACCCCCCCGGAGTGCAAGACGATGAAAACCAACGGACTGTGCTACTGTCCCGATTCCCTGTGTCAGCAGGAGTGGATGAACCACCCTCTGTCATACTACAGGGTGAAATCAGGGAACTATCAGAAGAAACCGCAACAGGACGGGTCCGACAACGGTCGGAAGTGATGAAGAGGTTGGGGGAAGGCGTTTTTCCGGGAAGGGTTCACTCCTTCCCGTCATCCTCTCTGCAGAGGTTCCTCCAGGTGATGATACCCCTCTGGATGGCGGTCAGGTTACCGACCACTGCGAACCAGAGCATCATGATCTCCAACCAGTTGATCTCGATACCGCAGACGGTGAACGAACCGTATCCCACGGCCATCATGATCAGTTGGATGATCGGGAACAGCGTCGAGAGGACGACCCTGTCGGCACGGCCCAGGAGTCCCGCGTAGAGACGGGGTGCACCGATGGCCTGTGCCTGGGTGCCCATGTACGAGGTCAGGAGCACACCGATCAGTGCGAACATACCGAGATACGGGTCGCACCATGCGCTGAAGGCCACTCCTCCGATCATGAAGACGTCGGCGTACCTGTCGAACACGTGGTCGAGGTAGTCCCCCTTGCGTCCGGCCTTGCCGGCGAGTTTGGCGACCTTCCCGTCCAGGGCATCGAAGTACCCCGACACCAGGACCATCACGCCGCCCAGGAGCAGGAGCCATCTGAACTCCTCCCTGCCGTCGAGGTAGTAACCGCTGAAATAGAAGATAAGACCGCAAACGAGGGCCAGGATCAACCCGACCCACGAGATCATGTTGGGGTTTACGTTGATCAACCTCTTGGCGACCGGCGTCAATGCGAAATCGGCCCTTGCCCTCTGTCCGTCTAGAACCATCTGTCCATCTCCTCGGACCAATCGGTCCTTCCTGGGAGGTAATCCGAGAACTCCCCTTTTACGATTTGCTCCACGGCATCCGCCGATGACGACGGATCCCCCTCGGAACAGTCCACCTCGTACACGGGTATGTCCGAATCGGTGGCCTCGCAGAGGATCACATCCAGGACCTCGGACTGAACGTTCTCCCTCACCTTGTCGGGACCGTATCCCCTGGCCTCCAGCCTCTGTGCCAACACCGACGGCCTGCATCTGAGGACGATTATCTCCCTGCAGTCCATGAAGTGGGACAGATGGCTGTCCATCAGATGGAGTGCATCGTCATCCCTGTACGTCTGGAGGGAGTCGTTGAGCATATCCAGGTCGACCTCGTATGTGTCCCTGGCCGCATCCAGCTCCCCCAGGAGCCCGTGGGCACGGATGTGCACGTTCATGTCGATGACATCGTATCCGCGGGAACGGAGTTCCGCCGAGACCGACGTCTTCCCGGTCCCGGGGGTGCCGGTGATGGCCACCAGGGTCATGAGATCTCCCTCATGTAGGGCTCCGCCCTGGCGACGGCCGCATCCCACGAGGGGGTGTTGGTGAGTGCACCGACCTCCTCCACCGCGAAGGATGCCACGGAGGATGCGATGACCAACGCCTCGGGTACATCGTAGCCGTGATAGAGGGCGGAATAGAACCCGGCACGGTAGTTGTCCCCGGCACCGGTGACGTCCACGGCCCTCTCGGCCTCCACCAACGGGATGCTCAGGACCTCGTCCCCGATCCTGGCGACACTCCCCCTGTCACCGTTGGTGGTGACCACCAGGGACGGTGATGCATCCAGGATGCTGCCGAGACCGAGGTACCTGCATATGGCCTCGGCCTCCAGTTCGTTGCAGAACAGGGAGTCCGCCATTGGCATGGCCTCGCGGATCAGATCCGCGTTCCACACATGATGCACCTCCTGGGCAGGGTCCAACGACATGTCGGGACCTCCGGAGAGCTCGCGCATCAGCGAGATGTAGTACGAGGGCTGACCCGTGCAGAAATGGACCTTCCTGGACCCGGAGGCCATCCCCGTGAGCCTTATTCCCAGCTCATCGGCATGGCCCTGGGGCCCCTGGTAGAAGAACACCCTGGTGGTCAGCTCCCTGTCGTTGACTATCACACAGGTCGAGGTCTCCTGATCCTCCAATGTGACGACCTCATCCATGATCAGTCCCGAATCCTCCATGAACCTGTGGTATGCGGAGGGGAAATCGGGACCGATGAAGGCACAGAGCGCGGTGGGACAACCCAGTTTGGCGGCCGCCACCGCGATGTTGGGCCCGGTACCGCCGAGCGTCGTCTTCTTGGACAGCGCATCGGCGGTTATCCCGGGAGGCAGGAACTCATCTATCGAGATGATCTGGTCGACGGTGACGTGTCCGTACACCGACAGGAAAGGGTCCTTCAGGTCCCTTCCTCCCACCCGGTGATGTATTTGATCTGTCCCTCACTGAGACTGTCGATGGTGACGCCCATGGATGCGAGTTTGAGCATGGCGATCTCCGAATCGATCTCGTGGGGCACGTTGTAGACCTGGTTCTCCATCTCCTTGTAATGCTGTGTCATGTACACGATGCCCAGCGCCTGGGTGGCGAAGCTCATGTCCATGATCTCGGCGGGATGTCCCTGTCCGGCGGCCAGGTTCATGAGGCGACCCTCTGCGATGAGGTACAGACTGCGTCCGTCCTTCATCCTGTACTCGTCGATGAAGTCGCGGACCCTCTCCTTGGAGACGGACATCTCATCCAGAGCGACCTTGCTGATCTCGTTATCGAAGTGACCGACGTTACCCATGATGCAACCGTCCTTCATGACGGCGATGTGCTCCGCGGCGATGATGTCCTTGCAACCGGTGACGGTGATGATGATGTCGGCCATCCTGACGGCGTCGACCATCCTCATGACCTCGAACCCGTCCATCTTGGCCTCGATGGCCTTGATCGGGTCCACCTCTGTGACGATGACGGATGCCCCGAGGCCCTTGGCCCTCATGGCCACACCCTTTCCGCACCATCCGTATCCGGCGACGACGAGCCTCTTCCCGGCCACGATCAGGTTGGTGGCGTTCATGAACCCGTCGAATGCGGACTGTCCGGTACCGTACCTGTTGTCGAACATGAACTTCATCTTGGCATCATTGACGTCCAGGACGGGGAACTTCAGCGCCTTGTCGGCGGCCATGGCCCTGAGACGGACGACACCCGTGGTGGTCTCCTCGTTGGCGGCCTTGATGTTGGACAGCTTCTCCTTGCGGGTGGTGTGCGCCATGGCGATCAGGTCCGCACCGTCGTCGATGATGAAATCAGGGGTCATGTCCAGGACCTGGTTGAGGTTGTTGTAGTACTCCTCGGAGGACTCCCATTTCTTGGCGAAGACCTCCAGTCCGAACTCCTCGCGGAGGGCCGTGGCCACGGAGTCGTCGGTGGACAGGGGGTTGCAGCTTGCCAGACGGACCTTGGCACCTGCATCGGCCAGGGTGACGGCGAGCATTCCGGTCTTGGCCTCCGTGTGGAGCGCCATCCCGATCTTGAGTCCGGCAAGGGGTTGTTCGTCGATGAAGCGTTTTCTTATGTCCTTCAGGACAGGCATGTGGGCCTCCGCCCAATGAAGCCTGAGGGATCCCTGTTTCAGAAGGTCGTCCATTCAGTTTCCTCCTTCATCGAACTCGGCCATCAGAGAATCACAGATGCATCTGACGGTCTCGCGACGATTATCCTTGCTGGAATAACTATCCAGTATCTTTAATATTGCTTCATCGTCGCCGCGGAGCTCCTCCACATAGGATATCATGTTCTCCAGGGCACGGGTCATCTCGTCCGAGATGGGGACCGTGGCGGTCCTGGAGGTGCGGGACAGGGGATTCAGATCTATGGAGATGACCACCTTGCCCATGGATACGAGGGCCTCGGCACGGTCCCCGTCCTCTATCGGGACGACTATGACGTCGCTGTCGAATATCCCCTCCTTGGTGCAGAGGGCACGGTCATGGTTCAGGCCCGCTATCCTGCAATCCGGGTCCCTGCCGAGGACCTCCCCCGCACCCCTGGACTCGAGGTAGGAGATTATGCCCTCCATCCTCTCGGGTGTGCGGTGGAACAGGTTGACCTCGATCTTCGCGGGAACGGCCTTCGCGAGTCTGATTAGGTTGTCCGCATCCAACGCCGCCGCATTGCCGTTTATGCAGACCACGGGGTTCCTCGCCTTCAGGAGGTAGGCGGCAGCGGCCCTCTCCGCCTCCATGGCGGGTCCGGTGCTCCTCTCTCCCATCAAGTAATCATAGGCTTCGCCGCGACCGTGGGATATCAGGCCGGTGGGGGTCACGAGACCTCTCTCCACCATCTCGGCCAGACGCTCCCTGGTCATGAGCGACTTGTATCTGGGGTGATCTTCAGGAATGTCCACGCGCTCCGATAACCCGATGTCCGTATAAGGGTGCGCATCGACAGTGTTTTAGCGGAGTCGGATGATTGGGCGCCCATGCCGGAAATACGCATCGTGATCGTCGGACCCAAATACGAGGGCAACGTGGGCGCCATCGCCAGGTCCATGGCCAACTTCGACCTGAAGGAGCTCTATCTCGTGAACCCCTGTGAACTGGGGGACGATGCGTACCGCAGATCCAAGCACGGATCGTCCATCCTGGACGACGTCCACATCGTGGACACCCTGGAGCAGGCCGTCGACGGATGCTTCATGGTGGTCGGAACAAGCGGGGTGACCACGAAGGGGGACAGGAACTACACCCGTGTCCCCGTGTCCGTCCGCGAATTCGCACAGCACTGCCGCGGATATCCCGAGAAGATCGCGGTGGTGTTCGGGAGGGAGGACATCGGACTCCTGCAGGAGGAGCTCAACATGTGCGACGTCCTGATCCACATCCCCACCGGCGAGGAGTACCCCATCATGAACCTGTCCCATGCGGCGAACATCGTCATGTACGAGTTCTTCATGGCCGAGGACACCCCCCGCAGACCCGAACCGGCTGATTCCCATGAGAAGAGCCTCATGTTCGACTTCTTCGGAGACCTGCTGGATGCCATAGAGTACCCTGCCAACAGGAGGGACTCCACAACGGTGATGTTCAGGAGGATGATGGGACGTGCGATCCCGACGAAGTACGAGTACAACACCATCATGGGCGTCTTCGGGGACGCATCCAAGATCATCAAATACGGTAAATCCTGGGAGAAGAAGGATCAGGAGTGATGGATCCCCTTCACCGACAGGAACAGCAGGACCTTCGTGTCCTCCCTATCCTCCCTTCCGATTATCTCCGGAAGGATACCGCTCGTGGAGACTATGGCATCGGTCAGGGACTCCCTCTCGGCGGTACCGAATCCGGAACTGACATAGAGTATCACCTTACCTGCGGCCGGATCCGTCTCAACCATAGGGTTCTCCATCGCCTTCGACACCGCGGCCACGGGCTCGATGTCCGATGCATAGGCGAAGGTGTACACCTTCTGGGAGAACGTACTGAAGAACGGCCCCTCCATGGTGTGGCGCATGTTCCGCAAGGCGAAGGCCACGGTGCGGGAATAGAGCTCGGTGACGTTCCTAAACTTCACAGATGGATAGAGCGCAATGAGCGTCTCCAGGTCCATGAGGAACAAACGGTCGGATGCCGACATTATCTCCGGAAGGGCGTCCATGGCCGTCTCACGGCGGAAGTTCTCGAACCTCATGGGGATGCCGGCCACAGACACCACCTTGCATCCGCATTCGCGAGCACATCCGATCACCACGGGCATCATGCCCGTACCCGTACCTCCCCCGAGTACGGAGAAGATTATGGCCACACGCTTCCCCTGGAACAGGGTCCTGATGCGGTCGATGTTGCTGAACGCGATGTTCTCCGCGAGGCCCATGTCCCCCATACATCCCTTCACACCGTCGGATACCATCTGTATGGAGCTCCGACTACTGGAGTTGATGAGGAATGTAGGTATGTCGACCCTGCCCTCCGCGGCGGTGATGAGGGTCGACGCCCCTCCGCCACATACGACCAGGACGACGTCGTCCATCAGAATCCCTTGTCGAGACGGTTGCGTATGTAGTCACGGACGGAATCACAGACGGAATCGTTGATCAGAACGGAATCGCCGTTACGGACGAGGGCGTTCATCTCGATGATACCGTCATCCCTGGGGGACTCTATGATCTCGATACGGGTCTCGGGGGTAAACCTGTCGCCGATGAATTTGTCGACGGCACTGCGGACGGCATCGGCCATCGTGGGGAACTCCCCGTTGTCGACGAGTTCCTGGAGCAGACGGATGGTCTCGGCGGGAAGCCTAACGGTCACCTTGTCCATCGTCTCCATCCGCTCATCACCGTCTCATGTAATAAAAAAAGGGTAAAGGGTTTTGAGTTGCCAGTAGACCAGCGTGTTCATCCGAACAGAGCGGAGAGACCGGCTGCGGCCTCTTCCTCGCTGACTGCTTCCTCTTCGGGCTCGTCTGCTGCTGCAGGTGCGTCTGCGGCGGCAGCTGCTCCGGCGGCGGGGGCTGCAACGGCTGCGGGTGCGGCGACTGCTGCACTTGCGATAGCCTCTTTGATGTCAACTCCCTCGAGGGATGCAACCAGTGCTTTGATCTTGGCTGCGTCAGCGTCCACTCCGGCGGCGGCCAGGACTGCGTTGATAGCGTCCTCGGTAATGTCCTTGCCAGCAGAGTAGAGCACCATTGCACTGTAGATATACTCCATTTAATTCAACTCCTTTAAATTTAGCCGAATAATGCACTGAGACCAGCGGCTGCTTCTTCCTCGCTGACCTCTTCTTCTTCCTCTTCCACGCTCTCCTGTGCGGCCTCAGCGACGGGTGCGGCAGCGGGTGCTGCTGCGGCAGCAGAGCTGAGCCTTGCTGCAATCGCATCGTTGGTGTATCCGCAAGCGGCGGCGACAGACAGCATCTGAGCGTCTGCCTTAGCCAGGAGCATGTCGATATTCTCCTTGGTCGGTATCGCGGCTGAGATAGAGAGACCCATGGACTCCCTGAACGCCTTAGCAATAAGCGGTACGATGGTCTCCGTTGTGGGGAACGCGATCGAAACACCGAGTGCAAGGGCGTTGTGTGCAGCCGTAGCGAACATCGTGGAATAGTAGTCATCAGGTATGTCGAGAACGTCCCTGTGGTAGACGACTCCACCCTCGTAGGCGGACCTGAGGTCCATTCCCACGACCATGGGGAGAATCTCCAACTTGGGGAGCATTGCTGCGATGGGTCCGGAAATCGGCTCTCCGGACTTCACGAGTGTCGTGTCCTTCTTGACTACGATCTTTCCTGCCTCAATAGCGGCAGGAAGGCCTATTTTCTGAAGCTCTCCGATAATCGGGCCGGGTCCGAACGGGGTCGGTCCCTTGGGTACAACGATATCGAAAGGTGCGAGCTGTCCCTCCTTAGCGGGGGCAGGGGTCATCGTCGCCTCAAGCTTCTTGAAGAGCTTGAAGGGGTCGATGTCTGTTGTGACAATCGCACACTGTCCGTGAACCGCGTCTTTGAGTGCCTCGAGTCCAGGCTTCTCCTTCGCCGCCTCTTCGATGGCCAAGAGCATAAGGTTGTTCTTGGTCATCTTGAGTTTGGCGTGAGCCCTGAGACCTGCCCTCATCGACTGGACCTGCTGACCGGGGATACCCTCCATGTCGACAACTGCGACAACGGGGTACTCGCGCATGTCCTGTACCAGCTCGTTTACCAGATCCTTCTTCCAAGCTGCGACGTGTGCCATCTTTGAACCTCCTTACAGAACCTTCTCCGAGGGTCCCATTGTGGTCTTAACGTAAGCAGAAGCGATGTTGTGCTTTCCCTTCTCGAGGTGAGCCTCAACACGCTTGAGGATGAGGTCGATGTTCTCGGCGATATCCTCTGCGCTCATGTCGACTGTTCCAACGGGTGCGTGGAAGGTCTTCCTGTCTTTCGTCCTGATGGTCACAGACTTGCGGAGGCTGTCGATCATCGCTGCAGGGTCTGCACCGGGAGCGATGGGCTTCGGCATCTTTCCGCGAGGTCCGAGAACAGTTCCGAGTCTCTTTCCGACGACGGCCATAAGGGGCGCCTCGGCGATGAAGTAATCGGTGCTGTTCGCGATCTTCTTAGCCTGTTTCTTGTCGTCTGCGATCGCTCCGAGTTCCTCGGGGGTGATCACGAGATCGGCCACGTCTTTGGCTTTCAAGGCTAGTTCGCCACCACCAATGACACAGACTTTGACTGACTTTCCGCGACCGGCAGGGAGGATGATATCCTCGGTGATACGGTTCTTCGGAATGGTCAGATCGACATCTGTGAGATTGATGGCCAACTCAACCGTCTCTGTAAAATTGCGCTTCTTTGCACTCTCGAGTGCTTTCTGCACGGCCATTACGGTTGGTTTTTCTGCCAATACAATTCCTCCTCGTAGTACGAACGAGTCATATGACTCTCCTACAAGTGGACCTTGCTACCATCAACTTATATTTAAATCTATACGTAGGCGCGTGTTATACGCGTTATAGTCACGCACAAAATCAGGAAAATGAGCATGAAAAAGCTCACCTGAAGGGGGTTTTCTGAACCACATCCGATGCCCTGCCCGACCCGTCAGGGATGTGGTCCGACCGCCGGATTCCCATTTACATACTATTTTTTTAAAATATTAAGTAAGTTGATTTTTCTTCGATCGAAGTTTACATACTATAAATAATAGTTTTATAGCTAGAAAATCATCAACGACCATGCGCATCTTCGAGTATTCTGGGATCACAGAGAGCATTCCCATCGACATTGCGGAGACGATCGCGAAGATCGAATCACACAGGGCGATGGACCCCATAAGAGAGGATGTGTATCGGAAGGAGCTGCATGTGGCGAGGGAGGCCTGCAGATCATCATCCGTAGGATCATCATGTTCATTGGAGGGGGTAAACGACAGAGATGACGACCTCCAAAGAGAGGGATACCGCAATGCCATGGAGATGCTCGGAACACATTCCATCCCCATGGACCTGTCCGAGGGGAGCCTCCTTGCCCTCCATTCAACAACACTCAACGGCTACACCCGCAAGGAGAGCAGATACCGCCTGAGGGATTCCGAGTCGGACCGTCGCGACATGCATGTGAACGCCATCCGTCCCGTTCCGGCACAGAATGTGAGGATGAGCGTGGAACAGATGGCCGCATCATACACGATGGCGAGGGATGTGGGCATACAGAGCATACTCCTGGCCCCATCCATGGTCCTGGATTTCCTGAACATCCACCCTTTCCATGAGGGCAACTGGAGGATGTCCCGCCTGATGCTGGTCAGACTCCTGATCGACAGCGGATACAGAGGTCTGGAGATCTCATCGTTGGAATCCCATATGGAATCCTCCTCCGAGGACTATTATGATGCTGTGGCAGAATCCTCCGCAGGATGGAACAACAACGAATCTGACCCATACCCGTTCATCAGGTTCGTGACGGACATGGTCCTGGAATGCTACGAGGAGATATCGGCGAGATATCCGCTGGACTGTGGGAAGAAGGTGAAGAAGGGAGAGAGGATAGCGAGGATCGTGGAATGGTCCGACCACCCGCTTTCGAAAACGGAGATATGCGACCTCCTGCCGGACATCAGCCGCAGGACCGCGGATGTGGTCCTGTCACAGCTCATGGAGGAAGGGAGGATCGTGAAGATCGGAACATACAGGGACGCTGAATACGCCCCTTCAGAATGATGATTTTAAGGGTGGGGCCGAAGCCCCAGGGTTTGATAATCAGAACTGACCGTCGTACTCGCCGGCCTTGACTGCCTTCTGGAAGTCCTTGGGGTTCTTTCCGTCGATGGTGACTCCGACGGAGACGCAGTTTCCTGCGACCTCGAGGACCTTTGCCTTCAGGTCTGCGCCGAGGAGATCGTCCTGCTTCATGGTGGCGATCTTCTTGGCCTGGTCAAGGGTGAGGTTTCCGACCTTCTCGGCCTTTGCGTTGTGGGCTCCGGATTCGACTCCGAGCTCGCCTTTGATCAGAGCGGACATGGGAGGGGTTCCGACCTTGACGTCGAAGGACTTGTCGTCGTTGATGAGAATCTTGACGGGGACCTTCATTCCCTCGAATGCCTTTGTCTTCTCGTTGATCTTAGCGATAACCTGACCGATGTTGACTCCTTTGGGACCCAGGGCGGGACCAAGGGGCGGACCTGCGGAGGCCCTGCCTCCATCAACCAATGCCTCAACAGTATCTACCATTGCTCATTTCTCCTTTTCAATCACTCTGACACTGTCTCCTTTGACAGTGACAGGTATGGGGACCATGGCTTCGATGAGTTCGACTGTGATCTCCTCTTTGCCCTGGTCGATCTGCTGCACCCTTGCTTTCTCACCCTTGAAGGGACCGTTGACGAGTTCGACGATGTCTCCCTCGACGATTCCTACGACTGCGGACATGGGTGTGAGGTAGGGGCTGATCTCCTCGATGTCCGTCTCTCCGCCGATGAAAGACCTGGCCTTCTTGATGTCCTTGGTCTTCTCGCGGAGACGGTCCGTGTTCATACCTTCGACGAACACGTATCCTCTGAGTCCTGCAGGACTCAGGATCGCATATATGTCCTTGGAACCCTTGCTCTTCTCCTCTTTGGAGGTCAGCTCCCTTGCGACAGTGACCTCCTGGTCGATCTGGGTTTTGAGGATCATAATGGACTGCTGTGCTATGGCTTCGAACGACATGGTGTCGCTCTCTCCGTTGGAGGATGCCGTGACCTCGGTGCAGACCATGTCTCCATATCTCGCACCGGTGGGGCAGTTGACCTCCAGGATGAGCTCCTTGGGGGAGCTTCCGGGGACGTCGATGGTCACATCGGACCTGCTACGCTCGTTGCTCCAGAGCTCACTGTTGGTCGAATCCTTGAGAAGGACCGTCCAGAGAGGTGCCTCATCGGCATTGGGTCCGGTGGTGACCGAGAACGAGAGGTTCACCTCCGGTGAATCAGATGAGACCTTGAACGCCCATCTGACCTTGTTGTTGTTCTTCTCGGAGTTGCCTTCGTCGTTTCCTCCAGCAGAGACCTTCCTGAGGTCGTTCTCGCCAGAAATCATAACACTCATGTCAGAACCCTCTTCAGAAGTAAGTGGGGAGCACAGACATGAGCCACCAAATGGCGAATCCGACGGCACCAATGACTATGATACCCAGGCCCGTGACGTACATCGTCTTGACGTACTCGTCCTTACTGGGGGTGCGTGCCATCTTGAGGATCCTACCGTACTTTCCCTTTCCGAAACCGCGGGCTTTGGATTCGAACTCGTCCTGGAGTTCGTATGCCATCGACTCTTCTTCTGCCATTTTATCGTTCTCCAACCGCACGTCTCCGCACGGTCGTTCTGCTCATTCTCGTTACCACTGAAGGTAACGTTACAGAGGTGCCCCTTAATCATGTTTTTATTATAAAACTTTCGGCGAGCCGATTTTGAACCGACAATATCCAATTGCTTTTTATATAGGTTCTATGTTCGCCAAACTAGACCTTTTGGGGGTATTTAAAATGGAAGAGGTTCTTTGTAACGTAGAACTTGTAAAGGAGAACAATGATTTTGTCGTGAAAATCCAGAGCGATCTCGGAGGAGTCAGGGAGTACAGGTCCATGAGCTTCGAGGAGGTTCTCGAGCAGCTCATGCAGGATCTCCAGGAAGAGTTCGAGAGTCTCTGATTATTCAGGAGGAATAGCAATGGCAGTAGACAAGATCAAACAGGTCACGGATGTCCTGGACATGCTTGCCGAGGACACATCCATCCCCAGAAACATCAGGAAGGGCGCTACGGACGCCAAGACAAGGCTCCTTGACACCAAAGAGGCCATGGATGTCCGCGCAACCAGTGCGATCGTCATCCTGGACGATCTCGCAAACGACCCCAACATTCCTCTGCACGGCAGGACGCTCATCTGGAACGTCATCAGCCAGCTCGAGGTAATGAGTCAGCAGAACTGAGCTCAGACCTCTGACAAAAACCCCCTTCCTCCGTTTTTCCGGGAGGAAGGGGAGAGGGTTTCATCCAACGGACATCGGAACTCAACAGTGCTGATCCCTGATAATGTCCAGGAAATTCTGGAATATCTCCGCCCCGTGCTCGGTGTTCTCGACCTCGGGATGGAACTGCACCCCGTATATGGGACGGTCGATGCATCTGACCGCCTCGTGGGGACATGAATCCGAATATGCGGTCACCTCGAAACCTTCAGGGATGACCTTGACCTCGTCGTTGTGGGATGCCCACACACCGAAGGAATCGGGAAGGCCCTTGAAGAGATCGTCGTGGGACCTCACTTTGAGCTCGACACCGCCGAACTCCGGAACGGTTCCGGGCCCGAGGGTTCCACCGAAGTGCTCGCAGAGGAACTGCATCCCCGCACATATACCGAATATCGGATAGTCGGCCTTGTCGAGGTATTCGCCGTTGTTCCCCATGCGGGCGGCATCGGATGCCACATTGGGCGCGCCTCCGGAGAGGATCAGCCCGTCGATGTCCTTGATCTCGTCGAACGGGGTCGTGTTGGGAATGATCTTAGTGTCGACCTTGAGGTATCTGAGGACACGCCACTCGCGATGGGTCCACTGACCTCCGTTGTCAACGATATATACTTTCATCGTTCCAGGCGTAGACTGCAAATGGGATATGAATCTGCCGTAAGGAACCCCCTCAGAGCAGACCTGCCACCAACAGGACGATGATGAGCACGGGCATGACATACGTCATGTACGTGCGGAGACAGGAGGGGAACGCCAACCCCTTCCCGGAATTCACCTCGGACATGAAGGAATCCCACCCCCATCCGCGCCTGCTCACACAGAACAGGAGGATCATCACCGATCCGAGGGGGAGCATCACCTTGCTCAACACCGCATCACAGAGGTCCAGGATCGTGGAGCCGGGGCCCAACGGTTCGATCCCCGACAACAGACTGAAACCCAATGCACTGGGGAGGATCAGGATGCACATTATGGGGATATTGAGGGCGCATGCCTTGCGCCTCCCCCATCCGGTGACCTCGATCGTGTTGGACACTATGGCCTCGAAGACCGCGAACACCGTCGACAATGCGGCGAAGGCCATGAGGATGAAGAACAGCACTCCGAGGACGTTCCCCCCGAACAGGTTGTTGAACACGTTCGGCAGCGTCTCGAAGATCAGACTCGGCCCCACGCCCACCGGCACCCCGTACGAGAAACATGCGGGGAAGATGATCAACCCCGCCATGAACGAGACCGCCAGGTTGAGGACGGAGATGGATGTCGATTCACCGAGGAGACGGCGCTCCTTCCCGATGTAGCTCCCGAAGACGGCCATGGAACCGACTCCTATGCTGAGGGTGAAGAACGCCTGACTCATGGCGGCCATGACGACCTTCAGGATCCCCTGTTCCGCCATACGGTCGAAGTCCGGGACGAGGTAAAATCTGAGTCCCTCCCCCGCACCGGGCATGGCGAAGGCACAGACCACCATGAAGACCATGATCCCCAGCAGGGCGAGCATCATCCACTTGGTGATCCTCTCGAGTCCTCCGCTCAGTCCGAGGGAGCATACCAGGAATCCCAGCACGACGACCAACAGCGTGAAACCGACGGTCATCACCGGATCTCCGGCCAGATCATGATAGAATCCGGACACCTCCGAGGGATCCAATCCGGAAAAATCACCCATCACCGCTGACACTGCATACCTGACGATCCAACCGGTGATGACGGCGTAGAAGCTCATCAGGAGGTACGGGCCCGCGATGCATAGGAGGCTGTGGAGACGCCACTTACTGCCCTTCGGGGTCAGAGGCTCGTACATCCTGGCGGGACTGCGCTGACTCGCTCTGCCGAGGGACAGCTCCATCGACAGCAGGGGGATCCCGAGTATCACCAGGAAGAAGACGTAGAGCAGGACGAACGCCCCGCCACCGTACTGGCCCACCATGTACGGGAACTTCCAGAAGCTCCCCAGACCTATGGCGCATCCCGCCGCAAGGAGGATGAATCCCAATCTGCTGCCGAGCCTCTCCCTCTCCATCGTATCGGCGACGGATTGGGGATATTATAGAAAAGGATGCCCCCGAGGGGGCTGCGGACAGGGCCGCATAAAATGTTGGACGGGCCGGACGGCCCTTTGGAACATCACTCCCACTCGATGGTCGCCGGGGGTTTGTTGGTGATGTCGTACACGACACGGTTCACGGAATCCTTCATGGTGTTCGTGATGCGTGTGGACATCCTGTCCAGGACCTCGAGGGGGATCTTGGCGTAGGTGGCGGTCATACCGTCGACGGATGCGACCGCACGGATGGCGATCGTCCTTCCGTATGCCCTCCTGTCACCCTGCACTCCGACGGATTTGGTCGGGAGGAGCACGGCGAAGTACTGCCAGGGCAGGACCATCTCGCCCGCATCCGCGGCCTTCCTGATCTCATCCTCGACGATGAAGCATGCCTCACGGACGATGGCGATGTTGTCGGGGGTGACCTCTCCGAGGCACCTGACGGCCAGTGCGGGTCCGGGGAAGGGCTGCCTCTCCGATGCCTTGACGCCGAGTGCCCTTGCGACCTCGCGGACCTCGTCCTTATACAGATCCCTGAGGGGTTCCACGAGGGACATACCCATGTCCTTGGGGAGTCCTCCCACGTTGTGGTGGGATTTGATGGTGTCACGGACACCGTCCCCGCTCTCGATCCAGTCGGGTGCGATGGTTCCCTGCACCAGGAACTCGGCACCGAACTCCTTGGCGATCCTCTCGAAGACACGGATGAACTTCTCACCGATGGCCTTCCTCTTCTGCTCAGGGTCTGTGACACCCTCGAGTGCTCCGAAGAACTCGGAGCCCGCATCCGCGATCATGTAGTTGATGCCCATGTCCTTGAGCATACCCTCGACCTCGGCGGTCTCCCCTTTCCTCATGAGTCCGCTGTCGACATAGACGGCCAGGAGCCTGTCCCCGATGGCCTTGCTCGTGAGTGTGGCGGCGACCATGCTGTCGACACCGCCGGAACAGGCGATGATCGCCTTCCCTGTGATCTTGGACCTTATGTCCTCGATCGAATCGTTGATGAAGTCCTCAACACCGAACATCCGAAATCACCTTCTCTGAATCTGCAACGACCTTCTCGGCCTGCTCCCTCCTGTAATCGAGAAGCTTGGACCTGAGATCCCCGTCGTTAAGGGCAATGATCTCCACTGCGAGCACCGCCGCATTGTCCCCACGGTCCAAACCGACCGCGGCCACGGGTATACCTGGGGGCATCTGCACCACCGAGAGAAGCGCATCGAGGTTGACCGCGCCGCTCACGGGCACGCCCACCACGGGCTTCACGGTGAAGGATGCCACAACTCCGGGGAGCGCTGCTGAGAGACCCGCGATGGCGATGAAGACATCCGCATCGCTGTTGGCGACCAGTTCCTCCACTCTGCGGGGGGTCCTGTGTGCGGAGGCGACGGCGATGTCGAACTCAACGCCGAACTTCCTCAGGATCGCTATGGCCTTCTCGGCGACCGGCAGGTCGCTCTTGCTTCCCATGATTATGGAGACCTTTGACATCGTCCGGAAACACTGAATCTTCAATGATAAAGATTGTCCTGCGTAACGGGGTCTGGCCAGAGAGGATGCGTGGAAAAGGGGGAATGGTGTTTTGGAAGATGTTTCTCGGATGTTCCGGATCAGCACTTGAGTACGACGACCAGGAAGATTCCGACAGCGACGAGTGCACCGACCAGGACACCGATGAGGTTGATGATGGCGTTGTACACAACATCCCAAGCTGCTACCTCGCAGAAGGGGGAGATGTCACTGAATCCGACAAGGTATGCCCAGACGACTCCGACGAGGAGTCCGACGATGGCCATGATGACACCGCAGGCCCTGCTCTTTCCGGAGCCGAATCCTGCAGCGAACACACCCGCAACAAGCATGATGAGTGCGAATGCGAAGACCACCAGGGTCAGAAAGGACATAGAAATGATTTCCATTTTTTTGCCTCCATTTCCCGCGATAGCGGGTCACGGTGCGTGAGAAGCCTTCACCCGTTATTAAGATATCTGACAATGGACGGCGGATCCGTCACCGGAACACGGTTGCATTTAAGCTGGCTGTTATGTCCAACCAATCCAATCACAACAACAACCTTTATATCAAATGGAAACGGAAAAACCATTCTGGTTAATAAAGAATCACCAAATCATTAAATATAAGATTATTATTCCCCCTTATTTGATAGGGTATGGACTCTATCGAAAGGACTGGGTCGAATGGATTTTTTAGGCAGGGTCGAGGAGATCACATGCGATGGCAGGCTCATAGCCAGATGCAACTCCGTTCCCGAGCTTGGGGATCGCGTGTTCGACCGCAGACAGAAGATGGTGGGAACGATCGGGAAGGTCTTCGGCCCCGTTGCCGAACCGTACATCTCGGTCAACATCCCCAAATCGAACGAAATGCCCGTTCCCAGGGGCACGGAATTATTCTACAACAAAGGGAGGAATCAGAATGGCAAAGGTAAGGGAAGGAACAGAAGAAATTGAAGTATGTCCTGAGTGCGGAAGCCATCACTTAGTCCGCGACTACGAGCGCGGAGAACTTCTTTGCGAGGACTGCGGTCTTGTCCTCGACGACCAGTTCATCGACCAGGGGCCCGAGTGGAGGGCCTTCGATGTCGAGCAGGGTGAGAAGCGTGCACGTACCGGAGCCCCGATGACCTACACCATCCACGACAAGGGATTGTCCACCGAGATCTCGTGGAAGAACAAGGACAGTTACGGTAAGAGCATCCCCACCAGGAACAGGGCACAGCTGTACAGGCTCAGGAAGTGGCAGAGAAGGATCCGTGTCTCCAACGCAACGGAGAGGAACCTCGCATTCGCACTGTCCGAGCTGGACAGGATGGCATCCGCCATGGGACTCCCCAGGAACGTCAGGGAGACCGCCGCCATGATCTACAGGAAAGCCGTCAACAAGAACCTGATCAGGGGAAGGTCCATCGAAGGTGTCGTGGCCGCATCCCTCTACGCAGCATGCAGGCAGTGCGGTGTCCCCAGGACACTGGACGAGGTCGCGGGATCCAGCCGCGTGGGCAGAAAGGAGATCGGAAGGACATACAGGTTCATGACCCGTGAGCTCAAGCTGAAGCTCATGCCCACCAAGCCCCAGGACTACGTCCAGAGATTCTGCTCCGAGCTCAAACTGAGCGGAGAGGTCCAGAGCAAGGCCGCTGAGATCCTCAAGGATGCATCCGAGAAGGAGCTGACATCCGGAAGGGGACCCACCGGAGTGGCCGCCGCCGCGATCTACATCTCCTCTATCCTGTGCAACGAGCGCAGGACACAGAGAGAGGTTGCCGATGTGGCGGGTGTCACAGAGGTCACCATCAGGAACAGGTACAAGGAACTCACCGAGAAACTCGGCATCGAGATCCAACTCTGAAACCGAGGGGGTGTCGGGAGACACCTCCCATCTTCCAACACTTCTTCAACCACAGAATACACCATGGGAGATCCATGTTGTGGACATTCGGCACGTGGACAGCCTACATTTATCAACACTCAACCTATGCCACACGACATGAAACAGATAGATACATGCGGACTATCTTTTGCGGATTTACGCGAGGAGGGAATGTACTACGTCGATAAGACGTTGCTCTTGGCAGACATCCTTGGGAATAATCTCCGTGGCGTCTATCTGTACACGCGCCCACGTCGTTTCGGGAAGACGACAAACCTCTCCATGTTGGATGCTTTCTTCAACATACAATACAAAGGCAACACTTGGTTCGATGGTCTGAAGATATCTGAATATCCTGAATACAATCAGTACAAAAACGCATTCCCGGTGATACGTCTCGATCTGAAGGACACTGTGGCATCGAACAATAAATCGTTCATGAACCGCATGAGATCTGCCATCGCCGAGGCATATCGCGACCACATGTATCTTCTTGATTCAGAATTAGATGAAACTGATGCGATCCTCTTCCGCAAAATCTTGTTGAAGGAGACGAGCGACGACTATGTACCGGATTGTATTCGCAATCTCTGCAGTCTTCTGAACAAATACCACGGACGGAGAGCAATCATCCTCATCGATGAATACGACCGCGCCGTAGCCAATTCATTCGGTGACGCCGCACATCGCAAAATCATGGACAGTTTGGGAACTATCCTCTCATCTGCATTGAAAAGTAACCCCCACTTACAACTGGCATACATAACAGGAATCATGCAAATCGCCAAGGAGAATATATTCTCTGGTCTAAACAACCTCCGTGTCAATAACATCCTTTCGAGGGAATCTGATGAAAGATTCGGTTTCACCGAGACTGAGGTCAAAGAACTGCTCTCATACTATGGGCGTTCAGATGAATTCGATGTCGTGAAAACATGGTATGATGGATACAGGTTCGGAGACGCAGAGGTATACAACCCATACAGCATAATGTATTATACCTCGTCACCGGACGAACCTCTACCTTACTGGGCAAATACCGCAAAAGATGTTGCAATAGAGTGGCTCCTGGACAGAGTTGACATGAAAACATTCTCGGACATAATGTCATTGGTCAACGGAGGCTCAATAGACATTAAACTGAACATGACCCAAACATACGAAGGCCTCAAACATGATGTCAAATCTGTCTACAACCTGATGGTCCTATCGGGATATCTTAAAGCAATCCCTAAAGGGGATGGATCATATGAGGTTTCGATTCCGAACAAGGAAGTCATGACCATCGTGAATGAGAAGATGTGGAATCTGAATCTGATAGACGATGGAACATACAATGAATTCAACATCGCCGTACTTGACGGCGATTCGGAGAAAGCTGTCAGGATACTCCAATCGGTGTTGAAGGATGCCAGCTACCTCACCCTGAACGACGAACACGATTATCAGCTGGTGATGATGACCATCATGCACACACTATCCCGCGCATATTCCATCAGGACCGAGTATGAGGCAGGGAACGGGAGACTGGACATGATCCTCACACCCAGGAGAGAGGGCATGACCCCGCTGATCTTCGAACTGAAGAAGGTGGATTCCGAAAGGGAATTGGACGGTGCGGTGGAGGATGCCATCGCACAGATCCACGAGAGGAGATACTATCTCGACATGTCCGGCGAGGTCATCCTGTTCGGCATCGCATTCTGGTCCAAGATACCGAAGGGACGGTCGGAGCGGATACTTGTCCGTGACGGTGCCCTGGTGTGATCCAAGCCCTCCGACACAATTATCAGTGGGCCCCACGGTTCATATCATATGGACCAACAGCCCGCCCAGAGATCGAGCAAACACATCTGCCTCACCGTCAGAGGCCCCATGGGCATCTCCGACGACCCGATATTCGACATAGTGTCCGCACTGGCGGACAAGGATGTGCTGACCATGGTCCGCGGGCTTTCGAAGGAGGAGATCCGCTCCCCGTTCACCGACGGCGTCTTCGGAATGGATGAGACCAGGACCAACGCCGCCATCAGGAGGATGAAGGGCGCCGGACTCATCTCATCCCGCAGGGACGGTCCAGATCATGTGTACTTCCTGAACAGGGGGCGCTACAAGGAACTGGAGCATTTCCTGAGCGGACTCTTCCCGAAGGAATGACAGGGTCACTCCGGACCCAATGCGGCCTTCAGATCACCTAGATAGCCGATAGGTGATGGTTCCAGGACACGGCAGTCCTCGAAGAAGCTCGGTCCGAACAGAGGGTAGTGGCGGACCCCGTTCTCATCTATGGATATGTTGGAATCCGACACTTTGATGGCCACATCGATCGCCTTGTCCTCGGATAACGCCTTGTTCAGGGACTTAGCAGATTTCCTCCTGCCGGATTTGACCTCGATGACTGCCAATGAACCGTTCATGTTGAGTACACAATCCAATTCCATCCTGCGGGATGTGCTGCTGTAGTAGTATACTCTATATCCCTTCCTCATCAGGGCCTCGATGACGGCATTCTCGATGACGGCACCGTTGTTGATCGTGTAGTTTCCATCCACGATCCCTGCGGCAACGGCGGATCCGAGCATGTATACCAGGACGCCGGTGTCCTTCACATAGGCCTTGAACGTGTTTCCACGGGTCTTTACCTCGAACGGTTCCGAAACCTCCTCGATGTTGTGACACATATCGATGATCCCCGCACCTTCGAGCCAGGCCATCGCAGGACCGTACTCCCTCTGGCCATAGCCCGTTCTGACGGACACATCGGAGTAGAGGAATGAAGGGTTCCGCTCGCGACTCAACTGGGCTGGGACGGAACGGATGCACTGTCCTATACGGATCCGGTCCATCGGATCCCTCACATAGCGGTCCACATCGTCGGACAGGATCCTCATGATGTACTCCAGCTCCCTGTAGGAATCCGTATACGCATGTGTCTTCGAGTATGCCGACACGGATGCAGGCATCCCTCCGACCACCAGATATCTCCTGAACAGGTCATTCAACCGACTCAATACGAAGGACTCGAAAGGCACCATGTCGGAGATGTGGGAACGGATGTTCTCCGTCTGTGCGTGAGAGAAACCCATTGCCCAGAGGAACTCCTCGAAATCCATCGGCTCCATGTACTCTATCTCGACATAGCCTGTAGGGGTCAGCCTCCTGTCGACCACTATCTCGGATAGGACTGATCCCGAACATGCGATGTCGCACCTTCCATCCGTCACCAGGGACTTCAATGCAGAGAACGCACCGGGACAGCACTGTATCTCGTCCAGAAACAGGAGACAGCCTTCCAAGGGACGGTCGGGGAAGACGAAGCTCAACCTGTCGAATATGGAATCGGCGGAGACGTCACCTTCAAACACAGTTTTCAAATCGGGGCGGTCCTCGAAGTTGATCTCGATGACGGAATCGTAGACCTCCTCTCCGAGCCTCCTTATTGAATACGACTTCCCGACCTGACGCGGTCCGCGAAGGACCAATGCCTTGTGACCGGGACGCTCGTGCCAATCCCTCAGCACCCTGTCGATCTTCCTCTCCATGGGAGGATATTACCGTCTGTGAGTTTAAATATATCCGTGAAAAAGCAGTAAAACTGCGGATGTCATCCGCGATTTTACAGTGAAATCACGGATGTCATCCGTGAAAAAGCGATCATTCCGCGGATGGAGCCGGAACCCTCACGGCCTGAACCATTTGAACTCCAGATACTGGACCCTGTTCTTCACGATCCTTCCGAACAGGATCTCCTTCTTCACACCGCCGGAGAGCCTGACGGTCCTGGAGATCTCGGGCCACATCTTCAGTTCGTCATCGGTGACCGCATGCACAAGGTACCTGGCATGGCAATCGTCGGGCGATGCCTCGTAGACACGGAAATGGGTACCGTACTTGAACCCGGTCTTGACGACCAGTCCCCTCTCACGGAGGTCGGAGTAGGCATGGAGACGGATGTCGAACTCATCCTGGAGGGATGATGCGAAATCCCTCAGGTCGTCGAAGGTCAGCTCGTTGGAATCCGGGTCCAGGACCGTCAGCTTCCCCTTCCCGATCAGGAAACAGCTCTCGATCAGGGACAGCTGGAGGACGTCGCTCATCATCTTGCCGAAGAAACCGTAATCGCGGAGGATCTCCGAACCCTCCGTGTCGAAGACGAACACACGGTCGCGGATGAGCCATCCCCTGGCCTTCCCGGTGGCACCGGACGGGAACACCTTCCCTATGGGGTCCCTCACGGACATCATGTAGTATGTGATGTCGCCCTCCTCGTCCACGACACCGTAGAGGAGGTCCTTCTTCCTGTCCTTGACATCGGTGACCTCGCGGATGAACTGGGATATCTCCAGGGCATTCCTCTCGGAGACGGCCTTGACCATGTACACGGGACGGGAGTTGCTCATGGTCTTCCCGCGGGGGAATACAGAGAGGTCGAACCCTCCGGACTCCAACTTGACGACGAAACCCCTCTGTCTGATGTCCCTGTACACCATGTACTTGATGTCGAA
>CAZWKY010000022.1:0-25439 GCA_964634095.1 uncultured Methanomassiliicoccales archaeon | reverse complement strand
TATCGTCTTCGACAACAAGAGGGCGAAGGTCCTCCTGGAAGAGATGGACCTCTGATATCATCATCCTCAGAATTCCGTGCGATAATCGTTCGCACGGAACAACACCCTTCTCCCATCTCACGGGAGTCTCTTCCCACATCTTCTGCAGAACTCGAACCCCCCATCCGTCTCCGAACCGCAGTACGGACAGTATCCGGAGGCATCATCCGACAATTCCCCGACCATGGACATCGGGTCGGGCTCATCACGGGTATCGACGATGTCCGCGATGGAGAACCTATTCCTCCCGAATGCGTTGTTGGCGTTGAACAGGAGCATCACCACCCCTATGAGGATGAAAGCGATCCCAAGCATCCAGAACGGGGCCCCCACGCCCCTGGCACCGACGGTCCAGAACAATCCGAAGACTATCGCGACCATCGAGGTCATTGTATTCATGGCGGACGGTGCACGTCCGGGCTTGACGCGTCTCATCCAGTCCCCATCCTGATAGAGTGCTGTCGGATTCGGATCATGCGGTATGGCTAAAAACACATCGTGTGTCCGAACGTGAATAATATCCGATGGTGGATTCCGCCTCCATGGACATCGGGACCCTCATGGAGAGAGCAGAAAAGAACGACCCCTCGGCACTGGCCGAACTCGGGCGCATCCACCGCGAGGGCGACGGTGTCGATACGGATATGGAAACGGCCGTCGGCTATCTCAGGAGGGCGGCCGAACTGGGGGATGCCGGTGCGGCATCCTCGTTGGGTTACATGTTCCTCTCCGGTGACGGTATAGGTCCGGACAGGTCCGAGGCCGAACGCTACCTGACCATGGCGGCGGAGGCCGGCAATTCCGTGGCCATGTGCAATCTCGGGGTCCTCCTCTCCGACTCCGACCCCGTATCATCAATGGACTGGTTCGGTAAGGCGGCGGAGGCCGGGAGCGTCAGGGGTATGAAGAACCTCGCGGCCGCATACTCGATCGGACAGGGTGTCCCTCAGGACAAGGCGGCGTCCATCGGATGGTACTCCAAGGCCGCGGACATGGGGGATATCGACTCCATCTGCGTCCTGGCATCCATCCTCCGCAACGGTGATGGTACGGAGGTGGACAAGGTCCGTGCCGCCGAACTCTACAGGAAAGCCGCGGACATGGGGGACATGGGCGCCCAGTACGACCTGGCCTTCATGCTGGATGCCGGCGAGGGCATACCCCAGGACCGCGGGGAGGCCGAGAGATACTTCAGACTCTCCGCCGACCAGGGCGACACCGATGCCTGCCTGTGCATGGGCGGGATACTCTTCGAGAGGGGCGATTTCGCCGAGGCGGAGCAGTACTTCCTATCCGCGGCCATGAAGGACGATGTCAAGGCCCAGTACAACCTCGGTCTCCTGTACATCGGAGATTACCTCGGGGAACCCGATGTCGGGAAGGCGAGGGAATGGTTCGAGTACGCCGCGGACCAGGGTTTCGCATACGCACAGACCATGTTGGGGAACCTGTCCATGGAGTCCGGTGATATCCCCGCAGCGGAGGGGTTCTTCAGATCCGCCGCCCAACAGGGCGAGCCCATGGCCCAGTACAACCTCGGGGCGATGGGACTCTCCAACCAGATAAGGATGGACTTCACCGAATCGGTGGAATGGCTCACGAAGGCCGCCCAACAGGGTGTAGAGGATGCATACAGGATCCTGATGCAGCTGAACTCCCAGCAGTGACCGTCAGAGGAGGTCCGTGAGGGAACCGACCTCGTAGGTGCATTCCAACCCGTCCGGGGTCAGACCGTTGTGCCTGTTCACTATGGCACAGTCGATCCCCGCGTTCATCGCCGCACCGGAGTCGTTGGGGCTGTCACCCACATAGAGGACATCCCCCTTAGGGACATCGAAGTGTGAGAGTGCGAGGTCTATCGGGTCCGGGAAGGGCTTGTGCCTCTCCGTATCACCGTATCCCACAACCACCTCGACGAGGTCCAGCATCCCGTCCCTCTCCATCAGGTTCCTGATCTTGTAGGACATCTTGCCGGAGACGATCCCGATCTTCTTCCCTCTGTCCGCCAACTCCCTCAGGACCGACTCCGTCTCCGGGAACGGGATCCCGCTCAGATACACATCCGAACGGACTATGCGCATGAACTCGTCCCTGTACCTGTCGTACAGTTCCCTGCTGCCCACGAACCTGTCGAAGACCTGGTCCATGCTCAGTCCCGAGAACTCCGGGAACCTGGAGTCGTCGTACTCCACCCCCACCATGGGAAGGGCATGCCTGAGGATCTCCCTTATCCCCTCGTTGGTGTCGTAGAGGGTGTTGTCGAAGTCGAAGAGGTAGAGGCTGTAGTCCCTCATTCCTTGGTACCGATGTAGATGTTCACCGCTCCGAAGCTCTTCACATGGAACCTGGCGTCCCTGAACCCGGCCCTGTTGAACACCTTCACCATGTCCTCTCCGTAGGGGAATCCCTCGATGGACGCGGTGAGCCACTCGTACGCGGACTGCCTCCCGTCGATGGACTTGCCCTTGTCGTACTTGCGGCCCATCCTCTTGACCCTCTTCATGTAGATGTTGTAGAAGAAGCGGACGACCGAGTTCTTGGGCTTGGACAGTTCCGCGACGATGACCTTCCCTCCGGGTGCGAGGACCCTGTGCATCTCCGTCACCGCTCCGAGGATGTCGGTGACGTTCCTGAGCATGTATCCGGATGTGACCAGGTCGAAGGAACCGTCCTCGTAGGGGAGGTCCAGTGCATCGCCCTGCCTCCACTCGATCTTGACCGGAAGGTCCAGCTCCGCCTCCTTCCTCTCTGCGAGCTTCAGCATCGCCGGCGTCAGGTCCAATCCCACGACGGTGGAGCCCTCCCCTGCGGTCCTCGCCACATGGAACGCGATCTCCCCGGTGCCGGTGCCCACATCGAGGCACCTCTTCCCGTGGATGTCCCCGGCCTTCCTCATCATGAACTTGTGCCAACCCTGGACCATACCCATGGACATGATCTCGTTCATCTCGTCGTAACATTCCGCGATCTCGGTGAAGACATCCTTGATGTACTCCTCCTTGCCTTCGAACTGCGTTCCCGTCTTGAGCTCTTCCTCTGCCATCTCAAATCACCATTGGTAGGACAATCATCTGAACGACGTAACCGACGGTCAGCAGAACGCCGAAATGCCAGTTCAGCTTGAAACAGAGGGGCACGAGCATGAACCCCGAACGGGGGTCCTCCGATGCCCTTCCGCTGTTGTTGTACAGTTTACGGAGATCATACAGTGTGATGAACGCCAGTGCGCATCCGATCGGGGCGATGCCTGCAACGATGAGAACGGCCAGGATGACGAATGACACGGTGTTCTCGAACAGATACAGCCTCATCCCGTTGTCGTAGGACATGTGTCCGCACAGGGTGCCGACCCCTGCCTTCCTGTCCTCATGGTAGTCGCGCATCTCGTTCCCGCACAGGACGCCGGTGATCATGAACGCGTTGGGCAGGGACAGGAGGAGAACCTCCAACGAATGCTGTCCCGTGAGCACGTAGTACGTTCCCAACGGCATCAGGATGCCCATCATCAGGAACACCACCAGCTGTCCGGTCCCGTGGTACTTGAAGGACAGGCCCAGGGTGTACATCCCGGCACCCACGACACCCAGCAATCCGTAGATCAGGATGCCCCAGCCCGTTTTCCAGATGAACACCAGTCCGATCAGACATGTGACGAGGATGCAGGCCGCACCCATCATGAGCACATGCTTCGGTCTCAGGACACCCGTCACCAGTTCGGGGGAACGGGTCTCGTTCTCGACCGTGTCCGTCCCCTTGGAGAAATCACCGTATGTGTTCAGGAGGTTCGCCGCCGACTGCAGCAGACACCCTCCTATCATCACCAGTATGAACATCAGGAGGTCGAAGCCCCCGTCGTTGTATGCGACCGCACCGCCGATGAGGACGGGCACCACCGCTCCGTGGAGGGTCCAGGGTCTGAATGCGTTGAACCATCCCGCCTTGACGGGTCTCACTCCTGACATGGACAGGCGATGGCCCTCCCCTTAATTATTTGTGCGCACGCGGGAGGGATCAATCCTCGTTCCCGTCAAGGATCACCTCGTTGCTGTGGGCCTTCCTCCCCAACGACTTGGACAGCAGTCCGAGCTCCATCCACGCGGCGTCGAAGACACCTATGGGGACCAGACAGGGGACGGACAGGGTCTCCCTGCACACGGGGTCGATGACCTTGCTCCCTGAGAAGGATGTGACGTCGTCCATGGTGATCTCCGTCAGACGCTTGGCGTACTCCTGCACGTTGGGGCAGTCCGACACTATCCTCACATCCATGTTGCCGTCGTCCCTCATGGAGACGGTGATGCGGTGTGTCTTGCTGCAGGTGTTCATCTTGACCGTGACTTCCGATGGCATGTCTATCGTTCTTCGGATACCCTTATGGGTATATTATAAATATGGATGTAACTCGAACAAGTTTTAAATAATTGGATTTGAAAAACAGTTGGAAAGTGTGGAAAACACGGTTCCAATCCCCTTCATTCGCAACAACGCAACTTGTCACAATCAGTCAAAATGAATTGAATTCATGATTTGTTTAAATATTACTTACTTAAAAATTGGTTCAGAATTGAAAAATATTATGGATACATAATCCAACCATTTGACTGTATTAAATAATCCCGATGCAGATGCTTATCTCAGGCTTGAAAAGGCCGAAAAGGAGGAATAGTATTGAGCAAGGAAGCGATTCTTGAGGAACTCGCACAGGCGGTCGTGAACTGCAAGGCGGATCTCGCCAAGGCTGCCGCCGAGAAGGCACTCGCCGAGGGGTTGAACCCCGTGGAGGCGATCAACGAAGGTCTCGTCAAGGGAATGACGGTGATAGGTGACAAGTACGCCGCCCATCAGGTCTACCTGCCCCAGGTCCTGGTGGCAGCACACTCCATGTACGCCGGACTGGACATCCTTCTGCCCGCGATTCCCAAGGAGGCCCTGGCCGACGCCAAGAAGGCCGCGACCGTCGTCGTCGAGGGAGATGTCCACGACATCGGAAAGAACATCGTCAAGACCATGCTGACCGCAGGCGGATACATCGTCAACGACCTCGGAAAGGATGTGGCACCCTCTGCCATCGCATCCACGGTCAAGGACGAGGGCATCGACATCCTGTGCATGTCCACCCTGATGACCCCCACCATGGACAACATGAAGGCCACCATCGAGTGTCTCAAGGAGGACGGAACCCGCCCCAGCGTCACGATCACCATCGGCGGACCGCCCACATCCCCGTCCTTCGCGGAGGAGATCGGAGCCGACCACAGGGACAACAACGCACAGGACTGCGTCAACTGGCTGAAGGGATGATCTGCATGGTCGCACCAATGACACCTTACGAGAGGGCCGTCGCCGCGATCCAGAACGACCCCATCGACGAGCTCACCGCGTCACCCCTCGCACTCGCACTGTGCAGGAGGCTGATGCCCGAGAAGGTCACCTACAAGGAGTGGGCCACCAACCCCACGCTCTGTGCCGATTCGTTCGTCAAGGGTGTGGAGCACTGGAACCTCCCCTTCACCGTGTCCCTCATCGATCTGTCCATCACCGCATCGATGCTCGGAGCACACGTGAGGATGGACACCGAGAACACCCCCTTCGTGGACGACCACATCATCCACAGCATGGAGGACTATGAGAAGATCCAGTGCCCCGACATCACCAAGGGACGTACCGGAGCGCTCATCGAGATGAACAGGGAGCTCGCCCCCAAGATCAAGGGCAAGTCCTTCAACATCGCGTTCCTGGAGGGACCCCTCCTGACACTCACCCAGGCCGGAGGTGCCGAGAGGGTCTTCATGGACATGTTCACCGACCCCGCACCCGTCCACAAGGCACTGGAGCAGACTACACAGCTCTGTCTCGACACCTGCGAGAAGATCGCCGAGACCGGTGCCGAGGGATTCTGCTGGGACTACCTCTGGGGTAACTACTCCTGTCTCGGAGACCCCGAGTACGCGGAGTTCGAGGGTGACAAGTACGCCAAGAAGTGTAACGAGAAGACCCGCGAATGCGGAATGGGACTCGGAATCCACAACTGTGCGGACCTGCCCCACCTGGACACCCAGGTCAAGCAGTTCGGCGTGGACATGTACTCCATGGCCTACTACCCGCTGATCCCCGGAAGCCCCACCGCCACCGAGGTCATCGACGGCGGATACGCCGACAAGTGCCTCATGATGGGTAACATCGACCCGCAGATGTTCGTCAGGAGCTCCGTGGAGCAGATCACCGAGACCACCAAGAACCTCTGTCAGGAGGTCAAGACCGCACTCTGCAAGAGGGGACTCAACGGAAGGTACTGCATCTCATCCGGATGCGAGGTGCCTCCGGACCTCGAGACCAAGATGGAGAACGTCACGGCCGTCATGGACGCGACGCACCTGTACGGGGCCTTCTGAGGGGTCGTCCGTACCTCACACTCAAACCCTTTAACATCCCCCCGCTCCGGCGGGGGTGTCGGAACCGAGAGATAAGGAGATCATCTGATGGCAAGCACATATTTCGAGGCGATGAGGGCCCACGGGTTCTCTTACAACACCACCGCTGCGGTCAGGAAGCTGCAGTGTCCCAGATGCGGGTTCGAGTTCTCGCTGGTCTATGCGAGGACCTTCGCGTGTCAGGGATGTTCGGAGGCGTCCAGAGGATGCCCCAAGGTCAGATGCAACAAGTGCGACATGGAGTTCCCGCTGCAGCAGTCCAACGATGTCCACAACGCGATCCAGGAGAGGACGCTGGCCGACCACATGAACAACATCATCGTTCAGAGGAACAGCGACCTGGGGATAGTGTCCAACAACAGATGATCGGCTCACCTTCGTCAGTCGACATCTCCTCATCGGGGGAGGGCGGTCTCGGTTACGTCCTCCTCCCACCAAACCGGATCCACCGGGGTCCGCCCTTAGTTTTCACAGGGACAGATGTCCCGAGAGGTCTGTTACAATGCCGATAGGATTGGGTTTGGACACGGGCGGCACATACACCGATGCCGTCCTCATGGAGATGTCGACAGGGGAGATACTCTGCAAGGCGAAATCATTGACCACGAGGGAGGACCTCTGCATCGGGATACGGGGTGCGATATCGGGGTTCGACCGTTCACTGCTCTCCGAGGTGTGCACCGTATCGCTGTCATCCACGTTGGCGACCAACTCCATAGTCGAGGGGAAGGGCTGCAGGGTCGGACTGATCTGCATCGGGTACGACTACGACGGTTCGGTCTCCACCGACCATTCGATAAAGGTCGCCGGGGGACACGACCTACACGGTATGGAGAGGGAACCCCTCGACGAATCCGCGGTCCGGGACTTCCTGGAATCACTGAGGGGCAGGGTGGACGCCATCGCCGTCAACGGTTACCTGGCGATCAGGAACCCCGAACACGAGGTCAGGGTCAGGGACATGGCCAGGGAGATACTGGATGTCCCGGTGGTGTGCGGACACGAACTGTCATCGAGTCTCGGTTTCAGCGAACGTACCGCCACCTGCGTGATGAACTCCATGCTCATCCCGGTGATAGACGACCTCCTGCGCTCGGTGAGGGTCGTCCTGGGGGAGTACGACATCAACGCCCCGCTGATGATCGTCCGCGGTGACGGTTCCATGATGAGCGAGGCCATGGCCAAGACGAAGCCCGTGGAGACCATCCTGTGCGGACCTGCCGCCAGTCTCGTCGGTGCAATGCACATGACCGGGTTGGAGGACGCCATAGTCATGGACATGGGCGGTACCACAACCGACATCGGTATACTGCGTGGGGGGAGACCCCGTCTCGAACCCGAGGGTGCGGTGATAGGGGGGAAGAAGACACACGTCACCGCTGCGAAGATCGCCACCTCCGGTATCGGAGGGGACAGCCGCATAGTGGTCAACGGGAAGAGGATCACACTCACATCCGTCCGCGTCATGCCCCTGTGCATCGCCGCATCCCGGTGGGAGTGCGTGGCGGAGAACCTGAGGAACGTGTCATCCCGGATGTCCCGCGCAACACCCGAGGCGTTGGGCGAGGACAACATAGTCCTGGACACGGAGATGTTCAGGACCCTTCGCATGCCCCCGGAGGGTGTGGTGTCATCCAACGACATGGAGTTGCTCAGACTGGCGATCGACCGTCCGTACACACTCAGGGAGGCCGCATCCGTCCTCAACTCCCATCCGTTCTCGTTCAACGTCGCGAAGATGGAGAGCAGGGGGTACATCCAGAGGATCGGGATGACGCCCACGGACATCCTCCACGCCGACGGAACCTACAGAATATACGATCACGAGGCATCGATGAACGGTGTCAGGTACATGGCCGGTATGGCCGGCATCACCGAGGATGAGTTCATCTCCCGCTCCAAGGACCTGATCCGTGACAAGCTCTGCATCGAACTGATGAAGGAGCTGATCATGGAGGAGACCGGTACCATGGACCTGGGCACAACCGCCATGGACCTCCTGGGGAAGGCGATACACCGCCAACCGGGACAGGACTACGGTTGCAAGATCACACTCACCAAACCGATAATCGGCATAGGTGCACCCGCAGGGGTCTACATGAGATGGGTCGGGGATGTCTTCGGTGCCGAGGTGGTGATCCATGATGACGCCGATGTCGGTAACGCCATAGGTGCGATCACATCCTCAGTATCCGAATCCGTGGAGTTCCTGATCAGACCCGAGACCATAGGTGCCGCGGACTGCAGGTTCGAGTACTTCTCCAAGCTGGGGAACGGTACCTTCGAGAACGTCGAGGACACCGTCGCCGCATGCGAATCCATGGGGAGGGAGTATGTCACCAAGGTGGTCTCCGAGGGAGGTGCCACCGATATCAGTGTCTCCATCGACAGGAAGGAGAAGAGGTTCTCCTTCGGTACCGACGGTGACGACATGCTGATGGAGATGGTCCTGAAGGTCACCGCCGCAGGCAAACCGAGTCAGTTCTCATCCTAAACTGTAACCGGACGGGGGTACGGTGATCTCGAAAACGGCACCGCCCCTGTCCTCCACATCCCTGAACCCGAATCCCGATGCGGATGTTATGCTCCTGATGAGATACAGTCCGAACTTCCCGTTGTCCACCTGTTCGAAGAGGAAGTGCCTCAGGTTCTCGGAGATCCCGTACCCGTCGTCCCTGTAGACGATGGTCAGGTCCCCGTCCTCTATCCTGCAGGAGATGTCGATGCGTGTGACGCATCCCCCATGTGTTATCGAATTGGATATGAGGTTCCTGAAGACAAGATGGAACGCGGGGTCGGCGAACACCCTCATCCCCCCGACCTTCCTGACGATCTCCACGCCGGCGGTGTCGATGCCGTCCATCCCCCTGTCTATCTGTTCGGAGAGGGACATCCATTGGGGTTCGTTCAGACCGACGCTGCGGTAGTCCCTCATGAATGTGATGGCCTCGTGCATCCTGTCCACCGCCTGTCTGTCGGCCCCGTACATGGCGGGTTCCAACGTCTCGTAGGTGTCCATCAGGGTGTTCAGCACCGGCCCCTCCAGGGTCCTGATGTGGTCCAACCCCCTGTCGATCCTGTCATCCCTCCTGCGGACCTCGGTGACATCCTCGAACACAACGGAGAATCCGGATCCGGTGGACCCGTCCCCGACGGTTCCGGACACCACCATCTCGTAATCCGATCCATCTGTGGATATGGGGCATCTCTGTGTGTCCCCGTCCCTGCGGACCCTGTCGATGGTGTCAACCAGGCCGATGGCCGCATCCGTCCTCAGGGATGTCAGGTTCATCCTGTCATCACCGTCCTCCGGCATGCCGATGATCCCCGATGCCACATCGTTGGCCATGATGATGTCCATCTCCGTTGTGACGAACATGAACCCCGTACCGCTCAGCTCCATCAGGTTCCTGATGAGCCTGTTCTCCTCGGTCCTGGACCTGGTGGCCTCAAGGTCACCGTATATGGAGAACATCTCCCCCATCAGCATGTTCAGCTGCTCCTCGTCGGACCAGGTGTACTCCAGCTTCTTGTTGGCCACACCGGCGGTTCCGATGATCTCGCCGTTCAGGAATATGGGCACCATGAGCAGTCTCTTAAGTTGGACGTGGCCCATGGGAACACCCTTCTTGATCATCCTGCGGTCGTTGTCGTAATCGTTGATGGTCACGGACCTTCCAAGACGGATCGGTTCCCCCCAGGCACCGGTGGAATCCAACGGGAACTCCATGGGACGTCTGTCCATGGCGCATCTCTCCATGGCACCCTTGGACCAGGCCATCATCCTGACGACCCTGTTCCTCTTATCATACAACCCCACGTATCCGATCTCGCTGTCCGTGAGCTCTATGCTCTTCTCCAGGGCGAAGTCCACGACCTCCCTGAAGTCACGGTCGGACATCCTGGTCATTCCGATGATGGCCTCCATCCTCTTCTCGTCCTTCCTGCGGCCGATCTCGGTGCGGTGCCTCTCGGCGACGACTATCGTCCTCCTGACAACATCGTTGAAGAACACCATCGGGTCGGACCTCCCGCGTACGAGGAACCCTTCGATCCTCTCGTCGATGGCACGGGCCATAAGTTCGGGGGAGGTGTCCCTGGACATCATTATCATGGGTATGCGGGTCCCCAGACGGTCCACGGAGTTCACCATGGAGAAGACGTCGTTGTCCGCATCGTGGTCGAAGAGGATCACATCGATGTGGTCGTCGGACCTCAGAACGGATGAGGCATCCCCCACCGTCCCGCAGGGGATGACGTTGATGGTGCCGTCGATATGGGCCATGAACTTGACCGACAGGTCCAGGAACCCCCTGTCACCGCTGACGATGAGGACCTTGTACATGCGGGTCTGAAGGGGTTGGGTGATTATTTAATCCCTGCCCAGGACCTCCGTCGGAACCCGTCCGGACCGGTGTCCTGAAGTGGTGGGAAGATGTGGAATCAGACCCATCCAACCGAACATGAGCCAGACATCCTCAGGGACCATCCCGCCGGAGACCCGCCTTTAAATAATCCACACCTCGTGGAAAGATACGGTGAAAAGATGAAGATCGCACAGATCGCGGGATTCCTCGGAAGCGGAAAGACCACAGCGCTAATGCGCATAGTGGACGGCCTGGTGGGCCGCGGGAACAGGGTGGCCATCGTCGTCAACGACGTCGGTGACATCAGTGTGGATGCGAGGTTCATAGAGGCCCACGGGCTGAAGGCCAAGGAGATCTCGGGAGGATGCATCTGCTGTCAGATCGCAGGTTCCTTCGCGGAGACATTGGCCATGCTCCACGACTCCTTCGACCCCGACATAGTGATAGTGGAGCCGTCGGGGGTCGCCATCCCCTGGGGACTCAAGAGGGCCGCCGAGTTCTCCGAATCCAAGACCGAGGTGGTTATCGAGCACGCACCCGTCATCACCCTCGTGGACTCGTCCCGTATAGACATCCTGATGAGGGCGGTGAAGAGGTTGGTGGAGACGCAGATCAGGGAGGCGGACATATGCTTCATCAACAAGGTGGATGTGGCTTCGGATGACGACATCCGCAAGACGGAGGAGGCCATAAGGTCCATCAACCAGACGGCCGAGATTCTGAGGATGTCGGCGCTCACCGGAGAAGGCATAGATTACGCGGTGGAGGCCATCGAATCCAGGACGTCCCCGCGTTACGACAAGGCCAACGAGGCCGAGCTCCTGAGGAAGCAGTACAACGGGGGCGAGTGAGATGCACGACCACGACCATGATGACCATGACCACGATCATGACCATCACCACCATCACGACCACGACGACCCCGCGGACGAGGCCAGCCAGCTCCATCTGGAGATACACAGGGCGGTGGACGAACTCGGAAAGTACGCCATAGAACTGGACATCTCGGACCCTGCGGGCATCCCCAAGGGGAGGCTGACGGATTTCGTCGATGACCTGATGAGGACAGCCACCGCCGAATGCATCGAACATGGGGCAGACCTCATCGGACACGTCAAGTCCTTCCTGAGGATAGGCGAGGACAGTGTCATGTTCAGCATGGTGCATACGGAGATCCCCACGGTGATCCAGGACAACTCCTCCGCGGAATCCGTCGACGAGGCGTTGCTGGTGATGCACATCATCGTCCACGGCATATGGGACGACGTCATCAGGGAATGCACCCTGGAGGTCCTCCCCGGAGTTGCCGACAAGTGGAAGATACCCTACTCGGTCCGTGCCGATTACTTCGACACCGAGAAGAGCATAGCCCATCACGAACACTGATGGTAAACAAGGTGATACGGGGTGTGATCCCCCATATCACCGTCTTCTTTTCTCAGAAAGGACACTCAGATGTCGTGGATCCTGGTCAGGACCTGCACCGTCTCCTCCCAATCGGCGCATTCCACCGGATTGGATTGGAACATGGGCAGGTTGATCTTGGAATATGTCACGTCATCGGAGAAGATTATCACAAGGGCACGGTATCCGCCCCTGTCGAAGCCGGGTCTCTTCGGGTTCTCCACCACGGAGGCCCCGTAGCCGTTGGGGAAATGGTAGATGTTGTGGAACCTGTGGAGGTCACGGCATCCACACTTGCAGTCTGCGTTCAGGTCGACCACGTACTCGTCGTATTCCGTTCCGTCACCCCCTGCACCATCGCTCAGATGGTCGGGTGTGGATAGAATCGCCTGGGTGGTTTATATACTAGTCCCTTCGGGATCCCCGGGGTAAGGTTTATCATATCCCCTTGGACTCACGGAGCCATGCAAGTCAAAGACCTTCTGAAGAGCAGTGCCTTCATGATGTCGTTGGCATTGATCGTCGCATTGGTGACCAACTTCTCGGGCATAGCACCCGGTGATGTCCTCACATCGGACATCCGTGCCGACATCACCGTCCTCGCATTGGCCGTCATGATGACACTGTCCCTGTCCAGGATCCCCGTCGGGAACCTGAACCCCGTCACGAACTGGAGGTCCGTCCTCAGGGCACTTGTCCTCGGATTGGTCGTCTCGTCCATCATCCCCCTGGTCGGATACTACCTGCTGAAGGGCACACAGTTCGGCGATGAGGCCATGGGTCTCGTGTTCATCGCGGCGACACCCTTCGCCGCATCCGTGTCATCCCTCTCGTACATCCTGAACGGTGACATGGAGCACGCCGCCAGAGGTACCATCGTCACCTACATCGTATCGCTGGTGTGGATCCCGTTCATCATATGGGTCACACTGGGCGAGGTTGTGGACATGGCCAACATCGTCATAACGGTCATCGAGATCATCGGTGTCCCCCTGGTCCTCTCCAGGCTGATATCCCGTTTCACCATCAGCAAGGACTTCATGGCCGTCTTCATGAACTGCTGTATCTTCCTGCTGGTGTGGTTGTCGGTGAGTTTCACCTCCTTCACCCCGGATGCGGGCATCCTGCTGGCGTTCATCGTCGTGGCGGTGCTCCGCTCATTCTTCCTGGGGAACCTGGTGGAGGTCACGGAGAAGAGGATGGGCATCCACTGGAAGCAGAGGGTCACGGACATCCTCATGACGTCCTACAAGAACAAGGGGATCGCCATAACATTGTGCGTCGCCACCCTCGGACCGTTGGCATCCAGCGCCATGGTGGCCATCGCCACATCGATCCTGGTGGAGATCTGTTGGGTCATCTTCATGGACTCCGTCCTCTTCAACCGCAAGAGGATGGCCAGGGAGCTGGCCGCAGAGGGTTCCGCGGAGTGATCCGCGGGCCCCTCACCGAACCCCATCGAACCCGGTCCCGGGGGTTCCGACCATACCCCCGGTCACCCTTTTCAGACGGAGCAAATACCCTTTATAGGAACACCATCTACGAACATCCATGGAAGTCCGTGTGAGGGGTCACACAGGGGACGACATCCCCGAGATGACCCGTATCTGGAATCTGATCGTGGCGAAGGGGGTGGCATTCCCCCAGGAGGACGAGCTCTCCGTCGACGAGGCCGTGTCCTTCTTCGGTTCCCAGTCCCACTGCGGTGTCGCGGAGATGGATGGGAGGGTCGTCGGCCTGTACATCCTCCACCCGAACAACGTGGGCAGGTGCGGTCACATCAGCAACGCCAGTTACGCGGTGGACCCGTCCATGGCCAACAAGGGCATAGGCTCCCTCCTGGTGGATGACTCCCTCAGGACGGCCAGGGAACTCGGATTCCGTATCATGCAGTTCAACGCAGTTGTACAGGAGAACGCCTCCGCCATCCACCTCTATGAGAGGAAGGGCTTCAGGCGCATAGGTGTGGTCCCGGGAGGGTTCAGGTCCTCGGACGGGGAGTACCACACCATCATCCTCTTCTACCACGAGCTGTGAGGTCATAACCATGAATCAGCATTATCTGAAATGTCTCGTGAGGGCCATCCTCGCCGGTATGATGATAGGTATCGGGGGTTGCGTATACCTCGGATGCGATGTGAAATGGGTCGGGGCGATCCTCTTCGCCGTCGGTCTCTTCACCATCTTCTCCTTCCGCCTGGACCTCTACACGGGGAAGGTCGGCTATGTCTTCGACAACAAACCGCCGTATCTGATCTACCTCCTGGTGGTCATCATCGGGAACTTCATCGGCTGTCTGATCCTGGGCCTGATGATGCCCCTGGACGCCGCATCGGTCCTCGCGGAGAGGAAGCTGGCGGACTACGATTTCCTCAGGGTGCTCTTCAAGGGTGTCCTCTGCGGTATGCTGATGTTCATCGCCGCCGACTGCTACAAGAACACCAAGAGCTTCATCGCGACCTTCGTCTGCGTTCCCGTGTTCATCCTCGCCGGGTTCGAGCACTCCATCGCGGACATGTTCTACTTCTGTTCCGCCGGTGCGTTCTCCGTGGAGTCCCTTGTGTTCATCATCACCGTCCTCATCGGCAACGCCATCGGAGGTTTCCTCATCCCCGTCTGCAGGAAGTGGATGTACGAGGACGAGGCGCCGAAGGCGTCCTGATAACCCATACCATATCACCGGATCCGACGGTCCTCCCGTACGGGTCCGGTCAAACAGATTCATAATCTTCTCCGACGATACAGCAACATGTATTCCGTCCTATTCGTCAGTCCGGACAGAACGTTCCTCGCCCAGGCCCAGAGGTTCCTCCCGAACCTGGACAGGGACATCGAGGTGGTCCCGGCAGGGGATATCCAATCCGCCACGGACGCGATAGGGGACGGGGCCATCGTGGATGCGGTGGTCTTCGACCATTGCGGGGCCAACGACTTCTTCTCCGCAATGGACACCTTCGACCGCATGAAGCTCTCCAGACCCATGGTCATGCTCTCGTCGGATTCCGACCCCGCGGTGATATCCGAGGCGGTCAACAGGCATGTGGACGCCCATATAATCCGCTCCGGACGCAACAACATCGACCTCTTCCAGGAACTGGACCGGAGGATCGTCATGGTGGTGGAGAGGGACCGCAACGACAGGGAGCGCCATGTGAACGAGAGGCGCATGGAGGCCCTGATCCAGATGGCCAAGATGTCCGACAGACCGTTCCAGGAGATCGTCAACTACGCATTGGAGGCATCCCTGGAGCTCACGGGCAGCACCGCGGGGTACGTCGCCATGTACGACAGGGAGAGGAACTCCCTGAACATGCTCGCATGGTCCAAGGGGGCCATGAGGAGGTGCGACATCAGCGACCGTCCCCTGGACTTCGGACTGGACGCCACCGGGGTATGGGGCGAACCCATCCGCCGCGGCAGGTCCGTCACACTGAACGATTACAAGGGGTTCCGCGGACCGGAGAAGAAAGGCGTCCCCCACGGGCACATCCCGTTGGAGAGGCTGCTGATGATCCCCATCTACTACGAGGGGGAGCTCATAGCCACCGCCGGTGTGGGGAACAAGGACTCCGAGTACACCTGGTCCGACGAGGTCCAGCTGACCATGATGATGAACGAGCTGTTCTCCATCCACTTCAACATGGAGACCATGAAGGGCCACAACATGGAGGTCAGGATGGTCCGCGACCTGATGGAGTCGGGGACCGTGGGTTTCATGTTCGTCAACGAACGGATGGAGGCCCACATCATGAACGCCATATCGTCCCATGTCCTGGGGACGGATGTGCAGGTGCCCGCGAAGGTCTCCCTTGAACACCTGGGAGGGGACAGGGCGGACAGGGTCAGGTCCATGATCAATTCCGTCCGCATCACCGGGAAGGCACAGAGGTCGCGCATGACCACACCAGGACCCGCATCCAGGACCTACGAGGTCTCCGTCTCGGGCAACGCCAACGGTTTCTCGGTGATATTCACGGACATCACCGACATCCAGGTGATGGATGAGAGGATGGCCCGCGCCGTGGCCCACATCGGGATCCTGGAGGGTCCGGTTCTGAGGGCCCTGGGGGAGAATCTGTCCGTCCTCTGTGACGGTGATATGCCCCTGGATGACAGGCAGGATGCCATGGACAGGGTGAACGAGGCCGTCCAGTTCATGGACGACTACCGCAGCGTCGGTCTCAGAGACCCCATATGGGCCGGCATCGACGACCTGGTGGGGCGGGTCCGCAAGCAGATCGACTTCGGAAACATCGCATTGAACATGTCGGTGGAGGGTCTGCAGATCCGTGCCGACCCCTCGTTCCATCTGGTCTTCAAACACCTCATGGCCAACACCGTGGAGCACGGAGGGGATGTTACGGAGATACGCATCGGGTGCCGCATCAAGGACGGTGACCTGACCATAATCTACTCCGACGACGGCAGGGGTATGTCCCCCGAGAAGGAGATGGGCGTCTTCGACCAGGTGGACAACGGGAGGTTCGGAATGTTCCTGGTGGAGAGCATCGTCGCCGCATCGGACATGAGGGTCTCATGCGTCCATTCGGAGAGGGGTGCGGTGTTCGAGATATCCGTCCCCCCGTCCAGGTACAGGTTGGGCTGATCCCGGGAGGTGTCCTCCGGAGGAAGCTCACCGGAGGAATGGAGGATGCGGGATCGGGGCTCCCGCGGGCCCATAGAGGAGAAAAGACTGACTTCATCCTCCGTCAGGAGGATATTCGAGCGTTACGTTCACCTTTTGACGGAGACCGTTCCCAGGTCCCCGTTCCGGGTGTTCACGATGGAGGTGATGTGGTCGGCCAACGTCCTTTCCTGGATGGCGTTGTGGACGTCCGCGGATTGTTGCAAGGGGAACTCCATGTCGCACTTGGCGCAACGGACCTTCGGACAGCCTTTGGCCGCCTCGGAACAGCCCTGACATGCGAATGTCCGGGCATACACCAGGGAGAATTCGAATCCGCAGCGCGGACACGTCATCTTCCTGACGGATGCGGTGGTGTTATAGGAGAATCCGTGGGCCCTCATCGCCTCGAAGTATGTACTGGCCATCACATCACCATATGGGGTCTCCCGCCTTTCGGCGGGATAATGGGTTTGGCGATCACTCCATCCTGCCGTACTGATGGGTTGCCTCCATCACGGCGGTGATGTTGTCTATCCTGCACTCGAGGTCCGGGGGCACCTCGCAACCGGATGCCACGACCATGTGGGAGTTCAGTCCGCGCTTGCACATGGCGGTCTTCATCTCCTGGCAGAGGTCCTTGGTCTTGGTGACGACCTCGTCATAGGAGGACCTCATGAAGATCTGGGGATCCAGGTTACCGAATATGGTGCACTTGTCCGCGTATCCGCCCTCGACGACCTGCGTCATGGTGGGGCACTCGGGCACCAGGGGGTAGTATGCGAGGGAGTACACATCCACTCCGAACTGCTTGATCTGTGTGTCCAGGTGGGGCATGTCCGAGCAGTTGTGGATTCCGAGACCCAATCCGGCCTTGCGTGTGGCCTCGTTGGTGGCCTTTGCGTACTTGTTACCCTCGAACTCACCGTACTCTGTGTCTCCGAGGACCGAGTAGTTGGCCCAGAGGTAGTCCCAGCACATTCCCTGGACTCCGGTCTCACCGATCTTCGCCACGGCATCGCAGCACATCTTGGTGGTCTGCTCCAGGGCCTTGTGGATGGGTGCGGGGTCGGTGAACATGTCCATGAACAGCCTCTCGGCACCGGTGGCCTGGGAGAGCGTCAGGAGGGGTCCCTCCAGGAATGCGATGGTGAAGGACTTGTCCTTCAGCTGGGGTGCGACCAGGCTGTTCATCTCGATGAGGTGTCCGGTACGTCCCTTGGTCACGTCGGGGCATTGGATCTTCTCGTAGTCCTCCATGCTGTGGATGATGTGTCCGTCCACGAAGGGGGTGTTCTCCGCATCCAGCCTGACGTTGGCGCCCAGGTCGTGTGCGGTGACGGAGAGGTCCTCCAGGGTGACGGTGAACGGGAACTTCCACTTGTTGTATCCCTCCACGAAGGACTGGGCGCAGAGCTTCGCATCCGTTGCCCAGGTCTTGTAGGTCACGGGCTGGTTGGGGAGCAGTCTCCTCTGCAGTCCGCAGGCCAGGGGGTATGCGGGGAGTTCGTCGACCTTCTCGTTGTTGAGGGTCGCAACGGCCCTCTCGTAGGGTGTCATCTCAGCGACCATATCAGTTCGCCTTCAGCCAGTTGATGCAGTCCTGTGCGCTGTTGTCCCTGTGGTTGGCCCCGATCTCCTCCGCGAAGGACGGGGATGTGGGCGGTCCGCCGATGGTGACGATGACCTTCTCGCGGGTTCCGTTCTCCTTGAGCAGGTTGATCACCTCGGGCATCCTGTCCATGGTGGGTGTCATGAGGGTGGACATGCAGATCACGTCGATGCCCTGGTCCTTCACGGTGTCCGCGATGGTGGCGGACGCGACATCCTTTCCGAGGTCGGTGACGATGAATCCGCCTGCGGTCAGCATGGTCTTGACGATGTTCTTTCCGATGTCGTGGACATCTCCCTCGACGACCACGGTGGCGGCCTTCTTCGAGTCTGCCAGGGCCTCCTGGGGGATCGCGGGCAGAAGGATGTCCAGTCCGGCGTAGAGGCACTTGGCGGACACCAGTACCTGGGGCAGGTAGACCTGGTGTGCGGCGTATTTCTCACCGACGATGTTCATTCCCTTGACGAGTCCCTCGTTGATGGCATCGACGGGGTTGACCCCTTCGGCCAGTGCGGCCTCTGCGGCTGTCTTGGCGAGGTCTGCTTTGCAGTTGACCACCGCGTTCGCGAGGTCTTCGAGAATCTGTGCGTTTGTCATTCATTATTCCTCCTTTCGCCTGTTTCAGGCTTGTGGAATCCATCGGATTCGGCAGTATTTATCCGTATATCATGGTTGGATGTGTACTCCATAGATTTTTGAACATGCTACTTATTTTTTGGTTGTTTAGTATTTAAAGGAATGGAAGAAACAGGAGGTATGACGACTTTTGAAGTTGTAAGCGGGTGGAAATAGGGGGTACTTCACAATTGTTGATTCGATTTTTTCAAAAATTGATATTTAAGACTTTTTATGAGGGTCGGGCTAATATACAGTCGCGCGGGAAAGAGATAGAGGATGTCGTGTCCGATCCATCGCGGCCGAACGCTCCGGTCGGAATGTCGACCGGTGATCATGGCGATGCCCACAAGATTCGCTTCGGATCGGAGAACGGACGGTCTTCGGAGACGGTGATGTGAAAAGACGATCCCGATTCCGGCGGAATGAACCATGGAATGCAGAATCGCTCAGAAGAATGCTGATAAAGAAGAGATAGTGGTCCCAATGAGATTTGAACTCATGACCTTCCGGTTATCAGCCGGACGCTCAAACCGTGCTAAGCTATGGGACCAGCAAGTCTAGCATAGATACATAGGATATAAACTTTTCGGTCAACTTCCAGATCGCCCGTCAACCCCTTTATCTACAACTCGGAACATCCTCCGACATGGACCCGAAATTCGAGGAGACACGCCCCATCATGCCGTTCCAGCTGACCTGTGTCCTGGGCGTCGTGCTCGTGGCGACCGTCGTCTTCATGATGTTCAGCAGATACATCCTCGGCACCGATATGCCGTCCTGGGCCACACCCGTGGTCTCGGCGGTGTTCGCGGTCATCATCGCAATGTGCTACCTCTCGAGGTTCTCGGTCACCGTCACCGACGATGCACTGGATGTGCAGTACTTCCTCAAGAGGACGCACATCCCGTTGGAGGAGGTCATCGACCGCAGGCCCGGGGAACTCTCCGCCATAAAGAACTACGACAGGTGGAATCTCAAAGGTGTGAAGCACAAGGCGTACACCGCCATCGGAGAGGATGAGGGCGTGGCCCTGAAGCTGACCGGCAAGAGGGTCCTCGTACTGTCGTCTGCGGATCCGCAGGCCCTCGTGGCCGTGCTTCCCCGTGATGACGAGGAGTGATCGCATATGCAGGTTGTTTTCCATTGGGTGAGGGTGCAGACCTTCTGCTACGCCACCGAGAGGAGGGAGTTGCTCGAGGAGACCATGACGGAGCTCCTCGGCACAGAGGAGTTCGAGGAGGAGGTCTCGGAAGGGGAGCACGGTAACGTGATGACCATCCTGGAGTCCCGTCTCACGAAGCAGAGGGAGTTCAACGCCCTGTTCAGGAAACTGGGTTCCGACATCCGCGATTGGATCGTGGAGGACATCGAGAACCGTATCGACGAGGATTGCGTCTTCTACATCCGCCTGGACAAGCAGAAGGCCGTCCAGGGAATCTACGAAGTGGCCCACCACGGTGACGTCATCGCCGTGACGGGCAAGGTGCAGGCACATCCTGCGAAGAAGGAGGTCGCGGTCAGGACCCTTAAGGAGTATCTGACCGGACTCCAGATGGATCAGTCCGATTCCACGGGCTCATCCTGAACAGGTTCCGTCTTCAGGAACTGACATTCCATAACCCTGCGCCCCTTCACCGACCTGACGGTGACCGTGGCGCCGGGCATCTCCACGACATCCCCTCTGGCGGGTGCCCTGCCCAGTTTGTATGTTATATAACCGGTCACGGAGTAGTCCTCGTACTCCTCCGGATCGAACCTCAGGTCCAGGGTCTCCATCACATCGTAGATGTTGGCAACCCCCTTGACGTTGATCCTGTCGTCGGAGACCCTCATGATGTCCTGCTGGACCTCGTCGCTCTCATCCCAGATGTCGCCCACGAGCTCCTCCAACAGGTCCTCCATGGTCACGATGCCCATGGTACCGCCATAGGAGTCCAGAACGACCGCCATGTGGATCTTGGACTTCTGGAAGTCCTTCAGTATGGTGGCGATGCTCATCGACTCCGGGACGTACTTCACGGGCCTCACGATGTCCTTGATCTCGAACGGGACGTCCATGAAGCTGTTGTTGTAGAACTCCTTGGCATAGGCCACACCGATGATGTTGTCGATGCTGTTCTCGTAGACGGGGATCCTGGAGTATCCGGAGGATGCGATCAGGTTGCCCAGCTCCTCGGTGGTGGCGGACACATCGATCGCGACGATGTCCATCCTGGGGAGGTAGACCTCGGATGCCTGCACGTCGTCGAACCTCATGGCGGATTTGATCAGCTCGCTCTCGTCCTTGTCGATGACACCGTCGCTCTCGATCTCGTCGATGATGACCTCGAGTTCGTCCTCGGTCATGACATCGCTCTCCCTGTTGTTCCTGCTCACGAACTTGGTGATCCTGGAGAAGAACCAGGAGATGGGCGAGAGTATGATCTCGAGTACGTGGATGACCCCGCAGATCCTCATGCAGGTCCTCTCGGGTCTGCTCTTGGCGATGCACTTGGGGGTGATCTCACCGAAGGTCAGGATCGCAAGGGTCATGATGACCGTGGATGCGAGGGCACCGGTCTCGGCACCCAGGAGTACGGAGAAGACCAGAGTGGCCAGGGATGTGGCCGCGATGTTGACGATGTTGTTGCCCACCAGGATCGTGGTGAGGAACTTGTCGTAATCCTCGAGGATCCTCAGGCTGCGGGCGGCCTTCGCATCGCCTTCATTGGCCATCTTCTTCAGTCTGATCTGGTTCACGCTGGTGAACGCGGTCTCGGACATGGAGAAGAAGGCCGAACATCCGATCAAGATCACAATGGCAACCGCATACAGCAGTGTCATATCCATAATTCACGCACACATCCTATCGGAGATCATGTACATCATATTCTAACCGTGATTGAAACCATGAGGGGGTTGTGATATAATGGTATCGGAGGGTCATGTGGCCGACACGTAGCAATCCCGTACTCTCCTTCCGGCCCCAGATATTAGAAGACTTCAAAATATTATATAGGGGGTTCACACATCATGCCCTCGGTAGCATTATGGTCGAATTCAAATACGAAGTCGTCGAGAGGATCGCCGTCCTCTCCGAATCCTCCAAAGGTTGGACGAAGGAACTCAACCTGATCAGCTGGAACGACAGGGACCCCAAGTACGATATCCGTGAGTGGTCCCCTGACGGCAGCAAGATGGGGAAGGGCATCACACTCTCCGACGAGGAGGTCGCCGTCCTCAAGAAGGCTCTCGATACGAGGGACCTCTGAAAATCAATTACGGGGCCCATACGGACCCCGCCAACATCTTCCATCAACATTCTATCATCAGTGAAGGAGGTCCGCCACAATGCCCGTCGACAGGATCGAGTACATGGACCGTTTCCTCGATGCGGTGGACCGCGTCACCGCCGGACGTCCCGGCGGCATAACCGAGGACAGGTGGCTCGTGAACAACTACGGTGCCGATGTCCGTCCCCTTCTGGAGAAGTACCTGGACATCGACGACGACCGTGTCATGGCGGAGACCGTCCTCCTGTTCTGCGATGTCCGCGAGAGGGCGGTCATGTCCCGGGTGAAGGATATGTCCAGGACCGGCTCCGAGAGGGTCCGCATGGCATGCCTCGGATACCTGACCACCCTGAAGGAGGATGACGACCTCATCCCGGAGCTCTTCGACACCCTGGACCACACCACCGGCATCGAGTTCCACCGTGCCGCCGTCCGCATGGCCGCCATCGCCCGTTTGGAGGACCTGGACCATGTCAGGAGGATCTACGGTCAGGTGAACGGGGAGATGCGTGACGACATGAAGGTGGTCCTGGAGAGGATCATCGCCCGCAACCCAGAACTGGTCCCCAAGCACGACCTGATAATGTCCATGCCCGTCTATCCCGACGAGATGGCCTTCGATAGGTTCCTGGACTCATCCATCGAGTACCTCGATGTCAGGTACAGGAGAAACGTGCTCCCGGCGGAGACGGTGAGCCTGGGGACGTTCAACAACGTGGCCCGTGCACTGAACAAGATGCGCACACGCCTGTACAACGAATCTGACAACCTCAAGTACTACGGTCCCGACAAGAACGACCGTTTCATGGAGCTCCAGAGGCTGATGTCCTGGGCCAACGCCGACCTGTCCGGGAAGAAGGTCACGGGGGCCGAGAGGAGACAGTCCCAACTGTGCCCCAAATGCGGGGGCATGATGGTCTCCTACAAGGGCATCTGGACATGTCCCGATTGCGGCGGTCTGTGAAGGGCCCCTGCCTATCTTCTTATACCCGATTCATCTACGTGAGGATAGGCGTTCAACTACTATTCCGACTGTCCGCTGACAGGCCCGAGGAGTTTTATTGGATACCGTACCGAGAAGGTGAAAGATATGGCATACGGCGGATACAGAAATGACAGGGACAGGCCCAAGGAATTCTTCAAGACCACTTGCTCCGACTGCGGAGCTGAGTGCGAGGTCCCCTTCAAGCCCACCCAGGGAAGGCCCGTCTACTGCAGGGACTGCTTCAGGAAGCACCAGCCCACAGAGAGAAGGGACAGGAGCAGGTTCTGAGGAACCGATCCGACGGTCCGGAGGACGGACCGGAAAAACCCTTTACCATTTTTGATCGATGGATTTCCGGATTCCTGTTTGATTCGGTTTTGTGTCGTTGTTTGCTTGAATGGAATGGTGTCATGAATGGTGTCAGTTTGACATCAATCTCGAACCATTGACACCAATCTCCCTTTAAGATAGACTCTTTGTCATCAGTGAGGTTGGTGATTCTGACCATAGTTCTGAAGACTATCAGCTGTGGATTATCGTCGGATCAGAGTCGTTTCAGAGGCGATTGTGGTTTGGTGGTGTCTGTTCACTGGAATGTGTGGTCATGAATGGTGTCAATGGTGTCATGAATGGTGTCAGTTTGACACCAATCCCGAACCATTGACACCATTTAATGACTCTTGATGATCCAGCTCCCGTTCCTGTTGTTGCCTTCTCTGACGATTGTGCCATTATTACGGAGGTCGGCGATCATTCTCTTTACTTTCGAAAGAGACATTCCAGTGGTTGCGACGATCTCTGTCTGACGAATCTGAGGATTGTCCTTTATCAGTGATAGGATGACCTCTGTATCATCGGGGGTGTTCACTGGCTTTGACTCAACAGGTCTGATGAATCTGATAACCAGATAGTCTTTGTCTTCAATGAATTCTGGCGCGGATAGGCCTGCGGATACACAGGCGTTAACCATCCTGCGTATACCGCCCCCATATCTTTCGATAAGTCCCATTGTTTTGAATACTGATGCCAGGGCTTGATTACGTATTTTGGAACGACCTGACATGACATCGTGAATATCCAATCCTAGTGGCAGACCCGGCGATTCGATCTCGACATGGTTGTCGAAGACTTTCACGAAGATGGAACTGTCATCCATCATATATTCGCGGTGCACCACGGCATTGACAATCGCTTCTCTCACTGCTATCTCAGGTATTTCGTAGAAATCCTCTCTGATGAGACTCTCTATCCGTGAACCCTTGTTGAGATGTTTGAGAACAAATGCCACTGCCCCCTCAATCTGTGACACAACATCTTCTTCAAAATCGATGCTGTCCACAAACACAAGATCATCGTTCCCACGGAAGCGGGCACATTGAATCCTAACATAGGAGAAAGGGTTGCTAGTGAGCAGAGCATAAGCATTCGTTGCAATGTAGCCCCTGCCCCTTTTCTTGATGACGTCGAAACTTTCCAGTTTTTCAGGGGTTATTGGCAACCGATATGATGACAGACGTTTGCAAAGGGCATCAAGTTCTGATTTATTGACAGGGACTGATGGACATTCAATGACATCGAAGGCTAACTTCCTTCCGCGTAACTGAAGAATCTTGATCATATCTGGGCCAGCAGGGACGCTTGTGCCACTGACGCGAATATATGTGCCTTTCTCGAGTCCCTCTGATTTGATGAAGTATGGGCATTCGTCGCCTGCCTGAACATCAACAACAAGGACGTTCTTGTCCTCGAGAGTTACGGTATAAATCTCCGGGACTATCGTGGGATGACAGGATTTGTAGATGGAGTCCGTGATGGCATCCTTGATCTTGTATAGGGAATCATCGGGAATCCCGACAATCTGGTGGTCGTCTTTGATTCCGAATAGGATTCTGCCACCAGAACCGTTACTGAACGCGACCACGGTTTTGATGAACTTCTTGTGTTCTTGGGGAAGATCTCCCTTAAACTCCAACTTGTTACTCTCCCCCATGGAGATGTCCTCGAGCATAGAGGACTCAAAGTCATCAATGGCGTTGTTCATGGAATGCCGGATGAATCTCAGATAATATTAACCCGGCGGATTGAGT
>CAZWKY010000021.1:0-25635 GCA_964634095.1 uncultured Methanomassiliicoccales archaeon | reverse complement strand
ATTATTTCCACACCCTCGGCGGGAGGGGCATGGAGGACGCTGGAGAGGTGGTCCCCCACCCCGTCCCGTGCATTGGAGGATATATCCCACAACCCCATACCAGGCCGACGAACAAAGGTTATTAAGTGTTACCCGGATGGGGAAAAACATGGATGGAGTAACACGTATAGGTGTTTCCCTCGAGCCCGAACTCCTCAAGGAGTTCGATGAATCCATCTCAAAGAAGGGATACGTCAGCAGATCCGAGGCCATTCGCGACCTTGTCCGCGATTCCCTCGCGGAAAACGAATGGAAGAACGACGAGGAATGGATGGTGGGCACCATAGTCATGGTCTACGACCACACCATGACCTCCGTCGGGGACAAGCTCACCGACATCCAGCACGCCCACACGGACATGGTCAAGACCTCGGTCCACATCCATCTGGACCATGAGAAGTGCATGGAGATCCTCATCTGCGAGGGGAAGCTGGGAGAGATGAAGTCCTTCGCCAACGAGGTGACCTCGATAAAGGGCGTCCTCAGGGGCAGACTCACCATGGCCGCTCCCTCCACCGGGAACCTCCACCACATCGGACACAGGCACTGAACCGTCAACGGAGGGTTCCAGACCATCCACGCCCACAACGGCCGCGGATATGTACGGGCCCTCCACCCCGTATCTTCTGTTTATCAGCTCGGCCGATGCTATCGACGGATAGAACATCCTCGCGGTGACATCACCGGGCACACCGTCCAACCTCAGGGTGCTGCATCCCATCACCATCTTCGCATCACGGTTGGTTATCAGCTCCGGGAACAGCACGAACCCGTCGGACATCCAGATCAGGTCCTTCCTGGCCGAGAGCTCCTCTCTCATGGAGTCGGGGACATCGTGGCCTATGACCACACCCTCGGTGTCGATCATCCTCATGGTGATCTCCTCCGAACGTTGGAGGAAACCCTTGGAGATGAGGACGAACACATGCTCGTGATGGAGGCACTGGAACAGACCGATGTTCTCGAGCGTCATCCCGCCGGTGATGGTGTCCACGGACGATTCCGTCTCGGCGACCTCCTGTATGAGGTCGGACGGCATGATGTCGGCGGTTATGACACCGTCCATCCCACGGAGCATATCCAGGAACACATCCACGCGCATGACCCGACCCATCGCGGAGACGGTGATAACCGTATCCCAGATTGGATTCATAGTGGACAGATATGCCGATATCACCGTCCCAGGGACCTGATTGGACATATCCTCCAATGAGATTCCCCGGACACATCCAGACTCCCGGCACGAACCTTAATATCATCCGAAGATGTGCCATCCAGCGATGAGAAAGCTGATTATCACCGAGAAGGCCAATGCGGCAAGGAGGATCTCGACCATCCTGTCTGACGGAAAGTCCCATTCCACCACCAGCGGCGGTGTTACGGTGATATCGTTCGAATCCGGGACCGACGAGTACAACGTCGTCAGTCTCAGGGGACACATCATCGAGTTGGACTATCCGAAGGAGTACAACGACTGGAGCACAACATCCCCGGTCGACCTCGTCTACGCACCCCAGATCAAGACCGTGCGCGTGAAGTCCATCCTCAACACGATCAAGGAGCTCGCAGCCCAATCCGACGAGATCATCATCGCAACCGATTACGACAGGGAGGGAGAGCTCATCGGTATGGAGACAGTCCGCGAGATCGGTGCGGACATGTCCATGGTCAGGAGGGCGAAGTTCAGCGCCCTGACCAAGGGGGAGGTGGAGACCGCCTTCGACAACCTCACCGACCCCGACAGCAAACTCGCCGACGCCGCCGAGGCGAGGCAGATCGTCGACCTCTCCTGGGGAGCGGTCCTCACCAGACTCATCTCACTCTCATCGGGACAGGTCGGTAAGAACTTCATGTCCGTAGGGAGGGTCCAGAGCCCCACACTCAAACTCCTGGTCGATAGACACGAGGAGATCGAGAACTTCGTACCCGTTCCGTTCTGGAACATCGTCGGGAAGTTCGGCATGCTCGCATTCAAGGGCGACCACGAGGGCAACCCCTTCTGGGACAAGGACGAGGCCGAGGGCACGTTGGCGGTGGTCAGCGATGCCACCACGGGAACCGTCACCGAGTACGAGGTGTCCACCAAGGAGGAGTACAGACCCGCACCCTTCGACACCACCCAGATGCAGGTGGAGGCCAACAAGATCGGGATTCCCCCGACCGTCGCCATGAAGCTCGCGGAGGACCTGTACACCGGAGGATACATCTCGTACCCCCGTACGGAGAACACCGAGTACCCGAAGAGCCTCAGCCTCAGGTCCGTCCTGGAGAAGCTGAAGGATTCTGAGTTCAAGAACGAGGCCGAGGAGATCCTCGCCCAGGAGAAGATCATCCCCTCCAAGGGAAAGAGGAGGACCACGGACCATCCGCCCATATACCCCACCGCGGGGGCATCGTCCGACAAGATGAAGGGCGACAAGTGGAAACTCTACGAGCTCATCGTCAGGAGGTTCCTGGCCACCGTCGGACCCAACGCCGAGGCGGAGATCACCAAGTGCACCATAGAGGTCGCAGGGGAGAGGTTCCTCTCCGAGGGATACGTCCTCAAGAAACAGGGTTGGAAGAAGTACTACAAGAAGTACCTCAAGGCCAACGACTCCAAACTGCCCGTCATGAAGATCGGCGACCAGGTGGACATCAGGTCCATGACCATCGCCGAATCGGAGACGAAACCGCCGTACAGGTACAACCAGGGATCCCTGATCCAGGAGATGGACAGACTCCAGCTCGGTACCAAGAGTACGAGGCACGACATCATCGGGAAGCTGTTCTCCAGGAACTACGTCCAGGGGAACTACATGATCCCCACCCCCAGCGGTATCGCACTCACCAAGTCGCTGGAGAAGCACGGAGGAGGGATCACCGAACCGGACATGACCGCCAAACTGGAGGCTGACATGCTCAGGATCACCGAGGGCGAACGCACCCTGGACTCCGTCGTGAAGGAATCCCAGGACATGCTCCACCAGGTCGCATCCCAGATATCCACCGATTCCGAGGAGATCGGACAGGAGATCAAGGCCGCACTGCGTTCACAGCAGCACATCGGCATCTGCCCCACATGCGGCAACAACATGACGATCAAGAGGTCCAAGAACGGGAACTTCATCGGATGCGACGGATACCCTGACTGCAAGCGCGCATACCCCCTGCCCAGGGGAGCGTTGGTCCAGACCACCGAGACCACCTGTCCCGTGTGCGGACTGCCCCAACTGAAGGTCATCAGGAAGGGCAACCCCCCTTCGATCCAGTGCGTGGACCCCAAGTGCACCAGCAACACCGAGAGGAACGACCTGGGCCCCTGCCCCACATGCGGCAACGGCAACATCAGGATCATGTTCTCCAAGGCCGGAAGGAGGTTCGCAGGCTGTTCCGCATGGCCCGCATGCACGCAGACCTATCCGCTCAGGCCCAGGGGGACCATAACCTCCGCCGGAAGGATATGCACCATATGCAAGGCACCGATGATCTCACTGGGTAACATCGAGGAGTGCATCAACCCCGACTGCCCCGGAAGGAAGAAGACCTCCAGGTCCAAGAAGACCGCCGAGAAGAAGGAGTCCTCCGAGACGAAGGCCCCCGCGGAATGATCTTACCGGGGACATCCCCGGATCCCTTTTCAGTATTACAAAAAGATTAATGGGTGTTACCCACTAAGGAAATTAGAATGACCGTCAGAGGTCGATGTCGATCTCCTCGGGAGCGGGATCGAAGTGCTGGTTGAGCTCGTCGATCTCATGGGAGATACGTGTGTTGCGACATGTGTTGCACTCCAACTCCTTACCAAGGTCCAGCTTGATCTTCATCTCGGAACGGTCCTGGTTGACGATGCGCCCGCAACCGCAGTAGACGCTCATCATGGATGACGACATTACATCGTCCAGCATTCTGGTGTGACCGTTGGATGACGCGTAGCTGACGCTGTCTTCAGAGTATGATTCGTACACTAGTATTCTCCCCATTTTCACGCGATCCCATACAGCAATAATCTCATCCTATCCCGTCGGAACGCGTATCCACCTCAACTGACAGCCACAATATAAGCCTTGTTCCGAGACATTTCCGTAGCATCAGCAAACGCCTGGAATAACGGCGTTAGTTCAATATCCAGACAGAAAGGTAGTAAAAAGGTTTATATATGCCGGATAAGGGCCGAGGCCCGTTTCCGGCGGTTGGATCAGAGACGGAACTTGCTGACGCCGGGGAAGACCGCCTTGGATCCGAGGTCCTCCTCGATCCTGAGGAGGCGGTTGTACTTGGCCGTCCTCTCACCGCGTGCGGGTGCACCGGTCTTGATCTCACCGGATCCCCATCCCACGGACAGGTCGGCGATGGTGGTGTCCTCGGACTCTCCGGACCTGTGGGACACGACCACGTTGTAACCGTTGTCGAAGCTCATCTTGGCGGCGTCACCGGACTCTGTGACCGTTCCGATCTGGTTGACCTTCAGGAGCAGTGCGTTGGCCGCTCCCTGCTCGATACCGCGGCTGAGACGCTTGGTGTTGGTGACGAAGAGGTCATCACCCACGATCTGCACATGGCCTCCGACCTTCCTGGTGAGTTCGGCGGTGGTCTCGAAGTCATCCTCGAAGAAGGGGTCCTCGATGCTGATGAGGGGGTGTGCCTTGGTCAGCTCGACATAGTGGTCTGCTAGCTCCCCTGCGGACAGGTTCATGCCGTCCACGTTGTAGACACCGTTCTCGAAGAACTCGGAGGATGCGGCATCCATGGCGAGGTACACATCCTTGCCGGGGACGTATCCCGCATCGGAGATGGCCTCCACGATAGTGGAGAGAGCCTCATCGACGGTGTCGAGGGGAGGTGCGAATCCACCCTCGTCACCGATGTTGATGGCACCGACACCGTACTTGGACTTGAGGATGGATTTGAGGTGCATGTAGACCTCAGTGGACATCCTGAGACAGTCGGAGAAGGTCTTGGCCCCTGCGGGGATGATCATGCACTCCTGGATCTTCAGGTTGCCTCCGGCGTGCTTTCCGCCGTTGATGATGTTCAGCATGGGGACGGGGAGGGTGACATGGTCCCCTCCGATGTGCTCGTACACGGGGATGTTGTTGCACATGGCACCTGCCCTGGCGACCGCCAGGGACACGGCGACGGTGGCGTTGCCCCCGAGCCTCTTCTTGTTCTCGGTGCCGTCCAGCTCGATCATGGCCTCGTCGATGGCCCTCTGGTCGGTGGGGTCCATCCCGACGATCCTCTTGGCGATCTCGCCGCGGACGTTCTCCACGGCCTTCAGGACGCCTTTGCCCCCGTACCTGTCACCGCCGTCGCGGAGCTCGTGGGCCTCCCAGGAACCGGTGGATGCACCGGAGGGTGCGATGGCGGTGATCCTGTGTCCGCATACGGTGATCTCGGCCTCCACTGTGGGGTTGCCTCTGGAATCCAATACCTCTCTTGCCCATACCTTCTCTATCTGCATATGGAATACCTCTTCAGAACTTATGGAGTTTGAAATCTAGTTTGAGTATGTTCTCATCCTTGTCGGTCAGCGGACCATCATCCACGGAGATCAGGAACGTGGCCTCATCCTTGGAACCGTTGATCATCTGATGGAAGAACACCAGGACGTTGTTGAGGCCGTCGGCCTCCACCAGGTCCGCGAAGTTGTCGAAGACGACCACAGGGAACTGATGCATCTTGATGAAATCCTCCACATAGACCATGAGCGACCCTAGACCGTAGAGGTCCATGGCACCGCCCTTTGCGGACGGCGATAGGGAGACCACATCCATGTTCCCCCTGTCGAAACGGTCCCTCACGGCCTTGACCTTGTCCGAGGAGACCATCAGGATGCTGTATCTGTCGGGATCGAAGAAACCCACGAGGTCGTATATCCTCTCGGGCTCCGATTCGTAGATCATATAGGATGTGCCGAAGGAGAGTCCCTTGTCCTCGATGTCCACGGTGGACATCTCCACCTTGGCCTTCCTCTTCCTGCGGAACAGGGACCTGGACTCCTTCCTCTTCCTCTTCTTCTCGGAGTTCTGCTCCTCCTCCTGGACCATGACCTCGGAGATGTCCTTGAGGGCGTCCAGGACGTCGGTGGACTTGAACGGCTTGTCGATGTATCCCCTGATGGACGGGTTGTCAGTGGGGACCTGCTCGCTCGCACTCTTGATGAGGATGACGTTCGGGAGCTCCTCCTGGTCCTCCCTGCATCTGTTGATGACACGGAGACCGTCCTCGTCACCCACCCATGTGTCCAGCATGATGACGTCCGGATGGAACTCTGTGACGGCGGCGACGGCCTCGTCGACACCGCTCACGCACCTGATATCATCCTTCGCATAACCTTCCTCCAGGAGGATGTCCTGGATGATCTCCTGGACAGCGACGTTGTCATCGACGATTAGAATCTTCATGATGCCACTCCGACACTACTGGCAATGTAATCGGGCCTATATATGGAACCCTGTCGACAAAGGATGTGGGAGGGGTTTCCTCCCCTCCAGAGCCCAGACTTACGCCTGGGCGGAACCGGCCGATAGCCGGCCGTAAAAATCAATGATGGAAACAGTAATCACTGCTTCCTGCTCTCTTTGGCCTTGGGCCTGAGGTTGCTGTATCCGCACTTCCTGCACCTGTCAGCCTTCTTGGGGTTGGTGGCATAGCAGTTCATGCAAACAGTCTTGTCAAGGAGCCTGTGCTCAGCCTCTTTGAAACGTGCCATTTGAAATCCTCTGGGCTACCGATTATAGAAGTAATATAAAAGGGTTGGCTGACTGGGAGTCCGTACCGGTAAACGGCGTTACCTTTGTGACATCACCGTCATCGCCTGATGAGCGAGCGCTGCTGGACGAAATCCTCCAGAACACCGGTCTTCGACCCGGGCATCTCGTGGATGACCAGCTCGGGCCTCAGGACATCCAACAGCTCGTTGCATCCGGGATCAGAGAACGGCATGTGCTGGTCCATCTTAGAGACATGGGGGTAGGCACTGAAGTAGAACTCCGACGGGTCCCCCTCCAGGGACCTCTCCTCGAAGGTGGACCTGTAACCCCAGCTGGCGCTCCAATGGAAGTGCACCGCACCGATCCTGTCGATGAGGTCCCCGGGGTAGCCGTCGAAGATGTCCAGGAGCGCATCGATCCCCTTCGCCTCCGTGTCGATCCCGGGGAGGCAGTTCATCATGTGACCTGTGTCCAGGCATATGCCCCAGTTGTCGAACTCGATGCCGCGCTCCAACCTCCTGTAGTCTGATGGGTCGAGGAGTCTGAGCCCCGGCCACCACAGGTTCTCGAACGCTATCCTGAACGGCGGTTCCCCGCCCCTCATGCCACCTACGACCGTGTTCATGACCTCGCAGAAGGAATCTATGACCCTGTTCGGATCCTGGGTGTATGTGCGCCTGCAGACCTCGTCCAAGGGGATGTTGGTCACATGCATGACACCGTGCTCCGGCGCCAGCTCCGCCGCATACCCTATGGCGGATGTCAGGTTGGAGACGATGTCGGACCTGTCCCGGCCGTACATGACGTAACGGGAGACCTCCTCGTCCATGTCATAGGGGGTCCCATCCCAGGCCGCCATCCAATCGGTGGCGTACGGGAGGTGGACCGTCCTGGTGATGTCGCGGTAGATCGGATCGACGGGTCCGAAACCCGTCAGGAGCTCGATACCGTCACATCCGATGGATGACAGCTTGGCTCCGGGATCGTCACCGAAAAGTGAAAGGTCCTGATAGACCGAGTGGCTCAGCAGATGGCGCATGGAGGCCAATCGGTCTATCGGTTGATAAAACGGATTGCTCAGAACATCTGGAGCGCGGCGGTGATCGCGGCCTCGGTGGCCAGGGACTGGGTCTCCCCTCCGCCGATGATCAGTGCATCGCTCTGCGTCATACCGATGTCCTTGCGGATCTTGTATGCGAGCTCGGGGGTCCTCTCGTCCATGTTCCAGTCCGGAGGGATCATGAGGACACCGTCGCGGATGACGATGGTGGTGCATCCGTCGGCCCCGACCTTGATTCCCGCATCCCTCTGCTCCATACCGTTGACGACCTTGTCGGCCCCGCCCATCACCAGCACACCCTGCTGACACTCACCGGTGACGGAACCCTCCACGAAGATGTTGACGGGACGGATGGGGAGCTGGTCCAGGAACGACAGTCCGGCCTTGGTGATGGTGATACCGGTCTGTTTGATGTTGATGAAATCCCACTCCTTCAGGGTGTCGATGATCCTGCGCATGCTGCCCTCTCCGACACCGACCTCGTCTGCCAGTCTCTTGCGGCCCATCCTGCGCCCATCGGATAGGAGATGGAGCGACCAATACACGTTTGCGTCATTGAATCTGAACATCGGACCGAACTGTGGCTCATCGATAATCTTCATGTGAGAACTCTCCCGCTGGATGGGTATGCCGACATCCTAGAGGTTTAATAAGATTTGTATGGCCAGACGGTGCGGGGACCGCCCGGCCATGGTTGTAAAGTTTATCCGTTTGTGACCAACGCTCAGAAGGTCCTGACCTTGCCCTCGATGATCATGTCGGAGACCTTGTCGACGTTGTCGAGCCACTCGGCTGCGATGGCCTCGGCCTCGGACTTCCATGTGGGCAGCTTGGGGTCGTTCTCCGCATCGGGGAGGACGATCTGGATGGATGCGTTCAGGGGCTCGGAGACGGGCTTTCCGATCTGGGAGAGCAGCCTGACCCTGATCTCCGCCTCGTTGGTGACCTTCTTGGCGACATCCTCTGCGATGAGCTTGGACATGACGTTGTAGATCTTTCCGATGTGGGTGATCGGGTTCTTTCCGGAGGTGGCCTCCATGGACATGGGCCTGTAGGGTGTGATCAGACCGTTGCACCTGTTACCCCTTCCGACGGATCCGTCGTCACCCATCTCCTGGGAGAGTCCGGTGACGGTCAGGTAGTAGACACCGCGGTCGTAGTCGTCCCCGGTGTTGATCTCGAGCTTGAAGTTGACATCCTCGTTTCCGATGATCTTCAGTGCGTTGTCGGTGACCTTGTCGTACATCTGCTCGATGACGGACTTATAGTGGCTGACGTCGGGGATGTACCTGTCGACCATGGCGCATGCGATGGTGAGTGTGAGGTCGTTGTCGATACGGGAGGCCATGACCTTGACGTCCTGTCCGGTCTCGGGCAGGTCCTTCTTCATGATGCCGTTGACGTACTCCTCGGTCTTGAGGACGACCTGGTCGGTGATGGAGTAGGGTGCGTATCCGACTCCGAAGGATGTGTCGTTTGCCAGGTGTCCGGATGCCTTGTAGACACCGGTGAGGTCGTCGGAACCCATTCCGATCTTGGCGTCGAGGATGATGTCGGAGTCGACGTCCAGGTTGGGGAAGGTCTTCACGAGGTAGTCGTGGGCGGCCTTCAGGGCGACGGGCTTGCAGGGCAGGGACTTGAGGTCCTCTCCGGATCCGACGTGTGTGGTGGCACGTCCCACGAGGAGGATGTATGTGGGGTCGATGACGGATCCTCCGCCGAACCTGGGTGCGGCCTGTCCTGCTGCGATCTGCGTCTCGTCGGTGTTGTGGTGGAGGACGTGTCCGTACTCCTTCTTGTACATCCTACAAAGGGCCTTGGAGACCTCCTCTGCGAGTGCATCGGAGACGGAATCGGGGTGTCCGATTCCCTTCCTCTCGACGATCTCGACTTTCTTCATGGGAACGGGGATCTCGTTGAGTCCCTCTACGTAGATGTTCTTGGACATGTTATATCTCCTATTAGGGGTCCTGAATAATCCTGTGTAGATAAACTATATGGACAATAATATTCAAATAAGAATATTATCCTCTGATGCGACATGAAGTTCCCGCCGGCCTCGGACATCAGGAAGATAAGGAAATCGCTCGACGTCACCCAGATGGAACTGGCCCATGCCTCCGGGATCAGCCAGAGCACCATAGCCAAGATCGAGAGCGGGAAGATCTCCGCCAGCTACGAGACGGTGGTGAAGCTCTTCGACACCCTGGAGAGCATGAAGCACAGGGACCACAGGGACCTGACCGCGGACGATGTGGCCACCAAATCGGTGATAACGATCCAATGCACCGAACTGGTCCATCAGGCATCGGACCTCATGAGGACCACCGGTTACTCCCAGTTGCCCGTTCTGAAGGGGGAGATCCCCGTGGGCAGCATATCGGAGAGGGGGATCTTCGAACTGGTCAGACAGGGGTACACCATGGAGCAGCTCGGTCAGACGGTGATATCCAAGGTGATGGACGAATCCTTCCCGGTGGTGTCGGACAACACACCCATATCGGCGGTCACGACGCTCATGAGCAACTGCAACGCCGTGCTCGTCTCCAAGAAGGGTAAGATAGCCGGCCTGATCACCAACGCCGACATGCTCAAGCTGATGTGACCTTCCTGCGGACGGAACCGGACATGACCTCGAACCAGTCCATGTCCTCCACCGCGACCGATTCGGGGAATTTGTCCCGGGCCTCGGTCTCCACCGCCGTACGGTCGTCGTAACGGTTGCTTATGTGGGTCAGGAGGAGCATCCTGACACCGGCGGCCTCCGCGGTCTCCGCCGCCTGACGTGCGGTGGAGTGGAAATGGTCCGCGGCCAACCCCTCCTCTGTGGACATGTAGGTGGATTCGTGGATGAGCGCCGTGGCGCCCCTGCACCCCTCTGTCACCGTGTCGCAGGGCCTGGTGTCCCCGGTGTACGCGATGGATGCCCCGGGCGTCCTGGGACCGACCACCATCTCAGGCGTCACATCGCCGATGGTCTCGCCGTTCTTCAGACGGGCCATGTCCGGGCCGTCCCTTATGCCCAACGAGATCGCCTTCGCGCGGTCCAACCTCCCGGGTTTGTCCCTCTCCCTCACGGTGAATCCCACGGAGGGCATCCCGTGGTCCGTCCTGAAGGAACGTACGGTGATGTCCCTGACCATGAACTCCTCCCCTCCGTCGAGCTCCACCACCTCGAGAGGGTACATCGTCTCCCCCTCGGTGGCGGTCATCATCATGTCGAGACCCCTGGCCAACCCCCTGGGCCCGTAGACTGTGAGGGGTTCGGTCCTCCCGGAGAGACTCATGGTCTGCAACAGTCCGGGGAGTCCGAACACATGGTCCCCGTGGAGGTGCGTTATGAGCACCGCCCTGATCTTCATGAACGAGAATGGCGAGATCATCAGCTGGCGCTGTGAACCCTCGCCGCAGTCCATGAGGATGATGTCGGAGCCGCTCCTGACCGCTATGCAGGATGTGGCCCTGTCACGGGACGGCACACTGGCCCCGGTCCCAAGGAAGAGCAGCTCCAACATGTTCGAACACCGGCTCAGTAGAGCTGGTCTATGGCCCTGTCGGACTTGGTCTCCTTCTTGAACTCCTTGTAGTGCTCCTTGCACATGTGGACCTGACGGATGTCGGGGTTCTTGAGCTTCAGGGAGGACCTGGAGACCTGTTTGATGTTGAAGGACCTCTCAGCGGCCTTGTCGCATCCGAGGACGTCGCAGACCTCCTCGACGGTGTTGTGTTTCGCTAATGCCATGGTATCGCGATTGCTCCCACCAGTTCTTATAATCTGGCTCCGGACGTTCGTCCTGGACGGCGATACGGTGGGACCCTCGCTTCCGGAAACCGGAGCAGACGGTGATGGGGACCGTCGGCGAAACCGACAGGGTGCCTTTGGTCACTCTTATCTAGTTCCACACCCTTGGACCGCCCATGACCAAGGTTTCCCCGTCGATGCTCTCGGCGGATTTCTCCAAGCTCGGACAGGAGCTCGCACGCATCGACGAGGCGGGTGCGGATTGGGCGCACCTGGATGTGATGGACGGCATGTTCGTCCCCAACATCACCTTCGGACCCCCTGTGATCAAAGCGATCAGAAGGTACTCCGACATCCCCTTCGATGCCCACCTCATGATCCAGGACCCGATACGCTACATCGACGCCTTCGCCGATGCGGGATGCGACCTCATCACCGTGCACTGCGAGGCGGACGGTGATATCAGAGGGGCCATGGACAGGATCCACGAGAAAGGGCTCAGGGCCGGTATATCCCTGAACCCCGAGACACCCTTCGAGGTAGTGGAACCGTTCCTCCAATACGCGGACCTCGCCCTTGTGATGACCGTCCACCCCGGATTCGGCGGACAGTCCTTCATAGCCGACTGCGTCCCCAAGATCACCATGGTCTCGGAATGGGCGGAGGCCAACGGCAGGGAGATCGAGATCTCGGTGGACGGAGGGGTCAACCCCCAGACCGGAAGACAGTGCACCGATGCCGGGGCCACGGTCCTGGTCGCGGGATCGTCCCTCTTCAAACTCGAGGACATGGCACCCGCCATCGCAGAGTGGAAGGGCTACGGAAGGACACTGTGAGGTGCCCCCATGGGAGTCAATCTTTCCCCCATAGTCGAGGCGACCGAGATAGACATCACCGAGCTCCGCGGGAAGACCGTGGCCGTCGATGCCTACAACACAATATTCCAGTTCCTATCGATCATCAGACAGCCCGACGGGAAACCCCTCCAGGATTCCCAGGGCCGTGTCACCTCGCATCTGTCGGGGATACTGTACCGTACGGCGAACCTCATCGAGGCGGGGGTCGAGCCGTCCTTCGTCTTCGACGGGAAGCCCAACGAGCTGAAATCCGGTACGATCGAGGACAGGATCGCCCGCAGGGAGAAGGCAAGGGAGGAGTACGAGGCCGCATTGGCCGAGGGCGACATGAAGAAGGCGTTCTCCAAGGCACAGCAGACCTCCAGGATGACCCCGGAGATACTGGAGAGCTCCAAGGAGCTCCTGAGGCTCATGGGGATACCCGTGGTCCAGGCACCCAGCGACGGGGAGGCCCAGGCCGCGTACATGTGCGGCAAGGGGGATGTCTACGCCGCCGCATCACAGGATTTCGACTCCATCCTCTTCGGAGCCCCGTTGTTGGTCAGGAACCTCACCATATCCGGAAGGAGGAAGGTCCCCGGGAAGAACATCTACAAGGATGTGAAGACCGAGATCATCGATTCCGAACGGATGCTGGAGAACCTGGGGATCACCAGGGAACAGCTGGTGGATGTGTGCATCCTCATAGGCACCGACTTCAACCCCGGTGTGTCCGGCATCGGCCCCAAGAAGGGACTCAAGCTCATACAGAAGCACGGGGACCTGGAGGGCGTCATCGCCAACACGGAGATCGAGGTCGAGGGCTACGAGGACGTCAGGCAGATATTCCTCAACGGTCCGAGGTCGGATGACTACTCCGTGAGGACCGGGCAGATGGACCCCGACGGGATCGTCGCACTCATGACCGAGTACGGTTTCTCCGAGGACAGGGTCACCACCGTCATCAACAAGATCGAGGCCGCACGCAAGGCGGAATCCAACAGGAAGAAGCAGAGGTCGCTGGACGCCTGGTTCTGAGATCATCCGCGGACCGCGAGCCTTCCGAGACACGCACCTTCGGACAGCCTGCGGGCGAAAACGTCCCTGCAGCGCTTGAACTGGGTGAACCTCCGCTCGGCCTGCTCCACATCACCGTACACCTTCCAGCATCCGATGGTCCTGCATCCGATCCCCCTGTTCTCTATGTATCCCACCACATCCTCCAGAGGATAGTCGAGGAACACACCCACTTCTGGCGGCATACCGCATTCCGCGAACCTGCCCATCAGCCTCTCCAGGAGGGAGTCGGCATCCGTCCCACCGTAGCCGTATCCCGAGAGGAACGTCGCCACCCCGGGCTCGTGCATCCTCTTCTCCAACAGCTTCGGACGGTACACGTACAGGAGGACACCGGAACCGTCCTCCCACAGCGGGACCATCCTGACCCCTCTGTGGTGGACCTCGCCGAGGACATCGTCCACGTCCCTGAGGAATCCATGGGGGTCGTCCGTGCACACCTTGAACATGCTTCCGCATTTGAGGCCGGCCAAGGTCGGTGAACAGTGTCTCACGATACGCTCCCTCAGCTCGGGGACCGAGGTACCTGCCGCTGCCGCCGGGCATTCCCTGCAGGAACAGGGATCATGGATCAATATGTCGGATGGTCCCCTTTTCGATTCTGAGCGAGTTTCTTCGACCCTCATGGTATTTAGGACATCCTAAACTAGCTATATAAAGTTTAGGAGTTCCTAACTCTGCACAGGTGATAAGAATCCCGTGGGGATACGGTGGAACGATGGTCCAGTACTCACAGTTCTCAGATTCGCACATCCATCTCGTGGAGGAGGGGCACGGGGACAGATACCCCGACCTCGGTTCCGCGAGGATCCTCATGGCATGCACCGCCCGTCCCGGTGAATGGGATGGACAGCTCGGGATGGACGACCCCCGCATCAGGGGCTCCTACGGGGTGCATCCGTGGTATCAGGGGGAATGGGACGGGGGATCGAGATCGAGGCTCATATCCATCCTCGAGGGGGACCCGAACGCCCACGTCGGCGAGATCGGACTGGACAACAAACGCGGGACCGTCAGGGAACAGATGGGGGCGTTCGAGGAACAGCTCTCCATCGCCTCCGAGATGGGAAGGGTGGCCACCATCCACATGGTCGGCACCGAGAGGGAGGTCCTGGAATCTGTCAGGTCCCATGGGGACGGATGCCCCGGGATCATCCTCCACTCCTACGGTTCGGACAGCTACCTGAAACCGTTCTCCGAACTGAACTGTTACTTCTCCATATCACCGCGCATCCTGTCCAGATCGGATGTGAGGGTGAGACGTCTGATGGAGGCCATCCCCGACGACAGGCTCCTCCTGGAGACCGATTCACCCCATGCCGGGAAGGTCTTCACGGGGATGCACGACTTCGCCTCCAGGCTCGGCGACATCACCGGGAGGGACCCCGAGGAACTGATCGCTATCGCGGACTCCAACCTGGGGAGGCTGGTGGGATGAGCGACGGCATGGACGCCAGGACCGGCATACTCCTCGGAGAGGAGGGTGTCGAGAGGCTGAGGGACGCATCGGTCATCCTGTGCGGATGCGGAGCCGTCGGCGGATATGCGTTGGAGGGCATGGTCCGTGCCGGGATCGGGAGGATCCGTGTGGTGGATGCGGATGTGTTCTCCGAGAGCAACCTCAACAGACAGGTCCTGGCGACGACACTCACCATCGGCAGACCCAAGGCACAGGTTGCATGCGAGAGGGCACGTTCGATCAATCCCGACATCGACATCGAGGCCATGGAGGTCCTTGTGTCCGAGGAGACCATCCCGGAGATCCTCGACGGCGATTACGACATCCTGGTGGATGCCATCGACACCGTGGGCCACAAGACCGAGCTCCTCAGACACGCGTGCGAGAGGGGGGTCAGGACATTCTCCTCCATGGGCGCCGCACTCCACATGGACACACAGAGGATACGTGTCGCACCGGTGATGAAGACGCACACCTGCCCCATGGCGGCCATCGTCAGGAAGGGGCTCAGGGCATACGACACATCCAACATCACCGCGGTGTTCTCCGAGGAACCGCCCATCGCCAAACCGAGGGACAGGGACGACCACGGCAAGAGCGTCCTTGGTTCGCTGCCCACCGTACCGGCGGTGTTCGGGATGACCCTGGCCAATCTGGCCATAGGCCACATAGTCTCGAAGGACTGATGCATCCCTCGAAGCGGTTTTATCCAACCTCGGATTGGTGCTGTCCGAGGGAACGGAATGGACGAGGAGCTTCTGATGCTGTTCATAGAGAACGGCGTCACCGAGAGGGACATAACCTACATCGCCAGGGAGGACGGCAGGACCGTCATCCACCTTGTGGACGGACGCACGTTGGAGACCGGAGGGTCGTTGGTCTCGCTGATGCCCTCGCTCACCTCCGACGACTACATCCGCGTGAACAGGGGTGCGATCGTCTCCAAGAGGCACATCGCCCAGATCACCGACAACATCTACACGATGACCGACGGGACATCCTTCGAGGGGAGTGCGGTGGGATCGGAGGAGCACGACCTCAACAGGCAGAACCTCCTGGACGAGAGGGGACTCCAGACCAACGCCGTCCCTTGGGACTTCATAGAGAGGTTCTCCGTCCTGGACAGGATGCCGCTCCCATTCGGTGTGATCGAACTCCAGGTGGACGAGGAGGGAACGGTGGATTTCACCGTCCGCTACTGCAACGACAGGATGGCGGAGTTCTGGAACAGGGACATCGACGACCTCGTCGGCAGGAGGTTCGAGGACATGTTCGGGAAGGACGAGAACGGCCGTCTCGCCGGTTTCGCGGACGTGGCCGTCAACGGCGAGCCCAGGACCATCAGGGACAGCTTCGGACACATGGACGGTGATGTCACCGTGCACTGCTACCAGCCCCTGAAGGGATACTGCGCCTGCATCATCCTCGGCGAAGGCGACCTCTGACCGGCCACATCACCGTACACGCGACCCCTCTGGCACCCGCGCGCATACTTTTATATTGACCCGCGGGATGGTCGCCTGTTCAGGGAAAGATAACACCTGATATCAGAGGGACAGCGATGATAAAGCAGATCCGTTCTAACTATGACGCCAAGAGCATCGAGAAGGAGATCCAGGAGTACTGGAGATCCGAGAACGCCTATGAGAGGACCAAGGAACTGAGGTCCCAGGGCGAGAACTTCTATTTCGTCGACGGACCGCCGTACACCACCGGTGCCATCCACCTGGGAACGGCCATGAACAAGACCGTCAAGGACATATTCATCAGATACTGGAGGATGAACGGATTCAACGTCCGCGACCAGCCCGGTTTCGACATGCACGGACTCCCCATCGAGGTCAAGGTGGAGAAGAACATCGGCGTGCACTCCAAGAAGGACATCGAGGAGCTCGGTATCGACAAGTTCATCACCACATGCAAGGAGTTCGCCCTCGGACTCCACGCCGACATGACCGAGCAGTTCAAACAGCTCGGAGTGTGGATGGACTGGGACAACCCCTACCAGACCATCAAACTGGACTACATCGAGTCCGCATGGTGGACCCTCCAGAGGGCCTACGAGAAGAACCTCCTGAAACCCGCCAGCAGGGTCGTCACCTGGTGCCCCAGGTGCGAGACCGCCCTGGCAGAGGCCGAGATCGAGTACTGGGACGAGACCGACCCCTCCATCATGGTCAGGTTCCCCCTGAAGGACGGTTCCGCATCCCTCCTGATCTGGACCACCACCCCCTGGACCCTCGCCGCCAACATGGCCGTGGCGGTCCACCCCGAGTTCGATTACGCCAAGGTCAGGATGTCCAAGGCCACCGGTGAGCAGGAGGATGTCATCATCCTCGAGTCCCAGGCCGAGTTCGTCATGCAGAAGGGCGGGTATGAGAAATTCGAGATCGTCGAGAGGATGAAGGGCAAGGACCTGGAGGGTCTCGAGTACACACCCGTCTTCGACCTCGATGCGGTCCCCAGGACCGAGTGGACCTACAGGGTCGTCACCGCCGACTACGTGGAGAACGACAACACCGGACTCGTCCACACCGCACCCGGACACGGACCCGACGATTACGAGACCGGGAAGAGGTACGGCATCGAGCCCTTCTGCCCCGTGGCCGAGAACGGAAGGTACACCGACGAGTTCCCCATGATGACCGGGAAGAAGGTCAAGACCGTGGCGGACGACGTCATGAAGTACCTGGACGAGAACGGCAGACTGTACAACAAGAGCAAGATCAAGCACAGGTACGGACACTGCTGGAGATGCAAATCACCCATCATCTATAGGAACACCAGGCAGTGGTTCGTCAGCGTCCCCGACGTGAAGGACGAGATGCTGAGCGAGATCGACCGCGCCAAATGGGTCCCCGACTGGGCCGGCGAGTCCAGGGAGAAGAACTGGGTGGAGGGCGCCAGGGACTGGTGCATCTCCCGTCAGAGGTACTGGGGCATCCCCATGCCCGTGTGGGAGTGCGAGTGCGGTGCCAAGAAGGTCGTCGGACAGTACGAGGAGCTCAAGGAGGGCGAGGGATACACCGACGGAATGGACACCCACAGGCCCTGGATCGACAATGTCACGTTCAAGTGCCCCGACTGCGGGAAGACCATGCACAGGGTCCCCGACGTCCTCGACGTCTGGTTCGACTCCGGAGTGGCCGCATGGGCATCCCTGGGATACCCCCACAAGAAGGACGAGTTCGAGAAGTGGTGGCCCGCCAAGTTCATCGTGGAGGCCCACGACCAGACCCGCGGATGGTTCTACTCCCAGCTGGGCGCCGGTGTGATCTCCTTCGACCGCGCACCCTACGACGAGGTCATGATGCACGGATGGGTGCTGGACCCCAAGGGACAGAAGATGTCCAAATCCCTCGGCAACGTCATCGAGCCCCTGGAGCTCATCGACCAGGTCGGAGCGGACTCCCTCAGGTACTACCTGATCAAGAGCAACGCCCCCTGGGAGGACACCGCATTCCAGAAGGACGGACCCAAGAACGCCAGGAAGGTCCTGAACACCTATTGGAACGTTGTCAACTTCGCATCCACATACATGATCATCGACGGCTTCGACCCCGAGAAGGTCACCTTGGAGAACATCTCCGCCCACCTCCGCGACGAAGACCGCTGGATGATCTCCAGGACCGAGAAGATGAAGAGGTCCGCCACCGAGTTCCTCGAGTCCAGGGAGCTGCACAAGCTCGCCAGGATGCTGGAGGACTACATCATGGAGGACCTGTCCAGATGGTACGTCTGTCTGGTCAGGGACAGGTCATGGTCCGAGGACGGGGACATGGTCGCCGACAAGAACGCCTCGTACTTCACCCTGTACTACGCGATCATGAACACCGCACTGGTGCTCGCACCCATCGCACCCCACATCTCCGAGGAGGTCTACCAGCACATGGGCGGCAAGAAGCTGTCCGTCCACATGGAGGACTGGCCCGTCTGCGACCCCGCACTCATCGATGACGAGGTGGAGCACAGCATGTCCCTGATCCAGAACATCGTGGACATCATCGCCGCCGAGAGGGCAAAGATGAAATCCAAGCTCAGGTGGCCCCTGCTCCAGGTGTTCGTTCGCGGTAACGATGCGGATGTCAACAAAGCTGTGAAGACATTCGATGAGGTCCTCGCCGCCCAGGGTAACGTGAAGAGGATCGTCTACCTCGGAAAGGATGAGATCCCCAACGTGGAGAACGACATCGAGCCCGTGGAGTTCCTCGAGGGAACGATCTTCATCGACTTCAACGTCACACCGGAGATCGAGGCCGAGGGTTACGCCAGGGAGCTCATCAGAAGGATCCAGCAGATGCGCAAGGACATGAAGCTCAACGTGGAGCAGTATGTCGACTGCCAGGTGGCATCCGACGAGCACCTTGTGGGACTGTTCAGGACCTGGGAGGAGCACATCGCCAACGAGGTCAGGGCAAAGACCCTCTCGTTCGTGGCCGAGCCCCAGGGGACCGACGTGAAGTCCTGGGAGGTCATGGGCAAGGATATCGTCATCGGTATCTCGCCCGTGGAGTGAGATCAAAACAGGGGGGGCGACCCCCTTCCTTTCACCTTTTACCGACATACCATCGGCAAACGAGGGGCGAGCCCCTCAACACCCTTTTCCTCTCAGATAACCCGCCAAACGTGTGACGTTCCTGCAATGGTACAACCCGACCAAGATACTCCGCATCGGACCCGGGAATATTCGGTCACCTTTTTCTATCGGACACCGTTCCGAAGGACCATGATCGTCTACTTCAGCGGAACCGGGAACAGCCTACTCGTTGCACGTATGCTCAGGGAGCTGACAGGGGACGACATGATGTCCATCCCGGACCTGGTGAGGAAGGGGACGGAGACACTCACATCCAACAGGCCCTTCGTCATTGTCGCCCCGATCTACGCATGGAAGATCCCCAACTATGTGGAGGACTTCATCATGAGGACCGGATTCAAGGGGACGGACATGGTGTACTTCGTGATGACCTGCGGAGGAGAGGCGGGATTCAACTGCAAGTACGTCGAGAACATGTGCAGGAGGAAGGGGTTGGAGTTCATGGGCGAGGTAGACCTGTCCATGCCCGACAACTACCTGATCATGGACGACCCGCCGGGGGAGACGGAGGCCAGGAGGATGATTTCCGACATCGTGCCCCAGGTGAGGGACGCCGCCGAACACATAGGTAAGGGGGAACGCATACACACCACCCACCACGGCGGAATGTTCAGGACATACGTGGTGAACCCGCTGTTCTACAAGTTCAACATCGACTGCGAAGGGTTCAGGACGACATCCTCGTGTGACGGATGCGGAAGATGCGTGAGCGACTGCCCCACGGACTGCATAACCATGGAGGACGGGAGACCGTCATGGTCCGGTGATTGCATCCAATGCCTGTCCTGCATCAACAGATGTCCGAAGACGGCGATAGAGTTCAAGAGCAAGACCAAGGGCAAGAACCGTTATGTGTGCCCCATCACCGATCCCAAGGAGATCCTCTGAGCATCGGCCCGGTCAGAAGATGACGGGGATGGACCCCGCCATGTTTTCACCTCATCAACTTCTCGATCAATGAGACGGTATCGGAGACGGTGTCGTAACCGTGGATATCCTCCAGGGAGACCCACTCATACGCCTCGTTCTCCTCGTTGATCCTGGGGTCCGCGAAGGAGACCCTGAACAGCATGCCGTGGACCTTCCAGAGGGTGTCACCCTCCCTGACGTAGAACGGACGGACCACCGCGTCGGGACCCTCGACGGTGATGTTGGTCTCCTCGAGGATCTCCCTCCTGGCGGCCTCGATCGGGGTCTCACCGGGTTCGATCTTCCCTGCAACAAGGGACCACTTGCCCGGGAACGAACGGCATGTCTCGGGACGCCTGAGCATCAGGAACCTGTCATCCATGATGATGGCCGATGACACGACGTTCCTGCATTCGACACCTTCGATCTCGACTGTGCCCGCATCCGCATCCACGGTGACCATGTCCCCGTCCTCGAACATGTCGATGGATGGAACGGAATCCACCATGGGGATGGACGATATCACCGCACCGGTCGCCACGATGGTCTCCGCGGTCTCGTTTATCACCGCCGCGGGCTGCTTCCCGTGGACCATCAGGTCATACATCACGAAGGAACCCACCGTGCTCCCCTTTCCCTTGGGGAACACCAGGACCTTGCCTGCGACATTGCCTCCGTTTCCCACACGGATCTCCCCTGTGGAACCGTCGACACCTCCCAGGAAGCTCAGGGGCTCGTCGAGCTTGACGACCTCCCCCCTCACCTTTCCGGGCGATATGCAGCGTCCGTTGACGATCACATGACCACCTCCATCAGCTTGGCGATGTCCCTGCACATGACCTTCTGGGAACACAGTGTGGGGAGGTAGTTACCTGCCTTGGCCGAATTGGTGCCTGTCCTCTGGAAGGTGCCCTCTATGGGGGCCACCACCATGCATGTGTCCGCCAGGACGGGACCGAACTCCTCCATGACCTTCACATCCTCGGGACACCTGTCCCTGATCTCGGCGGAGGTGCAGAACCATATCTCAACATCGTCCCTGACCTTCCTCTTACCCTTGAGAAACGATGCGATCTGATGCATCTCCTTCTCGGTGAGGTGGGGGCATCCCAATGCGATGAGCTGGATGTCGTCGACGGTGTTCAGTTTGTCGTAAGCGGCCCTGAGCTCATCCTCTCCGATGTGGATGACCTCCAGGTCGGAGACATCGAAACCTCCCGCCTCGGGGGTGACGTCCTCCACATGGTACAGTGCGACGGACCCTGATGCGGCCATTGCCGCGCACAGGGTCTTGGCCTCCTCGACCTCCGGTGATATCCCCCTGAAATAGGGGACACCGCTGCCGATGGCCATACCCACCGCCTGTCCCAACAGTGAATATGAGAATATGGAACCGTCGATGTCCGCATCGATAACCACTGTGGGTTTCCTGTTCTCGTCGAGATGGAGTCCGTAGTTGGCGGTCTTGCCCAATATGGCCGCGGCCAACGCACCGGGGCCACCCTCCCTGTTGGTCCTGGCGCCGATGTACGAGTTGACGAATGAGAGTGCGGACGACTCCGCCCATGCCACATGGTCGCCCATGGACGGTACATTGGGTCCGACATAGGGTGTGCAGGAGCAGGTGGTCCTGATACCCATCTGACCGTAGAGGTCTATGATCCTGAGCTGCTTCTCAGCGAAATCCTCGGAGATGTGCATCTCCCTCCAGCGGGTCCTGTCCATCCCCACGGGGTTGAGTGTCGAGGGGACGGTGACCTTGGAACCTCCGGCGGCCATATCCTCCAGGTATTTCAGACCCCCGTCACCGATGGTCTTGTACGATGCACCGGAAAGGTGTGCCGATGTTATGTCTATGAGGTTCTCCGCTCCGTAGATCTTGCCGAGTGCGGTGACGAGCTCCATGGCCTTCTGACGGCCCTCGCCCTCCTCACCGTTCAGGATCGCCTCCTCTTCACGTGTCAGGTCCATGGGGAAGACATCGCGATGGAAGGTTATAGTATGTTGGTCGATAGAGGACACATCATCCCATCGGGAACGGTCCCTTACAGAAGGTTCTTATCGGATGTGTCCCCTGGAAAGTCCCATGACGTTGGGTTCGTTCGCACCGTTCCTGGCCGTTGCGGCAGGGGGTGCGGTGGGTGCGGTGATCAGGTTCGCGGTGTACAGGACGGTGGACACATCGTTCCCCTGGGCCACATTCATCGTGAACATCACAGGATGCATCCTCGCATCGTTCCTGATGTTCAGATACGGCCTCGACATGGAGAGCACCCTGAGGTCGTTCGTTTTCGTGGGGTTGTTCGGAGCGTTCACCACCATGTCCACATTCTCCATCGATACGGTGAACCTTCTGACGGCCGGCACCTACGGGCTCGCGGTGCTCAACATCCTGATGAACAGCATACTATGCGTGCTGGGGGCCGTCTGCGGAAGGTACCTCGCATTGTTGTGATGGCGTGAACGTTCCGGAACCGGATCACTCGATCTCGACCATGAACCTCAGACAGAAGGGGATCTTCTTGCTGTTGGCCTTGTGGAACTCCACGCATTCCATGCAGTTCCCGTGTCTGGGGCAATCGGTCTTCGGACAGTTGCAGTTGGGATTGAGGTCTGCCATGGTGTCCGGAATCCCGGTGATCGGTATTTCATATCTCCCATGGACGGTGATGTCACGTACGCATCCCCAGTTGGACCATGGCGTCCCTCACCCATCCTTCTGATAACAGACCGTCACCGATCAATTCCTCCGGTCCGATGAGCACCACCCCGTTGTCCTCTGCGAACTCCTCCAACCTTTCATCGAACCCTGATATGGATATGAGCATGTACCTCACATTGTATCCGACCCGGGCGGCCTCGCCTCTGCGTACGAGGTCGTTGTAGACGGAGAACCCCACCTTGCTCTTACGGAACTTGCACTCCGCCAACAGAGGATGGGTGTAAAGATCGGGAGTGATCACATCAGCGACAATGTCGATATCTGCGTCGACATCATCGACACGGCCCCACCAGGTCCCGCGTTCCCTGACGGCCATCACCCGGTCGAGCCACTCACCACAGAAAAACTCGAATCTCTTTCCGAGGAACGTATCTATGTCATGTTCCACCAATTTGTAGATGATGTCTGGACCCAATTTCCTTCTAATGGCGGATCCCCACTTATCGACAATAGAGAAATAGAAATCCACCACAGGGTCCGATATTGTATAATGTGGCTTCTCAGGGGCATTGAGCATCGGATGGATCTTGGATATGATCCCGATCCGCTCCAGATTATCGAGATATCTCTTACAGTTTCCCCTATCCATACCCATTTTTTCTGCAATCTGATTCTGTTTGACCGCACCGTTGGAAATATGACGCACCATACTGAGGTAGCGACTCCCAGGACTGAGCTCTTGTGTGATTATTGTAGCTCCATCCTGACTTATGACCTCACGATCAAGAAAAAGATCACAGATACACTCCTTGTAAGTGTGTCCACTTACCAGATAATGGTATTTTGGAACACCTCCTATCGTCATATATAGTTTCAGAGCATCCAGCCCCTCTATATTTGGATGAAACCTGTTGCATTCTTCAAAAGATAGAGGCCCCACATCTATTCTATAATCAATCCTTCCGTAAAGAGGACTGTCCATGTCCTCAACCATACTCTTCAACATTCTGATAGATGAACCACATATGATCACCATCACATCCATACCTTTGATATCCCGATCGATAAACCTCTGCAGAACTGAAGATGCCTGAGGATAATCCTCTGCAAGATATGGAAACTCATCCAAAACAATCAATGTTGGCTGATCACAGCAACCCTCCACCAACAATGAGAACAATTCAGCAAGAGTATCTTTTCTCGGAATCTCTCTCCCCAGAAATGAGGCAACCCTCTCATTGAAATGAGCCAGATTGTCACCAGGAGATCCACGGGTAAACTGTATTGTGAAAGTATGTTTCCCTACTGAAAACACATCCAGAAGACTGCTCTTCCCAATCTGTCTCCGACCCATGACGGAGCAACCCCTCACTCCTTCCTTGGCCCAGATGGACTCCAACTTAGACAGTTCCTGTTCCCTGCCGATGAACATGAGATGTTAATATACCCTGCAATATTTAACATATGTGTTCTATTGTAATTTTATACAACAAAAATTTTTATTGTATATCATTACAATGAAAATTTAAATTGTAAAAATATTCAATAAAATATTATGTTGTCAGGAAATACAACATGGACCTACGTTGTATCCCTTTACAACAAACTCACGCCTGCTCCGGCTTCCTCACATCGGCGAATGCGAAATCCATCATCCTCGGAAGGTCCGCCACCGCGACCTCCAGCTGATAACCGATCTTCCCCGCACTGAAGAAGATATGATCGGAATCCTGTGCGGATGAATCGATGGTGATCCTCATGGGACGCTTGGTGCACAACGGGGAGCAACCGCCGTGGACATATCCCGTCAGCGGGAGGAGCTCGTCCTGTTTGATCATGGACACCGACTTCTCCCCGACGCTTGCGGCGGCCTTCTTCAGGTCCAACCCACCTGTGACGGGCACGAGGAAGACGTAATAGCATTTCGGCTTCCCCACGGTGACCAGTGTCTTGAAGACCTTGGACGGGTCCTGGTCCAGGGCCTCCGCCACCTCCTTCCCTCCCAGTGCGACATCGCCGTACGTGTTGACCCTGTACGGGATGCCGAGTTTGTCAAGATGCCTCATAGGATTGGTCTTCACGTCCATGGATGGTGAGTCCCCCTGACCGTAGATGTATGTTGCTGTCCTCCGCCCGGAGCATCCGAGACGGTGAATCCATATCCGATGGATGCTTCGGCCCGCGTATGTGCAAGATGACCGTCTATGAATCGGAGGATGCCCGCCTCAGGGACCCGGAGGACACGGAGAGGTTCGACATATCCTGGAGGAAACTGGATTCCGTCGGCATCCGTGTGGGGCGTGTGATGTGCTCGTCCGTCGACGATGTGGATCCTGACGGGGAGGCGGCGGAGGCCGTGTCCGAACACGGACTGTCCGCACTCCCGATAGCGGAGTACGACGGAGTGGTCATCTCCATCGGCATGTACCCCTCCGACCAGGACCTGGCCGATTTCCTGGATGTGCCCGACGGGACACTCAGTGTGGATGCCATGAAACCGCCGTCCGTGGGCAACGATGTCGTGCCCGTGTGCAACTGCGGACAGAGGCGCTTCTGAAC
>CAZWKY010000020.1:0-26242 GCA_964634095.1 uncultured Methanomassiliicoccales archaeon | reverse complement strand
CCTCAGGGACATCCTCGACGAGAACACCGACAAGTGGGGTGTGAAGATCGAGGCCGTGGAGATCAGGGAGGTGGACCCCGCAAGGAAGGTCAAGGACTCCATGGAGGAGCAGACATCCGCCGAGAGGAGGAGACGCGCCGCGATCCTGGAGGCCGACGGACTCAAGAGGGCGGCCATCCTCGAGGCCGAGGGTAAGAAGAAGTCCCGTATCCTGGAGGCGGAGGGTCTCAGGCAGTCCATGATCCTCGAGGCCGAGGGAAAGAGGTTGGCGACCATCCTCGAGGGACAGGGAGAGGCCCAGAAGCTCAGGATCATGTCCGTTGGTGCGGCCACCATGGACTCCAAGGCCATGTCCGTGCTCTCGATGCAGACACTCCAGAAGGTCGGAGAGGGCGAGTCCTCGAAGATATTCTTCCCCATGGAGGTCACCAGGCTCGTCGAGGGGATATCGGATTACATCGGCACCGCCAGGAACGTCCCCGACAGGGAGGTCTCCGACGTGGACGGCATAAGGAACGCCGTAGGCGACCCGGACGACATCCTCGGACCCATCCCCTCCAGGGAGGAGATCGAGAGCGAGACATCCAAGCTCGACGAGATGGTCCGGGAGGAGATGGGCGAGGTCGACGAGGTCCTGAAGGAACCTAAGACCAAGAGAACATCCGAATGATCATGTAAACAGGGGACGGCACATCCCGTGCCTCCCCTCCCTTCAACCCTTCTTCCCGAAGAGTTTGGATCCTCCCCGGGAGTCCTTGTACATGGCGTTTATATGACGGGCATCGCAGAACGGCTTGTCCTTGGACGAACCGCACCTGCACAGGACGTACCTGTTCCGTGTCTCGTACATATCACCGTCCGCCGAGCGCAACGGCACCCCGCCCATGACGTAGATACCTCCGCTCACCCTGCGGTCCGGGTCCTGGACTATGAATATCGCGGGTTCCAGAGTATCTTCGATGACATCACCGTCCTTCGTCATCGGAACGGTCCTGCCCGTCGGGCATTCACACGCACCCCGGATGACCTCCCCCCTGACGTCGGGATCGTCCGTCCTCCGGAGAAGGTCCCATACGGACCCTTCCCTGCGGTGACAGAAACCTGCCTTGGCGCATCTGCGGTCGTCCCTGATGTCGATCCCGGGGCCATCCAGGAGCTCGGACCTCTCGTCATACGGGCGGCGGTCCGCGGTCTCGGTGCCGTTGAACCTCTTGTGGGACCCGTCGCAGAACGGCGCATCCCCGCTCCTTCCGCATCTGCACAGGGAGTAGACCTCGGATTGAGGGAGCTCCCTTCCGTCCCTCCAGACGTAGAGCCCGTCCTCATGTGCGATGACCTTCTCCGACAACGGAACGCCTCCGCGGACGATGTAGGGTCCGTCCTTCACGATGGTTATGACCTTCTCCATGGGAACACCGGTTTCAGGATGGGGATGTGCACTTAATACGGCACCTGTGGGGTCAGACCCTCTCCCAACGGCCGGACTTCCTGGAACCAACCCTTTGTACGAGATGGATCGCGAAGGACCGCATCTGACGGACCGAACCTACCGACACCCGTTCAGGCTCATATCGGCCCGATCGGTCTCAGAACAGTCTCATGATACTGATGAGGTGAGGCTGATGATGGACAGGTGGTACTGATGATCCACACCCCGATGTGTATCGTAATAAGCAGACCCCTATGGAAATGCACGATCGATCATCGGAATCCCGTCGTCGGAACAGGGATCCGTAGGGAGATGACATCGATACATACGGTCCGATCGGGCCCATTCCAATATCATGGGACCGAATGGGAAACGGTGAACGAGTGAAAAAAGATGGAATATGTTTGCCACAGGGGATGACCCTGCGGATCACCGTCTCAGACGTACTTGACGGCGGTACCGTACACGGTAGTCTCCGCTGCACCGGCCGCGACCGCTGCGGAGTTGTACCTGACCATGACGACGGCATCGGCACCCATGGATTCCGCATCCTCGACCATCCTCTTCGTAGCGATGGCCCTGGACTCGTTCATCATCTGGGTGTAGGTGGTGAGCTCCCCTCCGACCATGGACTTCAGACCCTGACCGATGTCACGTCCGATGTTCTTGGTCTGGATCATGCTCCCCTTGGCGATCCCGATTATCTCGTACTGCTTCCCTGGTATGTTCTCAGTAGTTGTCAACAGCATCCTCCAATCCCTCCTCGATCTCCTTGAACCTCTGTCTCGTGTAGAACAGGACCAGTGCCGCCGCCACGATGTACACCGCCGCCAGCGCACCCACCATGACGAGGGGTGCATCCAGCACGAGGTACAGAACGGGTACCGACACCAACATCAGGACCAGGAAGACGGCGATCACGGCCGCCTCGAACCTCTCCTTGGAACCTCTGTCCATGGATATGGTTCAGCGACTACCGGTTATTTCAAACGATGTGTCGGGCCGTCGAATCCGAAGGCGGCATAGTCCCTGCGTGAGAACCGGTGGTACGTTATCGGCCCGCAATCCGAATCGATGCAGTAGATGTACGGGTCCGTGCCGTCGTCGAAGTAGGCGATATGGTCGAACCCATCACCGTCCACCTCCTCCCAGATCAGACCGTCGGAGATCCCCGCCAACCTGGCCCTTATCCCGTTTAGGGACTCCCGGGACATGACGGCATCCACCATGGCGGTCAGGACCGGACTGACAGGGAGTCCGGCGACATACCTGCATCCCTCCTCCGGGACGGTGATGCGGACCCTGCCATCCTCGACCGTACAGACGACATCGCCCAGCTTCGGACGCACATGCTCCGTGAACCGTGACAGCCCCATATCATCACCGAGACAATCCGACGGGAGGTACAGGGTGACCGCACCGGGGGACTGCCCGAGCTTCACCTGCATCTCCTGTATCGTGGATATCACCCTGTCCTCGAGGTCGTCCGGATCCATATTCTGTCATCACCTTCGATGTTAACGATAGTTACATCTCATCCTATTTCAACATCACCGGTGACCGACCTCATCCTGATAGAATCATAGTTTATGGAAAGTCTGAAAGTTACTTTATGGAAAACCTTAAAGTAATTTTGTGGAAAACCTGAAAGACATTTAATAGTTGGAACAATGATCATCAACTATGACCCTGACACCCGAGGAATATCGCCCCAGACTTATAGACAGAACACTGGCCCAATATCTACAAGCATTCGGTGCAGTGAGTCTAGAGGGCCCTAAATGGTGTGGGAAGACATGGTGTGCAAAGAATGCATGCAACAGCGAATTCGGGCTCACAGGAATGACAGGATCCCTTAGGAACAGGGACCTTGCGAAATCCGACCCCGAGATGGCCATGAAAGGTGACGCCCCCCACCTCATAGATGAATGGCAGGAGGTCCCAAGCCTATGGGACGTCATTCGAAACGAGATTGACAGAGTAGGCAAGAAGGGTCGCTTTGTACTCACTGGATCCTCTGTCCCGAAAAGGGATGAATACATACACAGCGGGACCGGTCGCATAGCAAAACTAAACATGCACACGATGACCCTGTTCGAGACAGGGGACTCCTCTGGAACAATATCTCTGAAAAAACTGTTATCCGGCAACTTGGAGATGATGGATTGCGGAGAACCCTCTCTGGAACATCTCGCGGACCTGGTCATACGTGGTGGGTGGCCGTCAGACATCGACATAGACCTGGAATACACTGGACTGACCGCAAAGCAGTATGTGACAGCGGCCATAGAGGATGCCTGCAGATTGGATGGAAAAAATCGCAACAGAGATAAAATGAAAATGCTGCTGAGATCGCTCGCACGTAATGAGAGCACCCTCGCCAGTGACAGCAGGATAGTCAAGGACATGATGACCTCTGATGACGATAGCATCAGCATGCCGACATATAGAGAGTACATTGATTGCCTCGACAGGATTCATCTGATAGAGGACACCCCCTGCTTCAGACCCAACATCCGTTCAGAATGGAGGATCGGGAAGACCCCTAAGAGACATCTTGCCGACGTATCGCTGGCCATAGCGGCCATGGATGTGGGGAAGGATGCGATCGTATCGGACCTCAATACATTTGGATTCCTCTTTGAAAGTCTCTGCGAACACGACCTCAGACTCTATTCAGAACATCTGGGGTGCAGATTCTTCCACTACCGTGACGGACGCGGCAGGGAGATCGATGCGGTGATAGAGTCCCCGGACGGATCGTGGACGGCCGTGGAAGTGAAACTGGGACCGGGACAGATAGATTCCGCCGCTGAATCCCTTCTGAAGATAAGAGATGCCTTCGAGAAGGAGGGAAAGGCACCGAAGAACCTCGTGGTGATATGCGGAATGACAAGATATGCCTACAAGAGGCTCGATGGTGTGATGGTACTCCCCATAACATCCCTGGGGCCGTGAATCTACAATATGATCGCGCGGGGATCCAGCGAGTACCATCGGATGGAGAGACAACCCATGCAAACCGTTATAATCCATACCTTCTTACTAGGGATTGTCGGGAGATGGAGGGTGGCCGACGGTAGCCGCAAGGCAGCTGAGGAAGTTCCCTCCTCCAAGGGCAAGATGGACGCACGTAAGGGCGTACGGCGAGAGCTGTGGCAAGGGCCCAGAAACGACACAGACCGGATGTACAGGATGATCCGCCAGGCGGTGACGTTCCCCGGGATCTGGTGAAACGGCGACTCCCCATCGGAGCAAGTCCATACAACAGGGATGAACGGCCCGGGACCTGTGGGTAGGACGCGAAGTTGAATGCCACCTGAAACAGAAGGGGGGCTACTACCATCACCCGACGATCACAATCCATTCCCAAGAGGTAGACCCATATGATGCTCGACCGCTGTCCCAAATGCTCGCCAGACACTGGAATCAGGATCATGCCTCCCGAGGAGACCCTGAGGAGGGTCCTCCCGCTTCTGAAGACCGCAGGACTCGGTGAACCCGAGGACATAACGGACAAGGACAACCTGGGCATCCCCGTGTTCTCGGTGGACCGCCAGGAGACCGCCCTGGGCAAACCCAAGTACTACAACGGAAAGGGTGTCACCAAGGAACAGGCCGAGGCCTCCGCCGTCATGGAGAGCATAGAGAGGTACAGCGCCGAACAGAGGGACACCGACGAGATAGTCTACGGGACCTACGAACAGGCCAAGGAGGTCATGATGGCCGTGAACCCCGTGGACATGATCCTCCCCCTCAGGGTCCTGGACCACTACGACGGACAGATGATCGCCTGGACACAGGGTTTCGAGATGTTCAGGGGATGCCCCATATGGGTCCCCGCCTGCGCCGTTTACTATCCGTACTATCCCGAGGACGATTTCCAACTTTTCAGATGGCACACCAACGGTATCGCCGCCGGGAACACCATGGAGGAGGCCATCCTCCACGCACTGTTCGAGGACATCGAGAGGGACGCCTGGTCCATCGCCGAGTTCAACGACAGGACCTACGCGGACGTCCTCATAAAGGACAAGGAATCCGTTCCTGCGAGATTGATCGAGAAGTTCACGGAACAGGGCATCGAGATCCACCTGAAGGACCTGACCAACGACATCGGCATCCCCACCATCGGTGCATCCGCCGACGACACGGTCACCAAGGACCCCGAGCTCCTGACCATCGGTGTCGGAACCCACCTGAACCCAGAGATAGCCGCGATCAGGGCGATCACGGAGGTTGCCCAGAGCAGGACCACCCACAAACACGGCATGAAGATCAACGCCCAGCTCCAGAAGGTGTCCCGCGACATGGGATACGAGAAGGTCAAGAAGGTCAACCACATGTGGTTCGGCCAGAATCAGAAGAGGATCTACCTGGAGGACATGCCCGACCAGTCCACACCCTACGTCCTCGACGACATCGAGGTCGTCCTCGGAAGGCTGATGGAGTGCGGATTCGACCAGGTCGTGGCCGTGGACCTGACCCGTCCCGAACTCGGCATCCCCGCGGTCAGGATGATCGTCCCCGGATTGGAGGTCAGCACCATGGATCCCGAGAGGGAGGGCGGAAGGCTCAGGGGCATGTGGCCCCCTGTGAGGACCTCCGAGGAGTGATCCCGGAGTCCCATAACCCCTTACCGTCCCCCGGACGGGCCACCTTATCTAGTTGTTCCACTTACGCATCCGTCATGGATACCGCGTTCAAGGCCGTCGGTTTCGATCTGGACGGCACATTCCTGAAAACCCACGTCGATTATGCCAAACTGAACGATGTCGACAAGGCGATCATGGAGAAACACGGGATCCCGTTCTCACTGATAGGCTTCGACACACAGACCAAGAGGCCCAGATACCCCTTGGGGAACTGGCTCGAGGCCAACGGAAGGGGTGATGAGTACCCCCTCATCAACAAGGAGATAGACGACGCCTGCACCGAGGTGGAGACGGAGTACGTCCACGAGGCCCAACCGTTCCCGGGATCGGAGGAGTGCATCGACATCATCAGATCCAAGGGACTGAAGGTCGGTATCCTCACCCGCGGAAGCCATGAGTATGCGTTGAGGGCACTGGGCAACTGCGGGATGGCGGACCGTTTCGACACCATAGTCGGAAGGGACTACTCCCATTACGACAACGCCAAGCCGTCCCCCATCGCCATGAGGGACTTCGCCAGGGAACTGGACGTCAGGCCGGAGGAGATCCTCTATCTGGGGGACAACCTCACCGACTACTACTCCGCGAGGGATGCGGGTGCCACGTTCGTGGGCGTCCTGTCCGGCTCCTGCACCAGGGAGGATTGGCTCAGGGAGGACCCTGACATGGTCATCGTCCAATACGCCGGGGATGTCGTGGACCTCATCTGAAGGTTCATATCACCGTCTGTGAATCAACCATCCATGAAACAGAGCCTCGGTGCGAAGACCACCATCTACCCTATGCCCGTATTCATCATCGGAACCTACAACGACGATGGGACACCCAACGCGATGAACGCCGCATGGGGAGGCATCGCCAACGAGAACAGGATCGCCATCTGCATCGACAGGTCCCACAGGACGGCGGAGAACGTCGTCAAGAGGAGGGCGTTCACCGTCGGTATCGCAGATGCGGACCACATAGAGGGATGCGATTACATCGGTATCGTCTCTGGGAACGATGTCCCCGACAAGGTATCCAAAGCGGGATTCCACACGACCAAGGCGGAGAAGGTGGATGCCCCCATCATCGACGAGCTGAAGATGGTCCTCGAATGCAGGATGATCGGCTACGACGAGAACGATGACGAACTGCTCATCGGGGAGATCGTCGATGTCAAAGCGGATGATTCCGTCCTGACCGATGGCAGGATAGACCCGTCCAAACTCAGACCCATCACCTACGACCCGGTCAACAGAGGATACCTCGAGATCGGGATGAGGGTCGGTAACGCATTCTCCGACGGGAAGAGACTCCAGTGAAACATGATGGGGGAGACCCCATCCACTTCTCATAACCTCTTCACACCCACAACCGTTGGAATGGCATCAAAACGCCCCATCAGATAGTCCGTGCGGACATCCGACCCTTTGCCGACATCGATGAAATCGGCCAATGAATACAGCGATGATGAACCGGATCCACGATCCTTTTTAGTGAACCAAATCTGATCACGTCTCAAGATGTCATCGATATCCATCAACTCCATGTCGTGTGTGGTGACCACCAACTGTGCACCATTGTCATTCTCCGATGAGTTGAAGAGTCCAATCAGCCACCTTGATACCATAGGATGCAGATTGGTTCCGAGATCATCTATGATTACCGTCCCGCCCTTCATCAGAACCGAACATACCGGCCCCATCATAGAGAACAATCTTATGATTCCATCCGACTCACATTGGATGGGAAATCCCGTCTCAACCGTATTTCCATCTGTATCACGAGGATTATGAATAATACGGAGATCCACAAGGGTCTGTTCATCCTCATCCCCTATAATCATCAGCTTCCCTCTGTAATCGGAGATATCCAGGTCCGCAGCATCCAGTGCCGAGATTAGCATCCTCTTAATCTCAGGATCCTTCTCGGCCATCCGATACGTCCTTTCGGGATCGAACATGTCCCTTTTTGAAATCACCTCGATTCCCTGTATCCCATAGAGAACGGTATTACACACTTTGTCGTTGAAGATGGCGGCGACGAACAGATATGATGATGTGTCCGTGACATGTCTCAATATCACCTCATCAATTGGTCCACTCCCATCACCCCTTACGAACACAGGGATACTGCGACCATCTTGGTAATAATGGAGGGATTCGCCCTGTATCCCCGATGATGTGTACGATATGGAATAATCATAGAGTATACCTCCAAGCACCATCCTAATCTCCATTGATACAGGCATCTCGGATGATCTTTCAGCATAATAGAACGGATTATATCCCGGCAGAAGGACATCATCTACACGCGCACAGGAGGTCAGAACCTTCAAAGACCGGATTGCATCCAAAAGGCAGGACTTCCCCGACCCATTGGGTCCGAATATCACCGTCGCCTTCAGCAAACCTACGGAAAAGATGTCAGAGGGAATCGGAAGGATATGCTCATCCACCTCCGATGATGCGATGAGATACAATGCGACCTCATCACGAAACGGTCCGTAATTCTGGACAGTGAAATCAACCAACATGGTCTGAAGAATAGCATCTTGTTATTTGCACTATTCCTACGTAAAAATAGAACAATACTCCGTATCCTAAGAGTGATGTATCAGATTGATTATCAAAATGGGTGGGTGTGAACCCACCCTAAAAAGTTTGATGATCGGGTTTTACTGTGTTCCGTCTCCGAGCTTGTGGACCCTGTCGAGGACCTTGACATGCTCGAGGTCGTCGTATCTGAATCTCTCGAGGTTGTTGGCGAAGGTCTTGTCGGCAGGGAAGAGCTTCTTCATGGTCTGCATGAGGGTGCTTCCGATTCCCATGAGTCCCTTGGAGAGGTTGATTCCGAACCTGGTGGATCCGCAGACCACGTGTCCGGGGTTGACGACATCGTGGGTGTCCATGATGGTCTTGAGCTCCCTCATCTTGGTGGTGGTGGCCTCGTCGTGGATGACATCGAGCATCCATGCGAAGAACACTCCGAATCCGGTGGTCCTTCCGCCGTACTTGGCGGCCTTGTCTCCGAGGTAGAAGTTGAATCCGAATGCGAGCATTCCGGTCAGAAGCTCATCGTCCTTGAAGTAGTAGGGCATGAACAGGGTAGTGGACCTGTCGACCATGACTCCGATGACTCCTCCGGCCTCCATCTTCATCTCCTTGAATCCTGCGTAGCACTCGTCGGTGAAGGTTCCCCAGTCGTGTGTGGGGACGATGACCTCTGCGGGGATCTCTCCGACTCCGAGCTGCCTTGCCCTGAACTCGTAGCACCTCTCATCCCACTCGTGCTCTGCGATCTCGCCTGCGATCTTCCTTCCGCCGTACTTCTCGGCCATTGCATCGATGACGCTCTCCTCGAGGTCGTTGTGCTTGGCATCTCCCTGGAGGGTGACGAGCCACAGGTTGGTCACATCGGGTGCGTGGACGTTGGCACGCCTCTGGTTCTCGAAGTGGAGGTGATCGGACCATGCGATGTGCAGGGGCCTTGCGGATGCGTGGTTGACCAGTTCCTGCATAGGTCCGTCCATCTGCTTGAGGGCGTCGAACTCATATGCGAGGCACCTGACCTCTCCCATGGGGTAGATCCTGAAGGTGACGGTTCCGATGGCCGCGAGGGTTCCCTCGGCACCGGCGACGACCTGGTTCAGGTTGTACATGGACCTGTAGGATCCGAGTCCGTCGAATCCGGTGTTGACGATGGTTCCGTCATCGAGGACGATCTCGGTGTTGAGGATGTTGTCCTTGGCGGAACCGTACTTGTAGGAACCGATTCCCATTCCGTTGGTGGAGATCCATGCTCCGATGGTTCCGGAGGGGAAACTGGAGGGGTACGATCCGATGATGTATCCCTTCTTCATGCATGCGTCCAGCAGGCTCTTCCAGGTGATTCCCGCCTGACACTTGACGTAGAGGTCCTCGGTGTTGATCTCGATGACCTTCTTCATCTTGGATGTCATGTCGAGGGTGATTCCTCCCCTGGTGGGCATGGAACCTCCGAGACCCCATGATGCGTTACCCCTGGGGGTGACCGCGATACCGTATTTGTGGGCGATCCTCAGGACCGCGGAGATGTGCGCGGAGTTCTCGACCCTGGCGATGACATCGGGGATGTTGTTGAATGCGATCCCTGCCTCCTTGGGGAGGGGTGCGAGGTCATGGCTGTAGATGATCCTGTCCATGCTGTTGACGTTGATGTTCTTGGCACCGATGGCGGCCTTGAGCTCCTCGATGACGTCGGGGGTGACCTTGCGGGACAGCTCCTTGGGCTCCTCGTACTCGGCTCCGAGGAATGCATCCTCGATCCTCTTGGAGAGTTTGGCGGCACCTTCGTCGCGGTACTTGCTGGGGCACCTGAGGGATGACCTTCCTCCGAGCTCCTCTGCCTTCTTGACGGCCTCACAGAACATGCCCTCGTCGACATCACCGGTGAGCTTGACGGACACGGTTCCGCGGTCGGGGACGTTTCCCTTGACCTCGAATGCCGCGATGCCCTTGGCACCGTCGATGAAGGCTGCAAGGTTCTTCACAGGGACGTAGTATGTGGCGAGACCGGGGTTGACGCAGTCGCATCCGCGGATTCCTGCCCAGCAGTCCTCTCCGTCGTCTCCCTTGGAGGCTCCGACATCGGCCATGAGAGCGTCTGCGGCCTCGATGTCCAGGTCGACGAACTCCTCTGCACCCTGGAAGGCCATGATGACCTTGTTCCCGGCGAAGGAGATGTGCAGGGGCTTGAGGGAGGGCTCCTGGACGATCCTTGCGAATGCGGCCTGGAGCATGGTGGCGTCGGTCACGTTGTAGGAGACGGCCTTGGTGACCCCGATGGGGTGGAGCTTGAAGGTGACCTCGGTGATGAGTGCGAGCTTGGCGTTGGATGCCGCGAGGGTCTGGATCAGGTTGTATCCGGACATGTAGTATCCGATCTTGTCGTAACCGGTGGTGATGACGGATCCCTTGTTGGAGACGGCACGGATGTTGTAGATGCTGTCCTTGACGGTTCCGTACTTGTAGGATCCGACTCCCTCGACCTCCTTGTACGCCCACTGCTCGACGGTGGTGTCCTCCCCTGCGGGGACGACTCCGAGGGTGAATCCCTCTGCCGCGACGGCGTCGATGAGGGTGGACATCTTGCAACCGGCCTGGACCCTGACGGTCATGGCGACGGTGTCGATGTCGATGATGGATGCCATCTCGGACATGTCGACGTAGACGTCGGGGTTGTAGTGCTTGTTCACCATGGACAGGGGCATGATGGCCCCACCGTTGGCCATGACGACGGCCGTGACCTTGGAGAGTTCCTCTGCGTCGGCGGGGGTGATGATGACCTTTCCGTCCTGCTGTGTGTATTTGACCGTGCTGAAGATCTTCTCGAAGACCTCTTCGGTCATGTTGGCTTCATTGATCGATTTCATGGTTCGATGCCTCCCGTACATGTGTGCGGTGCTATCTGGACCGAGCCACGCGTGCGTGCGTATTAAAGGTTCGCCAACTTCCGAGGATAATCTCATTCTTTCTCATTACGACGGTCGCGGAAGGGTGCGAGACCGGTCACGGCCAGGAACCTCTCGAGGGAACCCTCCGTCACGGAGAAGAGATGGGTTCCGCACGAACAATCGGAACTGCCGAAACCCTTGCCGAAGGGGATCATCCCGCAGGACAGGGCGATGGACGCCAACGTGCACTCCGGGACCGGATCCGGATACGACTCATAAGCGATGATGGAATCCGCGGAGACGGTGATGTGATCCACATGCCACTTCACGGTCTTGTCACGGCGGATGTGACGGGACACCCTCTGGTCCAGGCCCCCCATGGCGCTCCCGACGTAGAGATAGTCCCCTGCGGGGAAAAGGTGGTTTCCCAGGGCCCCGACCTCGGTGATGAGTTCGGAACCCAGGGTGATCACGAGCACGTACGTGCCCTTGCGTTTCATTGTGCCGCTCTGTCCTCGTCCTCGACCTGGGAGCGGGTCTTGATCCTGACGATGATGCTGCTGTCATCGATCCTGGACGGCGATATCACGGCCACATCACCGAGCCTGCGCCCGTAGACCATGACGTTCTCCAGATACTCCCTGTGCTCGGAGTACGGGATCTTGATCCTGAGTCCGTCCAGATGGAGCACCATGGGTGCGGGCCTGAGGCACATGTTGATCGGTTCGTAGTTCTCGAGGATGGTCTTGACCTCGGCCGGATGGACGAACAGGGGGTCCTCCTCCAGACTCCTCTTCTTGTCCCTGAGGACGGCCTCCAACGTGTCGGCGATCTCCTCGAGCTTGGCCCTCTCCGGAGGGGTCCTCATCCTGGATGCCTTGCGTCCGACTCCGGACACGATGGCCTCGCAGCAATCGTCAACCCCCTCGGGCTGAGGTCCCGACACCAGCACCGTGGGCACATGGATGTCGCGGATCAGCTCGGCCTTGGTCTCCACACATGATTTGAAGTTCCCCATGACGAAGATGGCCGCATCGTACTCGTCGATGATGCCCCTCTCGGTGGCGGACATCTGAGCGGTGGCCTTCCCCCTTCCCCTGGCCATACCCATGACCACGGTGATGGAACCGTAGCGCCTAAGCTCCTCCGCGATGTCGCAGATGGGATGGGGCATGTGGTGCCTTCCGAGGGTGGGACCGACGACGGCGATCTCCGTACCCGCCAGGGGGACCTCCTTGACCACTCCGCCGATGTCGTTGCACAGCTTGGAGATGGCCTCCTTGTCCTCCCCGGGGACGGACATGATGACGGTCAGCATCTGGGAGCTCCTGTTCTTCTGGAGCACCACCCCTCCGACGTCCTCGATCATCTCGAAGAGCTCCTCGGAACGGTAGACACCTCCGTCGTACATCATGACCTCGAACATCAGGCGGCACCCCCCATGGATGCATGGACCTCACGGCCCTTGGCGAGCATCTCCGGCAGGAGGATCTCCTCGGTGGCGACGACGGTGATGACGTTGCCGTCCATCAGTGTGCGGCGGTTCTTGATCCCCTCGGGCATGGTCCTCCATATGGCGCCCATGATCTCCCTCTTATCCTCCTCTCCGGAGGAGACGACCATCTCCGCCAGGTCGGCCTCGGTGGCCCCCTTGACGTCCAGGTCGAAACGGGTCTGCTGGTAGACGTTGTTCCTGCCGAACCTCTTCCAGAGCGCCGCCAGGATCTCGGGTGCGTAACGCTCCTGGGTGATCGTGACATGGACCCCCTCGGTCTCCATCCTGACGGTGGACACATCGGGGATGGTCTTCTCGCCGGGCTCCGCCCTCAGCACGATGGAGAACACGAACAGGGGCGTCTTCGGGTCCAACAGGAGCTTGACCCTGTCGATGAGGACGGCCTTGTTCAGGTCGCTCATGATCTCGTCGAAGAGCTTGGAGTATGCCTCGCTCCCGTACGGGTCGTCTCCGATTACCTCTATGTCCATCAGAACCCCTCACAGGAATCCGGAGCTCAGGAGAGCACCGCCGACGGCACCGATGTACTGGGAGTCCGGCGGGACGATGGGCCTCTCTCCGAGGACCTCCCCGACCGCGGTGACCAATCCGGAGATCAGCGAGGTTCCGCCGACCTGGATGATCGGGTGCCTGACATCGATCTCCTGGAGCTGCTGCTCGTACACCTGCTCCGCGACGGAGTGGCATGCGGCGGCGGCCACATCCTCGAAGCTCTTACCGTCACCCAGTGTGGTGACCAGGTCCTGGATACCGAAGACGGAACAGTAGGAGTTCATCTTGGCGTTCTTCCAGTTACCCTTGTCCGCCAGGGACCCGAGCTCGCCGATCTCTATCTTGAGCCTCTTGCTGGTCATCTCCAGGAACCTTCCGGACGCTCCGGCGCAGATACCTCCCATGGTGAAGTTGTCGGGGACACCGTCCCTGACGGTGATGGCCTTGTTGTCCATACCACCGATGTCGATGATGGTGGCCTCACCCCTCTGCTTGTCGGCGAGCCAGACCGCACCCTTGGAGTTCACGGTGAGCTCCTCCTGCACGAGTTTGGCACCGAAGTGGTCGCCGAGGGTGAAACGTCCGTATCCGGTGGTTCCGATGGCCTCGATCTGCTTCATCTCCACACCGGCCATCTCCATGGCGGCGTTGAGGACCTGTGTCGCGGATGCCACGACATCCCCCGAGGGGGTCCAGGCCTTTCCGATGATCTTGTTGTTCTCCATGATGACGGCCTTGGTGGTGGAGGAACCGGAGTCCAGACCTGCGGTGATGCCGGTCTGCCTCTCCCTGGCCAGGAGCTCCTTCCTGGTGACGATGGTGACCAGCGCCTCCATCCTGGTCAGGAGCTGGGACGCCTTGAGCCTCTCCGTGAACGAGTATGTGACCACGGGGAGCCTGGTGTTCTCCTGGATGAACCTCCTGAGCTCGTTCCTGACCAGTGCGGCCTCTGCGCACCTGAAGCAGGTGGTGATGAACACCGCATCCGCATCGTACTTGCCGTCCGCCAGCTGGGCGGCCCTTGCGATCATCAGCTTGAGCTGGGGTGACCTGGGGTTGAATCCGAACCTCCTCACGGCATCGTCGATGTCGGCGGCGGAGACGTCGGGGTAGACTATCTTGGCCCCCACGGACCTGGCCGCCTTCTCGATCTCGTATTGGACGCTGCTGTACTCGGTTCCGCATGATAGCTGTGCGATCTTGATGGTCATTCCAATGCCTCCAGGAACTCCTTGGTCTGGGCCACGAAGTTGGTGGCCTCCTCATCGCTCTCGGGATAGGTCACATGGAGCGTGGGGATGCCGCGCCTCTTGATCAGGTACTTCACCATGAGGTTGGAACGCTCGCATCCGACGCATCCGAAGCTGTAGGGACAGTCGTCCATGACGATGGCCGCATCGGCCTCCTCGATCATGGGGCCCCAGAGGGCCATCCTGCCCCTTATCCCGGAGGGAACCTCGACCCCTGCGTACTTGAGTCCTTTCACAACATCGTCCAACGTCACGTTCATGGGCGGCATGTCAACCTCCAGGTTGTCCACCCTCTCCTGAATCGCCGCCATCGTGCTGAGGGGTTCGTGTCCGAACCTCTCGACGAGATCGAACAGCACCAGGCTGTTCGGCGGATCTATGAAGACCTTCATCAGTGCACCTCGCATATCTTTTTGAAATCGTTTACGGGAATGCGTTTCTTCTCCTGAGGGGGTATGTACTTCGCCCCCTCCTCGACCTTCTCCAGCCCGTACTGGATCTTGGACAGGAGCTGCCACTCCTCCTCCAGCTGTGCGAATCCGGGCCTGGTACCGTGCTGTGCACGGCATCTGCGTGGGTCGCTGCAGGGGTACGCCCTGACCTTGGTGAACACCTCGTTGCGGTGACTCTCCCTGACCCTGTCCCTGATCTCCAGGACCAGCGACCTGGGGCCCTCCACGAGACATCCGTAGCATGTCTCCTTGACTATGGCCTCCTTCCCGAACGCGTGCACCATGCGGACCAGCTGGTCCGGGGTCAGCATCGACCTCGGGGAGATCATGAACAGCCTGGTCTCCCTCTCCTCGCTCATAGTTCCTCCTCCGTGATGTAGACGACGTCCTCCTCGCCCAGACCCTCCATGAGCCTGTCGAGGTCGTCGGTGAACTTCCCGATTATATTGGTACCGTAGGGCTCCTCCCCTGTGGGTCCGAAGTCCTTGCTGTCCTCCAGCCTGATACCGATCAATCCGTGATGGGGCCTGGCCTGGTTCGTCAGACCGATATCCCCGCGCCTCACCTTCTTGAAAGGGTCCTGGGGATACAGGTTCTTACCGCGCATCTCGTCGCCGTAGAAAGTGACCATGGGGAGCCCCTCGAACGTGAACTGGACCTTCATGGACCCGATGGGTTTGTGGCTGAGTCCCGTGACCTTCTTGAAGTACTGGAGGCTCACAGGGTCCTTGTCGGACAGCTTTATCCTAAACACGCGGTCCCTCGGGACCCCGAAGGTCTCCACCTCGCCGGCCTTGAGGGCGGTCATGGTGTGCTCGGGGGTCTGCTCCACGATGATGGCGTCATCACCGGTGTCCCCGGTCCTGACCTGCCTGACGCCCCTGGACTCCAGGAACGCGGAACCCTCCGCCTGGGTCATGCCCACGGAGAGCAGACGTGCGGGGTTCGTGGTGACGGTGAAATCCTCGCCCGCACCCACATTGGACACGATGGCCCTGCCGGTGGTGATGCGTCCGGCGATGTTGATGGCGGGGGTGAGCTGCCTGCGGTCCTTGTATATGTAGATACGGCCGGTTCCGAGACCCTCGTTCCTGACCGCCACAGTTCCGGCGTCCCTCGTCCCCGTGTCCTCCACAGGGATCTTGACATCGAGGTCCTCGGAGCATGATATGAAGCTCCCCGTGACGTCGGTGGCCCTCATGGTGCCTGTGGACGACAGTACGAGCACGTGCTCGGCGGACTCGGGGGATGCCCCGTCCAGGTCGATGGCGACGCTGGTGTCCACCCTGTAACCGTCCTCCATCTTCATGGTCAGGTCCCTGGTGACGACGACGTTCTCTGTGCTGGTCTCGGACATCAGGGGACGGACGGACAGGATCCGGTCGCCCTCCCTGAGCAGGTTGAGGATGTGCCTCCCCACGGTGATCCTCCCGATGAGGGCCTTTCCGGCACCGTAGGACCCCGTATGGTTGTCCCTTGCGATCATGATGTACGTCGTGTGGTTGTCGAAACCGCCCAGGGAGAAGAAGCAGTCGTACGTCCTGTAGAGGTACGAGCCCCTGTCCACCGGGAGGTCCGTTGGGAACGATCCGAATGCGGCGATGTTGTGGGTGACCCACCTGGCGTTGACGCCCTCAGACATGTTCGCCATGACCTGGTCCCTCCACAGGTCCGCCTCAGAGGACCCGTTGAGGTGCATGACCATCGTTCCGCGGTCGGTGAGGATCTCGAAATCATTGGTCTCCCTGACCACCCTCTCCTCCGAGAGGTGGACGGAGATGGGTGTGCCCTTGACATAGGGCTCTCCCGAGATCGCCGTCTTGAGGGTGGAACCCGCCCTGAGGTTCCTCTCCCTGCCGTTGACGATGACCTTCATCTGCTCCCCTCCGGAAGCATCGACTGGACCTTGGAGACGATCTCGTCCAACTTGTCCTGACTGCAGGTCACACCCCTGACCACACCGGTGACTATGTGGACGATCTCACCCTTGGTCTGGATCTTGTCCTCCGGGGGCATGACGACCGATGTCTTGATCCCCACGGCGGCGAAGTCCTCGTAGTCCACGGGACACTGTGCCACGATGATGGCTGGGATGCCCACGTTCCTGAGGATGAGCCTCGCCTTGTAGACGATGTGCATGCGCACGTTACCCAGGTGGATGAGTGCGACCTTGTACTGCTGGATCCTCTCGACCTCGATGGGGTCGAGTCCGAAGTAGGACCCCGTGGTCATGTCCGGTGCGTCCGCGGGGACCCCGGAACCCGCATTGACCACCAGGACGCTGGTGTCTATCCCCTCCTCGCGGAGTGCATAGGTGATCTCGCAGACGGGCTTGGTGATGTGCCTCCTGCCGGGCCCCATGGCCACGGCGACCACATCCCTCCCGGATTCGGAGATGGTCGCCCTCTGGGCGAGTCCCCCTCCGACACCGAGACCCATCGATTCCCTGCACTCCACGAAGCTGAGATGCCTTCCCATCTTCTGCTTCAATTCTCTTCACCTTCCGGTACGGGCTCCATACCGAACTCCTCAAGGACCTCCTCGGGGTTTCCGATGGAGACGACCTTTCCGCCCTTCATGAACACCGCACGGTCGCAGCAGTTCATGACGAAGTCCATGTCGTGGCTGACGACGACGAAGGTCTCGCCGAGGGTCTCCCTGGCGTTGACCACGGACTTGGCGACGATGGTCTTCGTGATGGGGTCCATGGTACCCGTGGGCTCGTCGAGGATGATGATACGGGGCTCCTTGATGAGCACCTGTGCGAACGCGATCCTCTGACACTCTCCGACGGACAGGGAGTCCGGATAGGAGTAGAGGATCTTCTCGATGTCCTGCTTGGGGAACCCGACGCTCATGAGCACCTGGATGGCCTTGACCTTGGCCAGCTCCGCGGGCATCTTCATACCGATGCAGGTGCTGAGGTTCTGGAGGACGGTGTCGAAGGGGTACAGGGTGTACTCCTGGTGGAGGAACCCGATGTAGGGGGTGGCCCTTCCCTTTCCGGCGAATCCGCTCTCGGACATGTCGATCCAATCGTCCCCGATCCTGATCTTGACGGAACCGGAGGTTGCGGGGGTCATACCCGCGATCATGCGTGATGTGGTGGTCTTCCCGGCACCTGAGTATCCGATGAGGGCGAAGACCTCCTTCTCCTTGATGTCGAACGACACACCGTCAACGGCCTTGACCACACCTCTGACGACGGAGAAGTAGTGCTTCTTGGCATCGTCCAGGACGATGAGCGGGTCACCCAGCTCCCCGACCTCGGCCTTCTCGAAGTGGTACTCCTCCATGAAGTGGTCGGCGATGGGCTTGGGCTCACCCTGCATCAGGACATCACCGGCATCCAGGAGGATCGCCTCGTCCGCCATCCTGGTGATGGCCTCGGGCCAGTGGGATGCGAACACCATGCAGATGTTGTGGTCGCGGACATAGTCGATGAGTCCCTGGTGGACGGTCTCGGCGGTGGTGGGGTCCAGTGTACCTGTGGGCTCATCCGCGAGGAAGAACAGGGGCTCCTTGGCGAGCTGCCTGGCCATGACGACACGCTGCTTCTCCCCTCCAGACAGGTCCCTTGCGATGTGGGTGGTCCTGTGGGTCATGTTGACGAGCTCGAGCATCTCGATGGCCTTGTTGATACGCCTGTCGCCGTCGATGTCCTCGGGGATGGCCTCCATGACGTTCTCGATGACGGTCTTGTCCCCGAACAGGGCGAAGGTCCTCTGGAGCATGATCGCGACGTGTGCCTTCACAGCCTGCCTGAGGGGGTCGCTCTCCTTGAGGGACCAGAAATCGACGGACAGTGTCTCGGTCTCCCCGCCGCACTTGCAGCAGGGGACACCTTTGAAGGGGAGGTCCAGGTCGCCGCACTTCTTACAGCGGTTCACATTGTAGATGACACGCCCGGAATCGGGGGCGTACTCCTCGCTTCCTCTGAGCATGTGGATCAGAACGCTCTTTCCGGCTGCGCTCTTTCCGATGAGACCCAGGATCTTTCCGGTGGACAGCTTCGCACTGACGTTCTTCAACACACAGCGGTCTCCGAACGATTTCGAGACATTCTCGATTACAAGAAGATCTACCGACTCATTAACCATGCCCATCCGACATGATTCTCCAATATAAACTATCGGAGTTTCACCGCGGTTCTTACCACTGTTAATCTTTATATGCGCATTATAAAGGGAACATCCCTCCGCAGATGCATCCCACATGGCCCGACACATCGGCTTCCGTTGAACCTCCTTTGATAACGTATATAAATTGGATGTATGATTCATCCATATGCTCGCACGCTCATCGAAACTCGGCGGACCGATCCCCAAGTTCAACGACTACCACATGTGGAAGACGTTCGAATGCCTCGACGACAAGAACCCCGTCGGAAGGAAAAAGCTGTCATCGATGCTGGGCATAGGGGAGGGGAGCACCAGGACCATCCTGTCCATAATCCAGGACCAGGGGCTCGTGACCATCGGTAAGAGCGGGATAGTCCTCACGGCCAAGGGCATCGAGTTCAAGAAGAGCGTCCACATGGACGTGGCGAGCGTGGCCATAAGCGACCTGACCATCGGTGACAAGGACTGTGCGGTCCGCGTACCCAGGATGGCACGCAACATCAGGTACGGATGCGAGGAGAGGGACGCGGCGATCAAATCCGGTGCCACCGGGGCGACCACCCTCGTGTACTCCAACGGGAAGCTGATCTTTCCCGGTTCCGATTATCCTGTCGAAGCTGATGTCGAGGCCAAGATCAGGTCCGCGTTCAACCTCAAGAACGACGACGTGGTGATCATAGGCACAGGTTCCACCCAGGAATCCGCAGAGATGGGCGCCGTGGTGGCGGGACTCACCATCATGGGCGGTCTGCAGTTCGACCACGAACTGAAGGACATCATCTCCCCGCGCAGCTCCGGCAACGAGCTTGTGGCACTGGCCTTCGCCATCCACGACCTGGTCGGCGGACTCCCGGTATGTGCCAAGAGCAGGGACAATCTGGGCATCAGGATCGAGAACGGAGCGGTGATCGACAACGCATACACGGGACCCGTCCTGGAAGAGGTCCTGAACGCCGGGACCACTATCAGGAAGATCGCCACATCCGGCCCCTACAAGGGGATAAGGGTCATCGTCACCCCTATCGAGATGGACAACCGCACCATCGCAGTTATAGGCGTGGTCGACATTCGTTCCATGGCAGGGGTTAACAACCTCATCAGATTAAGGAGCGATGAAAATGACTGATTGCAGAGTATGTGTGGATGCGGGGGTCTGTAAGATGAGGACCCTCATCACCGCCAAGGACAACGGCATGGGGATGATCGAACTCGACATCAAGAGCGACTGCCCCAACATCCTGAAGATGTCCTGGAAGCTCGAACCCATGAGCCCCTACGCAGAGGTCGAGGCGGAGTTCGGCAAATCCACAATCTACAAGCTGGCCAACGACGCCATCCCCCACACGGCATGCCCCGTACCATCCGCCATGGTCAAGGCCCTGGAGGTCGCAGGGGACCTGGGACTCAAGCGCGGTGTCACGATCGACTTCGTCGAGGATGACGTCGAAGTGGACATCTGATTCACGGTTCCGTCATCCACCTATATTTAATCCTATCTCTGAGTTGGATGACAAAAACCTTTTACCTGCAGTCCATTACGAAGCACTATGACAGCCGATATGGACGCAAATCTGGACTCTCAACTCGAGATCATCCGCGGTCTGAGAGGGGTTATCTACGCGTTCTACCTCGACAAAGACATTCTGGAGGAACTCCGCAAGGAGGAATCCACGGTCCGTGCGATGGGAAACATCGAGGTGGACAACAGGGGTTTCTATGAGGCACTGAAACGCGACAGTGTCATCTGCATCGTCAAGGATCCCAGATTCAGGCCTCCGCCGGAACCCACCGTGGTCCTCCTGTCCAGCGACGGAGAGGTCCTCGGAGAGGAGGTGTTCCCGTTCACCGCCAAGAAGTACACCGACAGAGATGATGTCGTATGGCTCTCGGACGGTTTCGTACTGTTCCCTCAGATCAAGGCCAAGGGCGGAGAGCAGTTCGTCATGCCCCCGGTCTCGTTCCCGGAGCTCAACGAGGGCAACGGATGCAGGGACGTCATCTCATGCAGTCCCGCACCCACATGCGACCTGATGATCAAGAAACACTACGACATCACCGACAATCCGAAGATCGCCTCTGTTCTGGTGGCGTTCAACAGGATGTAAACCGAGTTTAGCTTCATAGGTGTGGGAAATCCTAACTCCCACACCAATTACATTTATTTGTAAATATACCTAATTTTTTATTAAATAATCTACCATGGTAGATTATGGTAGCAAATGGTAGATTATGGTAGCAAAAAACATTTTAATAATAATAGATTGATTAAAAAATATGGAAGAGGATGAAAAAACTGAATTCAAAAGACAACTTACCAAAGAATGTCTGAAGACAGTGGTTGCATTCTCCAATACAAAGGGAGGTACACTGTTCATTGGTGTGGATGACGATGGTTCAATCGTCGGAATAGATAATCCGGACTCCGTGTCATTGGATCTAATCCACATGTTGACTGATGCAATTCGTCCCGATATCACAATGACCTCGTACACATCACACGTGGTCATAGATGAGAAAGATATCATCAAAGTGGATGTTCAAGAGGGATCGTCCAAACCATATTATCTTCGTGAGAAGGGACTACGTCCTGAAGGCGTCTATATCCGTAAAGGTCCATCTTCGATTCCTGCCCCCGAATCACTGATACTCAGAATGATCAAAGAATGTTCAGAGTCATTCGAATCGTCCATATCTCTAGAACAAAACCTAACATTCAATGAGACCAAGGAGATATTCAAGGAATCAGGAGTTCAACTGGAAGAGAATCAGATGATCACACTCGGATTCTACAAAGGAAAGTTGTACACAAACCTAGCATATCTATTATCTGACCAATGTACGTCGGGAATAAAAATCGCAGCATACTCGGATCACTTCAAAACTAAGTTCCTAAACCGTACTGAGATCAAAGGATCCATACTGAAACAAAGCATAGATGCTCTGAAATTCATTGAACCGTACAATCCACTCAGTTCAGTGATCAATGGGCTTAAACGTGTGGATATCAGGGCATATCCTGAATCATCACTGAGAGAAGCTATCGTAAACGCCGTGGTTCACCGGGATTATTCCGTTAATTCAGATACACTTATCTCGATATATGGTGACGGAATATCTATATCATCCTATGGCGGATTGAAAAAAGATCTGGATTATGTAGATCTTTTTGCTGGGATGTCATCCACCAGAAATCCGAAAATAATGGCCATTTTTTATAGATTAGGATTCGTAGAAGGATATGGAACAGGAATACCTCGCATAATGGGAGATTATAACAAAACTATGTTCAAACCCAAATTCGAACTGACACCGAATGTGTTCAAAGTGGAACTGCCGGCCATCACAGAAGATACAACGAATCTGGCATACATGACAGAAGTCAATCAGATAGTGCGGTATGCGGAAGAACACGACAATTTCACAAGATCGGAAATCGAAGAGATAATTTCTCAATCCAGAAGCAAAACAAACCACATCCTTTCTGCAATGGTTGATAAAGGAATACTAACAATAGTCGGAGAGGGGAGAGGCACCAAATACAAGCTTTGTAAGTGAGCTGCACAAAAACAGCCCACATCTTTTTCTATAACCTCTCATTCCATGACCCATACGCCTCCTGAAGGCGTAATTCACCGGGATTTCACGTAGAATCATAAGGATGCCTATTCTTCTAAGAGCCTCTGGAAACAGTGTATTCTCCGGTCAAAAGGAGATTCACATGGAAGAATTGAGATTACCTTGGAACAACAGAGAGGGTCTGCTGTACGGGGGCGTCATATCATTGATCACCTGTCTGATCATGTCGACGTTCAACATCGCGAGGATCGAAGGAAGGTTCGACCTCGATATCGTCATCACCTCCCTCACCTGTATCCCCATCCTCTGGGTGATCGTCATGATCCTCACGACGACCATCGTGGGAAGGGTGGCGGACTACGGGGTCAGACGCTTCACAGAGCCCACAGACGGATTCAACACACGCATCACATTCAACATCATCTTCTGCGTCACGATGATGTCCTCATCCATGTCCATCATCGGACCCCTGGTCGGAACCATCCTGTCCGGAGAGTTCGCGGTCGCACAGGTGTTCCTGGACTGGCCCCACATGTGGCCGACAAACTTCTGTGCCGCATTCTGGGTCGAGATGCTGGTCGCACAGCCCGCAGCCAGATGGGTCATGAAGAAGAAACACCTGAAACAGATCTCGCAGACAAAGGGGGGTGTCACAGATGAGTGACCTGATAATAACCATCGCCAGACAGAACGGAAGCGGAGGAAGGGAGGTCGGGAAGATCCTGGCGGATCTCATAGGCGTCAAATGCTACGACCAGGAGATCCTGGCCGAGGCCGCGGAGGAATCCGGCATCAGCCTTCAGGAGATCGAACAGAAGGAGGAGCGCACTTCACGCACCAACATGTTCTTCTACGGCATTTCCGCACCCAACCCCGTGTTCATCGCACAGTCCAAGGCCATCGAGACCTTGGCCGCCAACGGACCGTGTGTGTTCGTCGGACGCTGTGCGGACCATGTCCTCCGCGGACGCAAGGACGTCATCAACGTCTTCGTGAAGGCCCCCATGGAGGCCCGTATCGCCCGTTCCAGCAAGAGGAACAACATCTCCGAGACGGAGGCATTCGCCAGGGTCAGGGAGAAGGACAGCGAGAGGGCCCTCTACTACCAGAGGTACACGGGAACGGTCTGGGGTGTGGCGGACAACTACGACCTCACCATCGACACAAGCGTCATCGGTGTGGAGAACGCCGCGAAACTGATCGTCGAATACGCCCGCATGGCTGGCTACGACATCTGATCACAAACGCCGGCGACATGCCGGCTTCCTTCCATTTTTCAAAAGGTGACCGTCGGACACATCCAGGCGGCCAAACTCGGATGCACCCTCGGGTCACATCCACATCACCGTCCCGTTCTTGAAGGTTTCCCACAGAACCGGCACAGAAAACAGAGAAAACAGGGTAAAGGGTTTGGTAAGGGGTTTGGAAGAGCGCTTATCCTCCTCCGGAGGGCATGAACTCCGAGATATCTACCTCTTCGGACTCCCTTCTGATGTCGTCGACCGACTTCATGCTGCCCTCGTAGGAGGACTTGCGCTCTTTGTAGGAGACCTCGATATATTCCGACGGATCGGCAGGGGTGAGGTAGCTGGCATCGTAGTAGAGTCCGGTGAAATCCAGTTTGACCCAGACCTTACCGTTCTCCTCCTTGATGTCCTGCACCTTCCCGACCGTTGCCGTCGGCACATACTTCAACAGATCTCCGAGCTGCAAGGTAATCATCCTTTGATGACTGCGCTGCGCTCTCCGGCGGGAACGAACTCCCTGAGAGCTCCACGTCCGATCTCCTTGGTCACGTTCGCGAAGTCGAAGACCAGTGAGGGGTCAGCGAATGCGATCCTGACGAAGGGGTTGGCGGTGAATGCGTCTCCACGGGCAACGTGAGCTGCCTTGGGGATTCCGGTGTATCCGGAGAGGTGACCAACGTTCATTGCGTAGTTGGGGTAGTTAGGTCCACGGACCTCCATGGGCAGACCCTCATCGGACCTGTATGCGAAGGAGTTAGCGGATCCACACTGGTCCTGGAGGTCGTATCCGTAGAATCCGAGCCTTCCAGTCCTCTCTTTGTGCTGGAGCATGGAGAGGTACCAGCAGTTCAGTCCAACGTCAGCAACTCCGGTTGCCATTGCACCAGCGATACCGGTGGATGCAGCGGCGACGGTTGCCCTCTGGGATCCTCCGAAGTGGGTCTCCATGACGGCGGGGTATCTCTCGTACATCTCGAGAGCGTAGGAGTTGATGTCGTCTCCGAGCTTCATAACCTCGTCCATGTTCTTGGGGTCGAGTTTGCAGAAGCCTCCGTACCTGTCTTTGATCTGGTCGATGGCGTAGTAGACGTAGTCCTCGAGGATGTTGTCGGTGTATGCTGCGGTAGCGTACTGGGTGAATCCGACTCCTCCGGACATGTATCCTCCGAGGTAGACCTGGTCGAAGACGGCTGCTCCGAGTGCGACAGCCTCGAGTGCTGCGCGTCCGGGGTCGTCAGGGTTGACACGGTCGGACTGAGCGATATCAGCCATGTATCCGAAGGGGATTCCTCCGGGCTCGTTGGGTCCCCTTGCACGCCTTGCGGGCATCATGGTTCCCATGTTGAGGGACTGGTGCTTTGCGGAGTATGCGAAGTCAGCGATGGCTGCCTCTCCTGCTGCGAGTTTGTAGGAGGAGATGAATGCCATGGAGATCTGCATTGCTGCGTGCCTGGAGACGGTTGCTCCATCCATGAGCCTTCCGACGATGGTGGGGACACGGACAGCCTGCATGAGGGTCTTTCCGATTGCTGCTTTCAGCTGCTCGGCCTGGTCCTTGGGGAAGAGCTTGTTGATGTCGATAACGAACCTGGGGTCGATCTCATCGATGAGCTCGTCGTCTCCGGAGTAGACCTTGACGTAGGAGTCGTAGACGAGAGCAGGGTTGATCTCGGCCATGTGCTCCTGAACGACTGCTCCACCGGGCATGGTGTGGTTGACGGTCTCGAGGTAGGCGTTGATTGTCTCGGGGGTGACCTCCTTACCGAGCCTTCTCTCGATGGTCTGGTGAGGGGAGTCGAGTCCGACGAGGATGGTCCTCCTGATGTCGTCCCATGCCTGCTGGATAGCGCAGTTGTTGACGCAGTGCAGGTCATCTGCCTCTGCGTAGATGTCGGTGTGGGACAGCTGGTAGGGCATCCAGGACCTCTGTCCGAGAGGCACTCCGATGTCCTCGTTGAGCATGGGGATTCCACGCTTCTTGGCGATCTCATCCGCAGAGTTCTGGAACTCTACTTTGGATTTGGACTGCTTCCATCCACCGTAGCAGTAGTACTTGGTGGACATGTCAGTGGGCTCTTCCTTGAACTT
>CAZWKY010000019.1:0-26591 GCA_964634095.1 uncultured Methanomassiliicoccales archaeon | reverse complement strand
ATCCACCGTAGCAGTAGTACTTGGTGGACATGTCAGTGGGCTCTTCCTTGAACTTTTTCTTACATGCATCCATGAACAGCTTCTCTTTTCCTGCCATGGTAATCACTCTCCCTTAACCTTCCAGGGCTGGTATCCACCAAGGGTCCTCAGTTTGTGGATCCTGAGTCCGTACATGGTGACCTCTTTGTCATCTCTCATGTCAACGCCGTCGGCTCTGAAGATTGTGGTCCTCTTCCTGAGGTCGGACATGGGGCTGGGCTTTCCGACGGAGATCTTCCTGTCGAGGGGGATGGCGACCTGGTCCTTCACGTAGACGACCTCTTTCTTGGCGTCGTCCCAGATGTACCTCTGCCAGCCATCGAACATGAGTCCGTGCTCGTCCAGACGGCATGCGTGTCCGTGAACGGTAGCTCCCCTGATTCCGGTGAGTGCGGGGTCGAAGGTCTCGTTGTCGATCATCTCTTTTGCCATGACCTCGAGGTCTCTCTCACGGACCTCGATGATCTGCCTTCCGGAAAGGGTTCCGGTGTCGACTCCTCTGTACCTGGAGAGGTACATCCATGCCCTCTGGTAGGGGGAGATGGGTGCGAAGTAGACGGAGTCGGTGAACTGGATGTACCTGACACGGTCTCCGTGTTTCGCTCCCTCGATGGGGACGACGAGCTTCCTGATGGGGCACTCGGGCTCCTTGCCCTCCTCGATTGGGGGGTGGATGGACTTGTAGTCCTCTCCGGGGTTCCTGTGTCCCATGATCCTGACGACATCATCCATTGCGACGTCGCGGAGTTTCTTCAGTTTGATCTTCGGGTCCATGTATCTGCGCCTGTTTTTGGCAGGAACAGAGTTTCCCGGGTAGAACTGTCTCTTGTATGCCATTTTATGCACTCCTGTAATCATGAAGTGTGGGTTTGTACTTCGAGTATCTTCCAACCTGGAGGCTGTAGCCGTGCTCGATGTTCTCGTTGCATGCGGCCTTGATCTCCTCCAGCCTTGCGTCGAGCGTCTGCTCGTCCTCGACATCCAGTTCGATGTAGAATGCGCCGACCAGATAACGGAGCTCGACCTCCTGTCCTCCGACGTGTATGACCTTACGCTCGGAGTGATCGTTGGGAAGTCCCTTTCCCGGACCGCTGTTGATGGTCTTGGGAAGGCTCTCGCCGGTCATATTGATCTGGCGGATGTTAGGAATAACATCCAGGGCGTTCAGCACCCTCTCGGTGGTTTCCGCACTGAGAAGACGGTTCGTGATGATCTGGACTTCGGGGAGTGGTTTTCCCGCGTAGTCGGCTGCTGGTGGAAGTGGTCCCGACATTACAAAACCTCACAGTTTTTTCTTCACCTTCTTAGCCTCAGCAGCAACGTACTGCATGGGCTTTCTGAACTCTTCCATGTCTCCGAAGACCTCTTTGAAGAGACCGGATGTGGCCTCTGCGGAGAAGGTCTGGGTTCCACCGTCGAGACAGTTTCCTGCGGTGACTGCGGGGATCAGAACTCCCTTTGCGTGCCTGGTAACGACGTGGTTACCGTGGAACAGACCGGGTCCTCCTCCTCCATAGATGGAGTGAGAGAAGAATGACATTCCGACTCCGACTCCCTCAGCCCTTCCGTAGTCCACACCGGGGAGGCCGGACTCGTGCTCGAGCAGGTCGTTGTAGTACAGAACGGTTCCGGGAACTCCCTGAGCTGCCCTTGCGGCTCCGACGTTCACCATGACTGCGGCGACCATTCCGGTTGCTGCGTATGCGTTCCACTTGGGGAGATCGTCGGTGGTGTACACCTTGTATCCGCTGGGGAGGGTCTCCTTCACGCGGATGACACCGTCGTCGATTGCCCTCTCCATGAGGGAAGCGATAACGGTTCCGACGGTTCCGGTCTTTCCGTTCTTCTTGACGAGGGTGTACAGCATGTTGTTTGCGTTGAGTCCCTCGTATGCGAGGGCCAGGAGTCCGCCCCTCTCGAAGTTACCGACCATGTCACCCATCTCGTAGGATCCGCACTGCTCGTAGATGGCAGACAGGGCAGTTCCCTGCATTGCGTTCCTGTTGACGAGAGCGACGACGTGGTTGGCCATGATGTTCCTGAGTGCGAATCCAGCTCCCTCGTTGTTCTGGGGAACCTCGAGGATGGATTTGACGTTGGCACCCTGGAAGGTGATGGTCTGGGGGTATCTTCCCCAAACTGCGGCCTTGACCATGTTTGCCTTGTACATGGGGATGTCGAAGGTATCGATGATGGCCTCGGTTGTAGCTGCTGCGACAGAGGTGAATCCGGTGGTGTACTCGACTCCAGCGTTCATCCTCTCCTCAGGCACGATGACGACGATGTTCTTTCCGTCGGATTTAACCTGGGAAACGGTTCCGTCTCCGTCATATACCTGGACTTTCTCTTTGACAAGCTCTGCGATCTTGTCGGCGTTCTTGACCAGGGGAATGTCAATCTCTTTTCCCTTGATGATAACTCCACCGCCGGTCATGGATCCGGTCTTGAGGGCTTTCTCAATTCCGGCCAGGCTGACAGCGCAGGTCCTCTTGGTCAGGGACACGATCTTCTTGATCGCATTGTTGCGCAACGGACTGATGGCTTCCAACGGAATGTCTTTCGCGATGCGTTTTCCGTTGTCGTCATACAAGTCGATTACGTCCTCGTATTTTGGCATTTCATACCTCCTTGTTCAATAAATGGTGCGAATCCTTCCGAATCCGCATTGCCCCTTGCAATGACCCATATCGGCTATCACCATATAAAGTAATAGGGAAAAGGACCGATTTCTGGGACATCCAACTTAGATAATATGATTTTAGGTAAAACTAAATAAACGCCGTTAACGGATACTCCGTATGGTGACATCTATATAATGGATAATGTAGCCAACTCAAGAAAAGTGACTTAGCCAGGAGATGGAAAAGGAGGTTTTCGAAGGGGTTTACCTGGATGGTGAATCCAACTCAGTTGCGCTTGGCTTTGGTCATTACACCGGTGCCGTATCTCTTCAGATGGTCGACGTAACCGGGGATGAGCGCGTAGGGGATACCGCAGGCCAGCTCGTCGGCGGCCATGGTGGTCTTCTTCCTGCATCCGAAGCAACCGAGGGAGATGTTGGGCCTCCCTGTGACGATCGGAACCGAGGTTATGTCCTCGCATCCGCACTGGAACGGTGATGTGGAGAACACGGCACGACCTCCCTCCTCCGCGGTGGAGAGGGGGACGACCCAATAGATCCTCTCGGGGATGTCGGCGATGGCGACCACATCGGGCTCGAAGTCCGCATCCTTCAGAGGACACACAATCTCACCCTGGCTCTTGGCCTCCGGGATCATACGGTCGGAGATCATCCTGCCTGCCGCATCGGCGGAATCATGCATACCGATCCCCGCGTGGAACTCACCTGAAGCGACCTTCTCCGAGGTGGGGGTCATGTTGAGTGCCGAGGCACCGACCATGCAGTTCTGGGCATCGAGGGGCAGTTTGAACGAGTTGCCGTCCCTGGCCATGAATATGGCCTGACAGTGGCTCATCTGGGCATCGGGCTGCTCGTAACCTGAGGGATAGTCCTCGCCCTCTTTGACGAGCTTTATGGCGACAGGCTCCCCTCTGAGCTTCAGAGTGGTCCTCATGACCTCTGCGTATTCCTGATTCCTGCTGAGGATTTCCGACATGGGACCCCATAGTGGCATTAATGGTAAAATAACCTCCGAAAAAAGAGAATCGGAACGGAAGTGTGAAAGGGTGAAACCCCCCGAAGGGGGTAAAGGGTTTCATGAACCTGATTATGCCAGGGACTTGATGGCCCTGACGAGGGCCTCCATGTTTGCGTCGGGGGTGGACACAGCGATTCCGCATCCGGAGGAGATGACGTTGAATCCGGCTGCTGCGGAGCGCTTTGCTGCTGCCTCGACCTCCTCAGGGGTTCCCTGGAACAGGGGCCTGACGGATCCGACGTTTCCGACGAGGACGGTCTTTCCGCCGACCTTGTCTGCTGCCTTCTCGGGCTCGACCTTCTCCTCGATGGAGATTCCGGTGACTCCGGTTCCGATCATCTGGTCGAGGATGGGGTAGGTGTCTCCGCAGATGTGGAGGACGGTGTACTTGCCCTCCTTGGGCTTGAGGGACTCCTTGACGTGCTTTCCGGCTGCGTCCTCGAACATGTCGGGTGCGAGCATGTCGGTGGATCCGGAAGGCTCGGAGCACTGAACGACATCTGCTCCGGCGTCCATCAGGGCGTGGGTGTATGCGGTGACGATGGGGTTGACTGCGTTGACCCATTTGTCGACCTCTTCGGGTGCCATCATCATTCCGAAAACCATGTTCTCGGTGTTGACGAGGTTACCGGTGAGGGTGAAGGGTCCGGTGTTTCCAGCGACGATGGCGTGGGTCTCTCCGTGGGACTTTGCCATGAGCTCCATTGCCTTGATTGCCTCGGCGGGCCTTCCGCCGGAGATGAACTCCTCGGGGGACATGAGGTTGGCAGGGTCGTCGTACTCGGACATCATGGGGTCGAAGTGGAAGGGGTGGGACTTGATCATGGGAGAAGCGTCCTTCTTGTCGACCTGGACGTTTGCTCCGAGCCTCTCAGCCTCAGCGGTAAGGCAGAAGGGTGCCCTGACGCACTCGAATCCGAACATGTCGGCCTGTGCTGTTCCGAGTTTTGCCATGAGCTCTGCACTCTTGTGGGCCTCGGGCCATGCTGCTCCGACTTTCTCCATCTGTCCGATGGTGGCTGCCTGGGTGAAGATGGCCACGGGGGGCCTGTCCAGGGATTCCTGTTTCATTGCTGCAAGTACTCTGTCTCTGGGAGTCATTGTCATGTGAAATTCTCCTTGGAGATTCGCAATAGCTTCATCATATTAAACTATTCACCGTCTGTCGGACACTCCTTCCTATTATGATATATTATATAGTGAAGACAGCCAGAACGACGCCCGGGATCGCATTCGGGGGACAGGATATGGATGTAGCCTCCAACTTTTTTCCCGTCAGATGGAGACATCCGAGAGGTCGGAGAGGGTGCCGAGTTTGATGATCCCCATGTCCGTGACACCGTATATCTCCGCATTGGCGAAATCAGATGACTTCAGAGCGGGTGCCATCACGCAGGCCCTGTCCAGGACCAGGTCGTTGCCCGATGAGAACGGACTGAACGGGGGCAGGACTATCACACCGTCGTCCCTGGCATGGACGAAGCATTGGATCTTCAACCCTCCACCCACACTCCCCGGGATCCTGACGGACGGGTGCTCGTGACCGATTATGACCGGTCTGACCATGGAGTCCGAATGACCGTGCTCCAGTCTGTAACCCATGATGTCCACGTAGTCGACCGCCAGGAGGCCCATGTCCGAGATGATGTTCTGGAGGTAGTTGTCGTGGTTGCCCTTGATCACCACCACCTCCGCCGCCTCGGACAGGAGGGTGACGATCCTGCGGACCTCCCTCTTCTCCTCGAACCCGGAGCGCTTGAAATCATGCTTCACATCACCGAGGAGGACGACCCTGGCGGGCTCATATCTGCAGAGGATGTCGTTCAGTGCATCGCATATGGAGTCCGTGTTGATGCGGGGTATGTACATGCCCTCCTGCTCCAGGGCCCTCTCGTAACCCAGATGCAGGTCCCCCAGGACCACCGTGGGACCGTCGTCCAGGATGAGACAGCGGTCGCTCGTGATGCGGACCCCGGGGCGGATCTCCAATGAACGCATGTCCGTCGGGATGGATGACTCCGTAGATGATTGTTCCCATCGACCGCGCCCTTAACATATACGCTTGCGATGCGGACGGTGATAACGATGATAGAGCACACGTTCCAGATCATGCCGTCTGTCGGGGCCAAGAAGGAGATGAACATCTGGGAGGAGGGCATCCGCACCTGGGATGAGTTCCTGTCCGCGGACTCCATCGGATGCGTCAAACCCGCACTGAAGGAGAAGGGGGATGCCGTGCTCATGCAGGCCACCGAGCTGTTGGACGACGGGGAGTCCCGTCTGCTCGGCGACATGGTCCCCAAGGGGGAGCATTGGAGGATGTTCCGTCATTTCAGGGATGACGCGGCGTACCTGGACATCGAGACCGACGGTCTGAGCAGGGATTCCCTTGTGACCGTGGTCACCGTCCACAGGGGGAGGAAAGGGACGTTCACCCTCACCGAGGGCATCGACCTTACGCCCGAGGCCCTTTCCGAGGCCCTCGACGGGGTGAAGATGCTGGTGAGCTTCAACGGCAGCTGCTTCGATGTCCCCGTCCTGAGGAACAGCTTCCCCGAAGTGGACTTCGACCTGCCCCATTACGACCTGCGCTTCGCGTCCAGGAAGGTCGGGTTCAAAGGCGGTCTGAAACCCCTCGAGATCGAACTGGGGATAACCAGGGACGAGGACATCGAGGGAGTCGACGGGGCCATGGCCGTGCGTCTCTGGAAACAGTGGGAGAAGCATCAGGACAGGGATGCGTTGGAGATACTCACCGAGTACAACCGTGCCGATACCATCAACCTCGAGACCATAGCGGATGTGATCTACGGGAAGCTGGTGACGGAGCATGCCGGCTTCAAATGGTGACCTCCGCAGGATGGCCTCGGACCTGTCCGCGGCTGCGGATGCCGTAAGGTCCGCGGATTCGGTGCTCATCGTCACACACATAGATGCGGACGGTATCTCCGCCGGTGCCATCGCCCACATGACCTTGGGGAGGCTCGGGAAGGAGAGGCGCATAGTCTTCGAGAAGAAGGTCACCGACGAGACCGTGTCCATGGTGGATTCCGCACCCGAGGACCTGGTTTGGATATGCGACCTTGGCAGCGGATACCTCTCCGAATTCCACCGCACGGGGATCGTGGTCACGGACCACCATGTCCCCGATCCGAAGTGGAGACGGAAGCAGACCGTCCTGGATGATTTCTCACAGATCCACCACATCAACCCCCACTGCTACGGAATGGACGGCTCCTACGAGGTGTGTGGTGCGGGGATGACCTATCTCCTCTCGAAGGAGATCGACCCCTCCAACATCGACCTGGCATATCTGGCCGTGGTGGGTGCCGTCGGTGATTTCCAGGATTCCAACGAATCGAGGCTGGTCGGTCTGAACAGGGAGATCCTCAGGGATGCACAGGCCCACGGGGACCTGGTCGTGGACGACGACCTCAGACTCTTCGGCAGGGAGACGCGTCCCCTGGCCCAGTACCTCCAGTTCAGCAGCGACCCACGCATACCCGGGTTGTCGGACGACCCCCACGGGTGCTCCGAGTTCCTGAGGAGGATGGAGATCCCCCTGAAGGACGGTCCCAGATGGAGGGTGTGGAACGACCTGTCCCAGGATGAGAAGGACAGGGCCACGGACGAGATCATGGAGATCGTGGGATTCGCCAACAGGGACAGGGTCTTCGGGGAGATGTACACGTTCCCGAACATGCCCTCCGGAACCGGGCTGAGGGATGCCAAGGAGTTCGCCACGGTCCTGAACTCCTGCGGACGCTATGATGATGCGGACACGGGACTGAGCATATGCTGCGGGGACACCGATGCGCTGAGGACCGCCGAGAGGAACAGGGCTGAGCACAGACGTCACATATCCTCCGCCATCGCATACGTGAAGGACAACCACCTGGTCAGGGAACGGAGGTTCCTGCAGTACTTCGATGCCGGGGATTCCATGAGGGAGACGGTGGTGGGGATCGTCGCGGGGATGCTGCTCAGCACACCCGAATGCAACCCCAACCTTCCGATAATCGCCTTCGTCGATGCGGATGACGGTGTCAAGGTGTCATCCAGGGCCAACAGGGCATTGGTGGACAGGGGCCTGGACCTCTCGGAGATCATGAAGACCGCATCCATGTTGGTCGGAGGGACCGGAGGGGGACACAGCGTCGCAGCGGGTGCCACCATCCCACCGGACCAGAAGGACAGGTTCCTCGATGTCGTGGAGGATCTCGTGGCCTCACAGGTCCTCTGACCCCTTCGTTTTCGACATCGGCCTACCGATGAGCGAGCCCAGGAACGCGGCCACCAGGAGCACGGGCAGACTCTCCATGGGGAAGCACAGGAACAGGAGCAGCACCGTGACGACGGGCCTGCCCATGACCGCACCCAGGACGGATGCCGCCGTCGCACACACCGAGAACACGGGGTCCACACCGAACAGGACGGACATCCCGTACCCGATGGATATCCCCGAGAATATCACCGGGAAGAAATGTCCCCCGCGCCAACCCATGTTCACGCACACGGCGGTCACCATCACCTTCACGACCCCCGTGGCCACCAGGACGGCCGCGGACATGGTCATCCAGGTCCCGTTGAGGACATCGGCCTGGACCTCACCGGAGAACATCGTGAACGGCAGGACCATCCCGCACAGCCCCAGGACCAGACCTCCGGTGACGGCCCTTGCAATCTTCTTCTCACCGAACCGTTCCGAGACCCTCTCCGACACCCTGTCGGTGACGTTGAAGAGACATCCGACCGAACCTCCGATGATGCAGAGCGGAACCATCCACAGGAACTCCCCCTGACCGTACTCCACTGTGGGATAGCGCGGAAGGGACATGCCTCCGCCGATGAAGTGGGTGAGGATCAGAAGGGCAGAGAATGCACCGGCTATCGCGAACACGTAGGTCAGGACCCTCATCGCCTTCGGGGTGTCCCTCCTGTCTTCGACGGCACCCGTCAGACCGAACAGCGGTGCGGAGAAGACGGCGGACAGTGCGGCGTACACACCGACCTCCGCCAATTCACCTATGTCCCTGCCGATGCGCCTCAGACGGTCACCGACCCAGGTGCAGAGTGCCGCTATGACACCCGACAAACCCGCCTCGGGTCCGACCGAACCTCCGAAAACCAGTGGGAGCACCGCACCCACCGACATCGGTCCGATGTTCCGGTAATCGTAACGGCCCTCGGACCTGACCTTGGCCATCACCTGCGGGAGCGTCTCCGGAAGGTCCCCGAAACGTCTGGAGAACAGTCCGAGCACCACACCTCCCATGAGGCAGACGATCACAGGATAGAACTCCCCGAGGTAGGCCGGGATCCTGTCCCATATCACCGATGACCCGAGGTCCATCACGAACAGGACGGCCCATACGAATGCGCCTGCGACCGCCCCTGTGACGGCCACTGCGGAAAGGAACACCGCGAATCCGGACACATCCCCATAACGGCCCATGGGATGGTGAACGGAGTGTACGGTGATAAAACAGAGTGTTGTGGAGATGTTTGACCCCGACAGGACACCTGCCTGCCGGGGGATGATCGGGACCTCAGTCCTTCATCAGTGTGTAGAGCACGGCCTTCTGGGCGTGGAGCCTGTTCTCGGCCTGGTCGAAGATGACACTCTGGGGTCCGTCCAGGACCTCGGGGGTGACCTCCTGGCCACGGTGTGCGGGGAGGCAGTGCATCACGATGCAGGTGGGCTTGGCTATGGACAGGAGGTCGTCGTTGATCTGGTATGCCTGGAACATCTTGATGGCATCCTCCTCGGATGTGGAGTCCCCCATGGAGATCCAGGTGTCGGTGTAGAGGACATCGGCGTCCACGCATGCCTCCTTGGGCTCGTGGGATGCGACGATGGTGCTCCCGTTCTCCTCGGCGATCTTGGTGGCCTTCCACAGGATCTCCGCATTGGGCATCCTGACGGCGGGGCAGCATGCGACCATGTCGATCCCCATGATGGCGCAGGCGTACAGGAGCGAGTTGCAGACGTTGTTACCGTCACCGAGGTACACGAGCTTCTTCCCGCGGAACCCTCCGAGCTTCTCCTTGATGGTGACCATGTCGGCCAGTGCCTGACAGGGGTGCTCCAGGTTGTCCAGTCCGCTGATGACGGGGACGGTGGCGTACTCGCCGAACTTGTCCATCATCTTGTAGTCGAAGGCCCTGTACATGATACCGTGGACGAAACGGCTCATGACACGTGCGGTGTCCTCGACCGTCTCGCTGTGGACACCCATCTGCATCTTGGATTCGTCGATGTAGAGGGCGTGTCCTCCGAGCTCGGTGATCGCGACGTCGAAAGAGATCCTGGTCCTCGTGCTGGGCTTCTCGAAGATCATCGCCAGGGTCTTCCCCTTCAACGGGTCCCCGTGGTGTCCGCGCTCGGCCTTCAGCTTGATGGCGAGGTCCACCATCTCCGGCCACTTGTCCTGCATATCGATAACTGAGATCAGGTCTCTCTTTGCCATGGGATGAACATCCTTCGGGGCCGTTATAACGATATCGTTTAAAAACGGACATAAAAACGGACGGTTGTCCGCAAACGGACGGATTGGACGGAGGGGTACATCACAACGTCCCGACAGTCCTCCCGGAGGAACGGGCCCAATCCGACAGCTGCCTGCGGTACAGGTACAATCCCAGCAGACCTGCGGAGGTCTCCGCCACGGGGAACGCGATCCACACATAGTCGAGTCCGATCAATGAGAATCCCCAGAACACCGGCACCATGACGAAGATCTGCCTCGTGAGCGACAGGAGGACGCTTGCCCTTCCGACCCCTATGGCCTGGAAGAACACGGGGAAGAACAGCGACAGGGCGGCTGAGAAGAAGCTCAGTCCGATGATCCTGAACGCGGGGATGCCTATGGCAAGGACCTCGTCCGTTCCGGAGAAGAGATGGATCAGCTGCCCGGGAAGGAACAGGAAGCACACGAACCCGACGGCCATGAAGCCTATGCTGATCTTCAGGCAGTCATCAGTGAGCTCCCTGCATCTGCCGTACTCCTTCCTGGCGTAGTTGTAGCTGAGGACCGGGACGATGCAGGTGCTCAGGGCCATCAGCGGGATGAAGAAGAAGGTCTGCAGCTTGTAGTACAGTCCGAGGACGGTGACGGCCTCGTCGCAGAATCCGGCCAGGATCATGTTCAGGATGATTATGTACACGGTGTACAGGGACTGCATCACAATGGACGCATACCCCAGACGGTAGATCGGACCGACGTACAGCCTCAACCTGCCGAACCGGGGTATCCCCCTGAACCCGGATACACCGACGATCACGGCGGCCGAACACTGACCGATCACCGTGGCGACGGCGGCACCCTCCACACCCATCTCTGGGAACGGTCCTATACCGAATATCAGGACGGCGTCCAGGACGATGTTCACGATCGCCCCCACCAGCTGGGCGTACATGGGCAGGCGCATGTTACCCTCGGCCTGATGCACCTTGCTCCATATGCTCTCCAGGAACAATCCGACGCTTCCGGCACAGACTATGGTACCGTAACTGACCGCATAATCAACCGCCTGCTCTATATTGGCGGATGTGCGGACATACGGTTCCATGAGGGGGATCATAACGACCGAGAACAACATCCACGATATCAGTGCCAGGACCGTTCCGGTACCTGCGGTCTCGTTGGCCTCCCGTTCCCCTCCAAGGGCGTAATGCCGGGCCATAAGGGTGTTGACACCCACACCGGTTCCGACGGCCAATGCGGTCAGGACAAGTTGGATCGGGAACACTACGGACAGTGCCGTGAGACCATCGGGAGAGTAGTGACCGATGAAGAGACTGTCCACGATGTTGTACAGGGCCTGGATGAGCTGTGCCACCATGACAGGGGGTGCGATCCTCTTCAATATGGACCATATCGAGTCGGTTCCGAAGAAGCTGTTGTCGGCGTTCCTGCCCATCCCCATACCCCTGTGGGGCGTGAGATTGGAGGACATATATGAACGGAACGACGGTGATGTCACCGGCACCGACATGGGGGCACCGGCGACATCGGACGATATCGTCACCACTCTCGGTACTGTTCACAGATCTCCACGAACTCGTGGTTGGATGGGAGGTCGTCCAGATCGAACACCGCCACCTCCCTGAACGGATACAGACCGTATAGACCGACGTCCGGACCGTCGTAGAAACGCTCGCCCTCGGGCACGGGTTTGCTGTTCCACCCCTTGTACACCTCGAAGGACCCCTTGTCGAGGTCGATGACGTATGCCCAGTCCTCACCCCTCATATCACCGGACCAGAACCTCATAGCGACCCGCCCCTCGTCCCTTATGATACGGTCCAGAAGCCGTGTTCCGAACTCGTAGGCGTATCCGGGATGCATCTTGATGTATGCTGACATCCCCCCGTTGGACAATCTGTTCAACATCCTGATCTCGGCTTCGGTGAGGAACGAGCAGTTCGGCAGGACCTTGGCCAGGGTCCTGAGGTTGCGCTTGTTGCAGACGAAGCCCAACAACTCCAATCCGAGACCGTCGGGATAGCCGTCACACCCTGTGATACTGGCCAATCTGCACTTACCACCTTCATATATGTACAACATTGCTGAAGTTCCCATTGGACAACAGAACGGACTCTGATGATAAATAATTATGTATCTGAAATTCCATACAACATATGAAATTTGAATCGAATTATCTATCGTTTGAAATGAATAAAGAATTAGAAATGTATCTGAAAAAGAGGATTATGATTCACTTTCCTGACGGAACCGGTCGGAAAAGGGCATCATGATACCCCATCTCACAGACGCAGAACGAAGTGGGATCATGGAGAGGACCTGGAGGATGCCTTCAGAGGGACCGTCCATCCACCGGATATGGGAGGCGATGGTCATCCGAAGACCATCCTGTCATTGGATACGGTGATGGTGGACCCATCGGACGGGCTGGTCCACAGGAACCTGATCGCATGGCTGTCGGACGAGGGGGTGGATGGAAACCGATAATACGGACCGGGGCCATCAGCACCCATGACCCATGACCTAATGGATTACTACATCCCGGTCAGACGCATAGTCCGTTTCTACGAGTCCGAGATAAACAAGGTTCTGGCCGATAGAGAGTACTCGCTCGGCGAATGGCCGTACATACTCATGGTCGGCAGATACGAGGGTTCCTCGATCAAGGACCTGTGTGTGAGGACGGGTGTGGACAAGGGTCAGTCCACACGTATGGTAGGGAGCCTCATATCCAAGGGTCTGGTGGAGAACCGCAACCCCGTCCCCCGCAGGTACTCGCTCTTCCTCACCGAACGCGGCAGGGAGGAGTATGAGTTCGCGAAGGACCTCCAATCGGACCTCACGGACAGACTCCTCTCATCACTGTCCGATGAGGACAGGGCATCGCTCCGCAGGATCTACTCGTCGATAGGGGAGTTCCTGTCCGGATGCTATGAGTACTGAACTCACTTGAGTACGCAAGTATATATCGGACGTCCATCTCACACCCCCTCATGGAAAGACAGATCAAACCCAGGTCGGTGACCACGTTCGTCATCCTCCTGGTGTCCATGATGATCCTGATGGGGGGAGCGGTTGTGGCACCTGCCCTGCCGTCCATCAGCGAGGCATATCCCGATGCATCCGAATTCGTGATCAGTCTGATCATCACGCTGCCCTCCCTGGCCATGGCCATACTGGGTATCCCCCTGGGGATGCTGGCCGACCGCGTGGGGAAGGTCAAGGTCCTTGTGGTCTCACTGTTCATCTTCGCCCTCTCCGGTGTCACCGGATTCTTCCTGGAGGACCTGACGGCGATCCTCGTCAGCAGGTTCCTCGTGGGAGCCGGTATAGCCGGTCTGACATCCACGGCGACGGCGTTGATCTCGGAGCTCTTCTCCGGAAGGGACCGTATGGTCGTCCTCAGCTACCAGGCGGCGGCGAACGGGGTCGGCGGACTCGTGCTCGAACTGTCCGGAGGGGCACTTGCGGAGATCTCCTGGAGATACCCGTTCCTCGTGTACGGGATCGGATTCGTCCTGATGCTCCTGGTGCTCGTGTTCATCAGGGAGCCCCGCAGGGACACCGTCCGCACGGGAGGGTCCTTCGGACCCGAGAGGCCCGACCGCAAGGTGTTGGCCGTGTGCTACCTCTCCATATTCCTGGCGATGTGCATGATGTTCGCACTCCCCACCAAACTGTCGTACTACCTCACCGAATCCGGCGGATCGCCCACGATGTCCGGACTGATCCTCGGACTGTACGGATTCACATCCGCGGTCTTCGGACTCCTGTATCCCAGGGTCTCCGCCCGCATCACACCGGCACGTATGCTCTCCATGGGCCTGCTCCTGTTCGGGATCGGATACACCATGTTCCTGTTGGAGTACTCCATCGTCCTGACGGCCGTCAGTGCCATCCTGGTGGGTATGGCCATGGGTACCATCACCCCCTCGGTCACCAACATGCTGGCCGCACAGAGCAATCCGTCCAACTCCGGAAGGCTGATGGGGGGATACAGCGTGTTCCTCAGCCTCGGCCAGTTCGTATCCAGCATACTCCTCACAGGGGTCATAGCGTTCATGGGCGGCTACGACGGGATGTTCACGTTCCTTGGTGTGGTCGCACTGGTGATGTGCGTGCTGTACCTCCTGATCCCCCGTGACCTGGGGAAGAGGAAGGACATCGGTGCCTGATCCGGACCCTATGCGGGGGCGTGTCCCATGTGGCCTCGGGACCGCCTCCGCCCATGGTCGGCCACCGACCTCCGAGGCCACAACAACCTTTATCTAAGAGAAGTCGATAGCCGACTCGCAACATATGGCCGGGATAGGGTAGCTTGGTTATCCTAGGGGACTGTGGATCCCTTGACTCGGGTTCAAATCTCGGTCCCGGCCCCTCTTGCTTTTTACATTCACTTCGGACTCTCCGCGTAACACAGGTGTTCATCATGGTCTATCAGGGAAAACTCAACAGAATCGACGATAACAGATGGGAGATCCCCATGGACGAGTCCACCGGGATGAGGACCAACGCGGTCATCTACGCCAGCGAGGAGATGATCTCCCAGATCCGCTCCGACAACGCACCCCAGCAGGCCGCCAACGTCGCATGCCTCCCCGGGATCGTCGGAAGCTCGATGGCCATGCCCGACATCCACTGGGGATACGGATTCCCCATCGGAGGTGTGGCCGCCGTGGACGAGAACTCTGGTTCCATCTCACCAGGGGGCATCGGGTTCGACATCAACTGCGGAGTGCGCCTGATCAAGACCGACCTGACCCTTGAGGACCTGGGCGGGAGGAAGGACGAGCTCGTGGACGAGCTCTACAAGAACGTCCCATCTGGACTGGGCTCCAAGGGACTGACCAAGGTCGGATACAAGGAACTCGACGACATCCTGATGAACGGTTCCGAATGGGCCGTGGAGAACGGATACGGTTGGGAAAGGGACCTGGAGGTCACCGAGGAGCGCGGACACATGATGGATGCGGACATCTCCGTGGTGAGCGACAAGGCCAGGAAGAGGGGACTGCCCCAGCTGGGGTCCCTCGGGTCCGGGAACCACTTCCTGGAGCTTGACCTGGTGGAGAACGTCTTCGATGAGGCCACCGCCAAGGTCTTCGGACTCAAGGAGGGCACGGTGACGGTCACCGTCCACTGCGGTTCCCGCGGATGCGGACACCAGATCGCCACCGATTACCTCCAGGAGATGGAACGCTACATCAAACAGAACTCCGTCAACCTCCCCGACAGACAGCTGGCCTGTGCACCGTTGGACTCCAGGCTCGGTGACGATTACTACAAGGCCATGTGCTGCGGCGCCAACTACGCCTGGGCCAACAGACAGATGATCACCCACTGGGTGAGGGAGTCGTTCGAGAACATCCTGGGCGATTCCGCCGAGAGCATGGGCATGGACGTGGTCTACGACGTGGCCCACAACATCGCAAAGAAGGAGAGGCACGACATCGACCGCCACCACGAGGACGTCCTGGTCCACAGGAAGGGTGCCACCCGTGCCTTCGCACCCGGAAGGTCCGAGATCACCATGAAGTACAGGGATGTTGGACAGCCGGTCATCATCCCCGGCGACATGAGCGTCGGGACCTATGTCCTGGCCGGGAGGAAGGGCTCCATGGAGCAGACCTTCGGATCCTCATGCCACGGAGCGGGCAGGAAACTCTCCAGGAAGGCCGCCATCGACTCGCTCACCGTGGACGGCGTCATGAAGGAGATGGCCGACAGGGACATCTACCTCAGGAACGGGACCACCGAAGGTGTGCTCGAGGAGGCCCCCGAGGCGTACAAGGACGTGGACGAGGTCATCAAGGTCGTCTGCGATGCCGGACTCACCGCGAAGGTGGCGAAACTCACACCCATCGGCGTCATCAAGGGATGAGCCGAACATCCTTTCAAACCGGGGGTCACTCCCCCGAACCCATGATCCTGCGTGCCGCGCGACCCACGGCCGCACACTTCTCCGACGGAGCTGACACCAGCACCGCCCAACCGTATGTGTCCCTCGACTGAAGTGCCCTTGCGATGGGCGAGAAACGTGTGAGGGACCTGACCTTCCCCTCGGAATCGAGGATGGCCACATCCGTCTTCCCGATCCTCATGTTGGACCTGAGACTGGATATCGGGGTCACCTCCGCGCCGACATCATAGGGGTCAACCCCCGCGGCATCGGCGATCTCCCTCTCCAACCTGGAACGTCCATCCTCACCTGAGTACTGCAGAAGTGTGTCCACAAGGTTGTCATCCACATCCTCCCCGTAGATCACCAGGGCCCTCTTGTCCAGGTCGCGGTTGAGGATGCGCCTCACGGTACGGGCGGAACGTCCTCCGGATGCCATCAGCATCTGCATCAGGTCTGAGTCCGTCCTGAGGAACACATCGGACAGGTCGATCCCGGAGGCGGAGACCGCCTTGGTCAGCATCCTCTGTGCGATCCTCACCGTCTCATGGTAGTAGACTGAGGTGTACATCAGGGAACGGGAGACCATCAGCCCCTCCGCCGCGGTGACCCCGCGCCTCTGGATCACTATCCTGTCGTTGTGGACCCTCATGGTGTTGACCAGACGTTCGCAGTCGATGGCCCCGTGGGTCATACCCGTGTAATGGGCGTCCCTCATGAGGTAGTCCATCTGGTCCGCATCCACCGGGCCGTGGATGATCTGATGGGCGTAGTCCTTCGACGGGAAGAAGCTGTGACCGCCGGTGAACCTGTCGAGACCGTCGGAACGGGATTCCGGATATGCGATGAGGTCGCACACCTCCTCCGGCGATATCCCCTCCCTGGTCAGGACATCGCCTATCGTGTCCGCACCGTCGAGGAAGTCGTCGATATGGAGATGGTTCGGAACCCTCCCCGTGACCAACGCACGGGCCAGGTCCATGTGGTCCATACCCAAGGCGGACTCCATCATGGACTCCAACGTGTGGGAGTAAGGGGGATGACAGATGTCATGGAGCATACCGGCCATGCGGACCGTGTCCCTGTCATCCCTGCCGAGACCGATGGCATCCGCCATCCTCCCGGCCAGATGGTATGCACCCAGGGAATGTTCGAAACGTGTGTGGTTTGCACCCGGGAACACGAGGTATCCCAGGCCGAGCTGCTTCACGGACCGGAGTCTCTGCATCTCGTGGCGGTCCATGACCTCCATGAACACACCGTCGACGGATATGCTTCCGTGGACGGGATCATGGACCACCTTCGCCCTTTCCATGGGGATCACTCGCCGGTCTTCCAGAGCTTGTCCCCCGCATAGTGGAGGGACCTGATGGCCTTTCCACCGGCCTTGGTCTTGAGCTCCGAGGCCGGACGGAGTGCGATACCGATGGCCAGGGGCACCAGGTTCTTCACGTCCCTGATCCAGACCATGTCGCCCTCCTCGATGGAGTCCTCGGCATCGGTGATACCGGGACCCATGACATCGGCACCGTTCGTGACGAAGGGCACGGCACCCATGTCCACCGTGACGTACTTCCTGACGGGCCTGTACTTGAGGACCCCTCTCACGGTGAGGGTGGCCTTGCCGTCGTAGACGATTCCGAGGATGTCCTGACCGACGTAGATGACGTTGTAGTCCGAGCTCTCGGCCATGTCCACGGGATCGTCCTCTGAGAACACGGGGACTCCCATGGACTCCTCCAGCTCCTTGGACAGGGCTTTGATCTCCTTCGATCTCATCCTCTTCCTCTTCCTGATCATTATGTCTGCCATATTGCGACGTCGTATGGCCTCGGGTGATATCATGGTAGCGGTGATATCACCGTACATCGTTCGGCTGGGGGGCGGTTCTGTCCTCCACATGTATTATACTAGAACGGGAGATACCTTTTCACGGCCGACCTCACACACTGCATAGAAGTAGTGGGTTAGGCCCGGTGATAACATGAACTGCAAGAAGAGCATCGCGATCGCGCTGGCCCTCGTGATGGCCATCTCCTGCATAACGGTGACCATGGTCCCGTCGGATGGTTCCGACGCTGTGACCGCGGACATCCAGAAAGGGGACGCCTGGGGATTCGGCGGATCCATAGGTATCGAGGAACTCCTCGAGGTCGCAAATGAGATCATAAAGGAAGACAAAGACCTTGAACTGGTCTTCGGAGAGCTCACCAAGGAGAACTACCTGGAGAGGATCAACCTCATCCTGGGCTTCATCGACTCCAAGGTCGAGGATTTCTCCGTGAACGGTGATGTGTGGTACATCTCCGAGGTCGTCGAGAAGAACGACAACGGGTACATCGTGGACCTGGCCATGGCCGTAAAGGTCGACATGACACTGACCGGAACCGTCTCCGGCGCCATCCTCAACGAAGAGGAGGACCTGATCGTGAAGGACCTCGTGCTGGGACTCAGCATGGGCATGCACGGCAAGGCGTACCTGGACAAGGACTTCGCCCTGACCGGGATGAACGTGGACTACGACATCTCCTCGGACTTCTCCCTCGGGACCAACGTGGTCATCGATGACGAAGACGACCTGGAACTCTCGAAGACCCTGCAATCCTATGACAAGTACATCATCCTCGGAGGAGGGTTCGACATGGAGATCTTCAACGGGAAGGTCCACCTGCTCCCCGTCAACGGGAACAACGGATGGACGGACACCTTCGATGCACGCATCACCATGAACATGAACGTCGCCACCGACATCACCGATGATGACGGGGAGAGTCTGAGCAAGCAGGTCCACGAGACCGAGACGGTCAGGGACCAGAAGTGGAAGGTCGATGTGAAGGACATCGACGGAACCCTGTACATGTACCCCCAGATGGACATGGACGACCTTGATGACCTCGAAATCCCGGACATCTCGATGATCGGATACTACACTTTCCCCTTCGAGAACGACGACAGGATACCCGGATTCCTCCTGGTCGGGGACGGTCTGAAGCTGGACTCCGCAGGGAAGGACACGGTCCGCAACGGGATCTCGAAGATCGACGGCGGCATCCAGGACAACGTCAAGGACATGGAGTTCACCGTGACCTTCCTGGACATGGACGACAAGACCCTCGAGACACAGAAGGTGAAGTACGGGGGGACGGTGACACTGCCCACCAAGTACGACGGAATGGTCATCATCGATGATGATGGCGAGAAGGAGGCCTTCGTCGGATGGGAGACCGAAGACGACGTCATCTGGAAGGCGGAGTTCCCCGTGAAGAGCGACCTGGTCCTCGAACCCGAGTTCGCAGATGTCGTCTCCGACGACAGAACACCCGGTTCCGCTGATTTCAACAAGAACCCCAACGTCATATGGGACCTGAAGGACACCAGCGATGCCATCCACAGCGCCATCGACAACAGCCTGATCCAGGGACAGAACACCCTGTACATCTCCATCACCGATGGGGACGGCAACCTCCTGTACAAGTGGAAGCTCAATGCCGGAAGCGATGTGGGCACCACCTCCGCGAAGATCATCCCCGAGATCGAGGAGCTGGAGACCCCTGACAAGGCCTATCTGAAGGATGTCGCAGGCGGCAACACCACAATGTACCTGGACTTCAAGTCCTCAGGCACCATGCCCGGCAACACCACCGTGACCTACGTCGTGGGGGACAGGTTCGCCGACGGAAGCACCGTGACGATCTACTACGACGACACGGACTCCAAGACCGCCGAATACGCGGGAACCGCCGTGGTCTCCAACGGGACCATCGACATCGACCTCGCCCACTGCTCATCGTACATGATCGTGGGCGACGGTGCGGGACCCGACTCCGGAACGGACATGACGACCCTCGCCATCATCGTGGTCGCCGTGATCGCGGTCATCGCCGTTGCGGCATTCGTCATCAACTCCAGGAAGAACACATCCGGATGATGGCACCACACAGGGGAGCGATCCCCTGAAACTCCTTCCACCTCTTTTATCAACGGAACCCCGTATGTGGGGGCATGGCCCTCAAACCCGTGAAGGACTTGCTGGTCGGTACGCTCGTGGGGATCGTCTCCATGCTCCCCGGAGCGAGCGGAGCCACCATCGCGGTGATCTTCGGAATATATGAGAGACTGGTCTCCGACCTCGCCGACATAGGACACAGGCTCCTGAAGGACCTGAGGTTCATCATCCCCGTGGGGATCGGTGTCGTCCTGGGGATGATGGTCTGCGCATTCGGATTGGAGTTCGTCATCGAACGCTGGGAGGTCCCGGCCATGTTCTTCTTCGTGGCCCTCATAGTCGCCCAGATCCCGGACGTAATGAAGCTCGGCGATGACGGTGAACCTCTGGGAAGATGGGACATCACCGCATTCGTCGTCGGATTCGCCGTGATGATGGCATTCCTGTTCGTGGGTGACGGTGACAACGTGGACCCCGAGGGCACCGTGGGGATGGTCCTGATGGTCGTTGTTGGTATCGTCCTGGCGGTGTCGAAGCTCGCACCCGGGATCAGCGGGTCCACCGTCCTTCTGGCCCTGGGACTCTACACACCCCTGATGCATGCCATGACCAACCTGGAGATGGACCTCCTGGTCCCCGTCCTGGTGGGATTGGTGATAGGTGTCCTCGGATTCTCCAAGGTCATCGACCATTGCATGAGGCACCACAAGAAGCCCACATACATCATGATCCTCGGACTCACGGTGGGTTCCGTGGTCACGGTCACGGTACAGGCGTTCATGAAGCTCGACGGCACGGAGATGATCGTCACGAGCATCGTCGGTATCGTCGCGGGTCTGCTCATCGGTATCGGACTGAGCAGGATAGCATCCTCCTATGCGGAGGAGACGATATCCGAGAAGGTCTGAGAAGAACAATCAACGACGGCAGGGCGATGGATAGGATGGATGGATTTTCACCCTGCCGCCGTTAGGAAGACCGTGCATGGGGATGCACACCTTTCGTCTTCAGAATCTTCATCGACGGGAGGGTATAAAAGGCGAAGCGGGGGAGGTCACCGAAAGTGAACCCCCTCCGCGGATTGTCTGGCCATGGTCCGAAGGTGACCGAAAGTACCTCCGGGATCACTTGAGCTTGTGACGCATCTTCACGGCTATCCCGCGCTTCAGATCGGTCATCTCACGTCCGCACATGAACGCGACACCGACCCCGCGGACCTCACCGTTACAGACGGCGATGGCCTCGTCACCCACGTGGATACGGGGGTCTGCGGAGACGACACCCACTGCGAACAGGTTGCCCTTCATCTCGAAGTCCATGATCTCCACGGTGTTGAACCCCCTCTCGGCAAGGATCCTCGCACCGTCCAGTGTCAGGGACAGCATACCCCTCTCCGGGGTGACCATGCCCAACTGGACCTTCTGCTTCCTGTCCTCGGGATCCTCGCGCATGAGCTTCCAATAGGGGAACTTGCCGATGGCGTAGGTGTTCTCGTCCATCAGGATGTCCGCGGCCTCCTTCCCGAACTGGAACTCCAGGACGTTCCTCATCTGGTTGTTGCGGTCCACCAGGTAGTCCACGGGCTCCATGCCCTTGGTGATGGTCCTGAGGGTCTTGTCCAGGTTCTCCAGGGATGCGGGTGATGTGGGGTCACCGACGACGGTGCACTCCATCTCCGCCAGTCCCTCCACGAGCTCGTAGTCCTCACCGAGATGGCAGACCACCTTGTCGTAACCCTGGGCGATGATGTTCCCGACCATCTCCCTGATGAACCTCCTCTCCTCGCACTTCCACTCACCCGTGACGGGGATGTCGTAGGAGTTGGCGGGATAGAGGGCATCCAGTTCCCTGGGGACGACACCCAGCGGGGAGGTCACGATGACCTCGTGGACGAGGGTGTCATGGGATGCCGTGTGGATGGCACTTGCGAACGCCTTGTGTGATTTGGATATGTGATAGGGCTTCTTGGCGGAACAGGGGAGCAGTAACAGGATCCTCTTGTTCTCGGGCTTCCTGTAGTTGGCGATACGCTCCTTGTACGCCTTGATGTCGGGCCTCCTGAGGGCCTGCGTGGTGTTGCAGCTGAACCTGCATCCCACGGTGGAACAGGTCTCCTCGGCGTAACGGTACCCGACATCGTCGAAGATCCTCAGGGTGGCGACGGATGAGGGTGTGGACGGTGCCCTCTGGTCCACGAGCTCCCTGAGACGGTCGGACCCGATGAATATGCGGACCTTTCCGACCTCCTCCTCCATGGCACGGACGTTCGCCTCGGACTCGTCGTTCCCGGTGACGACCTCGGCCTCGGGGATGAGCATGATCCCGCTGAGGCCCGCGGCCCTGGGCAGCGAATCGTCGAACATGTCCACGCCCATGTAGGAGAGCATGGCCACGGTGGATGGTTCTGCGAGTCCGAGCATCATGACGACCCTGTTGAAACCGGCGGCCTCCCTTATCCTGATGACCGCATCGACGATCTTGCGGGGGTCCTTCCTGAGCTCGTATGCGTTGGGGACGACCACCATCTCCACATCGTCTCCGAGGACGATCTCCTCCGGCAGCGGGAGTCTGACGACGGCGACCCCGTCCTGTACGACGGGTTCCGATGACACACCGGACGATGCCGTGGTCCTCAGTCCCGATTCCAACGGTATGGAGGAACCCATGACGTGCAGTGCCCTTCCGGAGTCCGCATGCTCGATCCATATGGCCTTATCGCTGTCCGAACCGATGACCGCGGGGGTGACGACCTTCTCGCCGTTCCTACTGTATTCGCAGACCCTGCCCCTCTGGGATCTGGAGATGATGTCCAACATGGGACGTGCCAATCTGCACGGACTTATAATGTTGATGATAAAGGAAGGACCGAAGGGCACATACGATGTACAACGGAACCGGCCCTCTGCATCAAGTCTAAATAACGTCTACCCTGATAGCCCGAGCATGGACCTCTACGACAAAGACGTTGTGTCTATCAGAGATTTCACGAAGGACCAGATCGAGGGTATCCTGGACCTTTCACAGAAGATGGTTCCCTATGCGCTGGGCGAGAAGACGAACCGCGTCCTCGACGGCAAGATCCTGGGCAACCTGTTCTTCGAGCCCTCCACACGTACCAAGCTCTCCTTCGAGAGTGCGGCATACAGGCTCGGATGCGACGTCATCGACGTCTCCGAGATGTCCATGACATCCATATCCAAAGGGGAGACCCTGGCGGACACCATCAAGATGGTGGATGCCTACTGCGACGTCATCGTCCTCAGACACCCCTACGAGGGTGCGGCCAGGTTGGCGGCCAAGTTCTCCGAGAACCCCGTCATCAACGCCGGTGACGGAGCGGGCTCCCACCCCACACAGACACTTCTCGACCTCTTCACCATGAGGGAGGCCAAGGGATCCCTGGACGGACTCAACATCGTCCTCGTGGGTGACCTGAAGTACGGGAGGACGGTCCACTCCCTCGCCGATGCCCTGACCATGTTCGGGGCCAAGCTCACGCTCGTGGCACCCGAGAGCCTGCAGATGCCCGATGACATCGTCCAGCATCTGGAGGAGAAGGGATGCCATCCCACCAAGACCGCCGACCTGGACGGTGTCATCGACCAGGCGGACATCCTCTATGTGACCAGGATCCAGAGGGAGAGGTTCCCGGACCCCGCCGAGTACAAGAAGGTCGCGGGGACGTACAGGATCGACAACGCCATCCTCAGGGAGGCCAAGAGCGACATGGTCGTCATGCACCCCCTGCCCAGGGTCGACGAGATCGCACCCGAGGTTGACTCCACCGCCCACGCCAGGTACTTCAAGCAGGCGTTCAACGGGGTGCCCGTCAGGATGGCACTCCTCTGTTCGATCCTCGGAGGTGAGATCTGATGACTGGAAACCCCAACATCAAGGAGATCATGCTGCCCCCGATCAGGAACGGCACGGTGATCGACCACATCACATGCGGACAGGCCCTCAACGTCATGAGGATCCTGAACGTCAACGAGAACAACATCGACTCCTCCATCAGCATCGGGATCCACGTGGCGTCCGAGGAGATGGAGTGGAAGGACATCGTCAAGATCGAGGACAGGGAACTGGACTCCAAGACCGTGGACAAGATCGCACTGATCGCCCCCGATGCGACGATCTCAATCATCAGGGACTTCTACGTCGCGGAGAAGTTCAAGGTCCGTCTGGAGGACCATGTGGTCGGACTGGCCAAGTGCAGCAACCCCAACTGCATCACCAACAGGGGCGAGCCCGTGTCACCCGAGTTCAACGTCATCGGCAGACACCCTCCGCAGCTCAGATGCAGCTACTGCGACAGGATGCTCACGAACATCTCGGACAACCTGCTGTGATCCCGATGAGGATACTCTTGATCGCGGGGATGCCCGGTGCGGGCAAGGAGGAACTGCTCAACGTGGCCCGTTCCATGGACATCCCCTTCCTCAGGATGGGGGACATCGTCAGGGAGTTCCATGCCGCATCCGGTGCGGCGGAGGAGGGACTCTCCGTGGGCCAGGTGGCCAACCGCGAGAGGGAGCTCCACGGGAAGAACATCTGGGCACAACGCGCCATCGAGCGCATGTCCGGAGACATCTTCCTGGTGGACGGCTGCAGGAGTATGGACGAGGTCCGTTCCTACAGGGAGCTCAGCGACGAGGTGTACATCATAGCCGTCCATGCGCCGAGGATGATGAGGTACGAACGTCTGGTGGCCAGAGGACGCGATGATGCCCCCAAGGACATGGAGGAGTTCGATGCCAGGGACCAGAGGGAGATGGGCTGGGGCCTGTCCGACGTCATCGCCCTGGCGGACCACATGATCGTCAACGACTCCGACCTGGAGGCATTCAGATCGGATGTCGGGGATGTCCTGGGGATGATGAGGTGAAGTTCACCACCGCCCGCCTGTGCGGAGGGAAGGCGCTCATGGCTGTCTCCGCCGATGTGCTGGACATTGACATGGATGCGGCGGAGTCCTATTTCAGGGGACATGGATGCGAGATAACCTCCAAGGACCCCATGATGATGGTCCTGAACTGGAACGGCATGGAGACCACCCTGTACACCCAGGGGAAGGTCATGTTCTTCCCGTTGGAGGACAAACAACTGTGCATCAGATACGCCACAGAGATCCTCGAGGCGTTGATGAGATGAAACCGGGGTCGGTTGTGACGGTTCCTATGGGCCGTCATCCGATCTTTTTCCCCGGATATCACCTTCTTTCCATCCCGAACCATCAGAGGATGCATACCCATGCTGGCGCCCTCTGCCCATATTGAAGGATTCAAAAATGATGTCAATACATTTTATTATAAATGTTTCGTATAAAAATTAACATCATTATTATAGTATGTGATTAATCTTATAAACAAGAAGATACATGAAGGTATGCCGTAAGGCGGGAAGTCCGCATTTGTCGTGACCTCGTACTTCACGGCAAATACGGAACCGTCCCGGCAGGAGGTGCTACTATCGTTTCGATAAGCATCGAATGTTACGAGATGCACACTCATATCGTGATCAAGACCGACGAGGTCGAGATCACAATCGACATTCCGTAAGGGATGTCAATTAAACCTTGATGCTTTTTGAGCATCCGGCCCTTCGGGGCCGTTACCTCCGAATTATCGGTATGTTTTACTCGTATTAAAAATATCTCATACAGATTTATATTATATCTTCAGAACCATAGTTGAAATCTGCATGCAGGATGCCTCAATACTTCGTCAAGTAGACTCGAACCTCTGATAACCATATCTCTGGCGGATTCCTGAACAACTCCATTTATATGGGCCGTCCATATGCCGACCCATGGAACCTCTCTTACTAGCAGTGTCGACGGTGATATTATCCGCCGTACTGTCCGTCGAGGCCTACAAACTCCAATGTCTGACGAAGGATGGAGCTGTGGCCTCATTCGCCGTTGGTTCGACGGTGGGTGTGTTCGGTTCCCTGAACGCATTCTTCCTTTTGGCCGTCTTCGTGATCGCGGGATTCTTCGCGACCATGAGGGGCATCGACAGGAAAAAGGCCCAGGGACTGCAGGAAGGTGAGAGAGGAGAACGCAACTGGAGGAACATCCTCGGAGTGGGACTTCCCCCTGTGGTCATCGCCCTGATCGACTTCGTGTATCCATTGGATCCGACCCTGTTCGCAGTCCTGTTCATCTCCACGATCACAGTGGCCGGCGCAGACACGATTGCGAGCGAGATCGGTGTCCGTGACCCCAAGGTCTACATGATCACCACGTTCAAGAGGGTGGAGCCTGGGGTGAACGGAGGAATCTCCGTGCTGGGGACCACTGTGTCCACCGTCGTATCACTGCTGATAGCGGCACTCGGATGGTTCGCCATCACCGGAGGATTGGATGCCACGTTGCTGATCCCATTCGTGGCGGGTGTCGTGGGGAATATCATGGATAGCGTGTTCGGAGCGGTCCTTGAGAACCCTGGATACATTTCGAAGTACACCAACAACTGCTCCACGGCACTGATCGGTGCGGCATTCGGGGCCGTGGTTTTCACACTGGCGTAAGTTTTATATATCAGTGTGATATCCCATGT
>CAZWKY010000018.1:0-28804 GCA_964634095.1 uncultured Methanomassiliicoccales archaeon | reverse complement strand
GTGAATAGGCCTTTTGATTCTCAAGATGGTCTGATTGAGTCCTGCCAGATTACATATAATCCAAAAATATATGCATAAATTTCAATTTCTTATCTAGATATTATACATTTTTTCCTGAAGAAAAATGTGAAAAATTACATTTTTTCTGATGTAAACATATTAAAAATCACAGTTTTCTCAAATTATAAATACGGATAATAGCATCGTGTATTGATGACAAACTTGTTCGAGAGGAAAATCTCAAAGGAGATTGAACAATACTTTGTTACAGATGATGCCCCAATACTTATCATCGAAGGGGCCAGACAGGTTGGAAAATCATTCATAATCCGCCAGCTGGGGAGAAAATACTACAAACACTTCGTGGAAGTAAACCTTGTAACAGATAAAGAGGAACTGAAACTATTCGAGAACATCCACAGCACGAAAGATCTCTATTACACTGTACAGGCCATCGCAGGCAAAGAATTAGGCACTTATGATGACACTCTGATATTCCTAGATGAAATCCAAGAAAATACCAGTTTAATTACACTCCTTAAATTCCTTAGAAGTGAGCACAAATACAAATTCATTGTCAGCGGCTCTTTACTTGGTGTGGAACTAAGAAAAACAACATCCATCCCCATAGGCAGCATATCAATAGAACGTATGTACCCCATGGATATTGAAGAGTTTCTGTGGGCTAATGGTATTCCGAAAAGCCTTGTGGATGATGTAAGAACCATGGTCCAAAATGGGGAATCGATACCTGACGGACTACACAAAAGAATGATGGATCTCTTCAAAGACTACCTCATCTGTGGTGGCCTTCCACATTGTGTAGATTTGTTCCTATGTAATCATGATGTGGTTCAAGTAAGAAAAACACAAAAGACGATCTATGACATGTATGGGGATGATGCCTCCAAATACGATCTAAACAATAAAATGCATACCAAAGCCGTATTGGATTCCATTCCCTCCAGCATAGAGAACAAAAGAAAAAGAGTATTCGCGAAAGACATAGAGGGAAAGAAAAATGCCCGCTTCAGTGATTATAAAGACGACTTCGAAAACCTTGTAGATTCAGGAGTAGTCCTCAAAGTGATATGCTGTAGCAACCCTGTATTTCCATTGAGAGAGTCATCTAAACGCAATCTTTTGAAACTGTACATGTGCGATGTAGGAATCCTCACGTGTATTCTATATAGAAACAACGTTAAACCTTTGAGGGAGGACATACCACAGATTAATCTGGGGAATGTCTATGAGTGTGTGGCTGCTATGCAACTATCCGCTAATGGCCATACTCTTTACTATTCTGACAATAAAAAATACGGAGAGGTGGACTATCTGATAGATGATTATGATGGCCTATCCGTAAAAGCCTTGGAAATCAAGTCTGGCAAGGATTATAAAAAACATAACGCAATTGACAAACTCATAAACATCAATGGTGACTATTGCGAAGGAATCATACTATCTAATTCTAGGACGATTGAATCTGATGGGAAGGTTACCTACTTACCTATTTATGCTTTGATGTTTCTGTGAACTTGAAACAATGGATGAATCCAGATGGCGGTCCGAAATTGACCTCTGTCGACCGATATCTGAGATAATATCTTATGGCCATATGATGGAAGGGCCATTTCACAGTGCAATATGTTCAACAGTTTATTTCGTAGCAGACCCTAAGCCATCTTCCGTGCGATCAGGAGGATCTCCTTCGCCTTCAGGTCCGTCGCCTCCAGAGGTTCGTCCCATCTGCCTGCACGGACATACCGGCAATCGATGACGTCGAATCCATGGTTTTTCACCAGATCCGTCAGCTCCTTCGCAGTGTAGCGTCTGTCACGTATGACGTATTCTGCAGGAAGGGACGAATCGTCACCGAATTGCTCCTTCCTATACACGAGTCCGGTCTTCGAATCTATGAGAAAGAGCTTCGGATCGAATACATCACCGCTTTTATGCATCACATCACCAGGTGGTAGGTCGAAGAGCATTTTCGGATTTGATTGAACATCCCCTATATGGGAGGGCAGAGCGATGTGTCTTGTCAACTCCATGTTCATAACCGAGATGACCAGATGTCCGCCGATTTTGCAACACGATGCCAAGCTGTCGAGGATGGCATCATTATCCACATCATCCGGGAATGAGCCTACGACATCATACAGACACAAAACGACATCGAAGGGTTCTGTAGGATGATAGTTCCGCAGATCCACCACTTCGAAGGACGCATTGCCGAGAGACCCTTTCTTTGAATCCGCGTATTCGATATTGGCTTTCGAGAAATCGACACCGGTGATCGATGATGAAGGGTGATGATGAGCGATATCCAGGGAATGTCTGCCTCTGCCGCACCCTGCATCCAATACCCTCACATCGTCCAACGGAACATTCATCGATTCCAGCGCCCTTATCTCCGATGATGTATGTTTCGCCCATGGATGGTTCTCCATATCCATCCTGCTGTATGCATCCTTCAGACGCTCTTCTGAGAAATCGATCATTCCGCATAATTCCTTGGTAAAATCTGAATCGAAATCCTGATCTTCGAATGTGAATGCCACCCACTCATGTCCAGAGGGAAGTGAACCGAGGATCCAACTATCTCCGAATTTATCAAGCAGCAATTCCCTATCCATTCCATCCGCATTCACATAGAAATCGGTGCATGCCATGGACGTCGTGCCATTGATCATCAATTCAGAGATGTATGGTATGCGTGAACAGATCTCACAAACCAATCCTTCGTGTTTCATTATCTCTTCTGGGAGCACATGGCGAAGCGTTGCACCCTCGAGAGTCTTCACTGTGAATGGATTCGCTGTAGCCAATCCCCACGCACCGTCATCCGAAAAACCCCAAATCGAATGAAGTAATCTGCCACCTATCCCAGATCTCCGATAATCTGTATGAACTACAAGTTGTAGAACCCAGGTAAAAGTATCATCGTCAATCTTATCACGAAGATAGAATGCTTGTCCGACAACAGTTTTCCCGTGCTTCGCCAAAACAACGCGATAATTGTCATTCATAAAATTACTACGGTAGTAATTTGATGACATCCGGACCCTTTTACCTGCCTTTCCTTCAGGAGCATCAGGGGAATAGACGCCATAATGATGGGAATAAAGGGATGAGCACTGATCCAGTTCGTCATCGGTCAGATCCGACGTAGGCTTGGAACTATAATCGATGTCCGGAGTCATACCGTCACCCATGTCACATCTTCTTACAGCCGCGAAGCAACCACTCGCCGATGGACTTGATCCCGTACTTCAGAGTGGCCTTGAAACCGCGGCTGTCGCTCTCGACTCCCAGGATCCCGCCTGACATGATGCATTCCACCGCATCCTGCCATGTGCGCACGGTGTCCGGGAGGACGACATACCCCTCACCTATGTGCCTGGGGGTGTGTGCATCGCTTCCGGCGGTGACCGGCTTACCGATCCTCTCCGCCAGATCCATGGAACGCCTGTTGTCCTTGGGGACGGAACGTCCGTTCCTGGCCTCGATACCATCGAACGGATACTCCAGGGTGTTCCTCTCTCCTAGACCCGACCACCATCTGTACGGATGGGCCGCGATGGCGAATCCCCCCGCCTCATGGATGCGGTCGATGGTTTCCTGGATGGACAGCCCCCTGGGGATCAGTCTGTCGATACCCAGGGCGACTATGTGCCCCTCGGAGGAGGAGACCTCCTCCGCGGGGATGATTATGACCTTCCCATTGTCCTTGAGCACCCCGTAGGCCTCGAAGCTGTTGTGGTCGGTGACCGCGATACAGCCTATCCCTTTGGCCACGGCATACTCCACCAGCTCCTCGGGAGTGGTCCTCCCATCCTTGGAGTACATGGTGTGGACATGGAGGTCCGCCTTCATAGGACGTTCGCACCGTCCTGGATGTCACCGTCTATGGTGGCATAGCAGCCCTTTCCGTCTCCGAGGATCATGACCTCGTCCCCGTCGATGACGGCGATGACGACCTTGGGTGCATCCGCGGGCATGTCGACGCCCATGGCCTTACCGTCGACCACGTGGACGGTCTTCATGACGACCTGCTCCACATGCTTGGTCTCGATACGGCTGCTGGTGCCCTCGACCCCGCAGTCCATCCTGGTCCCGTTGGGGATGTCGCAGGAGGGTGCGAGCAGGTGGACGGTGTCCCCGCCCATGTTCTCGTCGTCGGCGGCTGTGAGCATACCCATGGACTGGACCCCGCGGAACTTGGCGGGCTTCAGGTTGGATATGACGATGAGCCTCCTGCCCATCATCTCCTCCGCCGTGTAGCGCCATTTGAGGTTTGTCACAAGCTGCCTGGGCTCACCCTCCCCGCAGTCCACCTTCAGCACGAAGAGCTTCTCCGCATCGGGATGGTCGCTGACCTCCACCACGGTACCCACCCTGAGGTCCATCCTCCTGAACATGGCGAACGGTCCTGCGGGTGCCGCCTGGGGCTGCTCCTTGGGTTTCTTCTCCTGCTGCTGTTTCTGATCCTTCTTCTCCTCTTCCATCTCTATCTCGACCTTCTTGTAGACGGGGATGGGCTCACCGAGCGCCTGTCCCTCGGGGAGGGGGCCGGTGACCGCTCCGAGACCCACGGTCTCGGGTGTTCCGTCGAATCCGAGGTATCCCCAGATGGTCTCGGACGACTTGGGCATGAAGGGCCATGCCATGATGCTCAGTGCCTTCACGATGCGGAGGTTGTCGTTCATGACGTGTCCGCAGAGATCCTTGTCCGACTTCACCAGTGCCCAGGGCTTCATCGAGTCGAAGTACCTGTTACCGAAGTGGGCCAGGTCCATGACCACCTTGATGCCCTTCTTGAAATCGCAGGTGGACAGGCATGCGTTGTAATCCTCCAGCGCCTTGGCGATGGCGGCGGTGACCTCCTCCGATCCCCCGTCGGGACCGGCCGCGGGGATGGAACCGAAGTTCTTCCCTGTGAAGCTGAGGCACCTGTGGTAGTAGTTTCCGAGGTTGGCCACGAGCTCGTTGTTCACCTTGGTCTTGAAATCATCCCAGGAGAACTCGGAGTCATGGGTGTCGGGCATTATGGCGGACAGGTAGAACCTGACCACATCCGCATCGTACTTCTCGAGGACCGAGGGCACATCGATCGCGCCTCCGCGGCTCTTGGAGAACTTGCCCCCTCCGATCATGAGGTACTCGTTGGCCGGGATGTCGTAGGGCAGGTCCATGTCGCCTATGCCCATGAGTATCGCGGGCCAGATGATCGAATGGAACGGGATGTTGTCCTTCCCGATGAAGTAGTAGTGTCTGACCTCGGGGTCCATCCAGAACTCCTTCCAGTAGTCGGGCTTCCCGATCATCTTGGAGTACTCCACGGATGCGCTCAGGTAACCGATGACCGCCTCGAACCAGACGTAGATGACCTTGTCCTCCCAACCCTCGATGGGGATGGGAACACCCCAGGACATGTCCCTGGTGATGGCCCTGTCGTAGAGGCCCTCCTCCAGCCAGTTCTTCGTGAACGCCTTGACGTTGGACCTCCAGTAGTCCTTCCCGGAGATGTACTCGATGAGGTCGTCCCTGAAGGCGCTGAGCTTCAGGAAGAAGTGCTCCGTGGCCCTGATCTCCGGCGTATCGCCGCACAGTGTGCAGTACGGTTTGAGCAGGTCACCGGCCTCGAAGGTGGTACCGCAGGCGTCGCACTGGTCGCTGCGGGTCTTCTCCGCACCGCATTTGGGACACACTCCCTCCACATAACGGTCGGGGAGGAAACGGGAGCATTTGGGACAGTAATACTGGTTGGTCTCCTTGGTGTAGATCAGACCCTTGGACCTGAGGTGGTTGAATATCTCCTGCGTGACCTTGAAGTGGGTGTCGCAGTGGGTCTTGTTGAAGAGACTGTACTCTATGCCCATGTCCTCGATGGCCTTCTTGTTGATGGCATGGAACTTGTCGGCATAGGCCTCGGGCGTCATACCGCACTTCTCGGCGGAGACGGTGATGGGTGTACCGTGCTGGTCGGAACCGCCCACCATGAGGACCTCGTTCCCCAGGAGACGGTTGTACCTGCTGAATATGTCAGGAGGGAGCAGCGATCCGGCCAGGTGTCCAAGGTGGATGGTACCGTTGGAGTACGGCCAGGCGATGTTGATGCAGACTTTCGACATTTATACCGCAACTGCGAACGCTCACAGGGTATATACACTTGCGGACAGGTCGGACGGTCACCTCTTCCCGAGGGCCTTCCTGAGGTCCCCGACGTACTCCTCGAAGACCCTGCCACCCTCCACCAGGGTGTCCCCCAGATGGTCCATGGCCTTGGCGTTGATGGAATCCTCCAGACGGACATCCACCCTGGTGTGACCGTCCAGGCAGTCCCCGAGGTATGTACACTCCCCATCGGTCAGCGAGGATGCGAAGGATATCCCGGGATCGGGTCCGACGGACACGGATTCCGTCACATACCCCTCACCTATCGCCGTATCCCCCTCCACATCCGTGGACATCATCTCCGTGACGCTCCTGAGGTCCCTCTCCGCCACGTCCACGGCGGACATGTCCAGGCTGAAGGTGGCCTTCTTCGTGCTCTTCGGCCCCTCAGGAGGCAGTTCGGACACGACCTTCCTGGCTATCTGTGCCACCACGGATGCGTACTGCACCCCGCCCAGTGCCTTGGTGTTCGGTCTCGTACGGCCCTTGCCGGATGCGGCCTTCCTCGCGGAGACGGTGAACCTCATCATGTCCCTGATGTCCGACACGAAGTAGCTGTCGAAGGCGTTGTAGACCCTGGCCCCGAACCTGCCCTCCCTCGTGGGTATCCCGAACGGAGGGGACAGTGTCTCGTTGAATGGACCGAGCCTGTAGTATCCGCACAATCCTCCTGTGACCCTGTTCCGTGCCTCCACCATGCGGTTCACCTCCCTGAGGGACCTGTTCATGATCTCGGCGCACACATCGTCGAAATCCGGGATCCTCCCCTTGCCGTCGACCGTGGACAGGAGTTCGAACCCGTTCCTGTCGATGCGGCCCTCCCCTCCGTCGCACATCTGACGGATGACCCGACCCACGGAGTCCATGCCCTCCCTGACGGATGTGTCCGGGATGTCCAGGTCGTGGACGTTGGCGATGAACATGGCCACACCGCCGATCAGGGACTCCCGGTCGTCATCACCGTACTCCCGATGCAACCGGAGTACCGTGTCCAAGGCCCTCCTGGGATCGCTGTCGTTGACCAGCTCGCACAGGAACAGCCACATGTACCCCCTGTCGGTGGTGGCGAACCTCCCGTCCCTGACGCCGTTCCTCCAGAATATGTAGTAATCCAGCCTGCCGTCCCTGAGCTTCCCGTAATCAGGCGTCCTGTGACCGGACGGGATGAAACCGCAGACCCTGTCGTCCATGTCGCGGAACTCCCTGATCCTCTCCGGCAGCCTCATGTCCGGAGGTTCGCGGGATGCGTCGGGGTATGTGACCATCACGGGACGGACACCCTCGGACGACATGTACTCGGACATGCTCATGATCACCGCGTCATGCCTCTTGGGGCCCCTGTCACCCCCGGATTGTCCGTCGAACGCATCGGCGATGGCCGCCCTCATGCCCTTGGTGATGATCGACGGGACCTTCACCTGCCCGCGACCGCACCCCTCGCAGTACATGTTGTACGCGACCTTCACCACACCCTCCAGGAAATCCCCCATCCTGCCGTTGGGGTCGATGTCGGTGAACTCCAGCATGTGGTTGCACTCCCCGAAGTACGGGATGTCGCCGAAGACGGTGTGCTGGCGGAGGATCCTCCCCCTGCCGAACTCCGTCAGTATGTCCGTCCCCTTGGATTCCAGGTAATCCCCTATGGCCGTGAGCACGGTGTTCACCCGGGGTGTCACCCTGTCCGCATCGTGTCCGTCACCGATATGGTCCTCCATGAGCCTGGCGACCAGCTGACGGGTGAACGGCCCGGGAGGGTATGACAGCGTCTCCACCAACGCGATGTTGCACGGATCGCCCTTGGGGAAGATCCACGGGAAGTCGAAGTCCCGTCCGTGGGTGAGCTGATAGTCCACCAGGAACCTGAACGGGTCCGTGGGCTGGTTCCCCCTGTGCTCCCGCGAGAGGATCAGACACTCCCTCCTGACCTGGGACCGGTCGATGTCCAGGTTCGCCATCTCGGACATGCGGAGGAACCAGAACCCCCTGCATCCCCTGGGGGGATCGGGCGAGGTCAACCTGGACCTCCACGATATGTAGTTGGACAGGGGGATGTCGCCGAGGACATCGTAATCGGGGCATTGGTAGTCGGTGCCCACCCTCATCACCACATCACCGGCCCTGTCGTCCCGATGACGTTCCATCTGCTCCCTGAAATCCGGCCCCGGACGGAAGGTCACGTACTTCATATAGTCGGGTTGACCCACATCATCCCCTCATGGCGCTCTGGAGGTCGGACCTGTAATCCTCCACCAACGATCCGGATTCGATCACCGTGTCCCCTATGGTGCCCATGGCCTTGAGGTTGATGGAATCCACCATGCGGACGTCGAACACGCTGTTCCCCCTGAGCATCATCGCCAGGAGGTCGGTCTCCCTCTCCGTGAGGGACGCCACGAAGGCGGCCCACTGCCCCACGGCGGACGGAACCGTCACCGTCGGTGCGACATATTCGGACCCGGGATCGTCACAGGCGTCCGAGGCCATCATCTCGGTCACACTCCTCAGGTCGGATTCGGCATCGTCCACGGCCTTCATGTCCAGGACGATGGGGCGACCGGCGTCCGCCGGGGACCTCACCGGTTCCGCGAACCAATCGGCCACGGTGTCACGGACCACACCCGTGTAATCGTCACCGAAACCGGTGAAGGGTTCCAACTGGACCCTCCTGCCGTTGTGCCTCCTCACGTGCTGTATGACACATCTGCAGAGGTCCCGGAGCCCCTGGATGAAACGGTCGTTGGATTCGAAATCCACCAGCATGTATGTCTGGTCGGGCCTACTCCCGTAGTACTTCAGACGTGTGAACGGGTGGAAGGTGGTGGGGTAGAAGGACAGTTCGCACAACTGGAACAGACCTCCCCTGGATATGGTCATGGTATCGATCCTCCTGATGACCTCCGACACTATCCCCGCACAATCCGAATCGAAATCGATCCTAAGGGACCTGTGGGTTATACCGGCCAGGTCCAACAGGGTCCCTCCGTCCACCATCTCCAGTTCCCTGTCGAGGAGGGCGGTCATGGCCATGCTCATGGATGCGGTGCAGCGCCTGACCGACGGGTCCACCGCATTGATCCTATGCACCATGGCGTAGTCGAGGTAGGTCTGTCTTATCAGGGGCCTGCCGCTGTCCTGCTCGTAGGTGAGGCCCATCCCCCTCATGATCCCCAGATTGAGCTCCGGGTCCGATTCGGAGTTGATGAGCTCGCACAGGAACAGCCAGACATAACCCTGGTCCGTGTCACCGTACACCCCGTTCCTGACCCCCTCCCTCCATTTCAGATAGAACCCTCTCTGATCGTCGTCGAACGACCTGTAATCCGGGGTGGTGTACCCCGACGGGACATACGGATGGTCGGAATCGGCGATGGCACCCTCGTTCCTCCTCATGTCCTCTCTGAAGGTCCTGCTGACCATACGGGGTCCCGAGGTGGGGTCCGCCCTCATCTCACCCGGCCTGTCGATGACGGGGTCATCGGAGTATGGGTCCTCGAAGCCCATCTCCCTCCCCAGGTCCATGAGCATCCTCTCCCTGGGGGAGACACCGTTCCTGACGGTACCGCGGAAGGCCTTCGGGCCGCGGACATCGTCACCCCTCCCCTCCAGGAGGTCCTCCAACGCGGAGTCCGTGACCTTGCGCATCACGGAGCCGAAGACCCTCGGTGCGGGGGGACCCCTCACATCATCCCTCTTGAACAGGATCTGCTCGCAGTACCTCAGCAGACCGTACATGAAACCCCTGAACTCGGAGGAGCCCATATCCCTGTAGAGTACGGTGAAATCCGAACCGTCCCGGGGATGGACAAGTCCCTTGAACAGTGTCAGGTCGGATGATCCCCCCCTGCCGTACGTCTCGGCTATGCCGGCCCCCGTGTCCAGGGTCATGCGCCTGTCTATCCTCAGCAGGGCAAGGTTCATCAGGTCCTCGAGGAGGTCTGTATCCCCGTAGAACACCTCCGGTCTGCCCGCAAGACGGTACATGGTGTTGAAATCCAACCTGTCGATGGGTGACGAGAACATCTCCGACAGCAGCATTCCCCACCTCACATCCCATCCGGGGAGCCACATCCTCGGAAGGTCCCTGTCCCTCGCGACCGCGAGATCCATGATCGTGGACCTGACCAGGTCCCTGTTCCTGAGGTAACCGCATTCGCGGAGGATGAGGTCCATCACCCCCACATCCCCGTCATGATCAGAACCGTCCGAGTTCACGATCTCGCACAACAGGAGCCAGACATAGCCCTCGTCGGTCCTGGGGCAGACCCCTTCCCTGACCCTGGACCTCCAATAGAAGTAGTAACCGAGCTGTTCCCGGTTCAGTATCCTGAAATCGGGTGTGGGACAATCGCTGGGTATGTACTCGCACTCCTCCCCAGGGGTGTCCCTGTAGAGGAGGAGGTCCTGCATGAACCTCTCATCGGGAATGTAGACCGAACCGTCGTTTGAACAGCGAATGATTATCCCTCTCGTCTGAGGGGTTATGTATGACGGTATGCTAATCATTTGGGGTCATCATGACCTGTGCAAGGTGATGACCACAGGAGGAGAGAGGGTGAATCACACCCTCCGCGACAGGACATCCGAACGAACCCATTATATCGGAGCAAGTCACCTCGGTCATCCACATTAATCAAATCGCGACCCATTCGTAGGGGCCGCGGACAGAGTTGAGAAACATGAAGGCATTATACAGTGATGGAAGCGTGAAGGAGATCGAGGACGGACTTCAGGTCCTCAGGCACACCGCTTCCCACATACTCGCCCAGGCGGTGCAGAGGCTGTACCCCGGGACGAAGCTCGCTATCGGACCCGCCATCGACGATGGTTTCTACTATGACTTCGACAAGGAGGGCGGATTCGCCCCCGAGGACCTCGAGAAGATCGAGGCCGAGATGAAGAAGATCGTCAAGGAGAACCTCAAGGTCGAGACGTTCACCAAGCCCAGGGCCGAGGCGATCGAGTACCTCAGATCCAAAGGCGAGGACTACAAGGTCCAACTCGTGGAGGACCTCCCCGAGGACGCCGTCATCAGTTTCTACAAGCAGGGCGAGTTCACAGACCTGTGCGCCGGACCCCATGTCATGTACACCAAGGGCGTCAAGGCGTTCAAACTCCTCTCCCTGGCCGGAGCGTACTGGCGCGGGGACGAGAAGAACAAGATGCTCTCCAGGATCTACGGTACCGCGTTCGAGTCCAAGGAGGCCCTGGAGGCCCACCTCACCATGCTCGAGGAGGCCAAGAAGAGGGACCACCGCAAGCTCGGAAAGGAGCTCGGACTCTTCACCATCATGGAGGAGGGGCCCGGATTCCCCTTCTTCCTGCCCAAGGGGATGACCCTGAAGAACACCCTCATCGATTACTGGAGGGAGCTCCACCAGAGGGAGAACTACAAGGAGATCTCCACCCCCATGATCATGAACCAGTCCCTCTGGCTCCAGTCCGGACACTGGGACCACTACAAGGACAACATGTACACCACGGTCATCGACGATGACATCTTCTGCATCAAGCCGATGAACTGCCCCGGCAGCATCCTGGTCTACAGGGTCGACACACACTCCTACAAGGAGCTGCCCATCAGGCTCGGGGAGCTGGGACTCGTACACAGGCACGAGCGCTCCGGAACCCTCCACGGACTCATGAGGGTCAGGTGCTTCACCCAGGACGATGCCCACATCTACATGACCGAGGACCAGATCACCGAGGAGATCAAGGGTGTCGTCAGGCTGATCGACGAGGTCTACACCAAGTTCGGATTCAAGTACCACGTGGAGCTCTCCACCAGGCCCGAGGACAGCATGGGATCGGACGAGGACTGGGAGCGCGCCACCAACGGACTCATCGCCGCACTGGAGGCCAGCGACCTGCCCTACATCGTGAACGAGGGAGACGGTGCGTTCTACGGACCCAAGATCGACTTCCACCTGGAGGACTCCCTGGGAAGGACCTGGCAGTGCGGAACCGTCCAGCTGGACTTCCAGATGCCCCAGAGGTTCGACATCACCTACGTGGGTGCCGATGGGGAGAAGCACAGGCCCGTAATGGCCCACCGTGTCGTCTTCGGATCCATCGAGAGGTTCATCGGTATCCTGATCGAGCACTACGCCGGAAGGTTCCCCACCTGGTTGGCCCCCGTGCAGGTCAAGGTCCTGTCCGTCTCGGAGAAGTCATTCCAGTACGCATCGGATGTCGCCGCCAAGCTCAAGGCCGCAGGCATCAGGATGGAGCTGGACAACAGGGACGAGAAGATCGGATACAAGATCCGTGAGGCCCAGTTGGAGAAGGTGCCCTACATGCTCGTCCTCGGAGAGAAGGAGAGCGAGGACGGCACCATAGTGGCCGTCAGGAGCAGGGACAAAGGTGACCTCGGTGCCCTGAAGCTCGACGACTTCATCGCCCAGGTGGTCGGAGAGATCGCCGACAGGTCCTGATAAACATCCTAATGGGCCGTGTCCTCAGGGGTGCGGCCCCCATACTCCTTCATTTTTTCACAGAATCACCGTACATCCAGGACGGATGACGGGAGAATGGGTTTCCCGGGAGACGGTCGCGATGCCGTCCCCCTGACAGGGATTCACTTCCTGCCGATGAGCTCGTCGACACTGCAGTTCTCGAAGTCGATCTCGTCCCTGGAGGCCTTGTCGCAGACGTCGAGCATCTGGGCGATGAACTCCCCCTTCTTGGTGAGACGGTAGGTCATGGAGATCCTTCCATCCCTGTTGACGGACTCGTCGAGGAGTCCTGCGGCGACCATCTCGTCGAGTTTGATGGCGATGGTTCCCCAGTTCTTGATGAAGTCGTGGACATCGGTGGATCTGATGACTTCACGTTCTTTCGCACACATGAGGATCGTGTACAGATGCCTCTGAGAGATGACACTTTCCGGATAACTTTCCATACCATCGTGAATGTAATAACATTATAAACCAGTTGGGTAAGGAACCACTCCTATCATACGATTGGGATGCTGGTTTCCGTGAAGTATCCCATCGTTTCGAAGGAAAACACCCCGGAACACGGTTGAACGTCACATTTTATAGGTACAGGTCCATCATCTCCTGATCCATCGGAAAAATTGACGGGTCACCATACCTCCCATGGGTATGCTCTAGTAACACTTTCAATTCGTTGGTCGCATACTCCAAACACTTATCAATATCCAATATGATGTGTGAGACACCAAAGGTGGGTATGTGGATAAGGTATTGATGTCCCCGATCGTGCTATCTCCTGGCAACAGGCTGGTGACCGTTTTCGGCGGAGGCAACGTCGCTCTCCGCAAATGCAGGCATTTCGAAGGGTTCAGGATAAGGGTCATCGCGGACCATATCCTCCCGGAGCTCAGGGAACTGGCCGACGAGGTCGTGGAGACATCCGTGGACCCATCCACCGCTGAAGGATACATGGAAGGTTCCGACATCGTCGTGGCGGCAACCAGCGACCATGCCCTGAACGACTCCATACGCGACATATCCATGTCCAGGGGCATCATGACCAACTCCGCCCATGGCGGAGGGGATGTCCTCATCCCGTCCACACTCAAACGTGATGGATACACCATCACCGTATCATCCGAGGGCAGGGTCCCCGCCTTCCCGCCCTATGTCATCCAGAGGATAGATGAATTCCTCGACCCATCCTACGACAGGATGCTGGAGCTCCTGATGATGCTCAGGGCGGAGATCCGCACGAAGGTCCCCACCCAACCCGAGAGGGCCAGATTCCTGGCGGACGTCCTCGCGGACGGTGATGTATGGGACCTCCTGGGAGACGGTGATGTCGGATCGGCATTCGAACTCTCCATGGAAAGGGGCGGTCTCAGATGATCGTCAGCATGCATGTGACACACACCTCGGCCGGAGGCACCGAGGGACTCAACGACGTGGTCCCCCTGCTCGAAGCGGAGGTTGCCAAACGCATCAGCTCGATGGACATCATCAGTGAATATGTCATCATCAGGACCTGCAACCGTTTCGAGGTCTACACCGTGACCGCGGACAACAGGTCCGCAGTGCAGGCGGTCGAATTCATCCTCAGGACCACCGTCCCATCGTCCAACATCGCATACATCCTGGAGGACAGGGACAGCATCAAACACCTGTTCAGGGTGGTCTGCGGACTCGATTCCCTCATAGTGGGGGAGGACCAGATCCAGCACCAGGTCCGCGAATGCTACATGAGGGGGAGGGAGGAGGGACATGTCAGGGGCATGCTCACCCGTCTCTTCGACAAGGCTATGGTCGTCGGCAAGAGGGTCAGGTCCGAGACCGCCCTCAACAAGGGTGCGGTTTCCGTCGGATCCGCATCCGTGGAACTGGCGGAGAGCAAGATCGGTGAACTCCAGGGCAAATCGATCACCATCCTCGGTGCGGGGGACATGGCATCGGTGATAGCCAAGAACCTGACCGGCAAGAATGTGGGCGCCGTGTTCGTGTCCAACCGTACCTACAGCCGCGCATTGGAGCTGGCCGACGAACTCGGGGGGACGGCCGTCAGCATGGCCCGTATGAACGATGCCATGGCCGACAGCGACCTGGTCCTGGTGGCCACATCCGCACCCCACACCGTGGTCCACATCGACAACGTCAGGAGGGCCATGGAGCACCGCCCCGACAGGAAGCTCCTGATCATAGACGTCTCGATCCCCAGGAACGTGGACGAGGACGTCACCGAGATACCCAACGTGGAACTGGACAACATGGACTCCCTGCAGTCCATCGCAGCCGAGAACGCCAGACGCAGGACGGCCGAGATCAGCTCCGCGGAGAAGATCATCGCCCAGGAACTCACCAAGATGGACGTGGAGCAGAAGGAACAGTATGCCAACGACGTCATCAGGAAGCTTGGGATGAAACTGGCGGATGTCAGGGACCATGAGCTGGAGACGGCCATGACCCGCGCCAACACGACCGACATAGGAACACTTTTAGACGACCTCTCCAGGGCACTTATCAACAAGATCACCGCTGAGGTCTATGCAAATCTGAGGGAGGCCTCGAGGGAGGGCAGGGTCGACACCTGCAACGCCGCGGTCGAACTCTTCGGACTGAGGGATTTGAAATGATGTACCCGGACGTACGTCTCAGGAGACTGAGACAGAGTGAGAAGATGAGGAACCTGGTGGCGGAGACGAGACTCCACCCCGACGAGTTCATACTGCCGATCTTCTTCGATGCCAACATATCATCGGTGAAGACAACTGACTCCATGCCGGGGGTGAGGACGTTCCCTCTCTCCGGTTATGATGGGATAGCATCGGACATCATGGAGAGCGGCGTCAGCACCGCCCTGGTGTTCGGTGTCCCCGACCACAAGGATGCCGTGGGGTCCGGCGCATATCAGAAAGACGGCGTGGTGCAGAAGGCCATCTCCGGTCTGAAGGAGAACTCCGACATGCTCGTCATAGCTGACCTGTGCCTCTGCGAGTACACCGACCACGGACACTGCGGTGTCCTCTCGGACAGCGGTTGCGTGAAGAACGACGAGACCATCGAGCTCTACGGCAGGACCGCGGTCTCCCAGGCGGATGCCGGGGCGGACATCATAGCCCCCAGTGGGATGATGGACGGACAGATCGCCGCCATCAGACAGGCCCTGGACGATGCGGGACACAAGAGGGTCCCCATCATGGCCTACAGCGCCAAGTTCTACTCCGCATACTACGGACCCTTCAGGGACGTCGCCAACTCGGCACCCGGACAGGGGAACCGTGCTGGATATCAGATGCCCTGCGGGAACAGGAAGGAGGCCATGAGGGAGATCGAGTTCGACATCGCCGAGGGAGCGGACATGATCATGGTCAAGCCCGCCGGACCGTACCTGGACATCATCAGGGATGCCGCCAACACCTTCGACCTGCCCCTGGCCGCATACCAGGTGTCCGGGGAGTACGCGATGATAAAGGCCGCCGCGATGAACGGATGGATCGACGAGGAGAGGATCATGATGGAGTCCCTCCTGGGCATCAAGAGGGCCGGAGCGGACATGATCATCACCTATTTCGCCGAAGAGGCCGCGAGGATGCTGTGATATCATGGACAGATCGGAACAGCTCTACTCGGAATCGAGCACCATGGCCCCGGGAGGGGTCTCCAGCCCCGTGAGGGCGTTCAGACCGTACCCCGCATTCATCGCATCCGGAAAGGGTTCCAGGATGACGGATGTGGACGGGAGGGAGTACATCGACCTGTGCATGGCCTATGGTCCCCTTATCACCGGACATGCCTGTCCGAAGGTCATGCAGGCCGCCATGGACCAGATTTCCAAGGGAACCGTTTACGGATGTCCCTCCGAACCCGAACTGGACATGATCAGGAGACTGACCGAGGAGGTCCCCTCCGCGGAGATGGTCAGACTGGGATGCTCCGGGACCGAGGCCACCATGCACGCGATACGCGTCGCAAGGGGCGTCACCGGAAGGGATGACATCATCAAGATGAACGGCGGGTTCCACGGCGCACACGATGCCGCCCTCGTCGGGGCCGGTTCCGGTTCCGCCGGAGGGGTACCATCGTCCAAAGGTGTCCTGATGGATGTTGCCAGGCACACATTCACCGCCGAGTACAACGACATACAGTCCATGTCGGACATCCTCGAGAGGAACGAGATCGCTTGCGTCATCATGGAGCCCGTCATGGGCAACGTCGGAGTAGTCACCCCCGGGAAGGGATACCTGGAGGAGGTCAGAAAGGTCACGGAGGAGAACGGGGCCGTCCTGATCTTCGACGAGGTCATCACCGGATTCAGATTGTCTTCGGGAGGGGCACAGAAAAGGTTCGGCGTCACCCCCGACATGACCACCATGGCCAAGATCATCGGCGGAGGGTTCCCCGCAGGTGCGTTCATGGGCAAGAGGGAGATAATGGAGAACGTGGCGCCCCAGGGCCCCGTGTATGTTGCGGGGACCTTCGCGGGAAACCCCGTGTCCGCCGCCGCGGGACTCGCACAGATCGACCTCATGTGCTCGGGCGACAACTACGCCAAGGTCGAGAGGAGGACGGAACGCCTGGTGAACGCCATCAGGGACCAGATGTCCGATGCCAAGGTACAGGGTTGCGTCAACTCCATGGCATCCATGTACTCCATATTCTTCGGCCCGGAGTCCGTCACCAACGGGACCCAGGCCATGACCACGGACCGTTCCATGGCGGACAGGATGATCAGATACATGCTCGCACACGGTGTGTACCTCCCGCCATCCGCATTGGAGGTCAGCTTCCTGTCATTGGCCCACACCGACGAGGACATCGACACCCTCATCAACGCCTACGAGGGATTCTTCAGGGAGGTGAGGGCGTGAAGGTCGGCACCAGGGAGAGCAGGCTCGCCATGAGGCAGACCGAGATCTTCACAGAGAGGATGGGCAAACTCAACCCCGATGTGGATGTTGAGGTCGTGGGCATCAAATCACTGGGCGACATAGACCTCACATCACCGCTGAACGCACTGTCCAACACCGGAGCATTCGTCAGGGAACTGGACGACGCCATCAGGGACGGCAGGATAGACGCATCGGTCAACTCGCTTAAGGACATCCCCATCTCCATGGACGACGACCTCATGGTCGTGGCCATCTTCGAGAGGGATTCGGATGAGGATGTCATCCTCCCGTGTCCCCTGGAGGACCTCCCCGAAGGGGCGAGGGTGGGCACATCCTCCGTCAGGAGGGAGCACATGCTCAGGGAGGCCCGTCCCGACCTCGACATAGTCCCCCTCAGGGGGAACATCCACACCCGTCTGGAGAGACTCGACAACGGCGATTACGACGCCATCATCCTGGCCAAGGCGGGACTGGACCGCATGGGCATAGACAGACCCATGTCCGTCCTGGACAAGGAGACCTTCATACCCGCACCCGCACAGGGTGCGATAGCGGTGGAATGCCGCAAGGACGATGCCGAGACCAGACGCATCCTCCAGAGGCTGGACCACATGCCCACACGTATCGCGGTGGGCGTGGAGAGGGGGATAATGAGCCTCATGGGTGCGGGTTGCTCCTCACCGGTGGGGATAAACGCCACCGTCGAAGGGGATGCGATCCTCGTCCGTGCGGTCTCATACGGCTACACCCCCGAACCCAGACGTGCGGAGGTCTGGCTCCCGATAGACTATGTCATGGACGAGGTCCTGGGCATAGCGGAGTACCTCACCGGGAAGAGGGACGTGATCATATGAGCGAAGGGAAAGTGTATCTCGTAGGTGCCGGCCCCGGCGACATGGGGCTCATGACCATCAGGGGCATGGAGCTCCTGAGACAGGCGGACGTCGTCATGTACGATGCCCTGTCCAACCCGGACCTCCTGAGGGAGTGCAAGGAGGGTGCCGAACTCATCGACGCCGGGAAACGCGGAGGGGACCACCACCTGAAGCAGTGGCAGACCAACGAGCTCCTGGTGAGGTACGCCAAGGAGGGCAAGATGGTCGTCAGGCTCAAGGGAGGCGACCCGTTCCTCTTCGGAAGGGGTGCGGAGGAGGCCGAGGAGCTCAGGAAGGCGGGTGCGGATGTGCACGTCATACCCGGGGTGTCGTCGTCGATCTCCGTCCCGGAGCTGGCCGGTATCCCGGTGACCCACAGGGACCACACATCCCTTGTGACATTCATCACCGGTCACGAGAAGGACGACCGTACCGAGGACAGGGTGGACTGGAGGAAACTGGTGGACGGACACGGGACCCTGGTCATCCTCATGGGCCTCGGGAACGCCGGTCTCATCTCCAGGGAGCTCATCGCCGGAGGGATGTCCCCCGACATGCCCGCGGCCATCATATGCAGCGGTTCCACCCCCAGACAGAGGGTGGAGGTCACCCGCGTCGCGGACCTGGAACCCACCATAAAAGAGAAGGCATTGGAACCCCCCGGAATCATGGTCATCGGTTCCGTGGCGGAACTCCACAACATCCTCGGTGATCTGAGATGACCGTGCTGGGATTCACCCGCCCCAACAAAAGGCTCAGGGATTCTGTGAAGGAGGCCGAGGACCTGGGGTTCGAGGTCATGGCGGCCCCGTCCCTGGACATCCAACCCGGTGACGCATCGGAGTTCCAAAGACTGGAGGACAACCTTGGGAAGGACGTACCGGTGATCTTCGGATCCGCCACCGCCGTGGAGGAATGCGGAAGACACTTCGGGGACAGACTCCCCGGACTCCTCTCCGGATGCAGGGTGATATCCATCGGACCCAACACCACCAGATATCTGGAGAGGGAGGGCATCACCGTCTCCGCCGTCCCGCAGGACTTCTCGTCATTCGGTCTCGTGGACATGCTGAAGGACGATGTACGCGGGAAGAGGGTGGTCATCGTACGTTCCGACAGCGGAACTGACATCCTCTCCGACGGATTGAGGGATTCGGGGGCGGAACTGGTCGACATCGCGGCCTACAAGCTCACCGATGTGGGCCTCACAAGCGCCCTGATGCACATATTCATCGCCATCAAGAGGGGCAAACTGGACGTCATGGCATTCACATCGCCCATGTCCGCCAGGTCGTTCTTCGGTCAGATGGAGGACTATTACGGCAGGGAGGCCGTCATGGGGTACATGGACGGGATCAAGGTCGCGGCCATCGGGAGACCGACGGCCATGGCCCTGGAGTCATTGGGAAGGCCCGCGGACATAATCCCCGAAAGGACCACATTCCACGACATGCTGCTCGCGATCAGGGATTCCCCGCAATGAAATGCGGAAAAGAGTAAAACAGGATTTACAAAACCGTTCGAAGTCAGAAAATAGTAAAACAGACTTTACAAATTCTTATTTTTTGAAGAAATAGTAAATCACATTTTACTAAATCGATAACAATAAGAATGCTCGAACATATACAATCCGCGTGTCCGAAAACATACCGCGTGAGCACTATATGGAAATACTCCGCGCTTCCAAAGATGTGCCTTTGATCAAGGTTCTGACGGGAATAAGACGTTCAGGGAAATCCACACTACTGTCATTATTCCGTGACGAACTCATACAATCTGGTGTTCCGGAATCAGACATATTCTATGTAGACTTGGATGTGGATAGAGAGAACAACCCTACCAACCATACAGAATTGACATCATTCGTAACATCTGCTATAGATCCAATACCCAAGAGATACATATTTTTGGATGAGGTTCAAAATGTCAAAGATTGGGAAATATCTGTAACATCCTTCTATACCACAGGTGCAGATGTATATATCACAGGTTCGAATTCACACATCTTATCATCAGAATTAGCAACAAAATTATCTGGAAGATCATTAGAGATTCATATAATGCCACTATCGTTCTCTGAATACAAAACGTTCAGACAACCAAATATCCCGACAGACATATTGTTCCATGATTATGTAATAATGGGAGGCATGCCCGCGGTTGCTATAGCGATAGATACGCCAGCCAAAAAAATCATCCCGGGACTACTGTCTGGAGTATACACATCGGTATACGTTAAGGATATAGAGGGAAGACATAAAATCAATACCTCAACACCACGCATGTCAAACCTAGTAAGATATGTCATGCGCAATATTGGAGACCGCACATCCCCCAGAAGAACATCAGACTATCTGAAGTCAAAAGGTATCTCAATAAACCATGTCACGTTAGAAGAATACCTCGGGTATATGGAACAGGCATTCCTTGTCTACCGTGCTGAACGCATGGACTCTAAGACAAAAGAATATCTAAGTACATCAGATAAATTCTATGCGTCGGACACAGGAATCAGAAACTCCATCATACCATACAGACCCGAAGATCTGGATGGACTATTGGAGAACATCGTATACAATGAACTCCGCTTCCGTTATGGAGAGGTAGCTACCTACGCAATTGGCGATAGAGAGATTGACTTCATCGCAGATCCCAGAGGAAATCCATCATACTATCAGGTAAGTATGAACATCTCGAACCCAAAGACATTGGAAAGAGAGATTCGCCCTCTGAAGGAAATCGATGACAACTACCCAAGATATCTCATCACATATGACAGATACTTATTGAATGATATAGACGGAATCATAGTTGTGCAGATCACAGATTGGCTATTAGGGCGATGATTGTGGGTTAAGGGCCTAAAAGCCCCTTCCCATCAACGGAAACTGAACATCTTCGTACAGACGGGGATGAACTTGCAGCTGAATCCGGCACAGTAGACCTGTGCGTTCTTGCCCCTCAGAGGCTCCATGCACGCCTGCCACCCTATGACCGGCAGGTCCTCCATCACCAGGACGTTGAGTTTCCTGTCACCGGTATACCTTCCGAGGATGAACGCCTCGAGCTCCCTTGGCATGGCTATGCCCTCATCCGCGAGGGTGTCCCTGTTCAGGATCAGTATGTCGGAATCGGGCTCCTGTCTCCTGAGCTCCTCCTCCAATACGTTCATCATGGGTTCGGTGCCGAAACCACGGAGGCCGGGCATCATGGCGCATTCCGGATCCCTGACGAACTCCTCGACGTTGTCCCTGGGATCGGCTTCATTCGGGCAGAGGTTGACCATGTCATGTGAATCGTCTGACGGGGTTATAAGCTGTGCCGTCGGTATCGACGTATGACCTCATGCACCGCACCCAACCGCGAGGAGAACCTGGACGCAGGCATCACATCTTTCCTCTCCGACAGGGGGAACGACATGGTCGCCGGGATCAGACGCATGGGACTGGATGCCCTGGTTGACAGGGTGATCGCCATCGCTACGGAGATGGGGTTGGATTGCCGCATGGCCGACGATGCCCCTCCGGGCACGGAGACGGTGATGTTCCGCCATTGGCAGGACATGGATGCCGACATCATCGATGACAGATGGCCCGGATCGGACATCCTGTACGGCCAGGACCTCTGCCATCAGGTACCTGCGGTTGTCAGATACAGGGCACGGGGCCGGACCATCCGGTAGAATCTTTTTATCCGGTGAAACAGAATCCGTGCACAGGTGCTCACATGGAAGTAACCATAGAGAAATACACCCCTTGGAAGGGTCCCCTTCTGAGCGGCCTGTTCATGGTCCTGATCGGTGTGCTGTTCATCGCCCTCGGTGATGACGCCCTGAAGTGGGTCCTCATCATCGCAGGTGCCCTGATCCTGATATCGGGACTCATCTCGGTGCTCGAGGCCACCCAGTCGAAGCTCAACGTCGGTCTGGCCATGGGTGCGATACAGATTATCGTCGGTCTGGTGCTGATCATCGCGGCCAACCTCTGGGCGGATCTGCTCATGATCGTCCTCGGTGCCGTGCTCATCGTCATCGGACTGGTCTCCCTGGCCCAGATGATGAACGGTCACTCCAGCAAGATGGGGAAGCTCATCAGCATCGCCATCGCGGCCATCCTCGTCGTGATGGGTGTACTGGCGATCCTCAACCCGGAGTCCGCCGCAGAGTTCATCATGATCGTCATCGGACTGTTCATCCTGATCTCCGGTATCCTGGAGCTTGTGGAAGCCTACAAGATGAAGGGCAACTGAGAATGAACCGACCCCTTCCGCAGAAGTACGCGGAGGGGGCCGTAAAACTTTTTTGTCATCACCGTACCCACCATAGATGGGGCGGGACACTCACTTCTGGTCGACGATCCTGATTATGTGGTAGCCGAACTCGCTCTTGACGGGTCCGACGATCTCGCCGGCCTTCCCCTCGAAGCAGGCCTTCTCGAACTCGGGGACCATGTCGCCCTTGTTGAACCATCCGAGCTTTCCGCCCTTCTTACCGGAGGGGCATTTGGAGAACCTCTTCGCAAGGTCGGCGAAGTCCTCACCTTTGGAGAGGCGGATCATGATACCCTGTGCGTCCCTGGCGTTGGACACCAGGATGTGGTCTGCATTAGCGGATTTAACCATGTTGCGCTCCAATGTCGGACTGGTATTTGATGGTCGCAGTCGGTTCAGCGCATGTCCGCGTTGGATGGTTGACCGCACCTGAACCTCTCCCCGTTGTTCAGCAGGGAATCCAGGAGGTACCTGCATCCGCGTGGTCCGACCACCGTCCTCTCCAACAGGTCTATGTTCCTCATGAAGGGCAGCCTCATCTCGATGTACGATGTGGGACTGTCCGTCTTCCTGCCCAGGTATGCCTCCACACCATCCGTGAACACGACATCCCTGTCCTTCGGAACGGGACCGCCCACCGCCTCGGGGAATCCGAGACCTCCAAGATACGACTCCAACTCGGGGAGGTACTCGTCATCGATGGTCCTTATGGACCGGGGGATCAGACCGAACCTGTCCACCATCCAGACGGTTAGCGGATAGGCTATGGATGATTCGCACTCCATGCAGAGGTTCCTGCACCTCAGTGCGTTGACCCCTTTGTTCAGGTTGAGGAGCCTGTCACGGACCCTTCTCTCATCCCTGTCCACCATGGCCAGTGCGGGGGACGGATCCAATCCCATCCTTTCCGCAACCTCCATGACGAAGGACCTTGTGGCGGCGTACCCCACGGGAGCCCCCTTGGATGGACGGAGCGACGGGGTCCCGAACCTTGCCTCCAGATATCCGGCCGTCAGTCTGGACCTCTGGGGATGGAGCATGACGTTCAGTTCCGCCCCCGAGATCCCCCTCGCATCCATGTTCCTGCATCCGATGAGGACAACATCGTCCACACCCATGGCGTTCAACAGCTCCGTGATGGAATCCGCACCGGAATCCCATCCCATATCGGCCAATCCGTATCCCAGGATGTTCACCGACCTCCCATCCCTGTCTCCGGAGAGGTCCGAACCCTCCAGTATGGCGCGGGTCATGACGTCGTACCCCTCATCGAACGACAGCTTCGACAGGTCCGTGTCGGGCATTATGGGTCCTCCTCCCACGGGCAGGGAGTGGTCGGAGCATGCCAGCGATGCGGCCAACGTGTCCACCATGGCCGTCCCCTTCCCTGATACCCTCTCAATGGACTCCCGGGCGGCCTCCACCTTCCCGTCGCATCCGAACACCATGTCGTCCCCGTTCAGATAGGTGCATGGGAGCCTGGACTGTCTGCTGAAGTACCTGGACCTGCAGCACTCCTGCCCCTCCGGCGAATACTCCGGGATCACATCCCTCATGACTATCTGCGTCCTGGACCTGCATCCTCCGGCACCGTTCACCAGTGTCTCCGTGAGGCCCAGTCCCTCCGATGCCAGCACGGCACCCAACGTCCCGTCCGGTTGGATCCTCATAATCCCGCCTCCCACATCCTTCCGCCGGGGAGACGGAGACAGTCCCTCACCTTCCGTGCCCAATCCAGGGCACCCTCGATCGCGCATCCCCTTCCTCCCATGGAGCACCAGGGCACACCCAACTCCACGGCCCTCGAATGCTGGTTGGTCACCACGATGTCCGGTGCGGACTCCATCACCTTCTCCTTGAACATACAGAACGAACCATCCCTTATCGTCGTTATATCACCGAACTCCGGGACCTTCTCGTTGTGGTCCACGTAGTTCCCCTTGGCGAACAGTATCAGGTCGATGGTCACCCCCATGTCCAGGAGCGTCATGACCTGCCACTCTATGTCCGAGTGGGAGTAACAGTACACCATGGCATGCACACCCCTCATGTCCTCGATCAGCGGGGCCATCCCCTCGGTGTACCTGCGGACCGCCTCGTCCAACCCGGGGGTCGGATCCCTTCCGGTGCGCTCGCACACCGCCTTTATCCACTCCATCGTGTCCCTCAGACCCATGGGGGTCTCCAGGACCAGTGCCCTCTCCCTCCCCGTGTGCTCGGAGATCATCTCGCACATGCGGGAGTTGATGTTGGACCTGTCCAACTGGATGTCCAATTCCGCGGAACAGAACCCCTCGATGTCCCTCATCTCGCAGAGGTCCAGGAAGAGCATGTTGAGGTGCATCCCGAAGGAACGGAGGATGCGGTCGATCTCCCCCGTGTTCCTGTCACGGCCCATACCCAGGAACGTCCTGGCGATGAGGTTCACCCCTCCCTCCTCGATCGGGACGTCCGTCCTCATCCTCTTTATCAACAGGGACATGAGCCCCTCCAGGCAGCCGAACCTGCTCCCCAGGAAACCCGTGTCACTGGGGACGGCCTCCACATCCACGCCCAGTTCATCGGACATCCTCCTTGCCACAGGCCTCAGATCGGTCCCCAGGACCTCGCTGGAGCATGTTGGCACCAGGAAGATGTGACCGAAACCGTCGGCTGCGGCCTCCCTGACCGTCTCCTCCAGATACGGGATGTCGCCCGTGAAGACCCTGTCGCCGTCCAGACGCGTGCTGTAGAGGTTGCAGGGAGGCAACGGATGGTCCTTCTCCCCCGAGTTCATGTAGAACCTGCGCCTGAATGCGAACTCCATCAGATATGCGCAGTTTGCGGGTCCGTGGAGAACGATCGCAACGTCATACACCTTGAGACCTGCATCCACAGCCCCGTGCGATGTACATGAGGGGAGCAGGAAGTTGTCGTTGAACGTCAGGTTGCGTTCCTGGTCGAAGTACTCGAAGGTGCACTCGCGCTTCCCGCCGGAACCCTCCTTCCCTGAGACGATGTCCTTGCCGGCGGCGAGCTCCATCATGGCCTCCTCCGACAGAGGGGTCGGCTCCACCGGGTCCCCTCCGGACTCTATCAGGTCCAGCAACCCGCCTATGATGCGTGCGGGCTCGGATCCCGGGAAGGCCTCCAGAAGGGTGACGCCCATGGATTCCGCCTCCTCGAACAGCTGGTCCCTGGGGATATCGCATATGACCGGCAGTCCCGAGGCCTCGGAGTAACGGCGGACCATGGTCTCCTCACCGGCATCACCGCGACGGTTGAACACCATTCCGAGGATGCATCTACCGCCGTTGACGTTCCTCATCCCCCTGAGGAGGTTGTTCAATGCGTACAGGGACATGAACTCCCCGGATGTGACCAGGATGAGGGCCTCCACGTTCCCCTTCCTCATAGGATATGAGAAACCTCCGCATACGACATCGCCCATGACATCGCACACACGGTAATCCGCATCCACACCCTCCAGTTTAGGGAAGAGCATGGACATACCCTTGCCGGCACATCCCTCTCCGCAGCTCGCACCTCCGCACTCGACGCATTCCACACCTGAATCGGATGTCACCATGCACAGGTTCCCGGGGTCGTCGGAGAAACATGGGATGCTCCTGCCCCCTGTGAGGAGACGGGTGGAATCGTGTTTCGGATCGCATCCCACATGGAGGACACTATGCCCTCTGAGGGACAGACCATAGGATATGTTGGCTGAAACGGTGGATTTCCCGATCCCACCTTTCCCGTATACGGCGATTCTGTACATGGTGATCGATGGCGGATAGTAGTTTGGATATATAATCCAACTAATCCGCCAGACATCGTCACACAATTTGGAATAACCATCTCATTTTATATAGAAGGACAATCAAGGTGTTTATGGCGGGAGGGTCTCCCCTCCCGGGAACGGTCACTCTATCGGGACCGCTCCATATAGTTCCTGGTCCGATTCCCCGACGATCCACCATATCGGTCTGGCGGCTGTCATACAATCGTCACCCAGGGAGTTCACCGCGAAGTACCTCACATTGCTGAACAGCGACTCCAGGACCTTCACGAACCCGTCCTGTCCGTTCTCCATGAGGAAACCCCTCACATCACCATCCCCCAACCTGGGATTCATGACATCGTTCTTGGTCGCCACGACGGCCATGGGGACGTTGTTCACCTTGCTGGGGCTGATCCCCTTGATGTGGGTGTACATGTAATGGAAGGATTCGAAGACCTCCGTGGGGGTGGCTCCCCTGCCCTGTCTCCTGAGTGCGACGGGGTCGAATGCGAACACGATCCCATCCGAATAGTTGAAGAACTCCTCGAAGAGGACCTTGTTCTCCTTGGCCTCGTACTCCTGTCCGGAGACATCGTTGAATATGATCTCCCTGTCCTGCAGGCTCCTGGACCTGATGAACATGCATTCCGAGTCCAGTTCGCCGGGTGCGCTCTTGGCCACGACATCCTTCGCCGCCACCGCGTTCTTCGATATCCCGGGGGTGACGGTCTCGACGGACACGTCCCTGGTCCTGGCCATCTGGGTGATGGTCCTCACGGATGCGAGCATCAGGGTGGTCTTCCCCGATCCGACCGCACCGACAAGGGCGATGGATATGGGTGTGGCCTCCCTCGTCTCTATGTCCGATCCGCAGAACGGACAGATGGTCCGGAGTTCGGACCTCTTCCCGGACACGCAGGGGATCTGATGGCCGTTGTTGCATGTGTGGTTCCTGATCCCATACACATTGGGTACTGGATAGTCCAGCTCAAGTCCGCACTTGCATCTGATCTTCGGCCTCTCGAAGTTCCTCTTGCATTTGGGACAGACCGCGTACTGGGTGTTGTTCCCGTAGTCCTTCCTCTCCCTCTTCGCCGCGGACCTCATCCTCGCGGACACGACACCCTTCACGATGAGGTATGGCACCACCATGACGATGGTCATCATGACCGACCAGGGGAGGTACAGGACCAGGAGGATGACCGGCACGATCACGAGTGCCTTGTTCCTCCTGAAGCATGCTGTGAGCAGTCCCCAGGGTGCTCCGAGGGCCTTGACGGTGGCACCGGGCCTGTGAGTCCACATGTATTCGGCCGGATTCACGGTCCCGGACACCTCCAGGGAGGGTCTGGTGGCCATACCCGCCGCGGCCAACACGAATCCCAACACCGCGAACACCAGGGATACGATCCTCAGTGTCTCAGGGTCCGAGGAGATCAGTCCCGCCAATGTCCCCATGGCATCGGTGTACGATCCGAGGACCGGATACTCCGACAGGTCTATGCCGAGTGCGTCCCCGTTGGGGGCGAAGAGCATTATCGTGAACACGCCTGTGTCGAGCAGTTCCTGCACCGTCACCATAAGGGACAGTACGGAGTAAATGAGTGCAATACCGAAGACGACCCCCACGACCGTCTTGTTCATCCCGTTCATTGAGGGTGTATCGTCGGTGATTTCTTTATCTTTGCTGGAGACGGAAGCGGCCGGAGGAGGTTTTATTAACAATAAAGTATCTGTTCTTTCAGAAGAATATCGATTGGTGATTGACTGATACCCCGTTGAGTCCGGAAATGTAATACTGACCGCACGGTCACCCTTTGATATACCGATGATGGGTGAAGACGTCCATGGAAGGAGATGATACCCATGGAAGAGATTGCTGTTGAACAAAAACACGGAGATATACAGATGGTGGAGATACAGCCCGATAGGAGCAGACTGTTGTCTGATTCCAGAGCATTGTTCGGCAGTTGTTCCATACAAGATCTTGAAAGGGTCCGCAGATTCATCCTGAGAAGATGTTCTGAAGGTGGCCAGTTGACCCACGATCAATTCCTGAGGTTCTACACACAGGTGGACTCCCTGGATTCATGCGGATACATCAACACATGGTTCCGCATCAATGGGGACGAAAAAATCCGTGTCACCGATAGAGGTCTGACCTATCTGGGGATATTGGACCGCAGATTAGGGGAGGAGACCGATTGTAAGGAGGATGGTGAACCTATCCTGAGATCGTTTGATTCGATGATCGACCTTGTCATAAGGGGATTCCATGAATAACTACTTCTGGATACCCCACATCCATTCCGAAGTGGTCGGTATCGGACCTATACTCAACCCTAGGTCCCTCTCATTGCTCCATGAGAGGATTATAGGAATCGCGGATGTGACCGA
>CAZWKY010000017.1:0-29530 GCA_964634095.1 uncultured Methanomassiliicoccales archaeon | reverse complement strand
CCGGGGTTTCACCGTCCCTGTCACCACATTATTATACTGCATATCCCATCGGAGTGTCGAAGACAGCGGGATACGTCTCTTTCTTCTGTATCCCCTTGTCGGGCAGTGTCGGACACCGCGTCAGACAAGTTTTAAATACCCTGTCGGACATATGAGAATCAGCAAGTACGAAGGGATGGGACTCTGCAGGACTTGCATGTGAAAAACGGGTGAGAACGATGTCGGACGAAGCGACCAAAGTCACGATCAGGATGGGACCTGAGGTAATCCAGGCTATGGAGGACTTCATGGCTGATCATGAGATTGAGAACAGATCCGACTTCATCCGTGACGCCATCTGCGGTTACATCGCCTCCCAGAGGGGCGGTGCATCTGCGATGGAAGGCGGGATCTTCGTCCGCTTCAGCGAACTTCAGATGGATGCCCTCGATAAGATTGTCGAAGGCGGTGTCGCCTACGACGTCGAGGAGTTCGTCAGAAGGTGCGTCCTTGACAGGATCGTACCCGAGGAGGTCGAGAAGGACGTGTTCACCAACGCGTTCAGGTCGGCCCAGAGGAACGCTGCACTCAAGTGAAGAACTAGGGATGGGAAATCGACGTCCGACGGCAGATGGGATGGTTTCGGCCAGCCGGAAGACGTCAACTTCAAACCACTTAAAGACACAAAAGAAAACGGGGATGCACATAGATGGATCACAGAACAGACATGGAAGGACTCCACGAGCCGAATATCGCGGTCGTGGGCGTGGGCGGTGCTGGATGCAACGTCGTCAGCGAGTTCTTCGGATCTCTCTGCTCAGTGGACACCATCGCGATCAACACCGACAAGGACGCACTCCACAACAGGACTCAGGCAGACAAGAAGATCTACATCTGCAGGGAGGTCCTCAAGGGAGAGGGCGCCCGCGGGGATGCCACCATCGGAAAGAAATGCGCCGATATTCACAGAGAGGAGATCAGAGAGGCCGTCGCCGGATATGATTTCGTCTTCGTCGTCGCAGGACTCGGCGGTGGAACCGGTACCGGTGCCGCATCGGTCGTCATCGAGGCCGCACAGTCACAGGGCATCATGACGTTCGCGATCGGGATCGCACCTTTCTTCTTCGAGGGATCCAGGGTTGAGACCGCGAAGATCGGATACTCCCACATCAAGGGGGTCTGCCGTAACTGCATTCTCGTGGAGAACGACCTCGTTCTCAAGCACATGTCCGACCTGACGCCCGACAAGGCCTTCAGGGAGGTCAACAGGAGCATCATGAAGTACGTCATGGACCAGGTGGACATCGTCAACCAGATCTATGATGATGAGGTTGCGAAACCCAGGGTCATCAACGAGAAGGTGCCTGAGAACACGTACCCCATCGGTCAGTTCATGAGCGCCTGATCACGAATAACGCTTTTCTCCCCCGCAGGGGAGCGCCGCTCTCCTGCACTTACATCTTCTTCGGGATCCGTTCCCGTTCCATGCTCTGTCCAGATTGGGTGGCACCTCCAGTTATCTAGAATGAGGTGATTCCCATACATACACCATCGTGGTGGATGAACGGTGATAGCGATGAGCATGGGAGATGAAAGGAACCTGACTATGGTCATGGACCTCTATGAACTGACGATGTCCAACGGATACTTCCTCGAAGGACATGAGGAGCACAGGGCGACGTTCGAGGTCTTCTTCCGCAGGATCCCCGATGACGGTGGATTCGCCATCTTCGCCGGCCTGGAACAGGTCATAGACTACATCGAGAACATGCATTTCACGTCCGAGGATATAGATTACTTCAGGTCCCTGGACATGTTCGACGAGAGGTTCCTGGAGTTCCTCTCGGATTATCATTTCAGGGGCGATGTCCTCGCCTTCGAGGAAGGTACGGTGATATACCCCAATGAACCGATACTCGTGGTGGATGCACCCCTCATCGATGCCCAACTGGTCGAAACGGCCATATTGGCACAGATAAACCACCAGTCACTGATCGCCACCAAGGCCCGCAGGATAGTGAAGGCGGCAGACGGCAGGGCTGTATCGGATTTCGGTGCACGCAGGGCCCACAACATGGATTCGGCGGTCTTCGGTGCCAGGGCGGCATTCATCGGCGGGGTCGCCGGAAGCGCAACTGTGCTCGCGGGGCAGATGTTCGACATCCCGATCAGCGGTACCATGGCCCACAGCTGGGTCATGTACCACGATTCCGAATATGAGGCGTTCAGGAGATATGCCGAGATTTATCCCGATGACACCGTTCTGCTCATAGACACCTACGATGTGCTCAGGTCCGGGACACCCAACGCGATCCGTACCGCGAAGGAGGTCCTCGCACCCATGGGGAAGAGGCTCAAGGGCGTACGTCTGGACTCAGGCGACCTGGCCTATCTCACCAAGGAGGTCCGCAGGATGCTGGACGAGGCCGGATTGGAGGATTGCAGGATCATCGCATCCAACAGCCTGGACGAATATTCGATATCATCCATCATCGACCAGGGCGCTTGCATAGATGCGTTCGGTGTGGGGGAACGTCTCATCACCGCCAAGAGCGATCCCGTGTTCGGTGCGGTGTACAAACTATCCGCCATCGAGAGGGACGGTGTCTGCCATCCCAAGATCAAGGTGTCCGAGGCTGTGGAGAAGATTACCAACCCCGGAAGGAAGAACGTCTTCCGTGTGTATGACAGGACCGGACACGCGGTCGCCGACCTCATCACACACGATTGGGAGGTGCCGGAGTCCGGATGCAGGTGTGTCGATCCACGTAAACCCTGGATGGACATCACATTGACCGATTGCGAGTTCAGACCCCTTCTGAGGAAGGTCATCTCCGACGGGAGGAGGGTGGAACCCGTCAAGGACCTCCGCAGCATCAGAGAGTATGTTGAGAGACAGCTCAGGGATGAGATCTGGCCCGAGGAACAGAGGTTCGAGAACCCACACATCCATCACATGGACATGAGCTATGATTACTACGTCTCCAAGATGGACCTTCTGAAGACCGAGAGCGAGAGGATACCGTCCAAAAGGAGCTGATGCCCTGCCCGAACTTCCCGAAGTGGAGTCGATGAGGCTTCTGCTGGAGCCGAAGGCCGTCGGACGCACGATTGTATCGGTGGTGATGGACAGACCGGAGATCGTAGGACATCCCGGCCCGGACACGTTCCGCGATCTGTGCCGTGGTCACATGATAACATCCCTGGGGAGGCGCGGGAAGTACATCTCCATCGTTCTGGACTCAGGCGACACCGTGTGGTTCCATCTCCGTATGACCGGGAGGATGTCCTCCGAACCGTCGGACAGTCCCGTTCGAAAGCACACCCACATCATATTCAGATTGGATGACGGGACCGACCTGAGATTCACGGACCCCAGAAGGTTCGGGAGGTTCTGGTTGCTCAGGGAGGGCGAGGTCGATACATTCACGGGCATGGCGAAGCTCGGTCCCGAACCCTTGGACGGTGATGTGACCGCAGATTATCTCGAGGATCGTGTCGGACATTCCCGGAGATGCGTCAAATCCCGTCTTCTGGACCAGTCCGTCGTTGCGGGCATAGGCAACATCTATGCCGACGAGATCCTGTTCCTGGCCGGCATCTGTCCGACACGCGGATCGGACTCATTGGACCATGATGATTGGGTCAGGGTGGCAGGATGCATACCGAAGGTCCTCCGTAAGGGATTGGAGGACGACATCACATCGCCCGAATGGTACCTCTCCGGAAGGGAGGGTGATTGGGAGGAATCGCCGTATCTGATGTACGGTCATGAGGGTGGTCCCTGTCCGACATGCGGTACGGCCATCGTCAGGACGGTGATCTCCAACAGGAGCAGTTACCACTGTCCGAATTGTCAGAAATGAAAGGTTGAGGTGGGGCCGGATGGCCCTCGACCTCAGTTTCTTGCGGCCTCATAGCCCATGTCGAAGGCTTTGAGGTTGAGTTCCTTGAACTTCTCGGGAACCTGTTTCCCCAGAACATCCCTCAGGACGTCCTTGGGTATGGGGAATCCCTCCAATGCAGCGACCGCACCGATCATCACGGCGTTGGCCGCAACCGCCTTGCCGGCCTCGATGGCGAGGCTGGTGGCGTCGATGGTGACGATGTGGTCGTTGACGGCCTTCACGGATTCCACAAGCCCGGAGACATCCGGATACTCTTCGAAACCTGCTGCGACCATCGAGGGCAACACAGGGTCGAGGTTCATCAGGATCACGGAGTCCCTGTTGGCGAGGTGGATGTTCCTGCAGGTCTCGGAGGGCTCGAAACCCATGATCATGTCGGCGTTACCGACCGCCTCCAGGGGGCTGATGACCTCATCCCCGAACCTGAGTGTGGAGAGGACACTGCCTCCCCTCTGGGCCATACCGTGGACCTCGCTCATGGCCACCTGGAAACCCATCTCCATGGCCGCGTTCCCCAGGACCATGGATGCCAGGAGGACACCCTGTCCCCCTACTCCGACGATCTGGACTGTGTACTTCATCTTATCACCTCGATCACATTCTTGGGACATACGCTGGCGCACATGCCGCATCCTATGCACTGTGTGGGGTCCGTGGACACCGAACCGTCCTTACCCTTGATGATGGCGGGGCATGCGACGGTCTTGAGGCAGGTGTAGCATTTGATGCATCCCTCGGGGTTCACGACGCAGCGCTTGACTTCCAGCATCTTCCTCTTCTTGAGCTCGAGGGGACAGGGACACTTGGATATGACGACGGCCACACCATCGTATGCGATCGCGTCCTTCATGACCTGTGTCGTCCTCTTGACGTCGTAGGGGTCAACGGTCTCGACGAACTTGGCACCCACTCCGCGTACCAGCTGCTCTATGTCGAGGGGTTCGGTGGACACTCCTCCGAAGTCCCTTCCGGTACCGGGGTTGGGCTGATGTCCGGTCATGGCGGTGGTCCTGTTGTCGAGGATGACCATGACGATCTTGTGGTTGTTGAACAGGGCGTTCACGAGCGGAGGGACACCGGAGTGGAAGAATGTGGAATCACCCATGAAGGCTATGGCCTTCTGATCGGTGGATTGGTCGAATCCGCCTGCGGCACCCGCCCCTCCGCCCATGCAGATGATGAAGTCCGCTGCGTTGAACGGGGGCTGGACACCGAGGGTGTAGCATCCGATGTCCGAACAGTACACGACGTCCCTGTTGCCGACGGCCTTCTTAGTGGCACCGAAGAGTCCCCTGTGGGGGCATCCGGCACAGAGCGTGGGGGGCCTGCTGGGCAGTCTCACCGTTGAAGCGGGAAGGGGTTCGGCGAACTCCTCCACCTGGACGAGCTCCCTTATGCCGGACAGCGTGTCGGGGGAGAACTCCCATGCCCTGGGCAGGTGTCCGCTCCTCTTCCCGTAGATGGGTGTGTCGATGTGGTTCTGGGCACAGATCCTCAGGACCTGGTCCTCGACGAAGGGTTCCAGCTCCTCCACCACGATGACCGCCTTCTTTCCCTGGATGAAGGATGCGATCCTCTTCTCGGGGAGGGGGTTGGTGAATCCGAGCTTGAGGATGGAAACGCCCTTGACGAACTCCTTCACGTAGGTGTAGGACACACCCGAGGTGATGATCCCGATATCACCGTCTCCCTCTGTGAAGTTGAGGGGGGATTCCTCGGACATCTGGGCGGCCTTGGCGTACAGTTCAAGGAGTCTGTTCCTGTTGATCCTGGCGTTGGCGGGGACGTTGACGAAACGTACGACATCCTTGTCGAAATGTCCCTTTGTGACAGGTTGGGTCCTGTCCGACAGGTTGACGACACCGCGGGCGTGGTTGACCCTGGTGGTGGTCCTGTAGATCAGGGGTAACGTGAGTTCCTCGGACACCCTGTATGCCTCGGAGATCATGTCCTTGGCCTCCTGGGGGGTCGACGGCTCCATCATGGGGAGCAGGGCGAGTGTCGAGTAGTAGCGGTTGTCCTGCTCGTTCTGGGAGCTGTGTGCGGAGGGATCGTCCGCGGAGAGGATGAGCATACCTCCCCTTACACCCGAGTATGCGAGTGTCATCATGGGGTCCGCGGCGACGTTCAGTCCCACGTGCTTCATGAACGTGAACGACCTGACGCCTGCGGATGCGGCAGCGGCGGAGACCTCGAAGGCCACCTTCTCATTTGTGGAGAACTCGAAGTACAGGCCAGCTTCCCCGGATATCTTCTCGAGGATGTTTCCGATCTCGGAGGAGGGTGTTCCGGGATAGGTGGAGGCGAATCCGGTCCCCGATTCCAGGAGACCTCTGACGATCGCCTCGTTTCCGAGGAGGAGCTGTTTTCCTCCGTCAGCGAGTAGGTTGGACATATTGAAACCTCAAATGGCTGACGTATCCGTACTTTAATATTAAAGATGGCGGAGTTCCGGACAGTTATCGGCACGAACTCAGCGTCTGAAACGGGACATCTCCCCTCCGAAGTTGCCTCCGTACCCTTTCTCTGTGAAGACGGTGATGTATTCGGAATATGAGTTCATGGCCAAGAGGGCCTCCTGTGCCTTCTGATGTCCTGCTTTCGATGCACGGGAGAACCACCTGCGGGCCTCCTCGCGGTCGGGGACGACACCTCTGCCTCCATCGCGACAGATCATTCCGAGCTGGTACATGGCCTCGGGGTCCCCTGCTTTCGCCTCCTCTTCGAATATGTCCCTGGCGATGTACGTGTTCCCTTCGGATATTGCATGCATCCCCTCTTCGATCCGACCTGCCATGTTCTCCTGTGATGTATTCGGTGGTAATCACCTTTTCCATCTGATTATTAAGATTTTTTATAATAAAAGAATATGAAAATCTGTAAATCATTAAATACCAAACAATAGGATATAGCTAATTATGGTATCTGGTTATGATAAAACTATAGATTATTCCAAGATCGAGTTGGATTCGTATCAGATACGTCACAGGATGAGGAATCCTTTTGAGCCGGTGGTCTCCCTCGATCATGGACATAAGAGGATGATCACTGAGATCATGAAGATGGACTCCATATTGGACGGATATCTGATCCCATCCGAGGAGCGGATAAGGAGGTTCTGCGGTTCGATTGAGAACGGCATCGGCTGGAGGATGGATGATAGGCTCCAACTGACGGAGGACACCATACTGACGAGTCTCGATCTGGCAGGACAGACGGAACCGCCCTGGTCAACCAACACGGTCCGCAACATCCATCGCAGGATAACCGGTGGGAACGACCCCGGGAACTTCAGAAGGACCACCAAACCGATATTGGCCCCCGACGGCAGGGAGTTCACTCCATGTCCCCACGAGAACATCCGCAACGAACTGGCGAGTGTCCTCGAGTGGATGGAGTCCTCTCCCGAGGATCCCCTCACAACGGGCATCCTGATGGTCCATGGATTCGAGGGGATAAGACCGTTCGACGACGGCAACACGGTCACGGCCACAATGCTCTTCCATCTCTACCTGAGGTCATGTGGTCTGAACAACAGTCTCCTATGCAACCTCGATTCGGAACTGTGCAGGGACATGGTCCTGTACACCGACCTTGCGATGCATGCAGAGAGGACAGGTTCCTATACCGCACTTGCAAGGTATTCGATCGAGGGGATCCACAGAGCATACTCGGCAACGGTGTCCCGCATGGAGTCCCTGGACCTCCTCAGGAACAAGGATGAGAACACCAGGATCATATCCTCCAAGGCGAGGGAGAAGGGCAGATTCACACTCGCAGAGGCATCGACATGGGTGGACCTGGGCGAACAGTCGGTGCGTACAAAGCTGGATGCCCTGGTGGCCGCAGGTATACTTAGGAAGGAAGGGAAGACCCGTGGTCTCAGGTACGTGTACAACGACTCCGGGTCGGACACAGATTTCGAGGAGCTGGACCGATAAGATAATAAATCCTCCTCCATACCAAGGTTTGAGGCCGGGGTTGCCGAGTCTGGAAAAGGCGCAGGATTTAGGATCCTGTCTTTAGTAGTTCGAGGGTTCAAATCCCTTCCCCGGCACTATGATCGTCTAAGTGCCCGGTTGCCCGGGCTTGTTTTTCAGATGTTACCGATGGCCCGTTCCTTCAGAACCGGTTTCGGAACGATCGTCCTTCCCTTCGGTTTCCGGTTTTCCCTCGGACCCATCACCGGATGGAATCTCAGATGGATAGGGCTTGTCGGACCCGCCGGTTCCGGGGTTCTTGTCTCCGCTCCATTGGCCTGATCCTCCTCCAAGACCTCATCCGTGTTCGGAATCGCCTCTGAGGTTCACCTCTGCCGCTCCCACCATCAATAAGAGCGTGCAACGCCTGTTAGAGGCGGGATTTGGGGTTCCGGGGTCGGATAGTCTTGCAGGATACCACCGGAACAGCGTCCCACTTGTTGGAACCTTCTATATCTAGGGATACCTAAATTATTATTAACCGTTCCTTCACGCTCTTTAGATGATGTTTCTGGGTGTCACCGTCATTCCATATCATACAAATCCAGATATCATCCATAGAAGGGCAGCGCTCCCCTCCGTGTTGCGGTAGCCGATGCCCATAGATGATTTCAAAAGGTCCGAAGGGACATCCTACACCCCTGGTGAGTGCTGGGGGCTCCTGTGGAGGTTCATCCCGACGTTGGGACGTTGGAGGAAGGTTGAGAGAAGGGGGTCGGAGGCGAACCTCCGAAATGTGTTTCCACCCCGTGTCATCCACGGGGTGTTTTCAAAGTTCTCAGACGAGTCCGTGGAACTCCTTCATGCCCCTGACGCCGAGGGTTCCGGCCCTGGCGACCCTGATGGACGCCACGGCGATCTCCGCACCCTGGACGGTGGTCATGAAGGGGATCTCCAACTCGACCGCGAGCCTGCGCATGGTGTATCCGTCACGGACGGCACCGGATTTCTGCGAGGGGGTGTTGATGATCAGGTTGATCTTCCCGTCCCTCATCAGGCCGATGGCGTTGGGCTTCTGGTTCTCGTCGAGTTTGAAGACGGTGGTGGTCTCGACACCGTGCTCCCTGAGGAAAGTGGATGTTCCCTTGGTGGCGTAGATGGTGAATCCCATCTCCTTGAGTTCCTTGGCGGCGGGCAGGATCCTCTCCTTGTCCGTGTCGTTGACGGTGATGTAGACTCCGCCTCCGTTCACGGGGAGTTTGTTCCCCGCTGCGATGAGGGCCTTGTAGCAGGCCTTGTCGAAGTCCTCGTCGATGCCCATGACCTCTCCGGTGGATTTCATCTCGGGGGTGAGGATCGAGTCGACTCCGGGGAGCTTGAGGAAGGGGAACACGGATGCCTTGATGGCGTAGTGGTCGATGGCCCTGTATCCCTTGAGTCCGAAGTCCTTCAGGGTCTTGCCGAGCATGATCTTGGTTCCGATCTTGGCCAGGGGGACACCGGTGGCCTTCGAGATGAAGGGCACGGTCCTGGATGCACGGGGGTTGGCCTCGATCATGAAGACCTGACCGTCCTTGACGGCCAGCTGGAGGTTCATCAGTCCGTGGATGTCGAGGGCCAGTGCGACCCTTGTGGTGATGTCGACCATCTCGTCGACGATCTCGGGCTTCACGGTGAACGGGGGCAGGACCATTGTGGCGTCTCCGGAGTGGCATCCGGCGTACTCGACATGCTCCATGATACCTCCGATGTAGACGTCGGTACCGTCGCAGACGGCATCGATATCGATCTCGATGGCCTCGGTGAGGTACTTGTCGATCAGGATGGGGTGGTTCCTGGAGACCTTGACGGCGGTCTCCACATAGGTCTTGAGCTCCTCGGTGGAGTAGACGATCTCCATCGCCCTTCCTCCCAGGACATAGGAGGGTCTGACGAGGACGGGATAGCCGATGTCCTCGGCGATCGCCTTGGCCTCCTCGAAGGAGTATCCGGTACCGGACTTGGGCTGCTTGATGTTCAGCTCGTCCATGAGCTTGGAGAACCTGCGCCTGTCCTCGGCCACATCCATCTTGTCGGGGCTGGTTCCCAGGACCTTGGTCTTTGTTCCCGCCAGGGCCTTCTCCAGGTCCACGGCCAGGTTGACGGAGGTCTGTCCTCCGTACTGGACTATGACTCCGTCCGCATCCTCCGCATCGATGACGTTGAGGACATCCCCGAGGGTCAGGGGCTCGAAGTAGAGCCTGTCGGAGATGTCGTAATCGGTGGAGACGGTCTCGGGGTTGTTGTTGATGATGATGGCATCGACACCCTCCTCCTGAAGGGCCATGACACCGTGGACGCAGCAGTAGTCGAACTCGATACCCTGTCCGATCCTGATGGGTCCTCCTCCGACGATGACGACCTTCTTCTTGCCGTTGTCTGCATCGACCTCGCTGGAGTTGCCGTAGGTGGAGTAGAAGTAGGGTGTCTCGGCACCGAACTCCGCCGCACAGGTGTCCACCATCTTGTAGACGGGTGTGAGCCTCTGCTCCAGCCTCATGGCACGGATGTCCAGGGGGCCCTGGCCCACGAGCTCCGCGATGGTCTCGTCGGAGAATCCCATGTACTTGGCGTCCTTGAGGGTCTTCTCGTCGAGTCCGGCCTTGATCCTGGCCTCCATGTCCACGATGTTCTTGATCTTCCTTGTGTAGAACGTGTCCCATTTGGCGAGGTCGCTGACCTCCTCCACGGACCATCCCCTCCTGAGGGCCTCCCCGATGGCGAAGATACGCCTGTCGGTGGCGTTGATGAGCTCCTCCCTCAGTTCGGCGTCGGTCATCTCGATCCTGTCGAGTCCCTTGACACCGATCTCCAGGGACCTGAGTCCCTTCAGCATGGCCTCCTCGAAGGTCCTTCCGATGGCCATGACCTCTCCGGTGGACTTCATCTGCGTCCCGAGGTGGCGGTCGACGGTGCGGAACTTGTCGAAGGGCCAGCGGGGGATCTTGACGACCACATAGTCGATGGCGGGCTCGAAGGCCGCGAATGTGGTTCCGGTGATCTTGTTGGGGATCTCGTCGAGGGTGTAACCGACGGCGATCTTGGTGGAGACCCTTGCGATGGGGTATCCGGTGGCCTTGGATGCCAGGGCGGACGAACGGGACACACGGGGGTTGACCTCGATGAGCCTGTAGTCGCCGTTGGCGGGGTTGAAGGCGAACTGGACGTTGCAGCCTCCCTCGATCTCCAGGGCGCGGATGACCTTGATCGCAGCGGTCCTGAGGCGCTGGTGGTCCTTGTCGGAGAGTGTGAGGCAGGGGGCGCAGACGATACTCTCACCGGTGTGGATACCCATTGCGTCGAGGTTCTCCATGTTACAGATGATGATGCAGTTGTCGTTGGAGTCCCTCATGACCTCGTACTCATACTCCTTCCATCCGAGGACGCTCTCCTCGATGAGGACCTGGTGGATACGGGAGTAGGCGAGACCGCGTGCGCAGATCTCCTCCAGCTCGGCCTCGTTGTAGGCGATACCTCCTCCGGTACCGCCGAGGGTGTATGCGGGCCTGATGAGTACGGGGTACCTTCCGATGACCTTCACGGCCTCCTTGGCCTCGTCGATGTTGTTGACGGATCTGGATATGGGGATGGGCTCTCCGATCCTCTCCATGGTCTCCTTGAACAGCTCCCTGTCCTCGGACATGGCGATGGCATCGGGCTGTGTTCCGACGAGGACGGCGCCGAGTCTCTCCAGTTCGCCGGAGTCGGCGAGTTCGGAGCAGATGTTGAGTGCGGTCTGTCCTCCCATACCGGAGACGACACCGTCGACACCCTCCTTCTCGATGATCTTGGCGACGTTCTCGGCCAGAAGGGGCTCGATGTAGACGCTGTCCGCGGTGTCCGCGTCGGTCTGGATGGTTGCGGGGTTGGAGTTGACCAGGACGGTCTTGTAACCCTCCTCCCTGAGTGAACGGCACGCCTGCGTACCTGAGAAATCGAACTCGGCTGCCTGTCCGATGACGATGGGACCGGAACCGATGACCATTAGTTTCTTGTAATCCTTCCTCAAAGCCTTCCCTCCTTGATCATGTGGGCGAACTTGTCGAACAGGAACGATGTGTCCCAGGGTCCGGGGGATGCCTCGGGGTGGTACTGGGATGTGAAGATGGGCAGGTTCTTGTGCTCGACACCTTCGACGGAACCGTCGTTGACGTTGATCTGGTTGACGATCAGGTCGGTTCCCTCGAGGCTGTTCTCATCCACGGCGAATCCGTGGTTCTGTGAAGTGATGTAGACGCGGCCATCGTACTTGACGGGCTGGTTGCATCCGCGGTGACCGAACTTGAGCTTGTATGTGGATCCGCCCATCGCGATGCTGATGAGCTGGCTTCCGAAGCAGATACCGAAGAGGGGCATCTGGGTGGAGAGGTCGCTGATGGTCTTCACCGTCGAGTTCAGGATGGCGGGGTGCGACGGGTCTCCGGGACCGTTGGATATGAGGACTCCCTGTACGCCGGAGTCGGCGATGACGTCTGCGGGTGTGTCGTAGGGGAACGTGACGAGGTTGAACCTCTCGCTGAGGCTCTTGGCGATCCAGGTCTTCGCTCCGCAGTCGATCATACCTACGGTGATGTCCTTGCCTGTGTAGTCGCGGGTGATCTCCTTGCAGGAGACCTCCTCGACGAGGTTGGAGTCGGACGGGTAGGGCATGTTCCTGAGGTCCTTGGCGACCTTCTCCAGGTCCGCATCCTCGGATACGATGGCTCCCCTGACGGTTCCCCCGGTCCTGATCTTGATGACGAGCTCACGTGTGTCGATCCCCGAGATACCGGGGATGCCGTAGAATTTGAGGAACTCGTCGATGGTCCTTCCGTTGTACATGGGGGACGGTTCCTTGCAGTACTCCCTCACCACCAATCCACGGGTGTGGATGGACCTGGACTGGAAATACTCCTCCGTGACCCCGTAGTTACCGATGAGCGGGTATGTCATCACCAGTATCTGTCCCTTGTAGGACGGATCGGTCAGACTCTCCTGATATCCGCTCATTCCGGTTCCAAAAACAACTTCTCCGACTGTATCGATCTGTTTGCCGAACAGTTCACCTTCGTATGCGGTCCCATCTTCGAGGACCAAGTATCCGCGTGCCATCGGAGGATTCTCAGATTCGCGTTCCATATATAATCCCTATGCCCGGGTCATGACAGGCAGATTTGTCCGTTGTCCAATAGACGACAAAACCGTCCTGGGTAGACTGGCACGGCCGTGCCCATATTATATCCGCTGGGGATTCGGAGTCACCATGCGCATTCTGAACGAGGACGCTTCCGCAGGGAGCATGAGGATCCAGATAGAGACCGACGAGGACATCTGGCACCTGTACAACGTCATCGAGGTCGGTGACCTGGTGACCGCATCCACCACCAGACGCGAGGAGAAATCCGCGGACAAGCTCCGGGCGGAGAGGGCCGAGAAGAAACGCATGACCCTCGGTGTCAGGATCGAGAAGATCGAGTTCTCTGAGGATGACCTGAGGCTCAAACTCCTGGGGACGATCGAGAACGGGCCCCAGGACATCGGACAGCACCACACGCTCATCTTCGAGAACGGCGACTCCATGACCATAGAGAAGAGGAGATGGAGGGACACCCAGATCGAGAGACTGAGGCGTGCTGTGACGGATTCCAAGAAACCCAGGATAGTCTTCGTCTCACTGGACCAGGACGATGCCACCGTCGCCGTCCTGAGGCAGTTCGGACTCAAGGAGGTCACCACCGTCAGGTCGGGGAGGTCCGGGAAGCAGTATGCCGAGAAACCATCCGTGGACAACTACCACGGGGAGATCGCATCCAAGGTGGCCCCGTTGATGGAGGCCAACATGCCCCTGGTCCTCCTGGGCCCTGGATTCGAGAAGGAGACCCTCGCAGAGGACCTGAAGAGGGCCGACCCCGAGATGTTCAGGAAGATCTACGTCTATCACACCGGACAGTGCGGAATGTGCGGCATCAACGAGCTCATGAAGGCCGGTATGGGGGCGGACGTCCTCAGGGAGTCCTCCGTGGGTTGCGAGCTGGAGGCCGTGGAGCAGCTCATGACTGAGATAGCCAGGAACGGGAACGCCACCTACGGGAACCAACAGGTCCTTGATGCCGCATTGGCGGGTGCGGTGGAGAAGCTGCTCATCCTGGACTCCAAGGTCAGGGAGCAGGACCTCGACGATGTGGTCCGTGCCGTCGAATCCCAGAAAGGTTCCGTGATCGTTGTCTCCGGTCAGCATGACGGCGGGAAGCAACTGGCCGCCATCGGCGGGATGGGTGCCATCCTGAGGTACAGGATCGACGTCTGAGGACTCGGACGACATCCTCTCCGGGGGCCTTTGGGTCCCCTTTCTTTTATTTTAAATATGTAGGAATCAGTACGGAGTATCGCACTCAGGGTCCGTGTCCCCGGGGATATCGGGCCTGGACAATCCAAGGGATGAACATGAAAAGCAAGAACGAAGTCATCGAAACGCTCAGCAGGCCCCTCAACATTTGCGATTCCACCCTCATGGACGGGGAGAAGGCAGCAGGTGTCGTCTTCTCCAACATCGAGAAGTACAGGATCGCCCAGCTCCTGGATGAATCTGGTGTCCCCCAGATCCTCGCAGGCAACCCCTCCCTCGGATCCGAGGAGAAGACCGCCGTCAGGCACATCGCACGCATGGGCCTCGGAGCCTCCGTCATGGCCTGGAACAGGGCCGACATCAACGACATCAACAGGAGCATCGAGTGCGACGTGGACTCCGTCTGCATATCCATGCCCGCATCGGACAACCTGATCCAGAACAAACTCGGAAAGGACCATGCATGGGTCGCCGACAAGGTCTACGAGGCCGCCTCCTACGCGGCCGAGCACGGACTGTACATCTCCGTTGTCGCTGAGGATGCACCCAATGCGAACCTCGCATTCCTCATAGATTTCGCCAAGGCCGCCATCGATGCCGGTGCGGACCGTATCGGATACCAGGACGTCATCGGGAAGGAGGATCCCTTCACATGCTACGAGAGGCTCAAGACCCTCCTGCAGATTATGCCCGTGGATCTGGAGATCATCAGCCGCAACGACTTCGGACTCGCCACCGCGAACACACTCGCCGCAATCAAGGCCGGTGCCAAGTTCGCCAACGTCACATCCATGGGTATCGGGGAGAGGGCCGGATGCGCACCCCTCGAGGAGGTCGTCCTCGCCGCCAGGAACATCCTCGGGGCGGAGGCCGGACTCGACGGTACCAAGTTCAGGGAGATTGCCGATGCCGTCTGTCTTGCAACAGGTCGCACCGTCAGCCCCAGCAAGCCCATCATCGGAACTCATGTGTTCGTCCAGGAATCGGGCATCAGCGTCGACGGTATCGTCAGGGATGAGAACGGAGAGGCCTTCGATCCCGCAGAGGTCGGTTGCCAGAGGTCCGTCATGGTCGGAAAGCACTCCAGCAGGAACACCATCATCTCCGAGCTCGCCCAGATGGGCATCGAGATCGACAGGAACACCGCCTCTGATCTCCTGGACATGGTCAGGAAGGCATCCACCCAGATGCACCGCAGCATCAGTCAGAAGGAGCTCTTCCTGCTCTACGAGGACCTCATGAGCGGTAACGACATCTTCGACGAGAAGGACGTACCCTCCGCACCCGTGGAGGTCCCCGAGTCGGAGCCTGTTGCCGAGGCCGCCCCCGAGCAGCCCCAGTACTGATCCAAAACCCGTCGGGTCACACCGACGGGCTTAACCCCGTTTATTCTACAAACCGTTGATTGCTGATTCATCATTATATCCTCATCACGGACATGCTCATATCATGAGCAATCTGTTGACCAGCAAGATCCTCGGCGAGAGACACTGTACTGACATCATAATCTTCCTCCACATGTTCGGGCCCCGCTCCCGTACGGAGATATACAACTCCATATCCACAGGGTCGGGAATGGCCAGGAAGATCAACAACCTGGAGGAGAAGGGGATCGTGAGGTCCGTCCCGATGGAGAACAGCAAGAGGGTGCTCCTATACCTCACACCATTGGGGGTCTCCTATGCGAACGCGTTGGAACAGCTGGAGCAGAAATCCGGTGGTGACCTCGAGAGGTACCGTATCGATACGGTCAGGGGGATGATGCCCCCGTATGCCCGCAATTATGAATGAGTTTCATCCCCGACGGGAGGATGTGTCCCGCCGGGGGTCATGATCAATCGTATTTCCTGTTGTCAACGACGTGCTTCCCCTTCCCTTCGAACCTCTCGAGGGTTCCGGGGAGTACGAGTCTCACATCGGCCTTGATGTTGAGGATCTCCTTCATCCTGGATGCGAGTTTGGCGGTCATGGAGTTGAGTTTGACCATGTCCTCGGTGAGGAACTCCTCGTTCATCTCCACCTCGACGGTCATGCTGTCCATGTAGTTCTCGTTCTCCAGGGTGATGCGGTAGAACGGTGACAGGAAGGGCATCTCCCCGATGACGGCCTCGATCTGCGACGGGAACACGTTTACCCCTCTGACCACGAGCATGTCATCGGTCCTTCCGGAGATCCTCATGAGTCTTGGGTGGGTCCTTCCGCACTCACAGGGCTCCCAGTCCAGGGAGGATATGTCCCCGATCCTGTATCTGATCAGAGGGAAGGCCTCCTTCTGGAGCATCGTGACGACAATCTCCCCTCTCTCGCCGTCGGCGCAGGGATCCCCGTTCTTGTCCAGGATCTCCATGTAGCAGAGGTCGGCCCAGATGTGGAGTCCGTTCTGCTTCTCGCATTCGAGGAACATGGGGCCGTAGAACTCGCTGGCCCCGTAGCAGTTGTGGACACGTACGCCCGTTCTGTCCTGGAGCTTCTTCCTCATGCTCTCGGACCAGGGTTCCCCTCCGGCTATACCGAGTCTGACCTTGGTGTCCTTACGGATATCGATACCCTGCTGGTCGCAGACGTCTGCGATGTGGAACATGTACGAGGGTGTGCCGGCCCATGCGGTGACGGGGAGGTCCTGCATCAGCTGGATCTGTCTGGCGGTGTTGCCTGTCCCTATGGGGAGAACGGTGGCCCCGATCCTCTCGGCCCCGTAGTGCACTCCGAGTCCGCCGGTGAAGAGTCCGTATCCATGGAAGTTCTGGAGCATGTCCTTGGCACCCATGCCGAAGGATGTCATCCCCCTGGCGAGTGATTCGGTCCAGTTGTTCAGATCGCCCTGAGTGTATCCGACGACGGTGGGCCTTCCGGTGGTACCTGAGGACACATGGACCCTGACGAGCTCGTCGTAGGGTCTGACGAATAGTTTGTCAGGATAGTTGTCACGGAGGTCGGCCTTCTTCATGAACGGGACCTGCCTGAACTTGTCGAAGCTATCCACATCCTCGGGCAGGAGGTTCACCGACCTCATCTTCTCGTGGATGAAGGGAGATTTATCATACATCTCGCGCAGCTTGGCCCTGAGGAGTTTCAGCTGGAGCTTCTCCAGTTCCTCGCGGGGCATGGTCTCGATCTCTTTGTTCCAGAAAGCCATGTTCACACCGTCTGTCAAGTGCTATCCTGTAGCACGGGTCACCCCAGTGTGGAAAGCATACTTTAAGGTGATGGCCGGAATCGGCCACCAAATCGTTTAAAACAGAGTTATTGGATGTATCCTCCATGAAACAAGGCACCCTGGCGGCCGTCGGGATAACCGTGACCGCCCTGCTGATGATACTGTTGGCGTACACGGTCTTCATGTTCGTCGACGATCCCAACGACCCCGTTGGGATGATGGCCATGGCCGCTGTGTCCACGGGGATGATGACGTTCCTGGTGATCTTCGGTGTTGTCTACACCAAACCCAAATCGGATTCGGAGAGGTTCATGGAGAAGTACGGCGACCAGATATACGGTGATAAGAAGGAATGATGGGGTTTTGAACCCCTTTTTAAGGTTTTACGGAAGGATGACCGATCCGGCCACCCTGAGCTTTCCGCCCTCAAGGTACATGATGATGGCCTTGTCCCCGGGCTTGTGGATGATGTCGCTGTCCAGTTCGAACGTGACATCTGCGGCCCTGAAGTCCGCCCCGTTGTCGACCGCGGTGATGCGGCAGGGGACCATCTGCATCCAGTGACCGATGTGGAGGACCATACCCTCCTTGAGTGCGGAGGGCCAGTACTTCACGAGGTTGACCTTCCCGGAGACGGAGCGTGTCATCTTCACCGAGGGGTCGGTGGTGACCACGTATCCTCTGTCCAGTTCGTCGGACTCGATTCCCCTTAGGGCGAGACCCACATGGTCCCCCTTGACACCGTCGTCGGAGTCGAGGTCGTGCTTCTGGATGGATTTGAGGATGACCTCCCTCTTGATGGGGAAGACGGTCATCTTGTCGTGCTTCTTGAAATGACCGTCGATGACGGATCCGAGGACGACGGTTCCGACACCTTTGACATTGAAGTGGCTGTCCACGGGACAGGAACCGCAGGTCCCGTCACCGGCCTTCCTTCCCTCGGATTTGGCCATCGCGATGAGCTCCTCACGAAGTTTGATGGGGTCGTCCTCCCTGTACTCGTATCCCTCCAGGGAAGTCCCCGCCAGGAGGGGCGAGAGCTGCTCGGGCTGGATGTAGTTCTGCAGGATGATGAAACCCTTGTCGATGCCCAGGGAGTCCACCATGACGATGGTCTCTCCGAGGAAGGAGTCGATCTTGTCCACGACGAGGATCACGAACTCCGACATGCCCACGGAATAGAACAGCGAGGACAGCTTGTCGGGGTACTTGGAGGGCTCGATCAGGGTGAACGAATCCGTTCCCGCCTTGTGCTCGTAGAAGGTCATGTCCGTGACGGTGCCCTTCTTGCCGATCTTGCCGGCGTAATCCTTTGCGCCGACCACTGCGATGTTGAGGTTGCCCATGATCAGATCTCCTCGTATGTGATGAGCCTGATGCCCGCATCCTCCAGGACCTTGACGGCCTTGGAGGGGTCGTCGACCCTGATGAAGAATGCCGCGGTGGACTTCCCGGTGTATGCGTATCCGTACTCGATGTTGATGCCGTCGGCACCGAATGCGTCCGCGGCGGCGATGACCGATCCGGGGGTGTCGTCGATGACCACTCCGATGACATCGGTCTTCTTGACGATGATGCCCTTGGACTTGAGACGGTCGTAGGCATCGTCGGGGTTGTCGACGATTGCCCTCAGGATACCGAACTCCGTGGACTCGGCCAGGTTGAACGCCTTCATGTTGACGGAGCACTCCTTCATGATGGATGCTATGTTGGCGAGGCGTCCGGGTTCGTTGTTGACGAATATCGAAAGCTGTGTGATTATCTTGCTGTCTGTCATAGGATCATCCTCTTGTCGATAACTCTCTTGGCCTTGCCCTCGAACCTGGGGAGCTCCCCGGGTGCCTTCAGCTCGACCGTGACCGCGATGTTCAGGTACTTCTTCAGCTCGGACTCCACGTGGGCCCTGAGCTTGATCATGTCCTCGACCTTGTCGCTGAAGGCCTCGGGTTTGATCTCCACCTGCAGGAGCATGTTGTCCAGTGCACCGTCGCGGGTTACGTAGATCATGTACTGGTCCCCGACCTGGGGGATCTGCAGGAGCGTGTACTCGATCTGGGACGGGAAAACATTGATCCCGCGGATGATAAGCATGTCGTCGGTCCTTCCGGTGATCCTGCTGATCCTGGGGGATGTCCTTCCGCATTCGCACTCCTCCTCCATGAGTGTGGTGACGTCCTTGATCCTGTAACGGATCATGGGCATGGCCTCCTTCTTGAGCATGGTGACCACCATCTCGCCCTTCTGTCCGGGTCCGAGGGACTCGCCGGTCTCGGGGTCGATGATCTCGACGTACATGATGTCCCCTGCAACGTGGATACCTTTGCGCTCCTCGCACTCGGTGAACATGGGTCCAGCCTGTTCGGAGGTTCCGTATATGTCGTAGGCCTTGACGCCCATGGACTCCTCGATGTGCTGCCTCATGCTCTCGCTCCAGGGCTCGGCACCGAGGATCGCCTTTCTGAGCTTGGTGTCCCTGCGGATGTCGACACCCATCTTCTTGGCCACATCACCGAGATGGATGAGGTATGAGGGTGTGCATGCGATGGCGGTGACCCCGAGGTCCATCATGAGCTCGATCTGCCTCTCGGTGTTGCCGGTACCCGTGGGGAGGACGGTGGCCCCGACCTTCTCGGCACCGTAGTGGAGTCCGAGTCCACCGGTGAAGAGACCGTATCCGTAGGAGACCTGGAGGGTGTCCTCGGAACCGATACCGATCGATGTGAGGGACCTTGCCAGTGCCTCGGTCCAGTAGCCCAGGTCGTTCTCGGTGTATCCGACGAGGGTGGGCTTGCCGGTGGTACCGGAGGATACGTGGTATCTGACGATCTGGTTGTTGGGGACGGTGAACATCTTTGTAGGATAGTTGTCACGGAGGTCCTGTTTGTACATGAAGGGCAGCTTGGAGATGTCCTCGAGGCAGTTGATGTCGTCAGGGTGTACATTCTGGGCCCTCATCCTGTCGTGGTAGAACTGGTTGAAGGAGTACAGGTTGTTGACGAGGGTCTTGAGTTCGCGATATTGGAGGGCCTTCAGATCCTCCAGCGGCATACATTCGATATTCGGGTTCCAGAACATGTTCATACCCTTCTCTATGTTCGGCCCTAGTGAGTTCGGGTATATAAGAACGGGCAAATGGTCCATATCCGCGCATTGACCCCGCCAGACCACATTCTACATAAATATAGTTAAATGATTTTAATCAGATGATTAATATAATTTAACGAAGTGGGCCGTGGACATGAAAACGAAAGATGGTTCATCGGGACTGCTCCTGGCCGCCATTGCGCTGGGCATGTTCCTTGACGGACTGGACGGCACCATAGTCAATGTCGCCCTCCCCCAGATGGCGGAATCCTTCTCCATGGGGACCGGCGGCATATCCTGGATAGTCACGGTCTACTTCCTTGTGATGGCAGGACTTATCCTGATCATGGGCCGCATATGTGACGGCGGGGCCGTCAAAAAGGTGATGGTATGGGGATTCGTGATCTTCTCGGCAGGGTCCCTGGCCTGCGGATTGTCCTCCGGATTCGAGATGCTCATAGCGTTCAGGGTTGTGCAGGGTATCGGCGCTGCGATGCTGGCGTCGTCATCGGTGATGGTCACGGTCAAATATCTGCCCGCCAACAGACTGGCATTCGGGATAGCGGTCGGACTCCTCGGTTCCTCTGTGGGAGCTGCCCTGGGTCCCGCATTGGGTGGGATCATAACCGAGTTCTCATCATGGCATTGGATCTTCCTGATCAATGTCCCCATGGGATTCATCGGTGCCGTCATCGCACTGAGGGCCGTCCCCGCCGACACCGGATTCTCCACCGAGGGATTCGATGTCAAAGGATCAGTCCTGCTGTTCCTTTCTCTCGTATGCGGACTGTACTGTGTGGAATCCATCCCCACCCACGGTGTGGACACCACCTCACTCATCATGCTGGCAGGGTTCATCGTCCTCTTCCCCGCCTTCATCATCGTGGAGAGGAGGATGTCGAAACCGGTGATCGACCTGTCGCTCTTCAGGATACGCAGGTTGGATGCCGTGATCGTCACATTCATCCTGATCAACGTGTGCTATATGGGGGCCCTCTATCTGTTGCCCTTCTTCCTCCGTGTGGAGATGGGCCTGGGTTCATTCGACAGCAGCCTGTTCCTGCTCATCCCCGCTGTGGCCACCCTCATCCTGTGCATGAAGACCGGGAAGATGGCGGACGAGAGGGGGAACAGACCGTTCGTGATAGCGGGATGCTGTGTCCTGCTGGCGTTCATGCTCTGTGCCACCATGATGTCCTCGTCGTCGGCCACATGGTTCATCGTGCTCACCATGGTCCTGTTGGGACTGACCTGGGGTGTCATGGGGGGACCGGTCGGGAGCAGATTGATCGAGAACGTCCCCGAGGACAAACGCGGGGACGGTTCCTCGCTGCTGTCGTTCTTCATCTACTTCGGATGCGCACTGGGGACGGCGGTCTTCGCCAGCCTGTTCGGTGTGGGTTCGGGATCGTCCGGTACTTCCATCGACCTGTTACCTTCGGCCGTATTCCTCGATGGATTCAGGTTCGCCATGACGATCGGTGCCATCCTGGCAATGGTCTCACTTGTCCTGTCATGGGCCATCAACGAGAGGAAGGCCGATGAATGAAGGGACGGATTCATTCACCAGGTTCTACTGCATGGCATCGGTACTGGAACTCGAGCTTTCCAAGAACGATGTCTATGCGCCCAAACTCAGTTACCTCGATGTGCTGTACCTCAATCTGATCTACATAGGGGATAAGGTCACCGTCTCATCGATCTCCGACAAGGTGGGTGTGTCAAGGGCCGCGGTGACCACCAAGGTGAAATCCCTGGAATCCAGGGGATTGGTGGTGAAGAGGCCCAACGAATCCGACGGCAGGTCATACTACCTCGGACTCTCGGAGAACATGGAGAGGGCCTATTCCGTGGAATGGCGGATATTCGAATCGGTCTACGATGAACTCATTGGGAGATACGGTCAGGAGAGGATGGAATCCTTCAGGGAGATCCTGGACTCCGCCACGACCCTCATCTCGGAGAGGGGACACTCCACCAAGTGATCCGTGAAAACCGTTCTATCCCATGAGGTCCTTCACGACGGTATGATCAGTGTCGCGGAGGACCTCGACAGGTTCCTGGAGAAGGTCAAAGGGTATGCGGAGTACGTTGACAACGAGATAGCCGACCGTGAGAACGACTTCCGCTCCATGTGCTTCTGGAACATCTACAACCGCGCGGTGATGACCAAGGAGATCGTCACCTTCTACACAAAGACCTGGGAGAAGATGGATGTGCCCATCGACCTGGGTCCGGAGATCACCGAGAGGATAGTCACCGTCACCAGGGACATGTTCGTGGACACCGTCTCCTCCATCGAGAAGGCCTCCAAGGACTGTGTCAACGCATACAGGCTGTCGGGACTGAGGGAGAGGTCCATGGTCGGGAAGAGCTACCTGTACCTCAGGACCATCATATCATCCTCCGTGGAGCTCGGATACATCCCCGAACCCCAGGGACAGGAATGGGACGACATCCTCCTGATGAGGAACCTCGTCACACACAACAACTCCGTCGCGGACAGGTCGAAGGTCTTCGAGACCGACGGTCTGAGGATCTCCATGAGGCCCAACAGGATGATGAAGGGACCTTCGAACACGTTCGTTGTCCTGACGGACAGGGTCACCGATCTTTTCAAGGAATGGCTCACCACAGTGGACGGGATCTTCGGATGAGACAGGACGAGCTCTGGGACGAGCTTTATTCGAACCAACCCCGTGCCTGGAGGGGCAACACGAGGATCCCCGATCCCCTGGATGGCGAGGGGGATGCCCTGGATGTCGGTTGCGGCAACGGGAAGACCACCCTGAAGCTCGTGGACATGGGATACAGGACGACAGGGGTCGATTTCTCATCCAAGGCCGTCGGGTCATGCAGGGAGCTCCTCGGTTCCGATGCCACCTTCGAGACGGCTTCCGCCACCGGTCTGCCGTTCCCCGACGGTTCCTTCGACTACATCACCGCCGTCCATGTCCTCGAGCATCTGACGGATGACGAGCTGTCCGTCGCGACCTCTGAGTTCATGAGGGTGCTAAGGCCCGGAGGGTATGTCTTCACCCGTACCTTCACCGCCGGCGATCTGAGGTCCGCCAAGAGGGCGAAGGGGGATATAAGGTACATCTACAGGGATGTGGTGGCCATGAGATCCTTCTTCCATCGTTTCTCCTGCGAATCCGCCGAACTTGTGGAGGAGACCACCCGTTTCGGTGCCGTCAGGTCCAGGGTCGAGTGCCTTTTCAGGAAGGACCTGGAAAAAGCATAATACCACCCCCATCGTTGGGAGCGTCATGACACGCTGCCCCAAATGCGGGCATGACAACCCCAGTGACACCCTCTACTGTGAGGAGTGCGATTGGAGGCTCGATCAGCCCGTCAGCAGAATGAAGAGGGAGAAGACATCCAAGGATGTGACCATGTACTCCGGTATCGCCATGGTCCTGGGTATCATCTCCGTCGCCACGTACTACATGGGCATCTCATCCGTTGCCATCCTGGCTGGAATCGTCGGAATGGTCGGCGGAGGATACGGCATCAACCTCCCCAGATACATCCAGTGCAACAAGGGACTCTGCACGGCCATGGCCGGTGTCGGTATCCTTCTGAGCATCTTCGGATTCATCTTCGGACTCACGGCATTCGCGTGATCCCATGGCAGTCTACCGCGGAAAGTACATCCTCGAGGGGCTCGGAACGATCACCCCTCAGATGGAGCACAACCTGGACATCGCGTACGAGATATGCATGTCGTACAGGGAGGACTTCCCATGCGAGATGTGCGGAAGGTGCTGTCACCAGCCCAACATCAACATCCGCCCTGAGGAGATTAACAGGGTCGCCCAGGCCGCAGGGATCCCCATATTCAACTTCATGACCGAGTACGTCTCCCAGACGCCGGACGGAAGGTTCCTGCTCAGGAAGACCGAACCCTGTGCGTTCCTCGGTCCCGACAACAGATGCACCATCTGGAAGGACCGTCCGCAGATCTGTGACGACTTCCCCTATGCGGTGTCCATGTTCATGAGCAGGGTCTATCTCGCCCTGACCAACCCCGACGCGGACATCGATGACCTCATCTCCTACATGGACGACGGATGGCCCTGCACAAAGGTCATCAGGGAGTCTGTGAAAGGGAAGATCGAGGAGAGGAGGAAGGACGTCGTACCCCTCTGAACCGGAAAGGCCCCTAACAGGGTCCGAAAAACCATTTCCCCTTTTATCAACTCATTCAGGATGCCTCGAGAAGAACTCCGATACAGTGGCATGGTAAGTGATCGGCGGGATGTTGTGACCTGTCCCCTCGATCGCCAACAACTCCGCACCGGAGATGATGTCCCTGACGGCCTCACCGTTTCCGAACGGGGTCATTATGTCCTCCGTACCCTGTATCACCAGGACGGGCGTTGCGATACGGGACAGGGCATCGCCGGGATGGAAACCCTGGACCGCCATCAACTGGTCAGCGAGACCCTCGGGCCTCTCCATCCTCCTGGGTACGGGCATCCTGATGCCCGCCGACTCCAGTTCCCTGAACACGCCCTCGGAGAAGACCAGCGTGTTTATCATGACGTGGAAACTCTCCATACTGGCGGTACCCTCGGAGACCATCCTGGCGAACTCACCCAGTACGTAGGAGGACCTTGCGGGTCTGTCGATGTACGTCGACATGAGAACCGCATCCTTCAGGACATCACCGTGTCTGAGCATCATTGATTGGGCGATCAGGGAGCCCATGGACCATCCGATGACATGGAACCTCCCGAACCCGAGATGGGACATGAGGGCCACCCCGTCATCTGCCAGGTCGTCTATTGTGAAACCGCCCTGATACTCCGTTTCGCCCACGCCGCGGTTGTCGAAGGTCACGAGTGTGTATCCGTCCATGAGTCCGACGAGCTCCTTCCAGAACCTCCTGTTGGCCCCGAATCCGCCGATAAGCAGTACCGGGTCGCCCTCCCCCTGGACATCGTAGCAAATCCTCGCACCGTTCAGTTCCGCGAACATGGTACTTGATTCCAAAGCACCCATATAACCCGTTCTCCATGGGGTTCCATCAACATGTTCACGGAGGAGTCCGATGACCGAGAAGAAGATCCTCATCATTGTTATGGACGGCCTGGGCGACCGGGCATGCACTGAGCTCAGGGGACTCACCCCTCTCCAATACGTCAGGACACCCAACCTCGATTGGTTCGTGGACCACGGGTCCGCGGGGTTGTGCGACCCCATCGCCCCCGGGATCAGGGCCGGTAGCGACACCGCACATCTGGCGATCCTCGGATACGACCCCTACAGGGTGTACTCCGGAAGGGGACCCTTCGAGGCCATAGGTGTGGGCATGGACGTCCAACCCGGTGATGTGGCCCTGAGATGCAACTTCGCCACGGTGGACGACGACCTGGAGATCCTGGACCGCCGTGCAGGGAGGATCAGAGCACCGGAGACCACCGAACTTGTCGATGCCCTGGACGGGATAGAGATCGACGGTGTGGAGTGCTACGTGAAGGAGAGCACCGAGCACAGGGCGGTCCTGCTCCTCAGGGGAGACGGACTCTCGGCCGACATCACCGATGCGGACCCTGGCTCCGGTTCCCACCTCATGCTCGTCGAGGGCAGGACGGAGGAGGGGGAGTTCACCGCGGACATCGTCAACAGGTTCATGGAGGAGTGCTACAACAGGCTCAAGGACCACCCCACCAACAGGAAGAGGAGGGCGGCGGGGCTGTCACCGGCCAACATCCTCGTCCCGAGGGGTGCGGGGACGTTCCCCATGATCAAACCGTTCCCCGAGAGGTACGGGATGTCCGGATGCTGTGTCGCCGGAGTGGGGATGATCAAGGGGATCTGCAAGGCCTGCGGTCTCGACATCTATCCTCTGCCCACCTCGTGCAACGGCGGTATGGACTCCGATCTGGAGATGAAGGCCGCCTGTGCCCTCGAGGCACTCTCCGAATACGACTTCGTGCTGATGAACTGCAAGGCACCGGACATCGCCGGCCATGACATGGATGCCAAGGCCAAGGCGGAGGTGGTGAAGAGACTGGACTCCATGATGGGGTACATCAGGTCCAACCTGCCCGACGACCTCGTTGTGGCCATCACCTGCGACCACTGCACCCCCTGCAGCCTCGGGGACCACTCTGGCGACCCTGTTCCCATAGCGTTCTACACCCATGGTTGCGTCAGGGACGAGGCTGTGGAGTTCAGCGAATCCGGTTGCAGCAGGGGATTCATCGGCAGGATCCATGGTATGGACATTGTCCAGATATGCCTGGACATGGCCAACCGCACCGAGAAGTTCGGATCATGAGGCCGTTGTGAGCCTCATCTTCAACATCCCGCCGGTGGATACGAAGACCTCCCTCTCCGCGAAGGAGTTATCGCCCCCGACACCGGGACCTTCGGAGACGGTGATGTCACCGAAGGTGAGCTCCAGGAGGTATCCCCTTCCGGAGGTGTACGCATCCAGGAGCTTCGATACGTAGTCCAGCGATGCATGACCTCCGTTATGGATGTCGAGGGCGATGAGGTCCGTCAGGAACACCAGGGTGCCGTCTTCATGATCGGTCATGTCCGACAGTCTGACCTCCACTCCGCAGAGGGTGTCCAACATCTCTCCGGGCGGGTCCCTCCAATCCTGATGGTCCATGTACGACACGGTCACGGACATGGCCATGATGATGACGATGATGAATGCCATCGCATCCACCATCCCGATCATCCCCTTCCTGTTCAGAACCATACTGTCACCTCGAACACGGCGGCAACCGTCCTTCCCCTGTCCGCCGGGATCAGATGTGTGAACATACGGGAATGACCATCCCCCTCGTGAACACCGACGGATTCGATCTTCGGTTCGGATGCGAACCCTCCCGGGACAGTTGTGACGACCCTCATGCCGGAGGCACCCTCCGCTGAGATGAACCGTTCCATGTACCCCGAGTTGTCGGCCTCGATGGTCCCGGACACCACCTCCGCATCCAATCCCTCCCCATCCAGGGGACCGAGCGGATCCGCATGTGTCTGGACCAGGGCGGCGGTCGCCCCGAGATAGATCATAAGCACAATGGAGACCACCATGACCATCGTCATGGACTCCAGGAAACCCATGTCCCCTCTGCTGTCGGACCTCATACGGACCCTTTCGCAGAGGGGGTTGATAAAAGTGGATGTGTGCGGTTATACTAACTCATACACCGCGCTGATAGAGGCCGCGGGTCACGGTCCCTCCGCACATCTCGATCAGCTTCTCCCTGAGCTTGTCGCTGGGCCTGACACACATCTCCCCCACGGCCTTGACCAGTGCCGGGGGACGCTTCCTCAGGTCCAGACCGACGGAGACCGCTCCGGAGCGTCCGAGCTCCTGTAGGCTGTCCAACAGGTACAGGTCCACGGAGTTGAGGATGTGGGCGTAACCCCTCTTGTCCTGATAGACGGGGAACACGGCCTCCTTCTCGTCCTTGAGGGAACCCGTCTCCATGGCGGGGTCGCGGGTGTACATGAGCTCGGTCCTTCCGAAGGCCATGACCTCGCACCTTCCGGGATAATGGGATATCAGTTCGGAGACCTCGTTGCGTGCGAGCTCCACGGACAGGGTGGTCTGGTAGAGGTTGAGCGGGAAGTAGGAGTTGAACATGTTCAGGATGTTGCTCCCGTAGATCCTGGGGGCGCCCTTGCAGGCCCTGTACTGTGCGGTGTTGTTCACCATCACCGGACGGTCGTTGAAGACGAACTCGTCCTCCGCATCGAACCTGGGCAGGAGTGCGACGCACTCCACCTTGTCACCGCAGATCTCCATTGCCTCGTCGATCCTGTCCATGTTGTCGAAGTAGACCCTCTTGGCGTAGGGTTTGGCGGCCTCCAGGTTCTTGATGGTCGAGACATAGAATGAGAGCTCGGGGTCGTAGTGTCTGATGGGCTGCTTCTCATGCTTGAGTTTGACGGGATGCCTCTGCGTCTCACCGTTGAACTTGGGAGTGTTCCCGATCTCGTTCTTGATGACGTCGATACGGGGGTCGTATGTGCGGTATATCTGGTAGTCGCCGTCTGCGATCTTGAACGGGATGTGTATCGGGTGCAGGTCCATTACCTTGAACCCTCCGACCTTCCTGTCACCGTCGAATATGGAGAGACCATCCTTGAGGCCCACGGGTTCATCGAACTCCGTGATGATGGTCTTGTCCTCGATCCTCACATCGGCGATGTAGAATCCCCTGTTGTCGGGGTACAGGGACTGCACCGGGGATTCGACGCCGTCGAAGTATCCGTGGCAGGTTCCCCTGTTGAACACGGTCCTAAGGAGCTCGAGGGTCTCGTCGTACTCGTCACCGTCAACGCCATCCTCGGCCATGGAGTAGGCCTTGGATGCGAGATACGTGTATGCGGGGGACCTCATGCGGCCCTCGATCTTCAGGGATGTGACACCGATGTCCCTGAGGCTGTCCATCATATCTATGCCGTAGATGTCGGCACAGCTCATCAGGTATCCGGCCTTCCCGTCGCGTTCGTAACGTTTCCTGCACGGCTGGGCGCATGAACCCCTGTTTCCACTGCGTCCGCCGATGAAGCTCGAAAGGAGGCATCCTCCGGACATGCAGTAGCACAGTGCACCCTGGATGAAGACCTCGGTCTCGATGGGTGAGTCGGGGACAATGCGTGAGAGCTCCTCCATGGTGAGCTCCCTTGCCATGACGGCACGGTCCAATCCGTTCTCGGAACACCATCTCAATCCCTCGAGGGAGTGGATCTGCATCTGTGTGGATGCATGCTTGGGGATGTCCACATTGTAGAGGTTCTTCAGCAATCCCAGATCCTGGATGATGATCGCATCCGCATCTATGTCCCTGAGGAACCTCACGAACGATACCGCCTCCTCCATCTCGGAGTTCTTGATCAGGGTGTTGACGGTCACATGGACCTTGACCCCGTTGTCATGGGCGTAACCTATGGCCCCCTCGAGCTGGCGGTCGCTGAAGTTGCCTGCGAAGGCGCGTGCTCCGAAACTCTTCCCCGCCAGATAGACGGCATCGCATCCGCCCTTCACGGCGGCGACAAGACTGTCGGGTGAACCGACCGGTGACAGTATCTCCACGTTAATCGCCACACCATCGGGATTGCGGTTATTATTGTTGCGGACGGG
>CAZWKY010000016.1:4020-33011 GCA_964634095.1 uncultured Methanomassiliicoccales archaeon | reverse complement strand
AGGACGTACTGGAGGATTCCGCCGTTGGCGATGTAGTCGACCTCTGCGGGGACGTCCACCCTGCAGAGGGTGTCGAACTCCAGCTTCTTACCGTCCTTGTAGGCGGTGACCCTGACGGTGCACTTGGGCTCAAGGTCGGAGAGGTCGATGTCGAAGGTCTCGGTACCGTCCAGCTGCAGGCTCTCGCAGTTCTGTCCGGGCATGAACTGCAGGGGCACGATTCCCATCCCCACGAGATTGGACCTGTGGATCCTCTCGAAGGACTCGGCGATGACGGCCCTGACACCCAGGAGGAGGGGACCTTTGGCGGCCCAGTCCCTGCTGCTTCCGGTTCCGTACTCCTTGCCCGCCAGGACGATCAGGGGGGTCATGTCCTCCTCGTACCTCTGGGAAGTCTCGAAGATGGTTCCCTCCTGGTCCTCGGGCAGATACTTGGACCTGCTTCCCTCGGATCCGGGCACGAGCTGGTTCCTGAGCCTCACGTTGGCGAAAGTTCCGCGGACCATGACCTCATGGTTGGCCCTGCGGGACCCATATGAGTTGAAGTCCTTGGGCTCCACACCCTTGGACATGAGGTACCTTCCGGCATCGGATTCAGATGCGAACGCACCTGCGGGGGAGATGTGGTCCGTGGTGATGGAATCGCCCAGTTTGGCGAGGCATCTGGCCCTGGAGATGCTCTTGATCTCGGGCTCCTCGAAGATGTCGTCGAAGAACGGGGGGTTCCTGATGTATGTGGAGGCGTCATCCCATCCGAAGAGGGGCGAGTCGTTGCACTCGACGGCGTCCCACCTGGCGGACCCCTTGAAGATGTCCTTGTACTTCGAGATGAACGTGGCCCTGGTGACGTACTGCTCGGTGAGCTTCTGGATCTCCTCGTCGGAGGGCCAGATGTCCCTCAGGTAGATGTCCTTCCCGTCGACGGTGGCCAGGGGCTCCCTGTCCATGTCGATGTCCACACGTCCGGCGATGGCGAACGCCACCACGAGGGGTGGGGATGCGAGGTAGTTGGCCTTGACGAGGGGGTGGATCCTTCCCTCGAAGTTCCTGTTGCTGGATGCGATGGCGGCAACGGCCAGGTCGTTGGCCTTGATCGAGTTGCTGACCTCGTCCGAGAGGGGACCGCTGTTACCGATGCATGTCATGCAGCCGTATCCGCAGACCTGGAATCCCAGCTTCTCGAGGTAGACGAGGAGTCCGGAGTTCTGGAGGTACTCGGTGACCACACGGGATCCGGGGGCCAGGGATGTCTTGACGTACTCCTTGGGCCTGAGTCCCAGGTCGGCGGCCTTCTTGGCAACCAGACCCGCTGCGATCATGACCGAGGGGTTGGCGGTGTTGGTACAGGATGTGATGGATGCGATGACCAGGGAACCGTCGCCGAGCTGTCCGGCCACGGGCTTCCTCTGCTCCTTGACACCGAGTGCGTCCAGGGTGTCCGCGAACCTCTCCTTCATCTCGGAGAGGAGGATCCTGTCCTGGGGCCTCTTGTGTCCGGCGAGGCAGGGCTCCACGGTGGAGAGGTCCAGTTCGAGTGTGTCGGTGTACTCGGGTTCGCCCTCGTACCACATGGTCTGCTCCCTCATGTACTTCTCAATGGTGTCGATGTGGGCCTCGTCCCTTCCGCTGAGCCTGAGGTACTCGATTGTCTTCTCGTCCACAGGGCAGAATCCCATGGTGGCACCGTACTCGGGTCCCATGTTGGCGATGGTGGACCTGTCCGCGAGGCACAGGTTCTGGTATCCGGGTCCGTAGAACTCCACGAACTTGCCGACGACGCCCTTCTTCCTGAGCATCTGCACGACGGTGAGGACCAGGTCGGTGGCGGTGATGCCGGGCCTGAGCTTGTTGGTGAGCCTGAATCCGATGACGTCCGGGAGCTTCATGTAACTGGGCTGTCCGACCATGACGGCCTCGGCCTCGATACCTCCGACACCCCATCCGACGACCCCGAGTCCGTCGATCTGTGTGGTGTGGGAGTCGGTTCCGAAACAGGAGTCGGGGTATGCGACCCTCTGTCCGTCCACATCCTTCACGTGGACCAGGGGTGACAGGTACTCCAGGTTGACCTGGTGGCAGATACCGTTCCCTGGAGGGACCGCACGGAAGTTCTTGAAGGACCTCTGGGCCCATTTGAAGAGGGCGTACCTCTCCTTGTTCCTCTCGAAGTCAAGCTTCTCGTTGAGCTCGAGGGCGTCGTCCCTTCCGGCGAAGTCGGTGTTGATGGAGTGATCGATGACCAGGTCCACGGGGACGAGGGGGTTGATGAGTTCGGGGTCCTTGCCCATGGCCTGGACGGCGTTCCTCATGGATGCCAGGTCGGTGACGGCGGCACCTCCGGTCAGGTCCTGGAGCAGCACCCTTGCGGGGATCCAGGGGATGTCGCGGTCGGTGTTCTCCTCAGGGTTCCAGGAGGCGGCGGTGAGGACATCCTCGTCTGTGATGATCCTGCCGTCCCTCTGCCTGAGCATGGATTCGACGATGACCTTGATCGAATAGGGCATCTTGGAAAGGTCCTTGATGATGCCCTTCTCCTCGAGCTCCCTGAGGCTGTAGACGGTGATCTGACCCTCTGCGGTCTCGATGGTTCTGGTACATTTTCCTACTTCTGTCATGAAGCTTCTCCTGTTGGTTTGTATTATAGAATATTATAAGAAGATGGCGAGGGGAGCCCCGCCGGATGAAAAGAAAGTGAAAAGGGTTGTATGGGGAGGGATCGCCCGCGGTTTCAATCCGTGAGGACGTTCTCCTTCTCCAGTTCGTCCAGGATGTGCTTCCTGAGTGCGGTGAACTCGGAGGATGCACGGTCCCTGGGCCTGGGCCAGGGGATCTCGATGACCTCCTTCACCGTTGCGGGACGCTTGGTCAGGACCACGATCCTGTCGGAGAGGTACACTGCCTCGTCCACGGAGTGGGTGATGAAGATGATTGTCTGATCGGTCTTGTCCAGGATCTTGATCAGTTCCGCCTGCATCAGGTTCCTGGTCTGTGCGTCCAATGCACCGAAGGGCTCGTCCATCAGGAGGACATCCGGATGGTTGACCAACGCACGGGCGATGCCCACACGCTGCTTCATACCTCCAGAGAGCTCGTTGATGCGTGAGTCCTTGAACTTCTCCAGACCGACGATGGCGATGTACTCCTCCGCCCTCCTGGTCCTCTCCTCCTTGGGGACGCCTGCGATCTCCATCCCGAGTTCCACGTTCTTGAGCACGGACCTCCAGGGCATCAGTGCGAAATCCTGGAAGACCATCCCCCTGTCGGGACCGGGTCTGTCACAGGGGTGTCCGGCGACGGTGATGGTACCGGAGGTGGGCTCCAGTAGACCTGCGATCATCCTGAGGATGGTGGTCTTCCCGCATCCGGAGGGTCCGACGATGGACACGAGCTCCCCCTTCCTGATGCTCAGGTCGAAGTTCTCGATGGCGACGGTCTCGGATTCGTCTCTCCTGTAGACCTTGGTCAGATTCTCGATATGGATGAAGTCCTCACCCTCCTGATAGGTCCTTCCGGGTTCGGTCCCGGTCATCTGGTCCTTGAGATCTTTGGACATGTTCACTCAGCCCCCATTCTCTTTGAGACGTACTTCTGAAGATACTCCGCCAGTGAGGTGGTCAGTATACCGAGGGCGGCGATGATGATGAGCATGGCGAATGTGCTGGGCCACAGTCCGTTGAAACACATATCGGAGATACAGTATCCGACTCCGAATCCGCGGGGGTTGTACATCTCCGCGGCGACGATGCACATCCATCCGACACCGAGTCCGACCTTGATACCGTTCATGATGTAAGGGATCGAACTGGGGGCCATGACCTTGGTGAAGAGGTGGAACTTGTTGGCACCCAGTGTGAGTGCGGCATCCACCAGGCTCGGATCGATCTTCTTCACACCGAAGATGACGTTCGTCAGCAGGGGGAAGAAGATACCGATGAAGACGACCAGCATGGGTCCCGTGTCGTAACTGATACCGTAGATGAACACGGGTGCCCAGGCCATGGGAGCGATGGGCCTCAGCACCTCGATGATGGGCGTCACGAACGTGTTGAGCGATTTCGAGAATCCCAGCAGGAGTCCCAAGGGGACGGCCAAGACGAAGGCCAACAGGAATCCCTTCAGGAACAGGGACAGACTCGAGGATATGTATTTCCATGCGGAGATTCCCTGATATCCGTTCTCCAGGAAGTTGATCAATGCATCCCAGGTCTTGGCGGGGGTGGGGATGACTGTAGAATGGGCCAGAATGGCAACGATCCACCATGCCAGGACGAACATCGTCAGGGATACGACCACGATCAGAGCGTTTTTCCCTAATCTATGGTATTTGTTGTTGTTATCGTATTTGAATGACATCTGCTCCCTCTTCAGAAGAGTCCTTCTGATTCGGTATCACAGAATGGATATAACCCTTATCGGATAGTTTTTCCTGAAAAGACTAAAAATCGTTTTCTGAATCCCATGTGGGAAAGGGGGCCGTGCCCCCTGTTTGTTCAAGCGTGGATGGCGTCACCGTTCACGACATTGGAGGTGAGCGGAGGTGCACCGATGAATCCGAAGTCCGCCTGGTTTCCGAGGAGGTCCTTGGCGACTGCGGGTCCGTTCGCGACACCGTTGACGGTGACATCCAGGTTGTACTGGTCGAAGTAACCGAGCTCGTAGGCGACCCTGACTCCGATCTGGTGGATATCGCCGTTGATGGCGGAGATGACGATCTTGGTCCTCTTCTCGAGGGGCTTGACGTCTCCGGAGACAGCATCCTTGAGGTAGGAATCCTCGACGAATGCCTCTGCGAAGGCGGTGCTGTCCTCGAATCCGAGGTCGGAGATCTTCTTCTGGATGGTTCCGAGACCCTCGAGACTGGTCTCGAGATCGGCGAGGTCCTTCTTCAGGTCCTCGAGGGAACCGGTGGTGTTGTCATCACTGAACTTGTAGACGACAAGGCCGAGTGCCTCCTTGATGACATCCTCTGTGAGACCGGATGTGTACTTGACACAGATGTCGACGAGCTGCTTGTACTCGGCGGACTCGGTGTCGGCAAGTGCCTTGTTGATGTACTTGACAGCCTCGACATAGGCTGCGAGGAATGCGGTTGTGGCCTCGGGGTTCTCGGTCATGAACTTCTCGGATCCCGCGATGAGACAGCAGGTGTGTCCGGGGAAGAGCTGGTTCGTGGTGAGGAAGGGCTGATACTGCTCATCGGAAGCGATCAGGCTGTACTGAGGCTCCCAGAGGATTCCCCCGTCGATGAGGTCACCGGCCTTCTCAGTGGCTGCGGTGGCGTTGTTGATCGAATCGGAGTAATAGACTGTATCAGCGTTCTTGTTTCCGCTGATGTACTTCTGGAATTTGAGTCCCATGTCCTCGACGAGGGTCTGGAGCTGGACGTGCTGGATCGTAGCGGTTCCGGGTGTTCCGAAGACCTTTCCTCCCCATGCGGAGGGATTGAGTATGATCTCACCCTTGTCGTTCACAGTGTAGAAATCCGTGGGGTTGTAGCTTGCCTTCAGGTAGATACCGGATCCGTCGGTATTGACCCTGGCGATGGCCGCCACATCCCTTCCGCTCTCGACGTCGTCATTATCGTTCGTGACGATGAACACGCCTGCTGCGGCGATGATGATGACAGCGACGATCGCGACTGCGATGATCTTCTTATCCATGGTTTTGCACCATCACCGAAAAAACCGCCATCGGATATAACCCTATATGACAATTTTTTCCTAATCAGGATAAAACAGATATTGATTTCCTACAAGGATAATTAATTCCTTATTGTACAAACCACCTTCCCCTCGTTCCATACGAGGAAAAGAAGGGGATCTCAGAACCGGCCATCCCCGATCCGTATTCTCAGATCGTCCCGGCGACACTTCGACACGGTACAGACGGGTTATGATGGACCTCTGATTTGCACTTCATATAGTGTAAAGTGGGGACAACAACAGGGGGATGATCACTGAGATCTGAAGAGAAGGTAGGTGTTATGGGGTCCTGGGACCCCGTGGGTTTTGACGGGACTCAGATGTCCCTGAAGAGTGTCGCGTACTGCATCTTCTTGGCACCGAAGTACTCCTTGCAGTACTCGGCGGTCTTCTCCGGAGGGAAGTGCTTGCAGGAGAACACGTCTATGAACGCCCTGTCGGTGTCCTCGGCGAAGTGTCCTGAGATGCAGGATGTCTCGATCAGCTGTATGAGGGAGTATCCCTCGACCTTGGGCTCGGCTCCGAAATGGACGGCGATGGGCTCCCCGTACCTCTTCATGTCGATGTACTTGGCCAGGTCGATCGCGAACTGCTTGATGTATTCGCCGTCCGAGATCTTCTGGTGGTCGCACTCGCCGAGATCGATGGCGATGTGGAGGCCCCAGTGCTTCTCGTCGTTGTATTTCTTGATGGACTCCTCGTCACCGAGGAGAGGACCGGAGTACGGGCTCATGCTGTACACTAATCTCACCTGAGGGCTGAACACCCTCTGGTGCGGACTATCGGAAGCCAGTATTTCAAAGGATTCCCGGTGCGGGAGCGGTGTTGTCTCCCTACCGACAAACACGGCCGCAGATGACCCGTGGGAGTCAAAGACATGGGGTCGGTTCGCAACGCATTAGTACGCCGAGGATGTCACGAACATCATGGGAACCACGCCTTCCAAAGTGTACTTCACGGATATGAGATGCGAGAACGGGGACAGCCTCCTTATGAAGACGGAGAGGGTCGCACGTGCGGCAGGGATCTGCGACATCGACATGGAGAGGAAGTTCGTCGCCATCAAGATGCACTTCGGGGAGTTGGGGAACCTGTCGTTCCTCAGGCCCAACTACGCCAAGGTCGTGGCGGACATCGTCAGGGAGAACGATGGGATCCCGTTCCTGACCGACACCAACACCATGTACGTCGGCAGGAGGAAGCATGCGGTGGAACACCTGGACACCGCCAACCTCAACGGGTTCAGCCCCATGTCCACCGGATGCCAGATCATCATCGCGGACGGACTGAAGGGCACCGATGACGTGGAGGTCCCGGTGAACGGGGAGTATGTGGGGAACGCCATGATCGGACGCGCCATCGTGGACTCCGACGTCCTGATCACCCTCAACCACTTCAAATGCCACGAGCTCACCGGTTTCGGAGGGGCTTTGAAGAACCTGGCGATGGGATGTGCATCCCGCAGGGGGAAGGTGGACATGCACTCCGCCAACAAGCCCGTCATCGACGGTGAGACCTGCAGGGGATGCAGGGTGTGTATCAAGAACTGCGCCCAGGATGCCATCTCCATCACCGACGGGAAGGCCGTTCTGAACATCGACATGTGTGTCGGATGCGGAAGGTGCATCGGGGCATGCCCCTTCGATGCCGTGATGGCGGACTGCGACCAGGACACGGGTGTACTGAACCGCAAGATCGTGGAGTACGCCATGGCCGCGGTGAAGGACAAACCGAGTTTCCACATCACGGTGATCGCCGATGTATCACCGTTCTGCGACTGTCACGGGGAGAACGACGCCCCCGTGGTCCCTAACGTGGGGATACTCGCCTCCACAGACCCGGTGGCCCTGGACAGGGCGTGTGTGGACCTGGTGCTGAAACAGCCCATCCTGGCCGGTTCGATGCTCTCCGCCAACGCAAGGGGGACCGTGCCCAAGGACTACTTCGGCTGCATCCACCCCATCACCGACTACACGACCACCTTCGACCATGCGGAGAGGATGGGCTTCGGGAACACCCAATACGAACTGATAATAGTAAGATGATCTGACATGATATACGGGATATTCGAGATCGGGATGATGCTGTGCTTCGCGGCCGCATGGCCGTTCAACATCTCGAGGGCATGGAGGGCGAGGACCGCCGTGGGCACCAGCCCATGGTTCATGCTGGTGATAGAGGTCGGATACACCCTTGGGATGATCAACAAGGTGGTGAACGACGACGTGAACTACGTCTTCGCCTTCTATGTTCTGGACTTCATCCTCGTCCTGATAGGTTTGTCCATCTATGTCCGCAACAGGGCCCTGGACAGGTCCCGCGGACGCACCGTACAGGAATAATCGATTATTCCCTTGAGAATAAAAACAGTGGCGGAAGCCACTCCTCCTTTTATATCATATCATTTCTCGATGCGGGCCATGGACGACACGGGCATCGGAAGGGAAGTGCTCAGGAGACTGGACCGCCACAGATGGGCGATATTCGCCACCATGGTGGTGGGGTACTTCTTCGTGTACTTCCAACGGATGTCCGTCAGCGTCGTGGGTTCGGACATCGTGGAGGAGGTCGGAGGCTCCATCGGGATCCTCAGCACCGCATACTTCTGGACATACACCCTCATGCAGATCCCCAGCGGCCTGCTGGCGGACAGGGTCGGACCCCGTACCGCATGCGCAGTGTTCCTCACGATCGCATCCGTCGGTTCCCTCATCACCTTCGCCGGTGACGAGTTCTGGATGATGGTGCTGGGGAAGGTCATGATCGCCGCTGGGATGGCGGTCATCTACATCCCCCTGATGAAGCTCATCTCAGTCTGGTTCCCGAGACAGGACTTCGCGGTCCTGAACGGGATCGTCATCGCCGTGGGGAACGTGGGGGCCATAGCGGCCAGCGGACCCCTGGACATGCTCGCAGACGCCATAGGGTGGAGGGATGTGTTCCTCGTACTCGGTCTCGTCACCCTGACGTTGGCCATGATCTGCATCGCTGTGGTCAGGGACCATCCGTCCCAGAGGGGGCTCCCCTCGGTGGAGGAGGTGGAGTTCGCACGGAACGGCACCGAGATAAGGGAATCCTCATCCGCGAGGATGCCCATGCTCAAAGGACTGGCCGTGGTCGCATCCGGGGGCAGGAGGTTCTGGTGCTGCGCATTGGCGTACTTCCTGGTGTACGGCTCCATAATGACGTTCCAGGGCACCTGGGCGGTCAAGTACTTCGACACCGTGTATGACTTCGCCCTCGCCGCATCGTGGATGGTCACCATGGTCGGTGTGGGGAAGATCCTGAGCACCGTGGCCATCGGGGCGTTCAGCAGCAGGGGGTTGCTGAGGTCCAAGAGGAGGACCATGGTGTTCGGGACCGCGTGCTTCGCCATCGTCTGGGGGACGGTCTTCCTCCTGGCGGGGGAGGTGGATTCCTACTGGTTCTGGTTCGCGGTCAGCTTCCTGTTCGGTTTCTTCGGGGGTTTCATGACCCTGTCCTTCACCCAGGTGAAGGAATGGTATCCCATCGCCATATCGGGAACCGCCGTGTCCGGGATGAACATCTTCCTGTTCCTGGGTGCCAGCGTCAGCACGTCCATATCCAGCTTCGTGATAGGTACCACATACACATTGGAGAACTTCGCCACCCTGTGGGGCGTCATGTTCCTGTTCTCCGTGATCGCCTTGGTCCTGATGGTCCTCTCCAGGGAGAAGGGGGAGGATGACGGACTGGTCGGATCGGACCTGGTCGTCTGACCGCCGCCCCACCCGTCGGAGGGGTGCGGACAGGGCGCATGCATGTCCTGACACAAACCCTGTCGAACATTGGGGAACCTATAAGAACAGACACCATCCTAGGGCGCGCCCGATGGAAACCTTAGAGCAATTGATTTCCAAAGCCGAGACAGGAGACGTGCGTTCCTGCTTCGAGCTCGGGCAGAGGTTCGCGGTCGGCAACGGAACCGACGCCGATGAATCCGAGGCATTCGGATGGTACCACATGGGTGCGAAGAAGGGTTACGGACCCGCGCAGTTCGTCATCGGTACCTGCTATGCCAACGGGATCGTCGTCGAGGCCGATCAGGAGGAGGCGGCCATGTGGTACTTCCGTGCCGCGATCATGGGTGACCTTGACGCCTACCGCGCCCTGTTGGACTACTACGCAACGCACGATACACCGGCTGACGGTGCAGTGTTCGAATACTTCGAGAAGAGGTCCGAGTCGGAGCCCGATGCGATGTTCATGCTCGGTAAGCTCTATGAGCTCGGTGTCGGAACCCCCTTCAACCCCGGGAAGGCCTATGAGTGCTACAACGCGGCCTACGAGATGGGTGACTGGAACGGGGCGTACTCCGTCGCCATGTGCAACCTCTACGGACTCGGAGTCCCCCGCGACCGTGCCAAGGGCGCTATGATGCTCCAGGAACTGGCAGGATACGGATGTCCCGTGGCCGCCCTGAGCCTCGCCAAGTGCTACGAGTTCGGGTTCGGTGTCGAACGCGATCAGAAGAAGGCATTCGAGACCTACAGCTACCTTGCGGACAAGGGCATCGTCGCAGGCATGTACAACCTTGGAAGGTGCTACATGGACGGCATCGGTGTCGAGAGGGACGGCAACCACGCATACTGCTGGTACGCCGTCGCCGCATCCAGGGGTTCACGCGATGGGTTCTACGGACTCGCCAGATGTTACATGGGAGGTGTCGGCGCCGACAAGAACCGCGACGGCGGACTGACATTCCTGGAGAAGGCCGCAGAGCTGGGCCAGACCGATGCGATGATCATGCTCGGACAGCTCTACTCCAAGGGCAAACAGGTCCCCAAGAACAACCCCCTCTCCGCCTCATGGTTCATGAGGGCCGCGGACCTGGGCGACGGGTTCGCCCAGCTCGTCACAGGGGAGAACCTGGCCAACGGTTCCGGGTTCAAGAAGGACGCCAAGGCCGCCCTGGAATACTTCAAGAAATCCGCGGCACACGGCAACACCGTCGCGTGCTACAACGTCGGAACCGCGTACGCACTCGGCAACGGTGTGAAGAAGAACGAGGAGGTCGCATTCGACTGGCTCAACCGTGCAGCCGAGGACAACTACATGAAGGCCCAGTTCTCCGTCGCAGAGGCGTACTCCAAGGGAAGGGGCGTCAAGAAGGACTCCGCCAAGGCGTTCGAGATGCACAGAATCCTCGCCGAGAACGGATTCGGCAAATCCCAGTACCACGTGGCATACGCCTACTTCGAGGGTGTCGGAACCGACAGGAACGACAAACTCGCATTCGAGTGGTTCAACAAGGGTGCCGAGAACGGCAACGTCCTCAGCCAGTACTACGCGGGATACTGTCTCGCCAACGGCATCGGTACCAAGGCCGACCAGAAAAAGGCACTCGTATGGTACACCCGTGCCGCCGAGCAGGGACACATCGTCTCAAGGGAGATCGTGGAGGGCGTCACCGGCAAGACCGTCGAGATCAAGCCCGATGAGTCGCCCTTCGAGTCCTACCTCCGTGCCGCCCAGAACAACGACCCCGATGCGATGTTCATCGTCGGACGCTGCTACCTGGACGGAGTCGGAACCGCGAAGGACAAGGACGAGGCCAAGAAGTGGTTCAACAAGGGTGCCGCCGCAGGCAACGCCGCTTCCAAGAGGGCACTCGCCCAGATGAGAAGGCCCACAGCCAGATGATCACAAACCGAGGGGGCGACCCCTCACCCTTTCCATTTTTTCAATCCGACGAACATATCAGAGGTTGTCTGACGACATCCGTCGTCGAATCACCCTACATAAAAAATGCCATGGCCCCAGACCTTCGATGGAGCGATGGAGATGGAAGAGCCCGTCCCGAAACCAGTCGGGACCGATGGGCGTTTTCACATTACGAAGACCGTGACGAGTCCGACCACAACGAGGATGGCCAGGCCGATGACGGGCATCGCGTTGACGAATTTGTCCTGTTTGGATACCTTTGCGTCCATACCACCGAATCAGGGTCACCCTATAAATTGACTGCTCCCGAACGATTCCCAGCAACGGCTAAATCCTATCACCCGTACACACTGTCGAAGGAGAGAAGAGGTATGAGAACAAGGGTTCTTTTCGTATGCTACGGCAACATATGCCGCAGCCCCATCGCAGAGTTCGTATTCAGGCACATGGTCGCCGAAGCGGGTCTCTCGGATTCCATAGAGACTGCATCATGCGCCACGAGTGCCGATCACATCGGGGATGCCGTCGACCCCAGGTCCGCAAGGGTCCTGGCCGAGCATGGGATCTCGTGCGCCGGCAAGACCGCCAGGAGGATCACCCGTGCCGACTACGGCACATCCGACTACATCATCGGTATGGACCGTCGCAACCTGGAGTACATCAGGACGCTCGCACCATCCCCGGACTGCTGCAGGATGGGCATGCTGATGCAGTACGCCGGAGGCGGCGAGGTGGCGGACCCCTGGTACACCGGCGATTTCAACAGGGCATATGATGACATCGAGAGGGGATGCAGAGGACTCCTGGAGACGGTGATCTCCGAGAAAGGGTGCCGCAGATGATGGTCCGCACGTTCATATCGGTGAGGATACCGGAACCGTCCTGTCTGAAGGGCGTCCTGGATGACCTGGCTGACATGGACAATGTCAGACCCTCTCCCCTGTCGCAGATGCACATAACGCTGAGGTTCATCGGCGATGTGGATGAGAGGAAGGTCCCCAAGGTGATCGAGTGCGTACGTTCCGCATGCAGGGACAGGAGGGCCTTCGACATCTCCCTGTCCGGAACGGGATGCTTCCCCAACAGGAACAGACCGTCCGTCGTTTGGGTCGGTGCCTCCCCTGCGGAGGAGCTCACGGATCTTGCGGAGACGATCGGCAGGAAGCTGTCCTCCGCCGGGATCGGTTCCGACGACAAACCGTTCAAGGCCCACATCACCATCGGCAGATGCAAGGGCCCGACGGACCTGTCCGGATTCCTCGATGCACACAGGGACGAGAGGTTCACGGAGTTCACCTGCTCCGAGGTCCTGGTCATGAAGAGCGTCCTCTCCCCTGCGGGTGCGAAGCACTCCGTCATAGAGCGCATCCCACTGTTAGTATAACCGCACGGTCCCATCTTTATCAACCGGCCCACGGAATCGTTCCGTATGGACCAAAGGGCCAGAAGAATCAGCAATGACAACAGCGGAGGCATAGAGGGCCTTCCGCTCCAGCTGATGATCATGATCCTGGTCGCCACCATGGGGACCGCGATCATCATCGGTTGGATGGGCAGCATAGAGACACCGCATGCCATAGGTGATGTGGACGTGGACCCGGAGAGGGTAGATTCCGTAGACGGGTCCTTCGGATTCACCATCTATGTGGAGGACCAGGACGGGAACCCCCTGGAAGATGCCACGGTGATGATCACCAACACCAGCGTCACCGACGGATCGGGCAGGACACCTCTGGAGACCACCGGTTCCGATGGTAAGGTGACATTCTCGGGACTGACGATGGAACGCCATGGTTCCGTCGAGTTCATCGACATCAGCATCTCTAAACCGGGATACGGTGAGAGGGACGGGATCAAAGTGGTGGTGAGGTTCTGAGGTCCGACCGGAGGGGGGTCATGGCACTCCCCCTCAAACTCGCCATATCGTTCCTCATCATCGGTCTGATGCTCCCGACGGTGATCGCCATGACGGACAGTGCCGACGAGAGGGCGGACATCATGGTGGTGCGTTCGGTGGCGGATGACCTTGCGGACACCATGACGGCTTGCTACTATGACGGCATCGGGAGCGGAAGGACAGTCACCGTGACGATCCCCTCGGGATACTCCCTGGAGCTCGGTGGCGAGGGGTCATCGGCGTACATCATGAGGATCCTGAACGACGGAGAGGTTGTGGACAATGTGTACCTGGATTCACCCGGGTTCCCGGTGATCGGAGATACGGTGAGATTATCCGGAACGGTTGTACTGGATGTGTCCGCAGTGACATCAGACGATGTCCTCGGCGTGGAGGTCAGGATATGATTGAGTTCACCCTCTCCCGCGTGTGCATGTGCATCTGCGGGGTGGTGATGCTCTCCGCGGCCGTGGGGTACATGGGCTTGGTTGAGGACAACGAGGAGGGTGTGGCCGACCAGAGGCTCGCCGAGGACATCGCATCCATGCTGGATGCATTCCAGACATCGTCCCTGGACGAACTATACCTCGAGGGTAACAGGATACTCCCCTCCGGGGGATTCACACTCACCGTGACGGACGGCCTGGTGGTGTTGGACCACGACGGCAGAAGATACTACGGCATGACCATACTGGATTCCGACTTCGAACTGGACCGTACGTCATCGGTGACCCTGAGGAGATCGGTCACCGAAGGTCTCGGCGATGTTGCGGACGGTGTCGGTGAAGACATCCATCTCCTCCAGGCTGTTGTACAGATACACCGAGGCCCTCGCACTTCCGTCGATACCGCGGGACACGTAGAACGGATGGGCGCAGTGCATACCCGAACGGATCATGACTCCAGCCATGCTGTCCAGCATCATGGCGATGTCATGGGCACCCAGACCGTCGATGTTGAAGGAGAACACGCTCCCCCTGCGGTCCGGATCGGTGGGTCCGACGGGATGGAGGTTCCCTATGTCCTCCAATCCGGACATGAGCCTCCTCATGAGCTCGGTGTCCCGCCTCTCGATCTCATCCATACCGATCCGCGACAGGTAGTCCAATGCCGCCTTGGTCCCGATGATCCCCGCATAGTTGTGGAGGCCCGCCTCGAACCTGTCCGGTATCGGAGCGAGGTTGACGCTGTCGTATGTGGCGAGGCCCACGGTCCCCCCTCCCAGGGTCATGGGACGGAGCCTCTCCAGCACCTCCCTCTTCCCGTACATGATGCCCATCCCGGTGGGGCCGAGCATCTTGTGGATGGATGTGCAGTAGATGTCCACATCCGCCTTCTTCAGGTCCACGGGCATATGGGGCGCTGCCTGGGCACCGTCCACCATCACAAGGGCCCCACGGTCGTGGGCGATCTCCGTGACGGCACGGATGGGCACGGTGCAACCGGTGACGTTGTTGCAGTGCTGCACCGACACCACCTTCACCTTGGAGTCCATGCACCTCTGGAAGGACTCGATGTCGAAGCTCCCGTCCTCCTTCGAACGGGACATACGGCGCTCCACACCCATGGTGTCCCTGAGATGCATCCAGGGGACGTGGTTTGAGTTGTGCTCCGCATCGGTGGTCACAACCACATCACCCTTGCCCAGACCCAGTCCGTATGCGGCGGTGTTCAGACCCTCGGTGCAGTTCTTGGTGAATATGTAGCAGTCGGGGTCGTCCGTTCCGAAGAACGATGCCAATGTCTCCCTGGTCTCATCCACCGCCAAAGAGACCTTGGTGGCCATGGAGTGGACACTGCGTCCCCCGCATGCGGGATAGTTCTCGTAATAATCGTTCATGGCCTCGATCACACAGTCGGGACGGAGGGACTGACATGCGCTGTCCATGTAGATCCCGAGCTTCTTCCTGACCGTCGGGAAGTCCTGTCTGACCTTGTCGAAGTCCATACGTCCCCCATTCCCATCCCGTTATTAATGGGTGCCCATCGCACCGTTCTTATACCCACTCCATGTTGAGAGAACCATGGTATCATTGAGGACGGATGTTGGGAGCATCACCCTGGACAGACCGGGGATGGTCGCATCCGGTATTATGGACGAGACGGGCCCATCCATGGTCCGCATGCTGGAGAACGGTGCCGGTGCCGTGGTGACCAAATCCGTCGGACTGTGCCCCAATGCGGGACACGCCAACCCCTGTTTCATGGAGGTCACATCGGGGTATGTGAACGCGATGGGACTCCCGAACCCCGGGATCGACCTCTTCAAGGAGGAGATGGACGTGGCGGTGCCCAAGGGGAAGATCGTCGGGTCCGTCTACGGGGCGTCCCCCGAGGACTTCTCGGCACTTGCCGGAAGGATGGAGGACTACGGCGCATGTGCGGTGGAGCTCAACCTCTCATGTCCCCATGCCAAGGGATACGGGATGGAGGTCGGGACGGATCCGGCCATGGTGAAGGCCATCGTGTCCGCTGTGAAGGACGCCGTCTCCATACCCGTTTGGGCCAAGCTCACACCCAACACCCACATCCTCGCGGACATCGGAAGGGCCGTGCAGGATGCGGGAGGGGATGCGGTGGTGGCCATCAACACCCTGAAGGCCATGGTCATATCCCCCGAGTTCGCCAGACCCGTCCTGAGCAACAGGTTCGGAGGACTGTCCGGTGCCGCGGTGAAACCCGTGGGCGTCAGGGCCATCTACGACCTGAGGACCGTCCTGGACATCCCCCTGATAGGTGTCGGAGGCATCTCCGACTGGAGGGATGCCGCTGAGTACATCATGGCGGGTGCGTCCGCATTCCAGGTGGGAAGTGCGATCGGCACCGTCGGCATAGATGTCTTCGACAGGATCAACAGGGGATTGGAGACCTTCATGTCCGACTACGGTTATGATTCCGTTTCATCGATGGTGGGTGTTGCCCATGAGTGATGTGGTCACTATAGAGAATGTCATAGAGGAGGCGTACGACACCAAGACGTTCGTCTTCGTTTGGGATGCCGATGTAAAACCTGGACAGTTCATCATGATCTGGGTGCCCGGCATAGACGAGATCCCCATGTCCGTGTCGGGGATAGACGGCGACAGGAAGAGCGTCACCGTGAAGGCCATCGGCGATGCCACGAGGAGGATCCACGAGCTCGTCCCCGGGGACCGTCTGAGGATCAGAGGGCCCTACGGCAACGGATTCGACCTGGACTGCGGTGAGAAACTGATCATCGGAGGGGGTGTCGGAACGGCTGCCGTCATGCCCGCGGTCAGGGCCACGGGTGCGGACACCATCATCGCCGCCCGTTCCGATAGGGACGTCATCATGGAGGACATCGCATCGGAGAGTGCGGAGAACGTGTGGATCGCCACCGACGACGGAAGCATGGGATTCCATGGGAACGCCGTGCAGCTTATGAGGGAGAAGGTTGCGGAGAAACACTACGACTGCGTCCTCGCCTGCGGACCCGAGGTCATGCTGTACTTCACATACAAGGCGTGTCAGGAACTGGGTCTCAGATGCCAGCTCTCGTTGGAGAGGTACATGAAGTGCGGTGCGGGCGTCTGCGGATGCTGCGTCATGGACGATTCCAGGATCTGTAAGGACGGACCCGTGTTCGACAACGAGAAGATCGCCATGCTCACCGAGTTCGGAACCTCGAAGAGGGACGAGTGCGGACGCACGGTGAAGTTCAGATGAACGGGGACGGTGCCGGCGGACCACACATCGACCGCCGGACCGTTCCGAAAAAACCCTATGTTCACGACCTTCCGAACAGGTCGTTGATGGCATCCACGACCTCGGGCACGGTCGCACCCCAGGGGACGCGTACCGTGTTCCCCTCGATCTCGTGCCCGTTCTTCACCTTGCAGCATTTCACTATGGTCCTGACATCAGGATCCACATGATCCGCCGGACAGACGTTTATGAACGGCACATCCGAATGGTACAGGGATGTGTATATCCTCTTGGACAGATGGCAACCGATGAGGGTCACCTCTCTATCGACCTCCGGTGCGTCATCGAGGAAGTAGTACGGCATATCGGCCTGCAGATGCGAGACCCTGCAGGGGAACATGACCGCCTCCGTCCCGACCTCGGAGACCTTGTCGGCCATGTCGATGATCCTCTCCTCCTTCACTATGGGATGGTCTATGAAACCGGATGCCAGGGCGATGTCCACCAGGACGCCCAGTTTGGACGGGGATGGGGGGACGTTGTCCACCACCATGAGCCTCTCAGGCTCCAGACCCTTGATGAAATTGATGTGGGAGAACATACCGCGCATCACGACGCACTTCCCAGGATACATGGACTGAAGTTCCGCCAGTGCCGGTGTGTTGAGGACGTCCAGCTTGGGATCCTCATGGTACACGGTGTCCTCGGGCAGGGAGACTATGTCATAGGACTCGAGCTTCCTGAACAGTTCCGTGCCCTTCTCCTTGTGGAGCTCCAGCACCGCGTACTGGTCATCATGACGGAGCACGAGGAACTCCGTGCGGACGTAGGCCGTCCAACCGTCCATCAGACGGGCTATGGAGTCCCTGTCTATGTCGAAATCCACGTCACGCATGGACACATCCTTGCAGTGCATGTCGGGTCCATCGCCCAACCCCGATATATCACCGTCGGGCATACATATCTGTATAGATATTAAACTTTATATACAACCAATCAATCGGGAGATTATCCAGTGTCGGGGTAACACAGAGGCTATGTGGCGGACTGCAGATCCGCATACGGGGGTTCGATTCCCTCTCCCGACCTCCATATCTCTTCTGGTTTTGTGATTCATCCAACTTCCATTTTTGATGGTCTATCACCGTCTGTTTTTATAGGTTCAACAAAACCTTTATAAACACTATATAAATAGCCCCATTCGGTGTAAAAGATGGCAAAGATGAACATTGAGAACGTGGTTGCCTCGACTTACCTTGGTCAGGAACTCGACCTGAACAAGATTGAAGAAGCTCTCGAGGGTGCTGAGTACAACCCCCAGCAGTTCCCCGGTCTCGTCTACAGGCTCAAGGAGCCCAAGACCGCAACCCTGATCTTCAGGAGCGGAAAGGTCGTCTGTACCGGAGCCAAATGCCGTGATGATGTCAAAGTCGCCATCGGCAAGGTCGCAAAGGACCTGGAGAAGGCGGACATCAAGATCACCATCGAGCCCAAGATCGAGGTCCAGAATATCGTGGCCTCATCCGACCTCGAACAGGAGATCAACCTCAACACTGTCGCGATCACCCTCGGACTCGAGAAGGTCGAGTATGAGCCCGAGCAGTTCCCCGGTCTCGTCTACAGGCTGGATGACCCCAAGGTCGTCGTCCTGCTCTTCGGATCCGGAAAGATGGTCTGTACCGGCGCGAAGGTCCCCGAGGACGTCACCCGTGCCGTCGACAAGATCGCCGCAGAGCTCAGGTCCGCAAGCCTGATGGTCTGAGGTCAAAAACGGTGCCGAAAGGCACCACTGAAACAACTTCCCACCTAACTTCTACCCATCCAAGTGAGAGAGAATCCCACGGACTCATGCCTTCAACAACTCTACCATGGCCACGTTCTCCACGGCCTGGTCCCCGTATCCGAGCGACCCTCCGGTGATGAGCCCCAATCTGACGGCCTTCTCCTCGGTGGGATCCATGAGCGAATCGTCCCTGACCATGCCGATGTCGTCCAGACGGGGGTCGTCCACATCGATCAACAATGCGACATAGTCGGTCCTACCCTCCTTGGGCCTCATCTTGGCCATCGCCCTTCCGATCTGCCTTTCCCATGCGGAGTAGAGGATTATCTCGGTCGGTACGGTCTTGGACCTGTTGGTGCCCTCACGGAAGGCCCTCTCGGCATGCTCCGCCGCGGATAGGATGTGGTCCCTGCCGACGACCATGTCGGGGTCCAGGAGAACACAGTCCCCTCCCATGGAGGTGAAGTGCCCCACCATCTGTTCGAACGTGGCATCCCCGCTCATCCCGATAACCTGAAAGTGCATCGGGACCGGATAACACATGCATTCCTTAAATGGTTCTACCGGCCGGACACCGATTCCGGACTGTTCCGCAGGGGGTGTAAACCTTTATCACATGGGTGACGGTACGGGCACATAGGAACACGTGAGCCATATGAGCGACGAATGGGTAAGGGTCGCAGCTCCTGCGACGACGTCAAACATCGGTGCCGGATTCGACATCTTCGGACTGGCCCTGAAGGAGCCCTACGACATCATCGAGGGAAGGAAGATCGAATCGGGTATCGTCATATCCGAGGTCACCGGTCCCGGATCCGAGGGGATCCCCACAGATCCCGACAGCAACTCCGTGAGCATCGCAGCCGCGGAGGTCCTCAGGAGATGCGAAGCGGACTTCGGTATCGAGATAAGGATCAAGAAGGGTATCAGACCCTGCAGCGGTATCGGTTCCTCCGGTGCATCCGCCGCAGGTGGAGCATACCTCGCCCACATCCTCTGCGGAGAGAAGCTCTCCCCCACCGAGGTCGTCCTCTGTGCGGCCCACGCCGAGAACGTGACATCCGGCGGATTCCATGCGGACAATGTGGCACCCTGTGTGCTCGGCGGTTTCACCATGATCCGCTCCTACGAACCGTTCGAGGTCATCTCCATCAGACCCCCGGAGGACCTCGGAGTGGTGGTCGCCATGCCCGATGTGCTCGTGCCCACCAAGGAGTCCAGGATGGTCCTCCCGTCGGAGGTCTCCGTCAAGGACCTGGTGTTCCATGTGGGGAACGCCTCCTGTCTCGTCTACGCGATGATGACCGGGGACCTGGGACTCATCGGAAGGTCCGTGAAGGATGCGGTCTTCGAACCTGCGAGGACCAAACTCGTCCCCTACCTCAAGGAGGCCGAGGCCGAGGCCATGTCCCATGGAGCGCTCGTGTCGTTCCTCGGCGGCTCCGGACCCTGTATAATATCATTCTACGACAAGAGCTCCCACGATGGCAAGGACATCGCCAAGAGCATCGTCAAACTCTACGCTGAAAAGGATATGAAATGCGATACCTGGATCACCGAATGCGGTGCAGGATGCAAGAGGATTTGAAATGGCAGCACACAAAGTAATCTGTTGGGACTGCGGAGCAGAGGTCGACGACCCCTTCGTGAACACATGCCCCAGATGCGGCGGTCTCCTGACCGTCAAAATGGAACTCGAGAAAGTCAAGGAGATGAAGCCCCAGGACCTCCGCAGCACACCCATCGGTGTCTGGAGGTACGCACCCTTCATGCCCGTTGACCCCGCACACAAGGTCTCCATCCAGGAGGGCGGAACCCCCCTGTACCCCACAAAGGCCCTCGGCGCTGAGATCGGCGTCCCCAACACCTTCGTGAAGTTCGAGGGACTCAACCCCACCGGATCGTTCAAGGACAGGGGCATGACCATGGGTGTCTCCCATGCCAAGGAGCTGGGGGCCCAGGTCGTCGGATGCGCATCCACCGGTAACACCTCCGCCGCACTCGCCGCGTATGCGGCCAAGGCCGGCATGAAGTGCGCCGTGTTCCTGCCCTCCGGAAAGGTCGCCATGGGCAAACTGGCCCAGGCCCTGTTCTTCGGTGCCAAGGTCCTGTCCGTCGACGGAAACTTCGACGACGCCCTCGCACTGGCCAGGAAGATGGCCGACGAGAGGAAACTGTACCTCCTCAACTCCATCAACCCCTACCGCCCCGAGGGACAGAAATCCGTCCTGTTCGAGATCATGGACCAGCTCAACTACGAGGTCCCCGACAGGATCATCCTGCCCGTGGGCAACGCGGCCAACATCTGGGCAGTGTACAAGGCCCTCACCGAGCTCGAGGAGGTCGGATGGATCGACAAGATGCCCATGCTCACCGGTATCCAGGCAGAGGGTGCGGCACCCGTGGCCAGGGCCTTCGCGGCCGAGGCCGAGGACTTCGTCCCCGAACAGAACCCCGAGACCGTCGCCACCGCCATCAGGATCGGTAACCCCGTGAGCGGAAGGAAGGCACTCAAGGCCATCTACTCCACAGGAGGATACTGCACCACCGTCAACGATGATGAGATCATCAGGGCACAGCAGCTCCTCGGAAGGAAGGAGGGGGTCTGTGTCGAGCCCGCATCCGCCGCATCCGTGGCAGGATTGAAGAAACTCCGCGAGATGGGCATCGCCGACAGGGACGAGCGTGTCGTGTGCATCTGCACCGGAAACGGTCTGAAGGACCCCGACACGATCATCAACAACTGCGCCCCGCCCATCAAATGCGGCAACTCGGTCGCAGATGTGGAGAGGATCCTCTCGGAGTGATCAGAAATCAAAGAGACTGGCCTGTTTCGGGCCGGTCTCCTCAACCCTTTTACCCTTCTTCTTTTCCTTGGGGGCCTCCGTGGCCCCGGAAACCTCTCCGATATCCTCCGCAGGAAGTTCACCGTAATCGGCCGCCATGGCGTCCAGGAGGGCCTCCTCCTCGGAGGGGGACATCTGCTGCACCATGTCGGAGACGGAACCTGTCTGGTCCTTCATGCTCCTGGCCAATGACGGACCTATCCTGGGTATGGCTGCCAACGTCTCATACGGGGTGGCCATCACATCCGACCTGGAACGGATGCCCTTTGAGAACAGGATCCTGGCCCTGCTCCTACCGACACCCCTGAAGGACACCAGGTCCATGAGCTCCTCCTTGACACCGTACCTTATACGGGTCATCAGCGGACGGACCTTCCTCACCGCGTCCGGATTGAAGATCAATGCGATCTCGTTCATGGAGTAGATGATCCAATCCATCATGTCCACCTTGGACCTGATATCACCGGGACCTATGCCCATGTTGTCGGTCATCGTGTCCTCTGCGATCTCATCTATCCAATCGTATGTGAGCACGGCGGACTTCAGGTCGCTCCTGAAGAAATCGTACATGTAATCCTCGATGTCGTCGGGGTCCACAAGGAGCCTCTCGCAGTATTCGTCGAACACCGCATCCAACCTGGCCTCATCGCACTTCTTGGGGTACATCCCCATGACGTCCGGGGTCATGGCCGCTGCGATCAGGATAGGCATCACCTCGGTGTCGTCGTCTATCTTCATCACCGCATCCCTCAGGATGGATGCGGACATGGGATCGATGTACAGATCGGAGACCCTCTTCCCGAAGGGGAGTATCCTGATCATGTCACCCTCGCGGGCGACCATCTTCTCCTTCTCCAGGAAATCGACCACGTTGCCCACGACACTCTCTATGCCGAACAGCTGCGACACGGTGCCGAAGAACGTCTCCCTCAGAAAAGCCACGATGGATTCCTCCGAATCCGCATCATCGGTGGCTATCAGTCCGAGGATGTGGCTCCTGAGCACCTTGTCGTTGAAGAGCTTGGATGTGAGCCTCTCGGTGTCGTGTTCGACGTAATCCTCCATGAGATGCTCGAAATCCCTTTCGTTCTTGGCTATCAGGACCGCCTCGCCGTAGGGGTCGTAACCGGGCCTCCCGGCACGTCCGCACATCTGCTTCACATCCATCACCGGGATGGGTGTGTTGCCCGAGTTCGATTCGAACCTCGTGGTGTCCCTGACCACCACCCTCCTGGCGGGGAGGTTGATACCGGCGGCGAGGGTGGGTGTGGCCACTATGCATTTGATGAGTCCTGCCCTGAACCCGTCCTCCACATAACGTCTCTGTCTGTATGTGAGTCCGGCGTTGTGGAAGGCCATACCGCATTTGATGCAGGATGCGAGCTTCCTCCCGGTTGCGGTGGAATCTGCATCCCCCTCGAGGATGTCCTCTTCAGCCCTGGACAGCTCCCTTCCGGCGATCTTCCCCATCTCCTTGGAGAACTTCACAGCCAGGGCCTCCGTGGACCTGCGGGAGTTGACGAACACGAGGCTCTGACCTCCGTCCTCCACGGCCTGTCTCACCAGTCCCCACACCGCATCACCGGATTTCGGGACCTCCCTTGTGGAACGGTCGTTGAACGTTATGGAATCATCGAGGAACACCCCCTCCTTCAGGGGGATGGGACGCCAATCGCTCCTGACCAAGTCCGCATGGAGCCATTCGGCCAGGTCGTCGGCGTTGGATATGGTGGCGGAGAGTGCGATGATCTGCAGGTCCCTGTTCCTGCGCATGAGCTTGGTCAGCGCCACCTCCAGTGTCGGGCCCCTTCCGGGTTCATGGATCATGTGTATCTCGTCGGCTATGACGAGGCCCACGTCGCGTATCCACCTGCTCCCATGACGGATCATGGAATCCGCCTTCTCTGAGGTGGCCACGACGATGTCCGCATCCTCCAGTCCCCTGTCCTCGGAATCCAGGTCCCCGGTGCTGAGATGCGTCCTGATGCGGAGGTCCGAGAACCTGTCGAAATCATCCTTCTTCTCGGATGCCAGTGCCTTCAGGGGGACGATGTACAGGACCTTCCTGTGCCTCTCCACGATGGTCTGGAGCGCCGGGATGTAACCTATCAGTGATTTACCGCTGGCTGTGGGGATCGCGGCCACCAGGTTCCTCCCGCTCAATGCCACGGGTATCGCCTCCGCCTGCGGTGGGTGGAGCACCACGAATCCGACGTCGTTCAGCGCCTTGGCAACCCTGTCGGAGATGTCTAGCTCGTCCACCCTCATGGCCTTCGCATCCTCCGAGGGTGTTATTTACTTTCCCCCGACGACTCCCTGGAAGGTGACATAGCCAGTCTGTGCCCGGAATCCCGTCCTCTCCGATGCTTTGCCAGTTACCTTTATAAAAGGGAGTCATTCATAGGGACGTTCCATGAGCAAGAGATTCGGTATCCCCGTCGCATTGCTCGTCCTCGCCGTGGCACTTGTCGCCCCGGTCGTGCAGGATGAGACCGATGCGGCGGAGCAGTCGTTCTACATGTCGCAGCTCGACGCGAACGGGTGCGCGGTGTTCAACGCCCTGGGGGAACTTCTGGGGAACTACTCCAACACCGCGACGGTCGATGTGACCTTCGGCACCTTCACCCTGTACGAGGATGAGGGATCCGCCAGGACCGCCGCCGAATCCACGGTCGATGACGCATTGGCCGCCAAATACTACAGCGAACCCTTGATCCCGCACCTGTGGGACCTTCCCGTGACCCATCCCGAGGTGACCTACAACATCACCGAGGCCACACTCCAGGACGACCCCGTCAAGTACTACATTGTGAGGGGGGTCAGCATCGTCCTCTCCGTACCGGCCGACATGGCAGATGACGGTAACACGGATACGAACGAGCTGGAGAGGAGGGTCATGGAGGTCAAGGAGGAGGTCAGGTCCTTCACCCCATCAGGCAACAACGATGCCGACAAGGTCAGGTCCATCGCGGGTCATCTGAAATCGGTGAAGTCCGCAGATGACGAAGAGGGTCAGGTGAGCAACATCTACGATGCCCTGATCACCAAGAGATCGTCCTCCGCAGGGGTCGCCGCCGCGTTCACATACTACTGCATGGCGAACAGCATCGAATCCGTCACCGTCAAAGGCGAGGTCTACGACGGTGATGATCCGGAGACATCATATTGGAACGCCGTCCGCACGGGCGGGGCCTGGTATGCCGTCGACACCGTGATGTACAACGACGGCAACGATGCGTACCTGATGGCAGGAACCGCGACGCAGGTGGTCGCCGGGGAGAGCCCCGAACGTCTGTCCACCACCCATGTGGCGGACCTGGACCTGTCCGAACCCAACGGATTGGACGCACCCCCGCTGAACAGGACGGGATATCCATATCCCGACGACACACCGTTCCTGGTGAAGTACGGCGCATGGATCATCCTGGCGCTCGTGGTCGCGATCGCAGGCTACTTCATGGTGAAGGCCGCGAAGGGGGACGAGTGAGTCCGTTGAAGGATTCATAATAACATTTAATATCAAATCGATTTAGAGAGGAATTTGGGGTTAAAATGACAGAAAAGGTTGAAGTTAAAAGGTCAGCCCTCTCCGTTGAGGAGTGGGTGGACAAACAGACCTTCACCACCACGGAGGATATCGATATCCCCGACATGATGGCGGACCGCGTCATCGGTCAGGAGGATGCCGTGGAGGTTATGAAAAAGGCTGCCTCCCAGAAGAGGCACGTCATGCTCATCGGTGAACCCGGAACGGGTAAGTCGATGCTGGCGAATTCAATGGTTGAGTATCTGCCGAAGGAGGAGCTCCAGGACATCGTTGCCTACCATAACCCCGAGGATTTCAACGAGCCCAGGATAAGGACGTTCCCCGCAGGCAAGGGGAAGGCGATCGTGGCCGAACAGAAGGCCGCCGCTGCCGCCCAGAGGAATCAGAAGAACACCATGTACATCTACGCGTGCGTGGCCCTGCTGGTCCTCGGACTCCTCGCCGCATTCCTGATGCAGAACTTCACGATCGCACTCATATCCATCTTCGCGGCCATGATCATCATCATGCTGTTCAGGAATCCCGGACAGCAGAGGAACGACATGCCCATCGTGCCCAAGGTCATAGTCGGACACGAACCCGGGGACATACCGCCCTTCGTGGATGCCACCGGAACCCATGCCGGAGCGCTCCTCGGTGATGTCAGGCACGACCCCTTCCAGTCCGGAGGTCTCGAGACCCCGTCCCATGACAGGATCGAGGCAGGTGCCATCCACAAGGCCAACAAGGGTGTGCTGTACATCGATGAGATCAACATGCTCAAGATGGAATCGCAGCAGGCCCTGCTCACCGCGATGCAGGAGAGGAAGATGTCCATCACTGGACAATCCGAGCGCTCATCCGGTGCACTGGTCAAATCGGAGCCCGTCCCCTGTGACTTCATCCTGGTCTGCGCAGGGAACCTGGATGCCATCCAGGGCATGCACCCCGCACTCAGGTCCAGGATAAGAGGGTACGGATACGAGGTGTACATGAAGAGCACCATGCCCGACACCGACGAGAACCGCGACAGGATCACCCGCTTCGTGGCCCAGGAGGTCAGGAAGGACGCCAAGATCCCCCACTTCGACAAGTACGCCGTGGGAGAGGTCCTCAAGGAGGCCCAGCGCCGTTCCGGGAAGAAGGGCGAGATCACCCTCAGGATGAGGGAGCTCGGAGGACTCGTACGTATCGCCGGTGATATGGCGGTCAACAAGGGACACAAGTACGTCTCCGCAGAGGACGTCATGGATGCCAGGAGCACCGCACGCAGTCTGGAGCAGCAGATCTCCGACGAGAGCATCGCCAACATGAAGAGATACTCCATGTTCAGGAGCGAGGGTTCCGCCGTCGGACTGATCAACGGACTGGCGGTCCTGTCCAACAGCAACAACATGTCCGAGATGTCGGGAATGGTCATGCCCCTTGCGGCGGAGGTCACCCCTGCACAGACGGACAAGGGCGGAAAGCTCATCGCCACCGGTCAGCTCGGCGACATCGCCAAGGAGGCCGTGGACAACATCTCCGCCGTCATCAAGAAGTACACACTCACCAACCTGAGCAACTGCGACATCCACCTCCAGTACGTGGGGGCATACAACGGGGTCGACGGGGACAGCGCCTCGATCACCATGTCCACGGTCATCGTCTCCGCCCTGGAGAACATCCCCATCCGTCAGGACATGGCCATGACCGGCTCCCTGAACGTCAGGGGACAGGTCCTGCCCATCGGAGGTGTCACCGCGAAACTCGAGGCCGCCGCCGAGGCAGGGATCAAGATCGCACTGATCCCCAAGGAGAACGAGAAGGACGTCATGATCGACAGGAAGTACTACGACATGATGGACATCTACACCGTGGAGAACCTCCGCGATGTGTTCGAGTACGCCTTCGTGGACTGTCCCAAGAAGCAGGAGTACCTGGACCAGCTCCTGCCCCTCACTGCAGACGGGAGGTCCACCGCACACAAGATGGTGGCACCCCCCAGGTACGTGTACAAGACCCACGTTCCGACGGAGGAACCCGTCGCGAATGTGGAGACCACCGTGAACATCCCGGTGCAGGCCCCCGAAGCGGACCCCGCACCCCAGTGAGAACCCCTTTCCCGGGGGAGACCCCGGGTTTTCCCTTCATATCATCACCGCACCGCCCCCGTTCACGTTATAATGCAGTGCGGTTATCCCCGGAACATGAGCAGGAACGATTACAGTGCGTATTCCCTGGTCGTGGGCAGGTTCCAACCCCTGCACAACGGCCATATGGAGGTACTGTGCAGATGTGCGTCCGAATCGGAGCACCTCATAGTCGGTATCGGAAGTGCCCAGTACTCACACGACCCCGACAATCCGTTCACCGCGGGGGAGAGGTACCTGATGATACAGAACGCCCTCGAGGATGAGGGCATCACCAACTACAGCATCGTTCCCATAGAGGACCTCAACAGATATTCCGTATGGGTCGCCCATGTGATCTCCATGTCCCCTCCGTTCAAGAGGATGTACACCAACAACCCGTTGACCAAACGTCTCTTCCAGGAGGCGGGATTCGAGGTCAGGAACTCGCCCCTGTACAACAGGGAGGTCTACTCCGGCACTGAGATCCGCCGCAGGATGGTGGCCGACGAGGAATGGCGTTCGCTCGTTCCCGAGGCGGTGGCCGAGGTCATGGACGGCATCGACGGGGTCGGAAGGTTGAAGGACATCACCGGAGGCGGGGACAACGCACCCCTCCGAGGTCGATGACCTGGTGTCCCTGCTCAGGGACAGGGGGAAGACGGTCTCGGTGGCGGAATCCTGTACAGGAGGGCTCATCGGGGCATCCATAACCGATGTGCCGGGATCGTCCGAAGTCTTCCTGGGAGGTGTCGTCTCCTACAGCAACGGTGCCAAGGAGTCCATCCTCGGGGTCGGACATGACACCCTGTCGGAACACGGTGCCGTCAGCGAACGGACCGCCAGGGAGATGGCGGAGGGTGCGGTACGCATCTTCGGCAGCGACTACGCCGTTGCGGTCACGGGCATCGCAGGACCCGGTGGGGCGACGGATACGAAACCCGTCGGATTGGTATATATAGCCGTGGCGGACGGTCCGCGCACGGTGATAACGAGGAATGTTTTCGGAGGCGACAGGCAGACCGTCAGAGGATCGACGGTCAGAGAGGCCTGCTCGCTCCTCATCGACATGGTGGAGGGAAGGTTATGATAGGCAGATACGAGAGACAGATGGACATATTCGGGGAAGAGGGTCAGGCGAAGCTGTCGTCGGCCAGAGTGGGCATCGCAGGTTGCGGAGGATTGGGCGTGAACCTGATCACCCAGTTGGCCGTGGCGGGTGTCAACCACTACGTCCTTGCGGACGGACAGGTGGCGGAGATCAGCAATCTGAACAGGCAGTTCATCTACGCACCCTATGACTGCAGACCCAAGGCATCGGTGTCCGGCGAGTGGATCCTCGCACTGAACCCCCTGGCAGAGGTGGAGGCCCACGCAGAACCCGTGACCGTGGAGACCAGGGCCATGTTCGCAAGATGCGATGTCCTGGTGGACTGTCTGGACAACATGGAGTCCAGGATGGTCCTCTCGGACCTGTCCGAAGAGTTGGGGATACCTCTGGTCCATGCCGGGGTGTCCAGGACACACGGTCAGATCGCCGTATGCGTTCCGGGGAGGACACCGTCCCTCAGACAGATGATCGGTACAGTCGGCGATCCGGAAGGGACCATACCCTCTGTTGGTGCCGCCGTGTCCACCATCGCCGGTATGGAGGCATTGGAGGTCCTGAAGGTCATATCCGGGCTCGGATCCGGGACTGTGGGGAAGCTGATCACCATCGATATGGACGATTGGACCACGGAGACCGTCGAATTCTAAAGGGGGCCACACCCCCA
>CAZWKY010000016.1:0-3920 GCA_964634095.1 uncultured Methanomassiliicoccales archaeon | reverse complement strand
GGGCATCAGGGAGGTGTACCGTTCCGTATCCGACGGGTCACATCCATCAGATGCACCGGGGACTGCTGAACCCCATCCGATACGGAACATATCGGTAAATAGGCGGAGGGGATTCGTTCCATCATGGAACACATAATGACCGGGAAAGTCAAGGAGGTGTACAAGGTGGATGACGAGACCCTCGAGTTCGCATACACCGACAACATCTCCGTCTTCGACAAGATCATCCCCTCCAAGGTCCCCCACAAGGGGGAGACCCTCTGCAGGACCGCCAAGTACTGGTTCAACCTCCTCACCCAGGAGGGCATCAACAACCACTTCATCAGCGAGCCCTCCAAGGACAGGATGAGGGTGAAGAGAGTCGACATCATCAGGGACTACAGCAAGATCGATGGGACCACCACCAACTACCTGATCCCCCTGGAGGTCATCTGCAGATACTACGCGGCGGGATCCCTCCTGGACAGGATCAAATCCGGGAAGGTGAAGGTCGAGGACCTCGGATTCCCCGCAGGCCATGAGGTCAAGCGCGGAGAGAAGCTCCCCACACCCTTCATCGAGTGCACCACCAAGCTGGAGGAGCACGACGAGAACCTGACCGATGAGGAGGCCAAGGAGATGGCCGGCCTGTCCGATGCCGAGTTCCAGGAGATCAAGGACACCGTCCTCAGGATCGACGAAATCATCGCACGCGAGGCCGGTAAGCGCGGACTCATCCACTGCGACGGTAAGAAGGAGTTCGCCTACGACAAGGACAGGAAGCTCATGGTCATCGACACCTTCGGAACCCTCGACGAGGACCGCTGGTGGGACGCCGACGAGTACGCCAAAGGCAACATCGTCGAGCTCTCCAAGGAGTTCGTCCGCCAGTACTACCGCGAGACCGGGTACCACGAGAGGCTCTACGCCGCACGCGACAAGGGTGAGGCTGAGCCCGACATCCCCGCACTCCCCCAGGACATCGTCGACCGTGTGAGCAAACTCTACGTCGACATGTACGAGAGGATCACAGGGGAGAAGTTCTGAGGGTATCCCTCAGAAGAGATCCACTGAAACCATTTTCTCCTTTCTGGAGCACTCCAGGTCGCCTCTGACGGCGGCCACGGAGTACTTCATACCGTCCCTCTTGCCGGGGGCGTGACAGAGTGCGTAGTTCGGACATCCGATGTTCTCGCACTTGGACTCCTGGTATGTGATGACACTGCCCTCGATGGCCTGCTTCTTTGGTATGGCAGCGGGCGTGACGATCTTCTCCACGACCACGGCGGTGACGGAATCGCCGTCGTACTCATGGCATTCGTGGGTCTGAGGTCTGACCTCGGTGACCCTGTACTTCGCCCCGGGTTCGAGGTTGAAGCAGACACCTTTTAGCCTGCAGTCCTTGCATTCGGTCAACGGCCCGATGAAATAGAACTCCGAACCCACCTCGGCGTGGGTCCTCCCCAATAAAGTGATCAATGCCATTCTCAAATCACCCCTGTTGCGACGGCGACCGTTTCGGCCACCTCCTCGCTGATCCCCTTGTCACCGAGGATCGTGAACCTGTCCGACCTGATCTCATGGGCATGGACCATGCAGTCGATCAGGTCCTCGGCGGTCAATCCCAATCCCTTGGCGGTTATGGGACACCCGATCTCACTCAGTGTGTCCCTGATCTGTTTCCAATCGCCGCCGTGGAGGTACATCGTCATTATGGATGCGACCCCGCACTGCTCCCCGTGGAGCGCCTTACCGGGATGCCTGAGGTCGATCATGTGCGAGATCATGTGCTCCGCACCGCTGGTGGGCCTGGAACTGCCGGCGATGCTCATGGACATGCCGGAGGTGAGTATGGGTTTGATGGCGAGCCACACGCTCTCCTCCACACCGGGTTTGATGAGCGGTGCGGCATCCATCATGGACTCGGCCGCGAACATCGACAGTGAATAGGCGGACCTGCTGAAGTCCACGTTCCTGAGCCTCCTGGCGAAATCCCAGTCCCTGAGGGCGGTGAGGTTGGAGATCACATCTGCACAACCTGATGCCAGAAGACGGTAGGGTGCCTTCACGATGACCTCCGTGTCGGCTATGACGCCCATGGGCGATGCGGATGCGACGGAACGGGACCCTGTGGATGATTTGAGGGATGCCCTGTTGGAAGCGATACCATCATGTGCGGCGGATGTGGGGATGCTGACGAAGGGGAGGTTCAGGTCCTTGGACACGATCTTGGCGGTGTCGATCTTACTGCCCCCTCCCACGGCGAGGATGAAATCGGATCCGAACTCGGAGACCTGCCTCTCCACCATCTCCACAGTGTCGGTGGTGGCATCGCCCACGATGCACGTGTCGATGTCGTACCCCTGCATGTAGTCCAGAACGGCCCTCCCTGCGGCCTTCATCGTGGCGTTGCCGGTGATCATAGTGCCTGTGTGTCCCGTATGGATGTTCGCGCACAGGTCGCTCACCTGTTCGAGGACCCCGTGTCCCGCCAGGACGTTCCTGGGGAACTCCACTATCTTTGCCTTGAGGAAATCGGTCATATCGTATCCGCCTGTATACCCGTCGCATATCCCATTGGAACTATATTGTTGTTCGCCGAGCATCGACACTACGATAGGTTATTGACGATGGAAGGTCGTGACGGTGATATGCCCAGGGCAGTGTTGTTGTGCGGAAGCGCCAGGACCGACGGTGTCACCCGTTGCATGTGCGATGCGGCATCGGAACATCTGGATGGGATGGGATGGGACACGGAGACGGTGATGCTCTCCGACCTGGACATGCACCACTGCACGGATTGCGGTACCTGCAGGGGTTCCGGTTGCGTGATCGATGATGATATGGATTCGGTGTATCGGGCGTTCATGGGTGCGGACCTGCTGGTCCTCGCATCACCGATACACTTCAGCGGTCCGTCGTCGTTGACCAAGACGGCCATGGACAGGTTCCAACCCTGGTGGTTCCACAGGGACCTCCCCCACCCTGAACGGTGTGCGGCGATGCTCTGCGGGGGCAGCGACGAACCGCGTTTCGGGAACACGGTGTCCATCTTCCGTGCGTTCTCCATAACAACGGGGATGGAATGGGCCGGGCATCTGGAGATATCCGGAACGGATCGCAACGGTTCCGATGGTGTGAGGGAGAGGGTGTACGACTTCCTGGACTCCGTCCTTCAGGGATCGAACGGTCTGATCTGAGTGGTGATCCCCGTCCTATGGGACGGTTCGTATCTGCAGAAGGGTATCGCGGACGGGTTGTCCTCATGGATATTGGTCCACATGGACTCGCTAACGGAACCGTCGGTGTCCAGGATGCATGTCTTGTAGAATCCGGCGTCTGTGATCCTATCGAGTATGTCCCTGACATCACCGGACCTCCTTTTGGATATAAGTCCCTTCGAACCCTTGACGAAGACCACAGGTATGACAGAATCCGACACGGAATGGATGTCGTTTAGGTCGGAATCGGACCTGATCGTGTGGTAGGGTGCGAGGAGCATGTCCGCATTGGTGTTGAAGGCATCGAACACATCGTCCGCATCCTCGATGTGTGTCATGAACCATATGTCCGCACCGCGGACCCTCATGCTCTTGATGACCTTCTCACCGAAGAAGCCGGTGCCTATGCTCTCCGCATCGACGATGACCGCGGGAGCCCTGGATTCCCTGATGATCCCCATGGGCATGGCCTCATCGGATGGTACCATCCTGGTGCCCTTCCCGACGGCGGCCCCGTTGAACCACCCGTCGGTGCACCAGAGTCTGCCATCCTTCCAAACGGTCATGAATGCGGGGATCTGCATGATGCTCCCCCATGCTGTACCCGATGATAAAGACCTCTGACATCCGCATTGAAACACATGGTGCTTCCACGGACCCTGTGGAACATAGAGTCTGAATAGAACGGACAGGGGTGCGGGATCCAACCCCCATTCATTC
>CAZWKY010000015.1:0-35481 GCA_964634095.1 uncultured Methanomassiliicoccales archaeon | reverse complement strand
GTCGCTATCTATTTAATAAAGAAGATAGTCGGACAGCCCATGCGGATCGCGGCCGTTTTGATAGACAGATGCCAGAACAGGAAATGCAACCACGAATGCGAGAGGTTCTGCCCCCTCAACAGGACAGGGGTGGAATGTGTCACATTCGGTGAGAGGGGTAAACCGGTGATATCCGAGACCCTCTGTCAGGGATGCGGTATCTGTGTCAACAAATGCCAGTTCGATGCCGTCAAGATCATCGGTCTCGCCGACGAACTCAAGGAGGAGATGATCCACCAGTACGGTGAGAACTCCTTCCGTCTCTACAGGCTCCCCGTACCCAAGAAGGGACTCGTCACGGGTATCCTCGGACCCAACGGTATCGGAAAGACCACGGCCATCAAGATGCTCTCCGGTGCGGAGACACCCAACCTCGGCAACTACGAGAACCCTCCCACCAGGGAGGAGGTCCTCAAACACTTCGCGGGAACCGAACTCCATGACTACCTGGAGAACGTCTACGCCGGCAAGGTCAGGACCGCCATCAAACCCCAGTATGTGGACAAGCTCCCCCTCACAACCAAAGGCGTCGTCAGGGACCTGCTCTCCAAAGTCCAGGACCGTATGACCGTCGACGAGGCCGCGGAGCTCTTCGACCTCACCGAGGTCCTCGACAGACAGTTGGACAAGCTCTCCGGAGGAGAGCTTCAGCGTCTCGCCATGGCCGCGACCATGATGAAGGATGCCGACGTCTACTTCTTCGACGAGCCCACATCCTACCTGGACATCTATCAGAGGGTCAAGATGGCCCGTCTCATCAAACAGCTCAGCATGGACAAGCAGGTCATGGTCATCGAGCACGACCTTGCCATTTTGGATTTCCTGGCGGACAACGTCAACGTCGTCTACGGTTCCGAGGGGGCATATGGAGTCTTCACCCTCGCAAGGCAGGTCAGGACCGCCATCAACGTCTACCTCGACGGATACCTCCCCGAGGAGAACATCAGGTTCAGGGAGAGGCCCATCGAGTTCGAGGCATCCCCTCCCAGAGGCGATTGGCAGACAGCCGACCTGATCAAGTTCGACAGCCTCAGGAAGGACTTCGGCGAGTTCGAGCTGGACATCTCCGGCGGATCCGTGAAGATCGGGGAGTCCGTCGGTATCGTCGGACCCAACGCGACCGGTAAGACCACATTCGTCAAGATCCTCGCAGGCGCCATACAGGCCGATGCCGGAGAACTGGATGGGAAGGTCAAGGTCTCCTACAAACCCCAGTACATCACCGGTGACTACGACGGCACTGTCCAGGACCTCCTGTACGCCAAGGCATACGACACCGTCAACTCCGGATTCTTCAACGGCGAGGTCATCGAACCCCTGGGCATCAAGTACCTCATGGACAAGCAGGTCGCCAACCTCTCCGGAGGAGAGCTCCAGCGTGTGGCCATCACCCTCTGCCTCGCAACCGAGGCGGACATGTACCTCTTCGACGAACCCTCCGCATACCTGGACTCCAACCAGAGGATGAACGCCGCCAAGACCATCAGGAGGATGATGGAGAAGACCGGCCGCAGTGCGATGATCGTCGACCACGACATCTACTTCCTGGACATGGTCTCCGACTCCATGATGGTCTTCGGAGGCGAACCCGGACACCACGGAATCGGTGACGGACCCTACGACATGCGCGAGGGTATGAACAGGTTCTTGGATGCCGTGGACATCACGTTCAGAAGGGACGCCGACACCCACAGGCCCAGGATCAACAAGCCCGACTCCAGACTGGACAGGGAGCAGAAGTCCAAGGGCGAGTACTACTACGCCTGAACGCTCCTTCCTGTGGCAGGGTATTAATAGAATGATAATCGCTGGTGAGCCCCATGGGAAGAGCCGACACCCACGTCCACACCGAGTACTCGGGTTTCTCCAACCTCGGGGTCATGAAGTTCCCCGAGTCTGTCACCTCCCCTGAACAGCAGGTGGACAGGGCCCGCAGGAACGGCATGGATGTCCTCGGCATCACCGACCACGACGAGACCCGCGGTGCGTTCATCGCCCAGAGGTACGCCGAGCGCTTCGATGACATCGATGTCATCGTGGGCGAGGAGGTCACCACCGCCGACGGTGAGATCATCGGACTCTTCCTGACCGAGAGGATCCCCAAGGGACTCCCCGTGGAGGAGACGGTGGACATCATCAGGTCCCAGGGGGGCCTGGTGATCGCACCCCATCCCTTCAGCTTCCATGTCTTCGGACTGAAGGAGAGGATATTCTCCCTGGACATCGACGGTTTCGAGACCATCAACGGCGGACATCCCGACAGGTACTCCAACGCATTCGCCAAGAGGGTCATGGACGCCTATCCCGGAAGGTGGGCGGCTATGTCGGGGAGCGATGCACACTCCCTGTACACATCGGGATTCAACTGGACGGAGTTCGACGGGAACACCGCCGAGGACTTCAGGAAGGCTGTGTTGAACAAGACCACCCGTGCCGTCGGTGTGCCTGCCAACGTGTTCACCCAGGTCCAGTGGAGCGTGGACGTGGCATGGGGCGGGAGCAAACTCCTGTACCAATCCCTGAAGGGGAAGCTCATAAAGCACGAGGACGACCGTCTGGCCGAGAAGATCGAGAGCATCAGCAATCTCAAGAAGGCCACGGGGATGGTCGCCGCCACAGCCTACATCCTTCCGCCGATCTCCATCCTGGCGACCCTGTTGAGCACATCCTATCTGAGCATCGGTGCCAAGAGGATGCTGAAGCAGGCCGACGAGCGTATGGATGGGATCGATGCCATCATCAGGGACATCGATTCCAAGAGGGCATGAACCCCGACACATTCTACAAGATCGGGGTGAACATCCCCGAGGAACATCTCGAGAGATTGATGGACACGGTGAACGATGCCATCGATCCCGTCTATCCCGGATACGACCGTACGTTCTCGTACTGGAGGGTCACCGGCACATGGAGGCCGTTACCGGGTTCGGAACCGTACCTCGGTGATATCGGGAAGATAGAGGTCGCCGAGGAGATGCGCGTGGAGTTCGCGGTGAGGGAGAAGGACCTGCGTCCGGCGTTGGAGGCCGTCCGCAGGGTGCACCCGTATGAGGAACCGGCGATAGACGTGATCCCCATGATCGGGTGGAAGGGTCTGATCACTCCGTCCTCTCGGAAGGACGGTAGATGAACAGGTTGTCAAAGGACTTCTGGAGTCTGTGGATCTTCAGGCTCTGCTTCCTGTAATCCAGTTCATCCTCGTTCAGGATCCCGATGGCCACGAACTCGTCCAGTGCCTTGTACGCACCATCGTAATCGGAATCCACTCCGACCATCATGTCTATCAGCCTGTTACGGCATGAGATTGAACTCGGAAGCACCCCTCCGTTCTCCTCCAGGAACCTGTCCCTGATCGAGGGGAAGATGTCCAGGTTCTCGCAGCAGACCATCTTTGCCTCATCGAAGCGGTCCGCACCGAAGAGTCCGTCTATGTATCCCTCGTTCATGAGGAACCTTGTGTAATCGTCCATCTCGTGATCCTTGGAGTACTCCCCCGCGACGACGGACAGTCCGTAGTTGTGGTCCTCATACGAACGGGCCATGAGGTCCCTGAGGAACGCCACCGGTGACGAGGTGTCTATCCCTTGGAGGTACCTCCTCATCTTCACCCTGGTGGGGTCGTTGAGTCCGGAGTACCATTCTTCCAGTCCTGCTGCGGAAACCTCCGCGGGGATCGCCTGTGTCATGGCCATGGAATCCCACAACTCCGATAAAACAGTGATGAACGGTTCACTCGTCCCCTTCGGAGAACCTGTCTATGAGGACACGGTAGTGTGCCATGTCCCTGCGGACCTCCATGATGACCGCCGCCTGCTCCGGATCGTCCAGGTCCGTCTCGAACAGGGATTCCAGGAGGGACATCGCGTTGCGGTACTTGGCGTCCAGCTCTCCGACGGTGTACGGGTCACCGCGTTTCGCGGGCGATCCGGGCGTCACATCGACGACCTCTCCCGCACCCCCGTCCTTGGGGATGAAACCGCAGCTGATCTTCACCACGGAACAGCGCGGGGATATCCTCACACCGGGTCCGCTGTCGTCCTCGACGATCCTGTACTCGTCCTGGGGGTCTTCCATGGCATCACCGAATACGATTCAGAATATGATGTTTTCCGGATCCTCCAGGATGGTCACCCTCGGGTCCACCGCATGGGGCTCGGAACAGCACAGCATGTCCGGTGTCCACACGATGCGTCTCTCGAACCCGCACCTCCTGTCGAAGCAGTTCCTGCTGCAGTTGCGGCAGTTGTACTCGCTGCAGGGCACGGGGGTGATGGTGATCTCCACGGAGTCGTTGTACCTCGCACGGATGGCCTCCTCCATCTCGTCCGTCTCATCGGCGATGTCACGGACGGTCATGTTCTTGGGGAACACCATGTGCATGTCCACGTAGATCTTCGGACCGTACTTGATCATCCTGAGCCTGAACACATCGATCCAGTCGTCGTGCCTGTACTCGTTGATGGATTCTGTCACCGTCTCCAGAATGTCGTGGTCCGCCTTGTCCATGATGTCGTCCATGCACTCCCTCATCACCTTCAGACCGGTGACCAGGATGATGACACCGAAGACTATGGCGATGGAGGAATCCAACCAACGTGCATCGTATCCCATGGCCATCGCCACGTACACCACCGCCAATCCGATCAGGATGCCTATGGAGGAGACGGTGTCGGAACAGAGATGCCTTCCGCTGGCCACAAGTGCGGGCGAACGTGTCCTCGTCCCCTTGCGTATGGCGATGCGGCCCACCACCAGGTTGGCCACCGCGGCCAATGCCACCAGCACGAGACCGATGTCCAGGTCGGAGATCTCCCCCGGATGGAGGAAGGATTGGATAGACTCCATGATGATGAACGCCCCTGCCACCATGATCATCGTGGCCTCCACGGATGCGGATATCAGCTCCGCCTTCCCGTGACCGAAGGGATGTGTCCTGTCCGCGGGTTGTGCCGAGATGTAGAGTGCGAACAGACCCACGAACGCGGCTATGACGTTGACGATGGATTCCAGCGCATCGGTGAGGATGGCCACCGAACCCGTGAGATAGTAGGCGAAGAACTTGATCGCCATCAGGCTCACGCCCAGGATGGCTATCACCTTCTGGAATTCGAAGTTGGCATCCGACACCTTGACCATGGGATTCCATATCCAAAGGCGGGATATATGATGATTTTCAGTTAGAATAACCTAAAAATGTTCAGGAGGGTCGAAAACGGATATTCCTGCCCGCCTATGAGACTCACCTGTGGTTCTCTCCGAATCTGCGTACGATCATGGGGTCATCGAGTCACATCGCGGATTCAAAAAGGATGGTCACCTGTCTCCCTACTGTCCCCATGTCTGATTCCCGATAATCTTCGGTTTCCGTTCTATCCCGTTCTCAACCTCGAAACATGGGGTCCAGAATTTGTGGTTACACTGTCGCCACAATTGAGCCGATGTTCAACTTCAGAAGATGACGATGTGTGATCGCATTCCGTGATACACTCCATGCATCGGAAACGGACGATCCCGTCCGTCCTGACGATCCTTCTCAGGACCCGTCCGTTTTGCCAGAACCCCTCAGCATCGACAGGAACGCCCCCACGATGCACATGACGAAGCACGTTCCGAAGGAGTACATCAGCACATCCAGGAAATCACCGTAGGTCTCCGGTGTGATGTTGTCCGCGGAACCCATGATCACGGTGATGAACACCATGGCTATGCCCATGCTGACCATCATGCCGGTCTGTCTCATCACCGAGGTCATGGCCGATGCCTCCCCTGTGTCCGCCCTTCCGACGGAACCCATGATCACCGATGTGTTGGGCGCCGAGAAGAAGCAGAATCCCACACCGACGACCACCATCGTGATGACGATCTGAACGAACGACGTGTCCATCCCGAAGGTCATCATGGAGAACAGCCCGGCGGCTATGATCAGCATACCGGTGGTGGGGAGGATGCGCTTGTCCTCTATCTTATCGGAAAGCCTCCCGAACGCGGGGGTGCCGACGGCCTGTATCGCAGGCTGGACCAACATCATGATCCCCGCCTCGGTGGCGGTCAGACCTCCGATGTGCTGGAGGTACAGCGCGAGGAAGAAGGATATGGAGTAGGATGCGGCATAGCTCAGGAAGGTCGCTATGCAGGCACCGGAGAACACCCTGTTCCTGAACAGGGACGTCTTCAGCAGCCTGTGGGGACACGATGTCTGCGACCTTACGAACAGGACCAGGACGACCAATCCGACCACTGTGGCCATCACCGCCCATGTCTCGGGCAGGTTTATCACACCGCCCATGGTCAGCAGTATCGCCAACGCGTACAGCACCGAACCTTTGGAATCGAAGCGTCCTCCCTCATCGGGGCATATCTCCCCGTCGAACCTGGACATGAGCACCAGGGACACCAACGCCAACGGAAGGACAACGAAGAACACGTTGTGCCATCCCACCAGGTCGTTCAGCACCCCTCCCAACGGCGGACCCGCCGCCAGTCCGATGTAGACGCACATGGTCTGGACACCTATCGCACCGCCCCTGTTCTGAGGGGGATACACATCCACCACCATGGACATGCTCGTGCAGGTGATGGCCGCCGCCCCCGCACCCATCAGCACCCTGCAGAGGATCAGGAACCAGAAGCTCGGTGAGACTATCGCCAGGACACAGGCGATGAATATCACCACCAGCCCGGCCATGTACGTCCGTCTCTTGCCGAAGATGTCCCCCACCTTGGCCAGGGGGACCATGAATATCACGGATGACAGGAGGAACGCGGTGTTCACATACGCCAGGTCGTGGGACCCGACGGAGAACTCCGACCCAATCCCCACCAGGGACAGGTTCATCATCGTGCTCAGGAGCGGGGTGATGAACCCGGATATGCTGCATGCCAGCAGCACTAGGTGACGTTCCCCCTGCGAATAGGCCATCTCAGGACGCCTCCGGACGTGACCTCATGAACCTGGGCACTATGAGGAACAGCAGTCCCGCGACAAGTGCGACGATCCCGATCAGCAGGAACAGTCCCGGATAGGAGGAACCGGCGAGTGCGAACAGGGGCACACTGATCAGCGATATGGAGAACTGCCCCAGGTTCAGGGATGTGGTGTAACCCCCCATGATCTTCCCTGATGTGGATGCTGTCGCCTGGGAGGCCAGTGTGTTGGCCACTGCGGGCACGATCATACCCATCCCCACACCGGTGAGGATCAGGGTCATGAGCGCCATGGCGACCGTGGGGCTCACGGTCAGAAGTGCCAATCCTACGGCCATCACGACGAATCCCGCACCGATCAGGTTGAACGGGCCGGTCATCCTCACGGACCTGCGGTACATCAGGCTCACCACCATGTTGGCGATCCCGTGGATCCCCAGGAACAGTCCGACCAGTGACGAGGACACACCTATCCCCTCGAGATAGTAGGGGATCTTGGTGGGGATGAGGAAGGCCATCAGCATCAGTGTGAAGATGGTCACGTAGCAGATTGCGATCAGTCCCTTGTTCGTCTGTCCGGTCTTCACATCCTCATCCAGGACCTGCTCGTGACGGACGGGCTCCCTCATGGACAGGATGCACAGGACCAGGATCGGAACGCCGATCAGGTACACCAGGAACGGGTCCCTCCAGCTGATCTCCGCCAGAGAACCCCCGGTGAACTCCAGCACCAGGACACCCAGTCCCATGGCGGCCGACTGGTAGCTCATCACCTTGGCACGGTCCATACCCATGTAGTACTCCGCTATCAGGGCGGTCACTGTGGCCGACACACCTCCGATACCGATACCGAGGATGAACCTCCCGACCAGCATCACGGTCAGGTCGTCGATGAAGTATCCGGACACACCCGCCACGACGAACACGACGAGGGACACCATCAGTACGCGGACCTTGCCGAACCTGTCCGCCAACGCACCCACGGCGAATCCCAGCACCGCTATGGCCAACGAGGGCAGGGTGATGATCAGGGACACCATGAACTCGGAATCCGGGAAAACATCGTTTATCATCGGCAGTGCGGGCGCAACGGCCGCACCGCCCATCAGCATAAGCATGGAACACAGCAATATGGCCAACAGGGTCAGCCTGTTGGGTCTGAACTCATTCCCGGACATCATCCCCACGCTGATCATGCCCCTATATATAGTGCACGAGACCGGACAGTCACACCCGTCACCCGTCCTGTCGATTCCTATATTACGGACCGTGCAATCAACGGAATCGATGACAACAGACCCCAAGATCCCAGAGATCGCCGAGAGGATACGCGCACTCCGCGAGATGTGCGAGTTCACATGTGAGGAGATGGCGGAGGCCACCGGAGTGGGGGTCGATGAGTACACATCCCTCGAATCGGGGGACAGGGACTTCGGATTCACATTCCTGTACAAATGCGCCCAGAAGCTCGGTGTGGACCTGATCGAGATCCTCACCGGGAGCAACCCCCATCTGACGGATTTCACCATAATCAGGGCGGGACAGGGGCTCCCCATCAAGAGACGCGAGGGGTTCAGCTACTTCCACCTGGCCGCCACCTTCAAGAACAAGATATCGGAGCCGTTCCTGGTCAGCGCACCTTACATCGAGGCGGAGCAGGACGCACCCATCCACCTGTCCCATCACGAGGGTCAGGAGTTCGACTACATCATATCCGGTACGTTGAGGTTCTCCCACGAGGGGAGGATGGTGGATGTTGGTCCCGGTGACGCACTCTATTACGATTCCGGCAAGGGACACGGGATGATCGCGACATCCCCCGAGGGATGCACCTTCCTGGCGATAGTGATGAAAGGGGAGGGTTCCGATTGATCGGATTGTACAAGGATTACCTCAGGGAGACCGTCGATGACAGGGGGATCGTCACCGACGCACACATCGACTGTCCTCCCGACTTCAACTTCGCATACGACGTGGTGGACAGGATCGCCATGGCCGAACCTGACAGGAGGGCCCTCCAGTGGTGCTCCGTCACCGGTGCCGAGAGGATGTTCACCTTCGGTGACATCAAGAGACTGTCGGACAAGACCGCCAACTACCTGACATCCATGGGCATAACCAAGGGGGACAGGGTGCTGGTCGTCGTGAAGCACAGCTTCCAGTTCTGGTATCTCTCCATCGCGCTGCACAAGATCGGTGCGGTGATGGTCCCGGCCACCTTCATGCTCAGGAAGCATGACATAGAGTACAGGGTGAACGCCGCCGACATCAAGGCGTGCGTGTGCACCACCACCTGCGACATAGCCGACCAGGTCGACATCTCCGAGGGCATCCCCTCCCTGAAGATGAGGTTCATCCTCAACGGACAGAGGGACGGATGGATCGACTTCGACAGGGGTGTGGAGGATGCCCCCGAGGAATGGACACGCGTCCCCAACAGGTCGGACGACATCATGCTGATGTACTTCACCTCGGGCACCGCCGGGAACCCCAAGATGGTCCTCCAGGACTTCTCCTATCCTCTGGGGCACATCCTCACCGCGAAGAACTGGTACTGCGTGGACCCGGAGGGACTGCACTTCACCATCGCCGACACGGGATGGATCAAATGCGCCTGGGGGAAGCTGTACGCGCCCTGGATGATGGAGGGCGGCATCTTCGTCTACGAGTTCGACAAGTTCGAGCCCCACGACATCATGGACAAGGTCGAGAGATACAGGATCACCACACTCTGCAGTCCCCCGACCATGTTCAGGCTGTTCCTCAACGCCGGGGTGAAGGGACACGATCTCTCCTCACTGACACACACAGGTATCGCGGGGGAGGCACTGAGCCCCGACACATACTACAAATGGTACGAGGAGACCGGACTGAAGCTCATGGAGGCCTTCGGACAGACCGAGACCGCACCCATAGTCGGTACGTGGAAGGGGATGGAACCCAAACCAGGTTCCATGGGCGTCCCGTCACCTCTGTTCAACGTGGACCTCGTGGATCCGGAAGGTAACAGCGTCCCCGCGGGAGTGGACGGGGAGATCATCGTCCGTCTCGACGAGAGGGAACCGGGGATCACCGTCGGATATCTCGACAACGAGGAGAAGAACAGACAGCTCAACGAGGAGAGGGTCCATCACACGGGCGATGTTGCCTGGAAGGACGAGGACGGATACTACTGGTACGTGGGAAGGAACGACGACATCATCAAATCCTCGGGGTACAGGATCAGTCCCTTCGAGATCGAGAGCGTCCTGATGCTCCATCCCGCCGTTCTGGAGTGCGCCATCACCGGTGTGCCGGACCCGGTCAGGGGACAGCTTGTCAAGGCAACGATCATCCTCAGGGAGGGATACGAGGGCACCGATGAGTTCGCCAAGGAACTCCAGCAGTACGTCAAGAAGGAGACCGCCCCGTACAAGTACCCCAGGGTCGTGGAGTTCGTCAGATCACTGCCGAAATCCACCAGCGGGAAGATCATGCGCCGTGCCATCAGGAAGGGCGACGAGCAGTCCAAGGGCTGACATTATAACCGCACATCCCGTTCCATCCCAAGGAGGGATATGATGAGCGATTGTCCGGATGATGTGAAGAGGGAACTGGGACTGGTGCACGTGTACACCGGGAACGGTAAGGGCAAGACCACCACCGCCCTTGGCCTGGCGTTCAGGGCCACCGGCAGGGGACTGAGGGTCATCGTCCTCCAGTTCCTCAAACCCGACGGAGGGTACGGCGAGCACATCGCCGCCTCGAGGACGGAGAACATGACCATCGTGCCGATTGGGCCCGACCACATGTGCGGGAGGGAGGTCACCCGCGAGGAGGACCTCGAATACACAAGGAGGGGGCTCGAGAAGGCCGAGGAGGTCCTGACCTCCGGCGAGTACGACATGGTCATCCTCGATGAGATCAACAACTCCCTGAGGTTCGGTCTCGTGGATGCGGCGGGTGTGATCTCCCTTCTGGAGAGGAGGGCACCCCACACAGAGGTGGTCCTCACAGGCAGGGGCGTTCCACAGGAGATCATAGACTATGCGGACCTGGTCACCGAGATGACTTTGGTCAAACATCCGTTCGACAGGGGCATCAGGGCCCGCAAGGGTATAGAGTACTGACCGGAAACGACTTCCAAAACCCATTTTTATTCTTTTATGAATAATTCACGCAATCAGATATTATTATCCCCTCGGCCTAGACCATCCCATTATGACAGTTTATGCGGACATCACCGAAACGATAGGGGAGACACCCATCGTCCGTCTCAACAGGATCGCCCCCGCGGGATCCCACATCTACGTGAAGATCGAGAAGGGGAACCCCGGCGGGTCCATCAAGGACCGTGCGGTCCTCCAGATGATCAACGATGCGGAGGCCAGGGGCGTTCTGAGGAAAGGGGGCACCATCGTGGAGCCCACATCCGGGAACACCGGCATCGCCATAGCCCTGATAGCGGCCGCAAGGGGGTACAACGCGGTCATCATCATGCCCGACACCATGTCCAAGGAGCGCATCTCCAGCATGAGGGCATACGGTGCGGAGGTCATCCTCTCACCCGGTTCCAAGGGTATGGCGGGTGCTGTGGAGATGGCCGAGCAGGTGGCCAAGGAACGTGACGGGTTCATCATCGACCAGTTCGGGAACCCCATGAACGCCGCCGCACACCGCACGGGCACAGGTGTCGAGATCCTCAGGGACATCCCCGATGTGGACCTGGTCTTCGCGGGATTCGGCACCGGGGGAACCGCAACCGGTATCGCACAGACATTCATCGACGCCGGAGTCAAGGCGAAGGTCATCGGTGTGGAGCCTGCGGAGAGCCCCCTGGTCACAGAGGGACGTGCCGGACCCCACAGGATCCAGGGCATAGGCGCCAACTTCATCCCCGGGAACCTGGACAAGGACATCCTCGGGGGGATCGTCACCGTCCCCGGGGATGATGCCATCGCAACCACCGTGGCCCTTGCCAGGGAGGAGGGTATCTTCTGCGGCATCTCATCCGGAGCTGCGGTCTTCGCGGCCATCCGCGAGGCGGAGAAAAACCCTGGCAGGAAGATCGTGGCCATCCTCCCCGACGGCGGGGAGAAGTACATGAGCACAGGGATATTCGACTGAGGTGGGGAGGAATGCCGGTCAAGATCGACGACGGCCTGCCCGCATACTCCATCCTGGAGTCGGAGAACATCTTCGTCATGAGCGAACAGCGTGCCGACACCCAGGACATCCGTCCCCTGAAGATCCTCATAATGAACCTGATGCCCACCAAGGTGGAGACCGAGACGCAGATCCTCCGTCTGCTGAGTAACAGCCCCCTCCAGACGGACGTCCAGTTCCTCCAGGCGGCCACCCACGAGTCCAAGAACACATCCCAGGAGTACCTGGAGAGGTTCTACCACACCTTCGACGAGATCAGGGACAAGAAGTTCGACGGTATGATCATCACCGGTGCCCCGGTGGAATCCATCGACTTCAGTGATGTGGATTACTGGGACGAGCTCTGCGAGATCATGGACTGGACCCGCACCAACGTCTGCTCCACACTGTACATCTGCTGGGGCTCCCAGGCGGGACTCTACTACCACTACGGCATCCCCAAGTACCCCCTGGACTCCAAGGTCTCCGGGATATTCGAGCATCAGGTGATATCCCCCAGCGAACCCCTGCTCAGAGGCTTCGACGACAGGTTCTACATGCCCCAGTCCAGGCACACCGAGGTCAGGGAATCGGACATATCGAAGAACCCGCACCTCCACATCGTCTCATCATCACCGGTATCCGGTGTGGGGATAGTCATATCGGAGAAGAACGAGGTCTTCATCACCGGACACTTCGAATACGACAGGGGCACCCTCGCATACGAGTACGAGAGGGACCTGAAGGCCGGTATGGACCCCCACGTCCCGGACAACTACTTCGAGGACGACGATCCCACCAAGGACCCTGTGTTCAGATGGAGGGGACATGCCACCCTCTTCTTCACCAACTGGCTGAACTACCACGTCTACCAGCAGACCCCCTACGACATCGACCGTATCGGAAGGTCGTAAATAATCCGGGGGATTAACACCCTCCATACCGACATCATGGTCGGGTGGAGGGTTCTTCCATGGAGAGCATAACAACTGACAGGGCACCGGCTGCGGTCGGTCCATACTCACAGGCGGTCGTGGCGGGGGACCTCGTCTTCGTGTCGGGACAGATCCCTGTGGATCCGGAGACAGGTGATGTCCCCGATGACATAGCCGATCAGACGAGACGGGCACTGACGAATCTGGGGAACGTCCTCGAGGCCGCAGGTTCGGGATTGGACAGGGCTGTCAGGGTGACGGTGTTCGTCACGGACATGTCCGCATTCGCGGATGTGAACAGGGTGTATGCGGAGTTCTTCAGTGAACCGTATCCGTCCAGGTCCTGCGTGGAGGTCTCCAAGCTCCCCAAGGGAGTGAAGGTGGAGATCGACGCCATCGCCGTCAGATGCTGATGGTCTTGGGGTTCACGAGCTTCCCGATGATCGCATCCCTGACGAAGGGATTGTATTGGGACATATCGGGCTGCGTATCCAGGATGGTCTGTATCTCCTGCGATATGTGCCCGAAAACCTCTTTGAATATCCTGCATGAATCACCGTTGTTCTCCTCGATACCGCATTCGTGGTAGGCATCCATGCTGCAGCCTCCGTTGCAGTATCTGAAGATCGGACATGAGGCGCACTTCTCACGCCTCTTCACCGAACCCAACAGCATCCTCCTGAATCCCTCGGATTGGAACGCCTCCGCGATGGACACCTCGTTGATGTTCCCCATGAGGAACTCCTGAGGACATGCCTTGGCGCAGGGGTAGATGGAACCGTCGGGGTTGATGCACAGCCACTTGGTGAGGCATGATGTGTGCGCACAATCGGACGGTGTCGGATCCCCGAGATAGTTCAGCACGTACAGATAATGGGGGACCAGCGGGATCTTCGATTCGGGATCGTGGAGCCACTCGTCGAAGGCCTCTATGCTCCCCCTGATGTACTCGTCCGGATCGGGGACGGTGCCGTTGCACCTCGCACATCCTGCGGGTATCACCGGTGAGAAGGAGACGTTCACCTCCCTGTCGCGGAAGTATCTGTACAGTTCCGCCTGCTTCGACGCGGTCTCAGCGGATATGGTGGAGCTCACGGAGTACTTATTGTCCTTGGACGAAAGCGTTCCCAGGACCTTCTCCACATCACCCTCCCTGAGGATGTCGTTGTACGGTCCCTCGTAGGACACTCCGACGTTGATCGCCTTCTCCCTGCAGTATGCCATGAACCTCTTGTTCAGGAGCATGCCGTTGGTCTGGATGGTGTTCCCGTATCTGAAGGACCTCTTGCCGAAGTACTCCTCCTCGAGCCTGATGGCCTCCTTGTAGAAGGACATGGGAAGCGTCATGGGCTCCCCTCCGTGCCAGATGAACCAGGCGGACTCGTACTCCTCCGAGACCTTCCTGATGAGGTTCTCGAGGGTCTCCAGGGACATCTCCCCGCGGACCCTCTCCTCGGGTGTGTGGTAGCAGTGTTTGCAATCTGTGTTGCAGAAAAGGGTGGGTTTGACTACCACCGAGATGTAGGGTTTCATGGACGGATCCCGTCACGGACGATGCACCGTGACGGGGATGTCGGCTCAGAAGGGCCAGTAGGTCCAGACGCCGTTGAATCCGTTCGTGACGTAGCAGCAGCATGCACAGCAGACGACGATGCATCCTCCGAGACATGCGTACCAGCCGGGTGTGGCGCAGCATCCTTTGTCGTTGCAGCATCCGTAGTCGCACTTGGTGGAACCGGAGTGGTCGCCTTTGTCGAAACGCTCGGCGTGGTCGGACTCGGGAAGTCCCTGCATTGCGAACGCGATGAATGCGGCGGGGGACTGGCTCTCGTAAAGTGCTGTCAGATTCTCTACAGATTCAGCATCGTATGACATGGATACTCACCTAATCGAAATTACTTCGATGGTGGCCGTACTAAGTCGGCATATTTAAAAGTGTTCCACTCCGTTTTTCGGGTCCAGACCACAGCCAGCAGGTCGGTTCCGGGCCGTCTCCGGATGTCGTGTTGGATGCACAATCGCCAACCTCTCCGACACCGTTTTTATAGCTAGAGGGGATGGTCGGGACGATGTTCGGATACACGGTGCCCTCCTACGGAAGACTGTCCCCCGCGGACTTCAGGCTGTACAGGAAGTACTACTGCGAGGGATGCCACCAGCTCAGGGGCGGATTCGGCCTCAGGGGCGCGGCCACCGTGAACTTCGACATGACGTTCAACACCATCCTCCTGAACGGAGTGGTCGGTGATGTTCTCGAATTCGAGGGCACATCCAGGACCATCTGCGTCCTGGAGGACCCCCACGCCGACTCCGAGCTCATGAGGAGGATGGCCGCCTACACCCTGATCCTCACCAAATGGGAGCTGGAGGACGACGAGACCGACAAACCCTCCCTGAAGACCAAGGTGATATCGAAGACACTGGCCAAGGCCATCGGGAAGGCGGTGGACGAGTTCCCGGAGTACGACCGCATGGTCGGCGAGGGTTTCTCCGCCCTCAGGGACCTGGAGCTCGCAGGCTGCAGGGATGCCAGGCTCATGGGCAGGACCTTCGGAAAAGGACTGATCGGCGCACTCTCGGACATAGCCGGGGAACACGCATCCTCCGACCTGGATGAGATCTTCACCGAACTCACCGCCGCCGTCTACATCATGGACGCCATAGACGACCTGGAGGACGATTTCATGGACGGTACATACAACCCGTTCCTCCCGGAGACCGGTTTCGTCAACTCGCAGGATTTCATCTCGAAGAACCTCTACGGCATCACATCCATCGTCAACGAGACCGTCGGTGCGCTGCAGGCCCATTACTCCAAGGTCAGACCGCTGATGAGGACGAACGTGTCCCTGTGCGACAACATCGTCTACTACGGCATCCCCGAATCGGCGAAGAAGGTGCTCACCGGCGAGGCGAAGGCCAAGGCGAGCATCAAGAACGTCCTGTCCAACAGGAAGGACAGGACCTCAGACTGAGCCCGAGGGGTCGTAGTCGGAGCAGACGTCCAGGGAGAACATCTCCGCACCGGTCCTGCCGCACACACCCCCGTCATAGGATGTGCAGTTCTCGCAGCATCCCGGCCTGTACCTCCCGCAGGACGATCCCGGTTCCGTGGCCCTCCCCTCCGGAAGGCATGTCCACGAATCGTCGGAATGCCTGCAGAAGCGACAGGTCTTACACTTCTGGTAGTTCTCGTTGGTCATACCGTCACCCAGGACGACCCATGTATTATGGATGTCGCCCCACCGCCCGACAAAAAGCCTAATATGTTCCCAGCATCGGACGGGGTATGTCTACCGTTCTAGTCGGCTACATGGGTGTGCCGGGTTCAAACTCCGAACAGGCCGCGAAGGATTTCGCCGGGATGATGGGTTGGGACTCCGTCGAACTCCTGCCCCTCACCAGTTCCGAGGGTGTCATCGATGCCATGGAGTCTGGGGTTTGTGAATACGGTGTGGTCGCCGTGGCCAACATCAACGCCGGTCCCGTGGAGGAGACCGTCAACGCCCTGAAGGGGAAGGACGACATACATTTCATCAGGGACCACTGGGTCCCCATCCATCACTGCGTGTTCACGGACGGTTCCGATGACGGGATCGTCAGGGTCGTGTCCCACATACAGGCCATCCTCCAGTGTAAGGGCAACCTCTCGGAACTCTATCCCGATGCCGAGCTCGTCGGCATGGAGGACACCGCCCTGGCCGCACAGTACCTCTCCGAGGGAAGGTATCCGAAGGGGACGGCGGTCCTCTGCAGGAGGAACGCGGGGGAGATGTTCGGTCTCACCATGGTCCACGAGAACATCGAGGACAACACGGAGAACATGACGCAGTTCCACCTCCTCCGCAAGGGGCGGTCCGATTGATCTCCGACATGATCGATGCCGACGCACGCACCCTTGACGAGATGGTCGCCGAGCTGAACAGGGAGGCCATGAGGCACAGGACCGCCAGGGACAGGTACCATCAGCAGGCGGCCGTCCTCGCCGAGAAGCGCAACTCCCTCCAGGAGAAGGCCAGGAACCTCATAGCCGAGGCCAACGCCGTTAAGCAGACCAGGGAGGGTTACAATACCTCCGCCAGGGAGGCCAAGGAGAAACGCGAGGAATGGAACGACAAGGTCGCCCTCGCACGCGAACGCGGTGACTTCGAGACGATGGCCGAGGCCAAGGCCCAGTCCCAGAACTACCATCAGAAGGTCGTGAAGTTCTCCGAGAGCGGACAGGTGGCCCACGAGAAGATGCTCCAGCTGAGGGCGGATGCCGATAAACTGAGGGACGAGGCCCAGGGCTTCCACGAGAAGTTCCTGGATTGCAAGAGGGCCGCCGACCTGGAGCACGAACGCTACATCCAGGCCGTGAGGGAGATCGAGAAGGTCAGGGACAACCTGCCTGACTGATCACGGCATCACGAAGACATCCCTGCGTGCGATGCCCATGAACCTGTATGTGCGTACCTTCCCGGTCTTCGGATCGGGCAGGTCCCGCATCCCCAGGACCCTGAAGTTGCATTTCTCCAGACATCTTCCGGAGGCCTCGTTCTCCGTGTCGTGACGGGCCTGTATCCATTCATAGTCGGTGTGGTCGAAGATGAAGTTCACCGCAGCCCTCAGGGCCTCGGTCATGTAGCCCCTGTCCCAATACCCCTGGGACAGAACGTATCCGATCTCACAATAACCTTTCTCAGGATGGTGCTGGACCACGGTGATGCCCCCGATGGGCTCGTCGGACCCCCGCAACGTTATGCACCAATCTATCGAACCCAACGGATACTCGGCCACCCACGAACGGATGACCCTCAGGGACTCCTCGGGCGACCGATGTGCCTCCCATGAAGTGAAATGCGCCACCTCGGGATCGGACATCCAGTTCCTGTATGCCTGGAGGGCATCGGACTCCCGGAACATCCTCATCTCCAGACGTTCGGTGATGAGGTGGTGGGTCCTGATCATACGGTGCACCCCGCTGACCGTGACCCGGAAGACAAACCGGGATCCATGGTGCCCGATACGATCAGACCTTTATCTCCCTGTTGGGTATGTGGTCCCTTATCGCCTGATGGACGACGCTGTAGGGGATGTCGCATGCTATCGATATGTCCACGCAGGACATGCCCTTGCGGTAGTGGTCCACGATGGTCTTGTAGGTGGCATCGTCGAGTTCGAACACCACGCGCTGCACGGGTTTGACCTCGACCTCCTTGTCACGGTCCCAATCCTTCGAAGAACATGAGGGACAGCGTTTGGGGACCTTCCCGCCCTTGGTGTTCCATGAGCATCCGCATCTCTTGCAGACATAGGATTTGGGAGGGATGTTCCACTGATGAGATCCGCACTGGGGACAGCGTTTGGGGTTCCCGGTATGGGAGTTCCAGGAGTAACCGCAACGTTTGCAGGTGACGGTGAGATGTGGCATGTTCCATTTGACGGAACGGCACCTGGGGCATCTCTCGGGGACCTTGTCCCTGCGAGGCATCCAGGAGTACTCGCATCTGGTGCATTTCAGCATCTGGCCCGGATTGATTTCCATGATGTACCCCCGGAGAGCATCTTCGGCTTACAACTTATTTAATACTGCTGGTTTTTCTAACAAGTTTTATATACCAGATTCCAGGAAAAACGGGTTCGTCCATCCATCCAACCGGAAACGTCTGGACAGTCTCCCCGTGGGAAGATGGTTTTAAATAGTTTGAGTCAGGCCAGCCTCATCCGGCGGTCACAACGGATGCTTCCGACGGTAGCTGTCGATGGCCTCCGAGGTCACCTTCAGCCCGATGGCCCACAGGACCACCATCGCCAGTGCGATCACCGGGAACAGGATCAGGAGCACCGTGTTCACCGCTATGAGCAGGACGAGGCTCGCCAGGAAGATCTTCAGTCCCCTGGTGTCCCCGTCCACATAGTACGCCCCCAATCCCGGGAGTATGATCGAGAGGAACATCGCAAGTCCGGTGGACCTGGTGTCCCCGTGGACATCCCCGTCATACGGACCTCCGGTCCCGTGTTCCTCCGGTTCCGAACCGGTCAGCCTGAATGAGCAGTGTTTGCAGAAACGGTCCCCCGCATCCGCCTCCTTGCCGCAATTCGGACAGTACATGCCATCACATCCGATACGTCATAGATAAATGTGGACCGGATCACCATCCGCCCTTGAACCCCAGCCAGCAGCACATGTAGACGTTGGCCTCCTTGGGATACCTCAGCATCATCCTGATGCCCCTGGATACGGAGTACTTCTTCGCAAGGGGTCCGATGAGACGTTGGATGTCTTCATCACCGTATTCCGAGAACCTCCTGTGGGCATCCATGTAGTGGAAGTCGAACATCACATCCTTCTGCACCCACTTGTCATAGAATCCGACATCATCCCTCAGGACCGCCTCCGCCGCCTTCCTTCCGGACAGCAGCGCGGCACCTATCCCCCCGAAACAGAAGGGGTTGGCCAGGGATGCGGCATCACCCACCAGGTAGCAGTCGTCCATTGCGACGCAGGGCAGCTTCCCTATCGGCATATGGCGTCCGCCCCTGGATTCATACTCGGTGACATCGTCCGTCCCCTTTGGATAACCGATGGTCATCATGCCGTCGGCCTGGGGGAACTCCCATCTGTAGGCCCCCTTGTACCTCTCGGACACGATGAACCTGAGCTTCCCGTCGGATTCCCCGCGGACGATGTTGTTCACGATGGGGATCATCTCCTCGGGCTCCGTTCCGAACACATCCCTGCGTACGACGGAATGTGCCCCGTCGGCCCCGACCAGGACCTTGCAGAAGATCTCCCCGGCGGTGGAGTGCACCCTGTACCCTCCGACATCCCTGACGACACCCGTGGCGGTGCCGTTGATGAACTCGGCATCGCACTCGGACCTCATCGAGTCCAGCAGTCCGTTGCGGTCGACTATGTACCCCCTCACCGGGACGGACACCTCCTCGTCCTCGAACCTCAGGGCGATGGTGTCCACCTCGCGGATGACGGCGGTCGGCTCCATGCCGATCCTGCGGAACATCCTGTTGCTGACGGCCTCGCCGCATATGGTGTGGTAACGTCTGTAGACGGGTCCGGACATCCTCTCCAGGACCACGACCCTCCGGCCGGATCCCTTCAGATCCCTGGCGGTGGCCAATCCGGACAAACCTCCGCCTATGATCAGGACATCACAAGTTATCATATCGGATACAACGAACGTAGTCGGAGATAAACCCCACGCTCCACTTTTTAATCCAGCGGCACATACCACGTTAACATGGAAGACGGTGATTGGAGAGGGTATGCGGACGGGTTCGACGGTGAACTCACGGGAACGATGGAGCTCATCGACCCGGATCTGCCCATGGTCATGGGCATCATCCTGTCATCCGACCATATCACCGTATCCGACGCACTCCACATGGTGACCAATGACAACCCGTTGGGACTGAGACCCTCCGACAGGGACAGGTACAGGCTCATGCTCGGGCGTCTGCTCCTGGACATGTACATCGCCGCCGGATACGATCCGTACGACCAATGCACCCTGGAGATGGTGCGCATGCCGGGGAGGACGAAGTGCTGCAACCCCTATTCCGACAACATGTACAGGCATCTCCTCGGAACCACCCGCATAGAACGCAGGGACGGGATGTTCCGTTTCATCTTCGACCGGTCAGGCCAGTAACTTGAACATCCTGGAGATGGCCATCCTGATCCTCATCTCGGTGGTCCTCCGGTCGAACTCCTCGCAGGAGTACTCGGTGCTGACCTCCAGGTCCTTCAGGAACCTGTCCGCCGCCTGCGATGTCAGTTCCCCGTCGTAGATCATCACATTGGTCTCGAAGTTGAGTGTGAGCGACCTGTTGTCCAGGTTCGCGGATCCGACGGAGAGGCATTCGCCATCCATGACGATCACCTTCTCGTGGATGAAGCCGTCGTTGTACCTGAACACCCTCACGCCCGCCTTCATCAGCTCGTTGGCGAAGGTCTGGTTGTTCCAGAACATGAACATGTGGTCCGGTTTGTCCGGGATGAGGATGCGCACATCCACCCCGGAACGGGCCGCGTTCTGCAGGGCCACCATCATGGCGTCGTCGGGGACCAGGTACGGCGTGGTGATGTACAGCCTCTCCTTCGCATTGGCGATCATGGACAGGTACTGCATCTGCACCGGGTTGCTGGGCATCGTGTCGGGACCTCCGGACACCACCTGCATGCGGACATCCCCCTTCCCGCCAAGGGAATCCATGTCGATGTAATCCTCAACGGGTCCGAGCCTGTCCCTCTTCTTGGCATACTGCCAATCCACGGCGAACCTGATGGCCAGGGGCACGATCCCGGTACCGCGGACACGTACGGATGCATCCCTCCAGTGTCCCAGGGGGCCCTCGCCCTCGTACTCATCACCAACGTTGAACCCCCCGCAGTAGGCCTCCTCCCCGTCGATGATGGCGATCTTGCGGTGGTTCCTGTTGTTCTTCTTGGGGCTGAACAGCAGTGTCATCATGGAGTGGAAGGTCGCATAGTGTCCGCCGGCTTGGACGAACCTCCTTATCCCGTCCTTGGGTCCCTTCCCGATACCGAACGCATCGGTGAGGAGTCTGACCTCCACACCCTCCCTCACCTTCTCCGTGAGGATGTCCATCATCTCGTTGCCGCGTCTGTCGTTGCGGATGATGTAGTACTCTATCAGGATGGACCTCTCCGCCCTGCGGAACGAGTCGAACATGTCGTCCATCATCGGCTTCCCCTCGGTGTAGAGGGTGACGTCGTTGTCGTTGGTGTACCCCCAACCGCCTGCGGACTCGAGGATCCTGGCCATCCTGATGGACTCCGTCCTCCCCAATCTCCCCTCATCACCGTCTAGGATGCCTTTGAAGAACTCGTAACCATCCATCATCTGCCTGTCGGTGACGCTCTTGGGTATCATGTGCCTCTTGCGGTACAGGGCCATCCCCATGTACATGTAGAGGATGATCCCCACCGGTGGCAGGAACGTGAGCAGGATCAGCCATGCCAGGAACGTCCTGGGGTCATACTTCTCCAGGAACAGGAGGATGAACAGTGCCACCACGTCGAGGAGCATCACGACGGTGAAGAAATCGGCGGCCACGTTGACCCAGTCCAGGAACACCTGCAAGGCTGACATCGGGTCATTGGGAAATCCAGGGGATATTTATCCGATATGGAGGATACAACGGATGACCATGTGTGTTCAGAACGGGGTTCGAAGGCAGTGGGTATGATGACAACAGACCGTCCTATTAGGATTTTAGTTTCATGTCGGACATTGGTTGTATCTCGGGACAATAGCATATAACCATGGTCGGAAGGACGATATCGGGGTCGAAATCAGCATCATTATTGTATTCTTCATTCCCTTTCCATCACAACGGCTCTATTTTCTCCTATAATCTGTATCACTCAAGTCCATGACCCGCAAAGAAGATACAGAAAAGAATCTGAATATAGACATGGAACAGACAGACGCATGGTTGCAGAACCTCATACTGAACGGTAGGAAGAAGAACACCTGCACCACCCACCGCAACAATGTCCGCCAATGCCTCAGGCAACTGACCATCGGCAACATGCCCACCGACGTCTTCGACATGGACTCCGAGACCATCCTCTACCTGTGGGGGAATCTGAAGGTGAAGGAGGAGGTCAAGATCACCTACGTCCGCAGCCTCGCACAGATGGTGAGGTTCCACACCGGGAGGGACATCCTCAAGGATGCCAGGATCCTCCGCAACAGGGAGCAGTTCAACAGGGTGTTCATCTCCACAGAGGACTTCTGCAGGGTCCACAGGCAGGCCGACCCGTTCCAGAGGCTGATCCTCTGCCTGGGGGCCTATATGGGGCTCAGGAGGAAGGAGATGGCGGAGCTGAGGGACGAGGACCTGGTCGGTGACATGATGACCATCCACGGGAAGGGACACGGTGACGGACTGATCGTGACCATGAAGATGCCGAAGCCGGTGATCGATGCGATAGACAACTACAGGAACTCCACCTTCAAGCTGGGGACGAAGATGGACGACTACCTGATCCAGACCAGGTCCCACGAGGGACTCCTCCACAGGTCCACGCCGGCACGTGTGGGACAGGAGATATCCAGGTTGTCCAAGGACACCGGCATCCGCATCACCACCCACTCGCTGAGGAGGTTCTTCGCCACCACCCTCTACTATGAGACGGACTGCGACATACAGACGGTGAAGAGCCTGTTGCGCCATGCGGACCTGTCCACCACCATGAAGTGCTATGTGGACGCCTATCAGAAGAACGAGAGGGATGCCTCGGACAAGCTCACGGAGTACATCACAAGGATGATAGACACGATCAACGGGGTCGACGAGGACCTCGACAGCACCGCCTGAAACCACCTTATCAGATAAGTTTCAAAGCCGCCTCGGCCATTTTTGTATCCGATGCGCCGGAACATTGTTCGGACAGTGACGTGTTCTGCACTTAATCATTTAATCAAATAAACTGAGATAAGTTCCTTTTGAATCCCTCTCTCGATAGGGACACAGACATCTGACCGACCCCTGTCCCGAAGCATGGACCGACATGCTTAACATACTAACCATCCTCCGTCGTCCCATGGCACTCTTCTCCAGGAAACGTTCCGGACCCGTATCGAAGGTCACAAGGTTCGACATGCATTGGGACACCGAGGATCCGTTCATCTTCGTATCCCACCATGAGGATGACTACCCCCACGGGAACAGACAGCTGGCCCCTCCCCTCCAGGAGATCACCGGAAGGGACCTGGGAAGGGACTACGAGAAGAGGCTGGGATTCAGGATGTACAACGGCAAGGTCGTCCCCGGATTCCCCATGCACGCACACTGGGGATACGAGACGGTCACACTCCCGGAGATCGGATTTGTGGACCACTTCGACACCATGAGGGTGGAGGGCAGGTTCGGTTTCGGCGATGTCCAGTGGGTCATGGCCTCGTCCAAGTACATGCACAATGAGATGTACCCCCTGGTGGACCAGGAGGGCCGCAACCCCAACGATATCACGCAGATCATGATCAACATCCCCCTGGAGTGCAAGAATGGGGAGAACTCGGTCAACACCATGTGGTCCGAGGAGGTCCCGGTGATCGAGGGGGAAGGTTCAAAGGTGAAGGTCCTGTGCGGAACCTACCGCGGTGCCCACGTGTCATCCCCCAACAGGGGTTCCTGGGCCGACGGCAACCATGCCGTCAGGATCCTTAGGATCGAGATGGCCCCCGGTGCGGAGGTCACGGTGGACCCAACGACATCCACGGCCAACAGGAACATCTACATGATATCCGGAGGGAAGGTCGACGTCTGCGGGACGGAGATCGAGTCCAACATGAGGGCCAAGGTGGCATCGGACATCGACATGGTCATCAGGAACGGTACCGAGGCATCCGTCGTATGGGTGTTGGAGGGTGAGCCGATAGGTCAGAGGATGGCGTCCTTCGGACCGGTGACCCTGGCGACGGTGAAGGAGGTCAGGGCGGCACTCGACGACATAAGGAAGAACGAGTTCTCCGAGTGGCCGTTCGACGTCATAGATAAGGTCCATGCCCGGGACGAGGGCAGGTTCATCCGTTATCCGGACGGTACCGAGATCAGGCCCGGAAGATGAAGACCATCGGACGGACCTGGAAAGAAGGGTAAAGGGGGACCAATTCCCCCTGTTTATCAAGGGGCGATCAACCCTTGTAGTAGATCATCGAGTTGCAGATGGTCGCTGCGATGTTGGATCCGCCCTTGCGTCCCTTGGGGACGATGTAGGGGATGTTGCGCTCAAGGATGAGCTCCTTGGACTCGACGACGTTGACGAATCCCACGGGTGCTCCGATGATGAGCGCGGGTTCGACCTCTCCCGCATCGATGAGCTCTGCGAGCCTGACGAGTGCGGTGGGTGCGTTACCGATGGCGAAGATCACGGGGTGTTCCTTGGCGATCTCCGCGCCCCTCTCCATGCACACGGTGGCCCTGGTGCATCCGCGGGACTTGGCCTCGGCCACCACATCCTCGTTGCTGATGAAGCAGTGGACCTGTCCGCCGAATGCGGCGAGCTTCTTCTTGTTGATGCCCGCGGCGGCCATCTTCGTGTCCGTGACGATGTGGGCACCGTTCCTGATCGCCTGGATACCGATGTTGGCGGCATCCTCGGAGAAGACCAGGTTGTCTGCGTAGTCGAAATCGGCGGAGGTGTGGATGCATCTCTTCACGATGGAGAACTGGGGTTCGGGCCATGTCCTGCCGTTCAGCTCCTCTGTGATGATCTGCATGCTCCTCTTCTCGATCTCTTCCGGTTTCACTATCTCTATTGCCATAATATCACCTTAGATTCTGTATCCTCTGGGCGTTATCATGCGGCCGTTGCTGACATATGTCTGGGAGTTGCCTACGATGACGATGCTGAACATGTCCACGTCCGCTTTGTCGAGATCCCCTAATGTGGTGATCTGCGCCCTCTCATCGTCCCTGCCTGCGTTCCTCACGATGCCGACGGGTGTCTCCGGAGAGCGGTGGTTGAGCAGGATGCCCTGTGCCTGATTGAGGTATTCCGTCCTGGTCTTGCTCTTGGGGTTGTAAAGACAGACTATCATGTCGCCGATCCCGGCGCAATCCACACGCTTCATGATGAGGTCCAGGGGCGTCATCAGGTCAGAGAGGCTGATGATCGCCAGGTCGTGCATAAGGGGGGCACCGAGCACCGATGCCGCGGTGGAGGCGGCCGTCATACCCGGGACGGTGTCGATCTCGATGTCGGCACCCATCTCGTCCGCGAGCTGGTAGATGATCCCCGCCATACCGTAGATCCCGGAATCGCCGGATGAGATCATGGCCACATCCTTGCCGGACATGGCGTCCTCTATGGCCATCCTGCACCTGTCGACCTCCTTCATCATCCCGGTGGCCTTGTACTCCTTGTCCGGGAAGATGGGCTTCATCATGTTGACGTATGCCGTGTACCCGGTGACCACATCGGCGTTCTGGATGACCTCGGCGGCCTTGAACGTCATGTGCTCCTTCCCACCGGGTCCGAATCCGACCACATGGAGTTTCCCAGACACCTGATCACTCCTTGGCCTGACGGAACTCCGTCGTGAAGTGCTTGTCATAGAGCTTGGAGAGGTCGTACTCGTCACCGAGGAAATCACCGACCACCGTGAGGGCGGTCTTCTTGATGCCGGCGTCCTTGACCTTCTGTGCTATGTCCGCGATGGTTCCGACCACGATCTTCTGGTCGGGCCATGTGGCCTTGTACACGACGGCGACGGGTGTGGTGGGCTCGTATCCGCCCTCGATGAGCTGGGCGGTGAGCTCGTCCATGAACCCGATGGACAGGAAGATGACCATCGATGAGTGGTGTCTCGCCAGGTCCACGAGCTTCTCCCTTTCGGGCATGGGGGTCCTGCCCTCCATCCTGGTGAGGATGACGGTCTGACTCTTGCCGGGGAGGGTGTACTCCTTGTTCAGGACCGCTGCGGTGCCGAGGAAGGAACTGACCCCGGGGATGACCTCGTAGGTGATCCCGAGCTTGTCGAGTCTGTCCATCTGCTCCCTGTGGGCCCCGTAGATCGCGGGGTCCCCAGTGTGCACGCGGACGCACTTCTTCCCGGCCTTCTCGGCCTCCTCCATGACGTCGATGACCTCGTCCAGGTCCATCAGGGCGCTGTTGTAGATCTTGGCGCCGTCCTTGTGTCCCGACAGGACCTCGGGGTTGACGAGCGAGCCCGCGTAGATGATGACGTCGGCCTCGTCGATGAGCCTTTTTCCCTTGAGTGTCAGCAGTTCGGGGTCACCGGGACCCGCTCCAATGAATGAGATCATCTTAGTTCACCTTCTTCTTGATCAAAACGGTTGTAAAATATCCGTACTCGCGGTCGACGACCATGGGTCCGACGTACTCCCCGTCCATCCCCACATTGCTGATGACGGTGGCGCAGGAGATGTCGATCCCCTTGGATGCCATCATATCGGCGATCGTCCCTATGGACTTGAATGCCTTCATGACGACCACGTTGTCGAAGTTCTCGAGTGCGGAGTCCAGAAGTGCGGAGTTCTCCTTGGCCACGGGGACCACTGCGAGCCCCTCGTTGCCGATCATCAGGGGCAGTCCGGCCACGGCGGCACCGTGACAGAACGATGGGATCCCCGGGACGACCTCCGTCTCGTATCCTCTGGCCTTTATCGCCCCGTCGATGTACATGTACGTGCTGTACACGCCCACATCCCCGAGGGTCACCATGGCTATGTCCTTCCCCTGGTCGAGGAGGCCGCACATACGGTCCATGGCCTCCGCCCTGCATCTCTCACGGACGCTGTCGTCCGGATTCATGCTGAACAGGAACTCCACGATCTCCTTGCCGGAGATGTCGACCGCAGGTCTGATTATGTCCAGGGCGACGCTTCCCTCGCCCAGGTTCTTCACCGGGTATCCGATGATGTCGCACTTGTCCAAGATCTCCTTGGCCTTCAGGGTCATGAGCCCGGTATCACCGGGTCCGACCCCGATCCCGTACAGTTTTCCCGCCATGATGTCACTCCGAGAGCTGGATGACTATGACATCCCAACTATTTTAATTTGGTAGATACATCCAAGTGACAATCAGTGTTACTGATTATCTCCAGGAAGGTCTCCCCATATGGCTTCACAAGACGACGATCCCTCATACGTGTATGTCAACAACAAGAAACTGAGGCGGGGGCACACCACCGGGACATGTGCCGCGGCCGCATCCAAGGCCGCCGCCGAGGCCCTGCTCACGGGAGGGGACGTCACCACCGTCAGGATCCACACCCCCAAGGGGATAACGTTGGACCTTCCGGTGGAGGACATGGTACGTGACGGTGATTCGGTGTCATGCGCCGTGAGGAAGGACGGAGGGGACGACATCGACGCCACCCACGGCACGTTGGTCTACTCCAAGGTCACCAGGTCGGGGTCGGGGATAGACATAGACGGGGGACAGGGTGTGGGCAGGGTGACCCGCAAGGGTCTGGACCAGCCCGTCGGCAACGCCGCCATCAACCGTGTCCCCAGGAGCATGATCAGGGAGGCCCTGGAGGATGTCATGTCCGCCACAGGGTACAACGGGGGTCTGGACGTCGTCATCTCCATCCCCGAGGGTGAGGCCATAGCCGCCAAGACATTCAACCCCAGACTGGGGATCGTCGGAGGGATATCGGTCCTGGGCACCAGCGGGATAGTGGAGCCGATGAGCGAGACCGCACTGGTCAACACGATCAGGACCGAGATGAACATGCGTGCCGCCAACGGACACAGCGTCATATTCGTGGTCCCAGGCAACTACGGCAAGGACTTCGCCGAGAACCTCCCCGGACTGGACCCCGAGGATGCGGTGAAGTGCAGCAACTTCGTGGGGGACATGCTGGACCATGCATGCCAGCTGGGGAAGGACGTCCTCCTGGTGGGCAACCTTGGGAAGCTGGTGAAGCTCGCCGGCGGTATCATGAACACCCATTCCCGCAACGCGGATGCCAGGATGGAGATCCTCGCCGCCAACGCCGCATTGGCCGGGGCCGATCTGGGCACCATAACGCGCATCATGGGATGCATATCCACGGACGACGCCCTGGACGTCCTGAACGAGGCGGACCTCATACCGGCGGTGTCCGAACGTCTCGTGGAGAGGATAGAGTTCTACATGAACCACAGGACAGGGGGATCCATAAGGACGGGTGCGGTGATATTCTCATCCGTCTACGGGCTGCTGGGCAAGACCAGCCTGGCGGACACACTCATCGAAACGATAAAGGAGGAATCGGAATGAAGATCCACGCAGTAGCATTCTCCACCAACGGATGCAGGACCGCACTGAGGTTGAAAGACGCCCTTCCGGAGGACGAGGTCACACTCTTCTGCAAGACCACCTCCGACAACCTGGGCATACAGAGGATAGAGGGCACCACCAAGGCCTGGACCGGTGAGGCGTTCAAGGTCTGCGACGCCATCGTCTACATCGGGGCCATCGGTATAGCCGTGCGCTACATCGCCCCCTATATCAGGAGCAAGGATGTGGACCCCGCGGTGGTCTGCATGGACGAGCACGCCCACTACACCATCGCACTGCTGTCCGGTCACATCGGCGGATGCAACAACCTCACCGAGAGGATCGCATCCCGTATGGGCTCGGAACCGGTGATAACCACCGCCACCGACATCAACGGCAAGTTCTCCGTGGATTCCTTCGCGGTGGCCAACGACCTCAGGATCATGGGCCTGAAGATCGCCAAGGATGTCTCCGCCAGGGTCCTGGACGGGAGGTTCGTGGGATTCACGAGCGACATCCCCGTATCCGGGGAGTTCCCCGACGGGATCGTCGATGCGGATTCCGGAGAGTTCGGGGTCAGCATCTCCACGGATCCCTCCAGGATGCCATTCGACACCACGATGCGCCTCGTGCCGATGGACATCGTCATCGGTGTGGGATGCAGGAGGGACACCGATCCCGGGAAGCTGAGGGATTTCATCCTCGGAATTCTGGAGGGGGACGGCATCGCCGTCGAGAGGGTGAGGGCGGTCTCGAGCATAGACCTGAAGAAGGACGAGGCGGCCATATTGGGCCTGGCAACCCTCCTGAAGGCCCCAGCGCTCTTCCACACGTCGGAGGAGCTCAATGCGGTCGAGGGGGAGTTCTCCCGGTCGGAGTTCGTCTCCAGCATAACATCCGTGGACTGCGTGTGCGAGCGTTCCGCGGTGATCGTGGCCGGAGGGGAGCTCATACGCAGGAAGACCGCCAGGGACGGTATGACGGTCGCCATAAGCAGGATACAGATGACACCGAGGTTCGTTTGACATGAAGGACGTTTTCATTTTCTCAGGTACCACCGAAGGAAGGACACTCGCCCGTTGGCTGGCATCCCGCGGGGTGATGGTCCATGTGAGGGTCGCAACCGAATACGGTGCGGAGGTCATGGAGAGGGACGACAACATCGATGTGAAGGTCGGGAGCTGCGGAGGTGCAGAGGGCATCGCCAAGGTGATCCGCGACAACATGTACGACATCGTGGTGGATGCCACCCACCCCTACGCCACCAAGGTCTCCGAACACATCCGTCAGGGGTGTGAGGCCACCGGTGCGGAGTACATCAGACTCAGGAGGTCCTCCGCAGACGTGGATATGGATTCCGACATCATCACCGTCGACACCGTGCAGGATGCCGTGGATTACCTGAAGGGGACCGAGGGCAGGATCCTCGCCGCCACCGGTTCCAACGACATCGACCTGTACACACAGATCCCGGATTACAGGGAGAGGGTCACCGCAAGGGTGCTCTCCACCGTGTCATCGGTCACCAGATGCGCCGGGTTCGGGTTCGAGGGCAGGAACCTCATCTGCGCCCAGGGACCCTTCACGGAGGAGACCAACTACGCCACCCTAAGGGACATCGGTGCATCCTACATGGTCACCAAGGACTCCGGGACCGTCGGCGGATTCGAGGAGAAGGTCCGTGCCGCCAGGAGGGCCGGTGTGAGGATAGTCCTGGTGAGGAAACCGGACGACACCGGACTGGAGTACGGTGATGTCGTCAGATTGTTGGAGGACAGGCTCGGCCTGGAGCATTCCGAAGAGGTCCCGGAACCCCTCGGGAGGAGGTCCATCTCCCTCATCGGCATAGGTGTCGGAGGGGACGGACTGACCGTCAGCGCCACCCGCAGGATCGCCGATTCGGACGTGGTCATCGGTGCCAGGAGGATGCTGGATTCCGTGGACACCCTCGGTAAGGACACGTACTGCGCATACATGCCCGACGACATCCTCGGATTCCTGAACGGAAACACACGTTACAGACACGCGGCCGTCCTCATGTCCGGCGATGTGGGGTTCTACAGCGGTGCCAAGAAGCTCCTTGCCGCGATAGACAGGGACGTCTTCGATGTGGATGTGGAGAGCGGTATCTCGTCATTGGTCTACCTGTGCTCGAAGGTCGGTACCTCATGGGACGATGCGTACCTCACCAGCGCCCACGGCAGGGATGCGAACCTCGTGGGCATATGCTCCACCCACCGCAAGGTGTTCACGCTCCTGTCGGGGGAGGGATCCGTCAGGGCCATGTGCGGACTGCTCTTCGACTACGGGATGGATGTGGAGGTCACCGTGGGACAGGACTTCGGAACGCCCTCGGAGAGGGTGGTCACAGGCACGCCGTCGGAACTCCTTGACATGGGGTTCGGGTCCCTGTGCGTCGCACTCATCATCAACGAGCATGCGGACGACACCTATCCCCTGAGCATACCCGACGAGGAGTTCATCAGAGGGGACGCACCCATGACCAAGAGCGAGGTCAGGGCACTGTCCGTGGCGAAGCTCAAGCTCAGGCCCGATTCCATCGTCTACGATGTGGGTGCGGGCACAGGCTCCGTCTCCATCGAGATGGCCCTGGCCGCCTACAACGGGAAGGTCTACGCCGTGGAGAAGGAGGACGATGCGGCCAACCTCATCGAACTGAACAAGAGGAGGTTCAAGACCCCCAACGTGGAGGTCCTGCGGGGATTGGCCCCCGAGGCCCTCAGGGACCTGCCACCTCCGACACATGCGTTCATCGGAGGATCCTCCGGCAATCTCAGACAGATCGTGGAGTGCCTCCTGGCCAAGAACCCCGATGTGAGGATCGTGATAAACTCGGTCACCATCGAGACCATGGCCGAGACATTCCAGGTGATAAAGGAACTGGACCTGGTGGAGGAGGACATAACCAACATCAACGTCTCCAGGGCGAAGCACCTGGGGAGATACCACCTGATGACCGCCCAGAACCCGGTGTACATCGCAGTGGTGAGGGGCAGATGAGCCTTCCGAGGTTCCTCATCGCCGCACCCGCCAGCGGTTCCGGGAAGACCCTGGTCACCTGCGGGATCCTCCAGGCGCTGGTCAACAGGGGTCTGAGGGTTGCATCGTTCAAATGCGGTCCCGATTACATCGACCCGATGTTCCACAGCAGGGTCATCGGCACCAGGTCGAAGAACCTCGATGCGTACTTCGTCGGTGACGACACCCTTAGGTACCTCTTCTCCAGGACCGCCTGCGAGAACGACATCTCGGTGATCGAAGGGGTCATGGGGTACTACGACGGGACCACCGTCGCCGGCACCGAGGCATCCTCCTGCGACGTGTCCCTGAAACTGGCGGCGCCCACCGTCCTCCTGATCAACGCCAAGGGGGCCAGCATATCGGCCCTGGCCACATTGAAGGGATTCCTCACATTCAGGGAGAACAACATAGAGGGCGTGATCTTCAACCAGATGTCCCAGAAGGTCTTCGAGCTCCTGAGGCCCGAGGTGGAGGCCATGGGTCTGAAGGCCATAGGATACGTTCCGAAGGTGGGCCACCTCGTCCTGGAGAGCAGGCACCTGGGATTGGTCCTGCCGTCGGAGATAGAGGAGCTGAAGGACAAGCTCAACCAGTTGGCGGACATATTGGAGGAGACCCTGGACATCGACATGCTCCTGGAGTTGGCGTCCTCCGCACCGGACCTGGAATCCACGGCACCCGCGGTGAGGGCGATAGAGGGTTCCGTGAGGATCGGCGTCGCAGCCGACGACACATTCTGTTTCACATACGAGGACAACATCGAACTCCTCAGGAGATGCGGTGCGGAGATAGTAGAGTTCTCACCCATGCATGACGGGGCCCTTCCGGATGTGGACGGTATCGTCCTCTCGGGAGGGTATCCCGAACTCCACGGGGATGCCCTGGAATCCAACACCTCCATGATGGGGGACATCAGGGCCAAGGTGGGGGCCGGTCTCCCGTGCATCGCCGAATGCGGCGGTTTCATGTACCTCCACGAGCGGATGGAGGATTCGGAGGGGAGGATGCGCAACATGTGCGGCGTGATCCCGGGAGAGGTCAGGAACACGGGGAAATTGGCGAGGTTCGGTTACATCACCCTCAATCCCGTGGAGGACGGTATGATGCCCTCGGACATCACCGTCAGGGGACACGAGTTCCACTATTGGGACAGCGACAACTGCGGTGGATCATGGAACGCCAGGAAGACCAACGGCAGGGAGTACAGGTGCATGCACGACACCGGCACGATGCTGGCGGGATACCCCCATCTGTACTACTACTCCAACCCCGAGGTCGCATACTGGTTTCTGGAGAGGTGCAGGGAGTATCGGATGAAGAGGGTGTGAGGGATCAATCCCTCAGACATCCGAGTGGGATCACATGCACCCCGTCGGACCTTGTGTACGCATATCCCGAGGATGTGACCACGGCCAGGAATGACGGGGGGTTCATCTTGTCCTCATCGACCTTACGGGAGAGTCTCAGAAGGTTCTTCGATCCAGTCTCGATTCCGTCTTCGCCGAGTTTCACTTCCACGGCACCCCATCTTCCATCATGGAGATGGATGACTGCATCGACCTCCAGGTTGTCCGCATCCCTGTAATGGTACACATCACCGCCGTTGCATCTGGCATAGACCCTCAGGTCACGGATGACAAGGGATTCGAAAAGAAGTCCATATGTGCGGGGGTCCATCTCCAGGTCCCTGGGTCCTGCTCCTAGGAAATATGCGGCTATCGCAGGATCGGAGAAGTGTCTGACATCGGATGTGCGGATCGCGGTCTTCGAGCGCAGGCGGGGGCTCCAGGCCTCAAGGTCCTCAACAACATAGATGTCCTTCAGTGCGGAAATATAGTCTGCCAGGGTGTTTGTGCTCAGACCGCCATCATATGTGTTCGAGACGTCGTCCAACACCGTTGTGTTGGGCGCCTCGGTTGCGATATTGCGGGACAACGACCTCAGAATGGCCCTCATCCTCTGTTTGTTACGTTTCTTCCCGTCCGGGAGGTTGATGTCCGTCTCCAACAGTCCCTCGCAGTACCCCTGGACGATGCCCCGATGCAGATCCGGATTGGCACCTATCGATGCAGGCCAACCGCCGCGGACCAGGACCCCCGCCATGCTCGAATAATCTAATGATGATGTACCCGATATGTCCTTGATGCCGTCCATGAGTCCTCTGAGGGATACTTCACCTGTGGAATCACCGGATTCGAAGAGACTGAGGTTTCTCATCTCCAAACGTATTATCCTCCCTACACCGGAGTGACGTTTCCCATCATCGATGGGGGTGACAGACCCGGTCAGTATGTATTGGCCCGGCGTTCTGTTCTCATCTACTGAGTACCTTACGGCATCCCACACCCTTGGTTCAACCTGCCATTCATCGATGAGGCGGGGTTTCTCCCCTTCCAGCAGTAATGAAGGTTTGTTCCTTGCGACCTGGATGTATCTTTCGCTGTTGTCGGGATCCTGCATGCGGATGACGCTTCTGCAATGGTTCTCTGCTGTGGTCGTCTTACCACACCATTTGGGTCCGGCGATGAGCACGGCCCCGAACGTTCTCAGATATAGGTCCACTGTGGAGTCGACCAGACGGGGGATGTAATGTTCCACAAGATGCAGAGGATGGGGGTGAATAAAAAAGCTGTGAGAGTTGAGGGTACTTTAATTGTGAGAGTTGAGGGTATCTGTGTTGTGAGACCTGTGGAATTCATATGATTGTGGACCCTCCGTTGATAGAGGGTCCGTACATGGACGGAGTTCCAGGCGGACGGGTCATCAGTTGTCCGATCGGAAGCGGGATATGTCAGACAGACTGGAGCCGTTTCCGGAACTTCTGCGGTCCGTCATCCTCTTGGATATCCACCAGCATGCGGTCAGAACGGAGACCGATGCCACGGATATCAGTCCCGCTTTCATCAGTGGGCTGATAGATATCAGGGAATCCGCCACGATGGATGCTCCGAACATGCTCACACCGATCCCCAGCACCGAGAGGTAATACACGCTCCTGTTTATCGAGAGTGTGTGGGAGTTCAGTTCCTGTTGCCCTCTTTCCCTCCGGATGTCGCTTTCGATCCTTATCATGCTGCTGCGATTGTCGATACACCGGCGGTAGCGTTCAAGGGTCCTCATCAACCCCTCGTATTCCTGAGGGATGTGGTCTTTGACCGATTCGATGAATGATTCCGCTAATGATAGACGTTCCATCACTCCACCGATGTGCACGAACACATTGAATGAATCATCAACTTCATTCGTGATGTAGTCAATGCGATTTTGGCATGTTTCGATGACAGTGTTGACTATCTTCACAATCGCCTCAGGTTCGTTGTCAGCAGAGACGGGACCGAAATCCTTGGAATAGTCGATAGAGCTTTCCCGCATACCGTCAAGTCCATGATGTGTGGTGTTATCCAGATAACAATTTACCATCGACACCAGTGCACCAATCATATCACGCGCTTCAGAATCGATCATATCATCAGGCGATGTCTGTATGCAACAGAAACCCGAATCCAGGAGGGTCATGGTGACAATCATGCGGTCAGGTGCATCGATGGTGATAGACAATGATGCGTTCTTCTCGCCATCAGTGGTCAGAGCGACATCGGTCACATCCGCGATTCCTATAATCCTCTCATGGAGCAATGAGAGGGACCTAG
>CAZWKY010000014.1:0-36730 GCA_964634095.1 uncultured Methanomassiliicoccales archaeon | reverse complement strand
CTCTCAGAACGGAAAACATCCTCAACCGTGGATCTGGTACCCTCTATCGATGAACTGAATGTGGATTCCACGAGAGACAGGTTTGTACTCAGCATCCTGATCGTGTCATCATCCAAGAGCCTCAACATACCATCAAGGCGGGCGAGTTCGATAGTTGCCTCGGACATGACCGATGCCACTTCGGATGAGCATATGTGATCGAACGGAAGGTCATGAGGGTGGAAGCAACAATACCCTCCGTTCATAGACCACCGGATTTCTCCTGTCTTCGTTCCTGTGAAGTCCGATTCATCCATTACTTACGAGATTCTTATTAAAATGGGTTCAAATAGTCCTTTTAACAACAGATCGAATGACATCCGTGACCATCGATTCGGGTACGGATCCCCCGTGGAACCAGAGGCAACCCATTAAAGGTATAGGCCCATTATCTCACCGATCACATGCAGATTGGAATAGTAGGGAAACCGAATGTTGGGAAATCGACTTTCTTCGGAGCAGCCACCATGGCCCCGGTCGAGATAGCCAACTATCCCTTCACGACCATTGAGCCCAACAAGGGCGTGGCCTATGTCCGTACCCCCTGTCCCTGCAGGCAGCTGGGCGTCACGTGCACTCCGCACAACTCACTTTGCGTGGACGGGACCAGGATGGTTCCCGTCGAACTCCTGGATGTTGCGGGACTGGTGCCCGATGCGTGGCAGGGGAAGGGACTGGGGAACAAGTTCCTGGACGACCTCAGACAGGCGGATGCCCTGATCAACGTCGTGGACGTGAGCGGATCCACGGATATCGAGGGTAACCCCGGGGACCCCGGAACCCACGACCCCGCCGAGGACATCCTGTTCCTCAGGAAGGAGATCGAATGCTGGATGAGGGAGATCATCAAGAACGGGTTCTCCAAGATCGCCAGACAGGCCAGGATGCAGGGCAGCAAACCCGAGCTCATCCTCCACGAGAGGCTCGCGGGACTCAATGTCACGGAGGCCCAGATCAAGGAGGCACTCCGCGTGGTACCGCTCCCCGAGGACCCCACCAAATGGGACGACGACATCCTGCTGGACCTGTGCCGCGAGATCAGGGCCAACGCCAAACCCATGATCGCGGCCATGAACAAGGCGGACATCGCACCCGAGGGCAACATCGAGAGGGTCGAGTCCGTGAACGACATGTGCGTCGTGACCATGGCCGAGACGGAACTCGCCCTGAAGAAGGCCGCCGCCGGAGGACTCGTGGAGTACACCCCCGGGGATGCGGGATTCAGGATCAAGGACGGCGTGAAGGTCAGCGACGGTCAGAGGAAGGCACTGGACTACATGGCCGAGAACATGGCCAAGTACGGCGGCACCGGGATCCAGAAGTGCATAGAGGATGCCGCATTCAAGATGCTGGACCTCATCACCGTCTACCCCGTGGAGGACGAGAACAAGTTCACCGACCACTTCGGAAGGGTCCTCCCCGATGCGTTCCTGGTGCCCCGCGGCTCCACCGCCAAGGACCTCGCATACCGCATCCACTCCGACCTGGGTGACAAGTTCATCAGGGCCGTGAACGCACGCACCAAACGCACCGTCGGAGCCGACTACGAGCTCCAGGACGGGGACGTCATAAGGATCGTCGCCAACAAGTGAGTGCACATGGGTACCTGGGACGTCAGACTGATCAGCGCATCCTCGATAACCGTCGGGGACGAGCCCGTCATAGAACTGTTCGGGAAGACCCGCACCAAGGAGTCCATCACCATACTGTGCAGAGGATACCTCCCCTACCTGTACGCGGTGGACCCCCGTGACGGGATGGAGGACATCCTCGCGAAGGACCCCGACGTGGTGTCCACCGAGAGGGACAGGCTCCTCTACAGGTCCGAGATGCACGACGTCCTGAAGGTCACCCTCAGGAACCCCTGGAAGGTCACCGACTTCAGGAACAGGTTCAGGAAGGCGGGGCACGATGTGCTGTCCGCCGACATCACCTTCCATCACAGGTTCTTCTACGACATGGACATGGGATCCTGCATCAGGGTCACCGGCGATGTGACCGATGGGAGGTACAACACCGACCTGGTGGTGGACATGTCCTCCTTCGAGAACATAGACTCCTTCGACCCGGGTCTGAGGATCCTGTCCTTCGACATCGAGAACAGCATCGAACACGAGTTCATCTACACCATATGCGCGGTGGTGGGGGAGGACGGTGATATCAGGGAATGTCCGCCCATGGTCGGCACCGAGAGGGAGATCATCACCGCGTTCTCGGAACTGATAAGGGCCGAGGACCCCGACGTCATCACCGGGTACAACATCGACAACTACGACATCCGCAAGATAATGGAGAGGGCCAAGGCCAACAAGATGCAGGACGCCCTGCCCTGGGGAAGGGACGGCGGACAGCCCCGTGTCGTCGGCGACAGGTTCTGGAGGATCAAGGGCCGCCTGATATGCGATGCGTGGTGGGCGGTCAAGAAGGAGCTCAGACCCAAGCAGGAGACCCTGAACGCGGTGTCGTTACAGCTGCTGGGGGAGCAGAAACTGGATGTGGACCCCAAGTACATGGATGCCGAATGGACCAAGGACAGGGAGAAGGTCCTGAGGTACTGCCTGAAGGATGCGGAGCTCGCCCTGAGGATCCTGCTGGAGGTCGGTACCCTCCGCAAGGACATGGACCTCGCCGCGGTGTCCAAGCTCACCATAGAGGATGTCATGACGTCCGGATCCTCGCAGTTGGCCGATTCCCTGCTGATCCGTGCCGCGGACAGGGGGAAGATCGGTGTCCCCATGACCAAGGGCAGGTTCTCCGGTTCGGACCAGATCGAAGGTGGATACGTGCACACCATGACCCCGGGACTCTACCATTGGGTCTGCGTCCTGGATTTCAAATCCATGTACCCGTCGCTGATCATAGCGAAGAACATCTGCTTCACCACACTCTGCCCCGACGGGGAGATAGAATCACCGTCCGGCGCCAGGTTCATGTCCAAGGAGAGGAGGGTGGGACTGCTCCCCACGATCCTGTCCAACCTGATGGAGGAGAGGGACGGCATCAAGAGGAGGATGAAGCAGACCTCCGACAAGCATGAATACCATTATCTGGACGGTCTCCAGGCCGCGGTCAAGGTGCTGATGAACACGTTCTACGGCGTGTTCGCATCATCATTCTACAGGTTCACCGACAAGAGCATCGGTGCCGCCATCACCGCCTTCGCCAGGGCCAACGTGAAGGGGATAATCGAGGAAGTGGAATCGGAGGGGATCCAGGTGATCTACTCCGACACCGACTCGGTCTTCATGCAATCACCGGAGCACAACCTGAAGGGTTCCGTCGAGTTCGGGAACAGGATGGCCGACCGCTACTCCCGTGACGGGGGGACGCTGGAGTTCGAGAAGCTCCTGGAGCCCCTGTTCACACACGGGAAGAAGAAGAGGTACGTGGGGAGGATCGTGTGGCCTGTGGCCTCCGACGAACTCCTCGTCAGGGGATACGAGATCAGGAGGTCCGATTCCTTCGACCTCCAGAGCAAGGTCCTGACGGATCTTTTCGGCATGATCCTGGACGAGAGGAACGACGAGGCGTTGGAGATGGTCCGTTCGGCCATCCAGTCGGTGCAGTCCGGCAGGGTGCCACCGTCGGACCTGGTGATATCCAAGACATGCAAGGGATTGGACGCGTACGAGAACCCGGACAGGATGGCCAACGTACAGGCGGCCAGGAAGCTCATGGAGATGGGCTACGACTTCATCCCGGGGATGAAGATATCGTGGATTGTCACCGACGGGAACTCCACTCCTCAGACCGTGGAACCCTTCGTCAGCGGTGTGGAGTTCACCGCCAAGCCCGATTACAGGTACTATGCGGAACGTCTATCTCAGACCGCATCGCGCATCACCGAGGTCTTCGGATGGAGCGAGAAGGACCTGATGAGGGGGAGCCAGCAGGCCACGCTGTTCAGCGGTGCGTTCTCATCGTCCGACGACGCTCCGAGGGAGAGGTCCAAACCGGCGGCGAAACCGAAGCCGAGGGTGAGGAGCCTGGACGAGTTCTTCTGAGGGCACTTTTACATACCCTTAGGTGATAGTCCGTGCCGATGACCCTTCTCGGAGACATCGGTGAGCGTCAGCTGATAGAGGATTTCAAGAGCTTCATCAGACCGGAAGGTCTCGTGGGGCCCGGCGATGACGCCGCGGTGATCGGGAAGGACACGGTGGTGTCCACGGACATCGTGACATTCGACAGACATTTTCCGGCGGGGATGACCTACGAACAGTTCGGATGGTACGCCGCGGCGGTCAACTTCAGCGACCTCGCCGCCATGGGCGCCAGACCCATCGGGTTCCTGGCCGGACTCGCACTGCCCCTGGACCTTGACGCCCAGGCGGCATACGACATCATGAGCGGCATCGACCAGTGCTGCGAGTTCTGCGGCACCGGGATCGTGGGCGGGGACACCAAGACCGGACCCGGGATCGTCGCCGGTACCGCGATAGGTTCCATGGACGGCAGGAGACCGATGCTCAGGTCGGGCGCATCCCCGGGGGATGTGGTGGCCGTCACCGGACCCCTGGGATCCCCCGCGGCCGGATTCGCCGCATTGGACCACGGACTCGACTTCCCCGAGGCGAAGGAATCCCTCTACGTCCCCGTGCCGAAGGTGGCCGAGGGAATCGCCCTGGCATCATGCGGCGCGGTCACATCATGCATGGACCTCTCCGACGGACTGGCCACGGCACTGAACACCATCTGCTCCGCATCCGGAGTGGGCATCGACATCGAGTACGACTTCCTCCCGAAGGGGGAGTGTGTGGAGGAGATCGCCGGGATCACCGGAGCATCCGTCGAGGACATGCTCCTGGGATGGGGAGGGGAGTACGAGCTCGTCTTCACCGCCGACAGGGACAGGTTGGACAGGATCTACGATGCCGAGGTCGAATTCGCGATCATAGGCATGGTCAACGACGGGAACGAGGCGGACCTCATACGCGAGGGAGAGAGGAAGAGGTTGGACTATGGCCGCTACTAACGGCGACAGGGTCGAATCCCGCTTCTATGAGAGGACCGCGGACGGATACATCTGCGGACTGTGCCCCCACGGATGCCACATCAGGATCGGGGAGTACGGGAGATGCGGTTCCCGCAGGGCCGACGAGGACATGCTCGTGGCATACTCCTACGGCAAGGTGTCGTCCCTGTGCGTGGATCCCGTGGAGAAGAAGCCCCTGTACCACTACAGGCCCCGTGCAAGATGCTTCTCCGTCGGAGGGATCGGATGCAACATGAGGTGCAGACACTGCCAGAACTACGCCATATCCATGCTCTCGTCAGGGAAGAAGAGGACAACCTACGAGAGGCCCGACGAGCTCGTGACCCTGTGCAGGAGCGAGGGGCAGGACATCATCGCATTCACCTACAACGAACCTATGATCTGGTTCGAGTACATCCTGGACGTCATGGCCTGCGACCCGGACCTCCACCTGGTCCTGGTGACCAACGGACTGGTGTCCGAGGAGCCCCTGAGGGAGCTCTGCAGGGTGACCGAGGCCATGAACATAGACATCAAGGGGTTCACCGACTCATTCTACATGGATGTGTGCGGTGCCCATCTGGACGATGTGCTCAGGTCCGCGGAGATCGTATTCGAGGAGGGGGTCCACCTGGAGCTCACATACCTGGTGATACCGGCATACAACGACACCGAGGATGAGATCCGCCGCTTCTGCCGGTGGGTGAGGGACAACCTGTCCGCAGATGTGCCCGTGCACTTCACCAGGTTCCACCCGGACAACGAGATGATGGATGTCCCCTGGACGCCCGTGGAGACCGTCCTCAGATGCAGGGGCATCGGGAAGGAGTGCGGATTGAACCACGTGTATGTGGGGAACGCCCTCATCGAAGGTGCCGACGACACATACTGTCCGGAATGCGGGACGGCGGTGGTGAAGAGGCTCGGGTACCTCGTGGACATAGTGTCCCTGGACGGGGACAGGTGCTCCGCATGCGGCCATCCTGTCAATATTGTCCGCTAACATCCAACTTTTTGCACGATTTGGGTAGAATAACGAACACAGACACCGAGTGTCATCGGTCAATCATTAAGTGATGTTCGGGATAGAAGGGGCCTGTGCGGAGGAGGGAACGATCCGGAAATCTCCCGATCCCGCACCAGATTCTCACATCCATACCGACATCACCGTCCCCACGGTCATCACGAGGATGTACGCCACGGCGATCGGGAGCACGAAGGGTATCATCGGTGTGACCTCCACATCACCGTATCCCGCCTCCCTCAGACGTCCGCAGACACCATCCGCATCATCGGACGGACCCACCCTCCGGAGCCCACCATCCACGATGTCCTCCACGGGCCACACGAACCTCCCGGGGACCTCGTCCAACGGCATCCTGTAACAGGACAGGGATGGCTTCCCCGAACGTATCGTCCTGCGCAGCACCGGGATGACATACAGCATCGACAGGAACGAGGCAGCCGTCAGTATGACCAGAGGTGGGTTCGACAGCGGTTGGATCGACATCCCGATCCACGGGTAGAACGGTGACACTATGGACACGGACATCATGGCCTTGGCATCGGCACCTCCCCTGAGCAGGCCGAAGTGGTGGAACAGGAGAGATAGGACGTACATCGCAGGAACGACCAGGACCCACATGGGCTCACCACCGAGATACAGCAACACCCAGAGGACGACCGAGAGGGATACGGTGAGACCTCCGACGATGCCGTACAGCCTGTCCGATAGCATGTACGCGGACATCAGAACGACTGCGACCACACCCACGATGGTATGGACGACACCGTCGAGACGGAACAGGCACATCGGGACGGTGATGATCGATATCATAAGCCAATGGACATCGGGGATGGTCCTCGACCTCACATCATGGACCGCTGCGGACAACAGCACAACGGACACGAGAAGGGCACATGCGCACTCCGCGGAGATTGAACACATGTTGCATCCCGATCAATCCCCAGCTTATTATAGTTCATCGGACTGGATTAGAACATGATTTCAAAGAGGACGATGGCCATCGTCGCGACACTGGCGATGCTGGCCGTTCTTTTCGTTCCCGTGGCCTCGGAGGACGTCTCCGCCGAGATCACGACCGACGGCGTGACGGTGGTGGTCCCCGGACACACGGTCACATCCTCGGAGACAGGGGACACAATCGACATGGTCGTGGACGGACTCGGCGTCAAGAGCAACGACACCGAGAGCTTCCTGGTGTACATCACCAACACATCATCCGATGCCCTCAACATCAGCGCATCGGGGATATCGGATGCGGACATCACCGTGTCGGCGACCCCCAGCACGAACCTGATCTACGCCGGAGCGACGGCATCGGACAAGACCGTCTGCGTGGTGACAGTCGAGCTCGCAGCCAACGAGTACGCCAAGAGCCACACCGAATCCGTGGGCGCCGTCATCGTCATCACCGACATCAGCGACGGTTCCGAGATCACCATCAACCTCGCCATGGATGTGGAGGTCACATCACAGTACTACTCCAAGGACGCCTACAACAAGTTCTTCGGACTCATCCCCAACACCCTGCCCGAACCCTTCGACAACATATGGTTCACCGCAGCGGTCACCCTGGTCCTCTGGATCATCGCCACCGTGATCGCATCCTACATCGTCATCCCCCTGATGACCAGACTCGTGGGTTTCAGGAAGACCGATGATGAGAGGAAGAAGCTGAAGAAGACCCTGACCAAGCTCATCACGCTCCTGATGTTCGTCATCGCCATCAACGAATGCGCCCAGATCGTCGGAGCGGCACCGGAGATCAGCCACAGCATGAGCATCCTGTCCACGGTGCTGTACGTCATCATAGGCGCCACCATCCTGTGGGAGGTCTACATGTTCATCATCACCTCGTTCTTCCGCGGTGCGGAGGACTCCGGTGATGTCACCGGGTTCGACACGTCCCTCATCCCCCTGTTCAGGATGATCGGGAAGCTCGTTCTGACAGTGTCCTCCGTGGCGGTGGTGCTGAGCTCCTTCGGAGTGGACCTCACGGGTATCCTGGTGAGCGCGGGAGTGATCTCCTTGGGAATCACCCTCGGTGCCCAGAACATCCTCGGACAGTTCTTCAGCGGCATCGTCCTCCTGGCCTCCAGACCGTTCAAGAAGGGCGACTACGTGAAGATCAACAACAACGTCTACGTGGTCCGCAAGGTCAAGCTGATGTACACCGAGTTCGACAACTGGGACGGGGACCAGGTGGTCACCATGCCCAACAACGTGGTGTCATCCGCATCCATCGTCAACCTGACCAAGGACTCCAAGAACACCAGGATCTTCGTCTACATGAGCGTGGCATACGGTGCCGACCTCACCCTGGCCAAGGAACTGATGATCAAGGCCGCCATGATGCACCCCCACGTGGTCAAGGACGGGTCCGTGTCCATGCCAGGGACCAGGCTCACCGCCTTCCTGGACTCCGGTATCGAGTACAGGCTGGCATGCTTCGTGGACGACTTCGACAGCAGCTCCCACTTCGCGGGACAGCTCAGGGAGATGATGTACAAGCTCTTCCTGGACAACAACATCGAGATCCCCTACAACAGACTGGAGATCACCATGCTGGAGCCCTGCGACGGAAGGAAGAAGGAGACCGATACGACGGACGACTGATTCCGAACCGGTTCTGCGGATTCCGCAGAATATCAAACCCCTTACCTCATTTTCCACTGTCTGTCCTGAGGATTTCCTCTATGAGACCACGAAATCCTACAGTTTATATAATACGACCAGATTCTCTGCACCGCAGCTACGAATTCAGTAGGAGGCGGGGATTTTATGATCGACAACCTTGACAAGAGAATCATCGAAATCATGAAGAGAGATTCCAGATGCCCCTTCGTCGAAATCGCGAATCAGCTCGGAGTGTCCGAGGGGACGGTCCGCAGCAGAGTCCACAGGATGACGGAGGAGGGCATAATCCGCGGGTTCACAATCAAGACGAGCTCGAGGAACGTCAAGGCCCTGGTGGAGATCAGGATCGACGTGAACACCGACACACAGGAGATAGCCAAGGAGCTGGCGAGCTACGACGGCGTCACCGAGGTGTTCGAGGTCACCGGCGACCAGGACATCATAGCCATCGTGGATGTGGAGTCGTCCCAGCACCTGAACGACATCATCGAACGCGTCAGACGCTACGACAACATCCTCAGCACCCGCACCCGCCTGATACTCAAGGAGCATTTCGGAGAGGCCTGATACCAGATGTTTGCAGGAACAGGAACAGCACTGATCACTCCGTTCAGGAAGGACGGGAGTGTTGACGAAGAGGCCCTCAGAAGGCTCGTGAACTTCCAGGAGGAGAACGGCGTGAACACGCTCGTCCCCTGCGGATCCACGGGCGAATCGGCCATGATGAGCTATGAGGAGCACCTCAAGGTCATCGGCATCGTCGTGGACGAGGCGAAGAAGGCCAAGGTCCTGGCCGGAGCGGGGAGCAACTGCACCTCGGAGGCGGTGGAGCTCAGCAAGAACGCCGAGGATCTGGGGGCGGACGGTGTCCTCTCCATATCACCCTACTACGTCAAGCCCACCCAGGAGGGCATATACAGACACTACGAGGCCATCGAGGCCGCCCTGGACATCCCCATCATCGTGTACAACATCCCCGGAAGGACGGGTTCCAACATCACCGTGGACACGATGCTCAGACTCGCCGAACTCCCCGGGATCGCCGGAGTGAAGGAGGCCAGCGGGAACATGTCCCAGATCCAGAACATCATCGCCAGGAGACCCGAGGGGTTCGAGGTCCTCAGCGGTGACGACAGCATCACACTCGCACTCATGAGCATGGGTGCCGACGGTGTCATATCCGTCACGTCCAACTGCTGCCCCGGACTCATGTCCGAGATGGTGAACAACGCACAGTCGGACAACTTCGACATCGCCAAGTCGATACACAACAAGCTGTTCCCCCTTTTCGGAGCACTGTTCTGCGAATCCAACCCCATCCCCATCAAGTACGTCATGGGAACCATGGGGTACGGCAACGGATGTCCCCGTCTGCCCCTCACCCCCCTGTCCGAGAACGGCAAGGCCGTGCTGGACCCCGTGCTCAGGGACCTCGGTATCTGAGGCGGGATGATGATCGACGTCGTGATCGGAGGGGCCACCGGGAAACTCGGCAACCTGGTCTGCGATGCGGTCGCCCGTACGGACGGCATGAGGCTCACAGGGGCCGTGGTGTCCGAGGAGGGCGGCAACGTGGGGAAGGAGGTGCAACCCGGCATCCGTGCCGTCGGACCCTCGTCCCTCACGGACATCCTGAACGATCACACCGTGTATGTGGACCTCACATCCCCTTCCGCCGCATCGAGGATAGTGGCGGACATCCCGGGGACGGGGGCCAACATCATAGTCGGGACCACATCCGTGGACCCATCCGCCCTTGACAGGATGAGGTCGGAGGTCGGGAGGTGCGGCACATCCGCACTCGTCTCCGCCAACTTCTCGAGGGGCGTCAACGTCTTCTGGAGGACCTGCGAGGTCCTCGCCTCACAGCTCGGCGACCACGACATCGAGGTCATCGAGGCACATCACGCGTCCAAGCGGGACTCCCCATCCGGGACATCCGCCGAGACGGTGAGGAGGCTCGTCGCACAGACGGGCATAGAGACCGTCAGGTACGGAAGGGAGGGCATCACAGGACCCCGTGGAAGGGAGATCTGCGTGCACTCCGTCCGCGCCGGACGGATAGTGGGCGACCACACGGTCATCTTCGCCAAGGACGATGACGTGGTGGAGCTCACCCACAGGTCGGTCTCCCGCGGGAACCTCGTGGACGGCTGCATCGAATCGATAAGATGGATGGCCGACAGGAGGGACGGGGAGACCCACAACATGTTCGAGGTGTTTGGTCTATGATCACCGTAATGAAATTCGGCGGAACCAGCGTGGGCTCCGCAGAGGCACTGAACAGAGTAGCGAACATCATCGCCGACACCGATGGCGAGAAGGTCATCGTGGTCTCCGCCATGTCGGGGATCACCAACTTCCTGGTGTCCGTCGTCGACAACCCCCTCACCGACATCGATTCGGTGGTGGACCAGTTCAGGAACAAGCACCTGATCGAGGCCAGCCAGCTCTTCGACGGCGAGCTCATGAACGAGTTCAGGGCGGAGTTCGACATCAGGCTCGATGCGTTCAGGACCGCCATCGCAGGGAACAGGGAGGACCCCCTCTACAGAGACAACGTGGTCTCCCAGGGCGAGAGGTTCTCATCCCTCATGCTCTCCTACGTCCTGAAGAGGATGGGACTCAAATCCACGGCCCTCAGCTCCGAGCAGGCCGGGATCGTGGCCGTCGGAAACCCCATGTCCGGGTCCGCGGACCTCCTGAGGACCGCCACCGGCATGACCATGAAGGTCAAGCCCCTGCTGGCCATGGGCATCATCCCCATCATCACCGGATTCTACGGTGCCAACGATGACGGCGCACCCCTGACCTTCGGAAGGGGAGGATCGGATTACTCCGCCGCGGTGGTCGCCAACGCCATCGACGCCGACATGCTGGAGATCTGGACAGACGTGGACGGTTTCATGTCCGCAGACCCCAGGATCATCCCCAACGCCATCAAGATCGACGAGATGAACTTCGGGGAGGCCGCAGAGCTCGCGTACTTCGGAGCCAAGGTCCTCCACCCCAGGACCATCGAACCCGTCAGGCTCAAGCACATCCCGCTGAAGGTCAAGAACTCCTTCAAGCCCCAGGAGCCCGGGACGTTGATCCACCACCTCCGCAAGTCCAAGAACGAGCTGCTCAGGAGCGTCGCGGCCAAGACCGACCTCTCCATCATCACAATCAGCTCCGCGGAGATCGCGTACAGGCCCGCCATGGTGGCCAGGATCATCGAGAAGATCGCGGACATCGACGTGATCATCTACTCCATATCCACATCCCTTTCCACAGTCGCCTTCCTCGTGCACAACAACGACGTCACCCAGACCCTCAGGCAGCTCAACGGCCTGAACGGAGGGGACATCGAGAGGATCGACGTGAAGAACAACGTCGCCCTGATCTGCGCGGTCGGGGACAACCTGCTGGACAAGTGCGGTGTCTCCGGGGACATATTCGGAGCCGTGAAGGAGGCGGACGCCAACGTGGAGATGATCTCCGAGGGCGCATCCGACGTCTCCCTCAACTTCGTCGTCCCCATGGGCAAGGTGGTCGATGTGGTGAAGGTACTCCACGACAGATACATCGGTGATCAGTGATGATGAGGGAATTCGAGAGTAGGGACGGGGTCATGATGATCGGCGGAAAATCCGCCGTGGAGATCGCCGAGGAGTTCGGGACCCCTGTTTACGTGATAGACGAGGCCAGGGTCAGGGAGAACTACAGGAACATATACGGTGCGTTCTCCAGGTTCATGGACACCAAGATCCACTACGCATGCAAGGCCAACACCAACCTCGCACTGCTGAGGATCCTCGAGCAGGAGGGTTCCGGGATCGACGCCGTGTCCATCGGAGAGGTGAAGACATGCCTCAAGGCTGGTTTCACCCCCGACAGGATCATGTACACCGGAGTGAACGTGAGCAACCAGGAGCTCAAGGAGGTAGCCGACCTCGGAGTGATGATCAACGTGGACTCCGTCTCCGAGATGGAGAGACTGGCCGAGATCGCACCCCAGCACGAGATCTCCTTCAGGATCACGCCCGGTGTCGGATCGGGACACAGCGCCAAGGTCATCACCGGTTCCAAGGGTGCCAAGTTCGGTATCCCCCTGGACGAGGTCATCAACACATACGCCAGGGCCAAGGACCTGGGATTCAAGATCAAGGGGATACACGCCCACATCGGTTCCGGCGGACAGGTGGTCGAACCCTTCATGGACATGATGGAGGTCCTGATCAACCTGGTCAACGAGATCAAGGAACTGGGCATCGACCTGGATTTCATCGACATGGGCGGGGGCATCGGTGTCCCCTACAGGCCCCAGGAGGACGAGATGGACGTGGGCGAGCTCGCCATGAACCTCACCGACATGATCCAGGAGGAGACGGACATCAAGACCATAGTCCTGGAGCCCGGAAGGTACATCGTGTGCGATGCCGTGGTCCTGCTCACCGGCGTCAACGACGTCAAGGATGCGGGAACGAAGAGATATGTCGGATGCGACGCGGGATTCAACACCCTGATCAGGCCCGCCATGTACGACTCCTACCACCATGTGGCCCTGGCCAACAAGTTCGGGAAGGCATGCACCCAGAAGTACGACGTCGTCGGACCCATCTGCGAGTCCGGTGACTACCTCGCACACGACCGCGTGCTCCCCGAGCCCGTGGAAGGTGACATCGTCGCCGTCTACAACGCCGGAGCATACGGATTCTCCATGTCCAGCAACTACAACTCCAGGCCTCTCTGCAGGGAGGTCCTCGTGAACGACGGAAAGGCCGAACTGGTCCGCGAGGCGGAGACCGTGGAGGAGATGTGGAGACACCAGATCATACCCGAGAGGCTTGCCTGATGAGGTTCTGGAAGTACCACGGACTGGGCAACGACTTCGTCCTGGTGGACGGACACAAAGGCGATGTGGCCATCGACAGCGACTGGTGCGTGCGCATGTGCGACCGCCACTTCGGTGTCGGAGGTGACGGTGTACTGTACGTCATGCCCGGTGAGGGCACCGACATCACCATGAGGATCATCAACGCCGACGGCAGCGAGGCGGAGATGTGCGGCAACGGCATCAGATGCGTGGCCAAACATGCCTTCGACTTCGGCATCGTCGACAGGGAGGTCTTCACCATCCACACCCTTGCGGGCGACCTCGAGGCCACCGTGTCCCTGGGTGACGACGGCAAGGTCGGAACGGTCAGGATCGACATGGGCGCACCCATACTGGACGCCAGGACGGTCCCCGTGGACGCCGACGGGAGGTTCATCGACCAGCCGTTCGAGGCCGACGGTGTGTCCTTCAGGGCCAACGCCGTCTCCATGGGCAACCCCCACTTCATAACCTTCTCACCCCTGGACGAGGCCACCGTCGACAGACTCGGCCCCGTACTGGAGCGCCATCCCTTCTTCCCCCGCAAGACCAACGTGGAGTTCTGCAGGGTCGAGGACGGGAAGATATACATCAGAGTGTACGAAAGGGGCGCCGCATGGACCCTCGCCTGCGGCACCGGGGCCTGCGCCACAACGACCGCGGCCGCACTCAACGGGCTGGTCCCCTTCGGTGAGCCCGTGGACGTCCACCTCCCCGGCGGATGGCTGAAGATCACCGTGGACCCGGACCTGGGCTACGTCCTCATGGAGGGACCGGCCGAACTGGTCTTCGAGGGAGAGACACAGGAGTGACATTCATGACATCGTTCGAACAATCAGACAGACTCAAACAGATCCCGCCCTACCTCTTCGTCAGGCTGGAGCAGCTCTCCGCCGAGAAGAAGGCACAGGGATGGGACATGATCGACTTCGGTATCGGAGACCCCGACCTCCCCACCCCCGACTGCATCGTTGAGGAGATGTGCAGGGAAGCGGGAGTGAACGCCAACCAGAAGTACTCCTCGTCCGCAGGGGAGAGGGACCTCCGCGTCGCCGTCGCCCAGTGGTACAAGAGGAGGTTCAACCTGGACATCGACCCCGACACCCAGGTGTGCATCACCATCGGTTCCAAGGAGGCCATCTTCAACATCGCACAGGCCTTCGTCAACTGCGGCGAGACCATCGTGGCACCCTCCCCCGGATACCCCGTGTACTCCGGAGCATCCACCCTCTTCAACGAGGCCAAATGCGTGAAGGTCCCCCTCAGGGCCGAGAAGGACTGGCTCCTGGACGTGGATGAGTGCCCCAAGGGCGCCAAGATGCTGTACCTGAACTACCCCAACAACCCCACCGGAGCCACCTGCGACGTGACATACCTGAAGAAGGTCTACGACTGGTGCCAGGAGAACGGCACCATCCTCTGCTACGACAACGCGTACTCCGAGATGTGCTACGACGGGTACCAGGCACCCTCCGTGCTGGAGGTCGGACCCGACTGCATCGAGTTCGGATCCTTCTCCAAGACGTTCAACATGACCGGGTTCAGGCTCGGATACGCAGTGGGACACCCCGACCTCATCGCCGGACTGAAGAAGTGCAAGGGACAGATCGACTCCGGAGCACCCATCTTCATCCAGAAGGCCGCCATCAAGGCCCTGGAGATGTACGGTGACGACGGGAAGCTCCCCAAGGCCATCGCCGACAACATGGCGGTGTACGCCGAGAGGAGGAAGGTCCTGGTCGAGGGGCTCAGGAAGCTCGGATTCGACGTGAAGATGCCCAAGGGGACCTTCTACGTCTGGTTCGACTGCGGCATGTCCTCCTTCGAGTTCACCCAGAAGATGGTGGACCTGGGGGTCATCGTCACACCCGGTTCCGGATTCGGCGAGAGCGCCGACGGATACATCAGGATGACCGTCACCGAACCTGTCGAGAGGATCAAAATGGCCCTCGAGAGGATGGAGCGCGGTTCCTACAACTGAATATCATTTCCCCCGCAGTGATGCGGGGACAAACCCATTCCCACCTTCTCACACCCCTTAATGTCCGTCCCCGATGATCTCACCCGTATGCGGTTTTACAAAGATTACTGACATTACAGGCATTACAAACAAGGGTAATTAAATGATGAGCGCATATCCCGTATCAACGGACCGGGACGGAAGGTCCCGAGGGTCACTTTCACCACTTTCAGTCACCCCCCGAATTCGGTTAAATACCCTATGTCCGATTAAAGCAGAGAGGAAGAACAATGGCCGCAAAAACCCTTGAAGACATACCTGGCGTAGGACCCGCCATAGCAGAGAAACTCCGCGAGGCCGGATACAACGAGCTCATGGCCATTGCAGTGGCTTCCCCGAAGGAGCTTGCGGAGACATGCGAGATCGGTGAGAAGAAGGCAATGGATATCATAGAAGGTGCCAAGCTCTGTGCCGATATCGGAGGATTCGAGACAGGAGAGGACATCCTGGAGAGGAGGAAGGCAGTCACCAAGCTGACCACCGGATCCCAGGCATTCGACGAACTCCTCGCAGGAGGACTCGAGAGTCAGTCCATCGTGGAGCTGTTCGGAGAGTTCGGAAGCTGCAAGACGCAGGTCTGTTTCCAGCTCGCAGTGAACGCCACCCTACCCGAGGAGAGAGGCGGATTGGACTCGGATGTCATCATCATCGATACCGAGAACACATTCAGGCCCGAGAGGATCATCCAGATGGCCAACTACCTCGGTGTAGACCCTGACGAGACCCTCAGAAGGATTCACGTCGCCAGGGCATTCAACTCCCAGCACCAGGTCCTCCTGGTGGACAAGGCGATGGAACTCGCCCAGAACACTAAGGTCAGACTCCTCATCGTCGATTCGCTCACATCCCACTTCAGAGCCGAGTACGTGGGAAGGGGAGCACTGGCGGAGAGGCAGCAGATCCTCAACCGTCACATGCACGACCTCCTGAGCTTCGCAACCGTCAACAACGCCGTGATCGCGGTTACGAACCAGGTGGCCGCCAAGCCCGATGCGTTCTTCGGGGACCCCACAAGGCCCATCGGAGGACACATCGTGGGACACACCGCCACCTTCCGTATCTATCTCAGGAAGGGAAAGGCCGGCAAGAGGATCGCAAGGCTGATCGATTCGCCCAACCTGCCCGAGGGAGAGGCCGTCTTCATGGTCACCGAAGACGGTATCAAGGACTGATCCCGAGGATCGTGTCCCGGGGAGGGGTCCGTCCCCTTCCCATCCCTTCACCAAACCATAATAAGCGCAATGGCACTGTGCCGATTGTGAAATCCAGCTTCTTCTTCGAACTGTCCGGTGAGACAAAGGAGATGGCCCTGGCCGAGGCCATCAGATGTGTCGAGGCCGAGACAGATTCCCACGAGATCCTCGCAACGGGACCCGGATACATAGTGGCGTCGTTCGACGACAACTTCCTGGACCCCATCGCGGACCGCATATCCCTCACCCACAGCATCGGAAGGTACCTCGGAGAGTACACCCCGGACGACATCTCGGGACTCTCGGATGTGGAGCTCCCCGAGGGGACGTTCGCCATCCGCGGGAAGAGGTTCGAGGGGATGATGAAGGATGTGGATTCCCAGAAGCTGATCCGCAACGCCGGAGCACTCCTCTCGAGGAAGAACAGCGTCAACCTGAAGGAACCCGACGTCGTCGTCAGAATGCAGATGTGCGACAAGGTCCACATGTACATCGAACAGAGGGTCACCGACACCGATCTCCTGGAGAAGAGGAAGGTCGGGGAGAGACCGTTCTTCTCCCCCATCTCGCTGCATCCCAAATTCGCCAGGGCCCTCATCAACCTCACAGGCGTGAGGACCGGCGGAACCGTCCTGGACCCGTTCTGCGGGACCGGAGGGATCGTCATCGAGGCCGCGGCCATGGGCATGAAGGCCATCGCATCCGATTTCGACGAGGATATGGTGATAGGATGCCAGGAGAACATGGACTTCTACGGCCTGAAGCTGGAGGACTCCGAGGTCCTTGACATCGGGAAGATAGGCGAGAGGTTCACCGACATCGATGCCGTGTGCACCGACCCTCCCTACGGAAGGTCCACCAAGACCGGCGGGGAGAACATCGACCACATCTACATGCGTGCAGGCGAGGCCATCCCGAAATCCCTGAAGGACACCGGCAAGGCAGGGGTCGTGCTGCCCCATCCCATCACCTTCGACACCATGACCCTCGAGGGCATGTACCTGCAGAAGGTCCACGGGTCCCTGTCCAGACACTACCACGTGTTCAGGAAATGAAGGGCCTTGCGGAACCCGTCGGGACACAATCCCGATGTTTTTATACTGTCCATACATAGCGACCGCCAGTGCATACCCTGCACTGAAGTACGCCAAGATAGCGATATCATTCGCCTCTTCGCGTTCATATTCGGCGTGATATGATATGACGGTCAAGCAGTACTTACTCGACAAGATTTCCGAAGGGACCATCCACATGGCACTTCTGGATCCCGACAAACAGCCCCCCGAGGTCGCAGGCGAGATCGCCCTGAGGATGAAGGAGGCAGGAACCGACGCCGTCATGATCGGTGGATCCACTGGGGTCACATCCGAGAACCTCACCAAGACCGCAAAGGCCATCAGGGAGAGCTCCGGACTGCCCACCATCTACTTCCCCGGCGGACCCGACGCACTGTCCGCAGAGGTCGATGCAATATTCTTCATGAGCCTCATGAACAGCGCCGACCTCGGCATGGTCATGGGAGGTCAGGTGTACGCCGCACCCTACATCAAGAAACTCGGCATCGAGCCCATCTCCATGGGATATGTCGTTGTGGAGCCCGGAATGAAGGTCGGAGAGGTCGGAAAGGCCAAACTGGTCAAGCGCGACGACGTCAACACCGCTGTGGCCTACGCCCTGGCATGCGAGATGTTCGGCATGTCCTTCGTGTACCTCGAGGCGGGATCTGGAGCGGACAAGCCCGTCCCCGTCGAGATGATCTCCGCCGTGAAGAAATCCATCAGCATCCCCCTCATCGTCGGAGGAGGAATCAGGACCCCCGAGGCCGCAGAGGCGGCGAGGAAGGCCGGTGCGGATGCCATCGTCACCGGAACGTTCATAGAGCAGTGCTCCGACAACGCCAAACTCAAGGCGGTCGTGGCAGCATCCAAGGGACTGTGAGAACATGGACTATGGAGAGAGACCCTCATACAACACCCCCATATCGCCGAGGGCACCCATGTGGATCACCCCCGAGGAGAGGGCCGCCGGGATCAACAAGGACCTGAAGATAGCCGCACGCAGGTTCCTCTGTCCCAAATGCGGACGCGAGTTCAGTCTCTTCCAGTCCAGGGCCGTCGCATGCAAAGCATGTCCCCAGGCAAGTCAGAACTGCCCCAACGTGAGATGCCCCCACTGCGACTCCGAGTTCCCCATAAGGGGATTCGTCGTTCCCGACAACAAGCAGGACCAGGTCCACATGTCCGCCTATGCGGACAAGGTGTTCAACCACTGGCAGGACTGCTACGGGAACAACAGGAGATAAAACCGAATCGGGGGGATGACCCCCTCTTCTCATCTTTTCTGGATCGCCAGCATCTGAGGATGCCTGTTGAGCACCGCGGCAAGGTCGATCGGCCTCGCATACGCATGGTGCATCCCATCGCCGTTGTCCACCGACGAATCGTTCTCGGACACTATGCGCAACGCCTCGGTGCACACGTCCAACATGGACCTGGAACCATCCATGAGGTCCTTGGCCACAACGGCCGCATCGGCGACCATGCGTGTCTGGGCGTTGTCGAAGAACGCCGCCACGGGCACATTGACCTTGTACTCACCGATCTCCACCGTACGGATGGACACCGCTGTGATGCTGACCTCCTTCCTGGCCTTCTCGTAGACGATACCTCTCGACACAGGATGTCTGTCCATCGGACGCGTGTAGACGTGCTCCTGATCCACCTTCTCCACATCGACCGATGATGCCCTGAACCCGTTCATGAGGATCACGCGGTCCGCGGACCTGATGGCCGATTCGTTCCCGCTGACCATCACGAGCGACACCCCGGATCCGCCCATGGACCTGCCCATCTCCGAAAGGGAGGTGATCCTATCGTCCACTGCGAGGAATCCGCGCCTTATGACACTGGGGCTGGAGAACTCCTCATCGACGATTATCATACGGGAACCCATCTCCACGGCCTCCGAGACCGCGACGAGCTCCGACATGGGTGCGGACACCGCAGGACTCAGGGCCGCGGATGTGTCCTGGAACTCCGGAGTGGATTGAACGAACATCGAGATGTCCACGGAATCCGCGGGACGTCCGCCCTCGCTGATCACGAAGGATGCATCGGATACGGATATGACGTACTCCCTCCCGTCGCCGGGGATGTGATTGTAGACACCTGCGAACAATGCATCCGCCAAACAGGACTTCCCGTTCCTGCTGGGGCCGGTGATGACGGTGAATCCGCAGGGGATGCCCATGCCTGTGATGGGCTCACCGTTGGGGACCTCGAACGTCACCTTGAGCGCATCATCGCAGTCGAAGGGCGCCGCATCCACCATGGGTGCGAGGTCGTCCTCCCTGCGGGGGAGCACGGAACCCGTTGCGACGAATCCCACCAATCCCCTCTCCTCCAGTGACGACCTGATGGACTCGGCGTTCTCCGCCGTGTACAGGTGGTTGTAGAGTTTGGAGCTCTTGTACGCAGAGAAGTACATCGACTCCGACACGATGGTGGCGATCCTCGAGAAGATCAGCGCCTCGGTTGTGGCCGCACACACCTTCCCGCCCACGGACGGGAGGTCGGCGGTGAACCTGACCTCGACGAAGTACTGGGTGATGGCCACACTGCCCCTGTCCAGGACCTCCTGTCCGGGGCGGGGGATGTACACCTCCCCTCCGTCGGTCTTCGGTATGGGTGAACGGGCATGGGTGCGTGCGGACTCCCAGAAACGCCTTGCGATCAGGTCCCTGAGGGCGATGTTGCGTATGGGGGTGTCCCATGTGTCCTCGGGGAACCGGGCCGCCTTCATCGGGACCCTGACCCTCATGCGTGTGTGACCCGCCCTATCGTTCTGGACCTCGTCGATTATCAACTCGAAGTCCTCCAGGACGAAGTTGTTCGTTATTCCCTTGTACTTGGCGAACGGCTTACCGTCCGCGTTCTTGAGCGTCTTACGGAGGACTTCCTCGGTTGCCATCTCAACGGATCTCCAAAAGTTTGGCCCTGATCCTGGGATCGGACTCGATCCTGACCGGGCCCTCGCCCACAAGTTCGCGGATGACGACCTCCATCACCAGCCATACGACCACGTTCAGACGGAAGCAGCCGGTGGACGACCCACCCTCTCTTCCGACGGAACCGTGCATGTGCATGACGGGGTTGCCGTCCGTGTCGGGGAACACTGTGCCCGTGCCTGTGAGCTCGCACGGTGCATCCAGTTCGAACGTCCTGGGGACGATCTCCCCATCGATGGGCCATGTCGGACCCACCACGAAACGGGATCCGGGACCCACTCCGCCCACGGCGGTGACCGTGGCATGGCGGATGCCCTTCTCCCTGCAGAAAGCCTCCACCGATTCATGGAGGACCTCGCCCTCGTCCAATCTCAGGACGAAGGTCCTGCCCTCCCTCATCTCGGCGGAACGCATACGATGATACCTCAACGGAACCTGCTGTACCTGTCCAGGAGCCTGCAGATCTTGTCCGACTCCTCCTTGGTGATGTCACCGGAGTCGAGGAAGGTCCTGACGAACTCCTTCGCATCCTTGGTGGACACACGGGATGCCTTCGCGATGACGGATGCAAGGAAGGACGATGCCTTGGAGGGATCCATGGACGACGCCTGCAGGATCTCGTTCATATCGTACTTGAACGGGTTGATCTTGTGCGTGTTCAGCATGGACTGTCTCTTCGTGGACTCCTTCGTCTTCACCGGTTTGTTCTTCTTGTTACCCTTATCGTAGGAAGGGGCGGGTGTCGAGGCGACCACGACCTTGTTTCTCTTCATTTCACCAGGCAAGTATATTACTCCGTTAAGCCGTCGAATAACCTCCCCTATATAAACACTTGTCCCCGCGCGCGTATAGTCGCAAAAATAAGCTTTTTAGGTGGTCCCCGATACGTCCATACATGGCACGCGAGGGAGACTATCCCACAATGGTGATGCCCGCAAGGACCCTGGTCATCTACTACATCCTGTTCGCACTGACACTCGTCATAGCGGCGATCGGGTTCGCAAGCGGCAACACAGGGGACCTCATACTGACGGTCCCGATCGCGATCATCCTTCTGAAGACCATCCTCACGGACAAGAGCTTCATCCACATCCCGCCGATGATGATCTTCCTCATGATGGGGACGTTCCTCTTCGCGAGTCTGGGGAGGCTCGCCAACGACGGCAGCACCATCGGGTTCATCGCGAGCATCCTCTCGGGTGTGAACCTCGAGATCCTCGGACTGATCTCCGTCTACATCCTCCTGAAGTCCCTTCCGGGTGTGAGGGAGGAGAAGCGCAGGATGGTCCTGCTCATATCCCTCGCCATATCCATGGCCATCTTCGTGCTGATGAAGATGCTCCAGTACTACACCTCCCTGTTCGTGGAGCAGGTTGACCCGGTGTACATCGACGTGATGATGGAGGAGATGCTCGGCGTCATCATCGGCGGACTGATCACCGGATTCGTCTACAACTACAGCAAGACCACGACCCTGTTCAGGTACACCGTGGACATGTTCCTCGAGAGGAACTCCGGGGCCCTCGGCATCACCGACAGACAGGTCCAGGACCTGGAGAACCTGATCCTCCAGGGGGAATCGGACAAGCTCGAGTTCAAATCCACCATCAGGACCAACCTCCAGACCGGTGAACCGGACAAGAGGATGGAGAAGGCCGTGCTGAAGACCCTTGTGGCGTTCATGAACTCCGAAGGCGGCACGCTCCTCATCGGGGTGTCCGACGACGGTTCCATCCGCGGGATCGACCTTGACGGGTTCGACAACAGGGACAAGCTGAACCTCCATTTCACCAACATGATCTCCAGCTCCATCGGGAACGAGTTCCTCCCGTACATCAGGTTCAACCTGATCGACGTCGACGAGAACAGGTCGGTGATGAGGGTCGTGTGCGGACGCAGCAGGAAACCGGTGTTCCTCAGAGAGGGCAAGACCGAGACGTTCTTCGTCCGCTCCGGTCCGTCCAGCGTGGAGCTTGCGGGTACGAACCTCATAAACTACGTCGGCAACAGGTCACAGAAATCGAGGAAAATGGTTTTGGAAGAGGTTTCGGAGTGATCTCACTCCTCTTCCTGGGCCAGGTGCAGGGCCTTCTTGGCCTTGCTGAGGGACCTGGAGATGAGGAGTGTCATGACCACTGCGATGATCGTCACGAGCACAGCGTAGACCGTCATTCCCACAAGGTCGTCCTCGGTTCCGAAGATGGCCTTGATCGCGGCCTTGATGGTGTCGTTCCATGCCAGGGCGGCAACCAATCCGAATGCCGCGGTGATAAGGGAAGCGAACGTCTCGATCAGCTGCACTTTGAACTCATCTGATGCTGCAGACATGTGATTCTCATCAGAACACGTAGTATTTAACGGTTAATAGGACCCGGGATGCAGGGGACCATCGCACCACAGCGCTTTGACAGAAGGTGCGGGAGGAGGGATTCGAACCCACGAATCACTAAGAACAGGATCTTAAGTCCTGCGCCTTTGGCCAACTCGGCTACTCCCGCCTGCATCACCCCCAACACAACCCCGATATAAAGAATCGACACACCGACCTCCAACTGATATATGGGGCACCGCATAACGGTGGAGCATGGCGTACAGGATACCGCAGGAGAGGGAGGTCGTGAAGGCGATAGAGAACGTCCTCGTCCGCAATCCGCACATCCGTTCACAGGCGGAACTGTACAGACTGGTGTCCATCGAACTCCTCTGCATGGACGAGGGGTACCGCATAGGCGGCGACCGCATCAGGAGGATCGGGATCAGGAACGACCTCTTCGAACTGGAGATCAGCTACGCCCGCACCGAGAAGGGCAACAGCTCCGGACTGTGCCCCGTGTGCGGTGCGGAACTGGAATCAGTGATGAACAGGACCCTCTACTGGGACACCGTCGAGCTCATGAGGACGTGCTCCCGCTGCGGATACTCCGCCAAGAGCGATGCGTCCAGGCCCGCCAGGTACCACATCAACAGGAAGATGCGCCGATGACCACGGAAGAGAAGATCGGATCCCTCAGGGAGGCCAGGGAGCTTCTGCTGAGGGCGGCGGACCTCATGGACTCCGCCCTGCACATGACAGGCTACGGACCCCGTTCCGGCGACGACTCCGACAGGATAAGGGACATCGCATCCTCCGATTCCTACGGCGGGAGCCTCACCAACATCATCCGCGACATGGAGTACGGGTCGGAGGAACAGCCCTGCTGGACACAGGCCCTCACATCTCCCAAGAACCAGTTCCCGTCGGATGACGACAGGCTCCTGGACCGCCGATGTGCCAAGCTTTTTCACTGACCGACCCCATCGGGCCGTATCAGAGGGGTCTCGAATGAAGATCTGGGAATTCGCAAAAGTCAACGGCTCGAAGATCAAAGTGGACAACTGGATGTCCGACACCATGGGACTCGTGGACGGGGGATGCGTCTACAGCACCCTCTTCAAACACCCCGCACAGGGACCCAAGGACTACGAGATCATCCTCTCGATGTTCCCCCAGGAGAACTACCGCACACTCACGCACATCACCATGTACCTCGACGATGTGCCCGGGTCCAGCGCCCAGGCGGCGGATTTCCTCGCCAAGAAGGGGATCAACATCCTCAACTCCATCTCGCTCAACGGCATATCCGACACGGTCATCGTCTGGAAGCTCATGGCCGACCTCAACTTCGCCGGCGAGAGCGACATCCTGACCGAATCCTTCGAGAACCTGAAGATGAAGGGCGACGAGAGCGTCTCCAAGATCAGGAGGATCGACATCAAGCCCGCCGAGATCGGAAGGCTGTTCAAGGGCAACTCCGCCCAGGACGGGAAGGAGGAGGTCAAGCGCGGATACCCCACCACCATCGACAACGGGTGCTTCGATGTCGCCAAGGTCTACGGCGACATCCTCACGAACATCGACGGGAAGAACATCCTCATCACCATGGATGCGGACTCGTGGATCCTCTCACTCACACTCTTCAAACCCGACACGCACCTCGTGAAGGTCGGAATGGAGATCCCCGACTGCCCCGGTGCCATCACCCAGGCCCTGAGCGTCATCGCTGGATGGAACGTCAACCTCATCTCCGTCTTCAGCAAGGTCAAGATCTGCTACCAGACCATGTACCTCGAGCTCGTGATGGACATCGGGAAGAGCGACAAATCCGCGGAGCAGATCAAGGACTCCCTTCCGCAGATCATCGACGGACTCAACGGCATATTCACACTCAAGGAGTTCTGCGAACTCAACTGAGGTACCATGCGCCTCCCGAAGACATCACGCACCGCGTCCGAACTGAGGGAACTCCGTCTCGGGAAGGGAGATTACGCCGTGGGTGGAGCACGCAGCCCCCCGTTCCTGGACCTGGACGGTGCCAGGAGGCGCAGGCCCCTTGTCTTCGGTGAGGTCACAGACGACCTCTCCTCGTACCCTCCCCTCGCGGCGGAGATGTTCTCCGGAAGGCAGACCGATCCCGCCGAATGGGCGGTGATGTGGAGGGAGATCGGTGCCGACGGCATCTGCCTGAGACTCGGAGACGGTGATGTCCAGGGGAAGACGGACCTTGTGAGGGAGGTCTGCGACAGGACCCGTCTCCCGGTGATGGTGGACGCATCACCGGACATAATCGAAGCCGTATCCACCGGGATCGATGATTCCATCCTCCTGCTGGTATCGGACACGGTGCGTGACGACGGCCACATAGCGGTCATCGGATGCAGGGGTGCGGATGAGGCCTCATCGGTGTGCGGAGGATATGATTCCATGGTGATGTTCGGACTGGACGGACGGACACCCGCCGAACTGCTGGAGAGGATGGAGGAGTACCGTTCCCGCGGACTCTCGGGGGATGCATCGTGTCAGAACCCCGTCGTCGTGGACACCACCCCGGTCTGGGATTCCCTGGATGGGGGATGGGATGCCAGGAAGGCGTCCATGCTGGAGGCGTCCGGGGCCCTGGCCGTCATGATGGCCGGTGCGGACCTGCTCGTCATGAGGGGACCCGGTGCGGCGGACATGGCCCGTGTCTACGGAGAGGAGCTCGCGGACCTGTGATACCATGACCGACCCCGTTGTTTTCTCCGATATCACCGTCGACGGCGATCATCCCGCCGTTCTCGCACTCTCGATCACCGATGCCCTGGGCCCGCAGGCCGCCGCCATACGCATCGTGGAGGTCATGGAGAGGACCTCCGACCTGCACAACTTCAAAGCGATCTGCATAAGGGACGACATCTCCGACCCGGAGACGTTCCTGGAGACCGTCCGCACCGTGTCGATGGTCTGGGACGGGGGCATCATCCTCGAATCCAGGAACCCCGCATCGCTTCTCACCGCCTGCACCGCGATGAACGGCACACCCCTCCTGAGCGGATGCGACAACCATGCACTGATGGAACTGGGTTCTATCACCGGATGCCCCGTATCACTGAGGTCAGCGGACATATCGGAACTCCTCGACATGGTCTCGGAATGCCCCGTGCCCTGCGTCATCGACCCCGCCACGGACAACATGAAATCATGTCTCGAGAGGAACACCGACCTCCACCGTCTCTCCGAAAGGGTCCCCGAGGCGGGAAGGCCCGTCATGACCCGCACCTGGTCCGGGGAGTACGCACTCGCCGTTGCATCCGTGTCGGTGATGAGGCACGGTTCACTGATCGTCATGGACGACCTGGACAGGGACGGATGCGTCATCCTGGACCGTCTCGCCGATACATTCCTCGATCACCGTACCCGTTTCTGACCTCATCGAACGGGCGAGCAAAAGTGATTAGTATCATCCAACTCGATTCTTCATCCGATGCATATAGCCAAGTTCGTTAGGACGAACACGACTTTGTGTCCGGGCTGGTGCGTTTCGGTGTTATACATCGATGACGGTGACGACCCGGGGCAGAACCTCGTGGAGATAACCAAATCACTCCGTTCCGATGTCGATTCCCTGGACGGGGTGGCGATAACCTCGCTGACGGTGGATCCCCTCGGATTGGACGGGATCCACAAACTGATCATGTCCGTGAAACCCCCGAAGCTCCGCTGCATACTCCTGACGGCTGCGGAGGACCCGAACAGGTTGGACGACCTCGTGGGTGCGGGATACGTGGATGTGGTGGACATCCACATCGAGAAGAGGATGACCCCCGATCAGATGAGGTCCCTGGAGATAATCAGGAAACTGAACTACGACTTCATCGTGACCGTGGACATGGTCCCGGACATCATAGGTGTGGATGAGATAACGGAGATCGCGGAGCAATCCAAGGGTTGCCAGAGGTTCATCATGCGCCCCTTCGATCCCCAGAGGAACAGGGACCCGTCCAAGTCAGGGATCAGGCCCTACAAGAAGAAGGAACTGGAGTCCCTGATGGCCGCCGTGAAGGGGACCGTCAGGAACCCAGTGATTGTGCTCTGATCAACGTACGAAGTTGGACAGTTCGGAACCGTGGGCCGCGGGGAGACCGCGGCTGCTTCCGTTTATGTACCTGTAGGGCACATCCACCTCGGCCTTGAAGCGGTCGATGACCTTGGGGTCCTTGGTGAACAGTCCCGCTGCGAGACCGCACTCAGTGTCCTGGATCTCGTCGAAGGCCTCATCCAGGCTTCCGACCACCTTGACGTTCAGGATGGGCAGTCCGGAGTCCATGAAGTTGAGGTCGTTCTCGTCGTCCAATCCGGACAGGACGATGGGGGCCACATAGTTCTCGCCGGGGGCGTCCATCACGGGCAGGGCCTTGGCGATCACGTAACCGGCGTTCTCCATGGACAACTGGGAGAACCTCTTCACCGCATCCCTGCTGATGAGGGGTCCGGCGAAGGATGTGTCGTTCACAGGGTCCCCGATCCTGAGGTCCTTCATGGTCTCGGACAGGATGTCCATGAACTTCTTCTGGTCGTCGGAGGTGATGATCACCTTGGAACAGGAGTGGAGGCGCTGTCCGCTGTATGCGAATGCGGAATCCACGATGTCCCTGACGGCGGCCTTCATGTCCGAGGGCCTGTAGACGATGGCGGGGTTCATGCCCTTGATCTCGTTGATGAACCTCAGTTCGTCGTCCACCTGGAGGAACATCAGGTCCTCGAGCCTCTCACCGGAGCCGGTGGCGGCGATACCGGTGACACGCATATCGTTGGCCAGCTGCTCGGTGGAGGAGTCCTTCCTGTCCACCACCAGGTTCAGGACACCGCCGGGGAGTCCGAACTTGTCCGCGAGCTCGTAGAACATGTACACGGGCGTGGGACAGTATTTGGAGGGGCACATGACCACGGTGTTACCCGCGATCATCGCAGCCACCGCGTATCCGACAGGGGATGCGAAGGGGGAGTTGTGTGCGGAGATGACCGCCCATACCCCGACGGGCCTCTTCCTTCCGAGTGTCTTGGAATCCTCTATGGCCTTCTCCATGACCTCGATGAGCCTGTCCACCTCGGAATAGGCATCCTCGCGGACCATACCGCTGCTGACGGTGACCGCGGCCGCATAGTACGACCTGCGTGCCCTCAGGACGTTCAGGACCTTCTCGAAATACGATACCCTGGTCTCGATGGGTGTGGCTGTCCAGGGGTCCAGGGCCTTGACGGCCGCGGAGACGGCCTCGACCATGATCCCCTCCTCGGGCTCCTGGAAGATACCGAACTTGATCGATTCGTCGATGGGGCTGAAGACGGGGAACTCGTTCCCGGAGGCCACCTTGAGTCCGCCGAAGTAACTGGGATAATCCTTCTTCTCACCCTGGAGGACGAGCATGATCTCTTTCTCGTACTGACGACCCTCTTCGGTCGTCTGGAAATCGGGGATGTCTGCTGCCATAATGAAGCGGTGATAATGGTCGGATGCAATAAGCGTTCCGACACAACAAGGGATATAAGAGATGGTGGACCCAGCCGGATTTGAACCGGCGACCTCCGCCGTGTGAAGGCGACGTCATAACCCCTAGACCATGAGTCCGATGAATCCGACAAATCCGACACGATATATAATTCTAGCGCGACACCTCCGGAAGATTCTGATATGTTTGAAGTCTGAGATCCGGAGTGATATGAACGTGGAGTGGCGGATAGAACCATCATTAACCCATTTGTGTTAACTTTGCTTAACTATCCTTCTTGGACACAACTCCTCAATATACAGGAGACCGAAGATGTGGGTTTTGCGGATCATCTGTAGAAATCGGCTGATATCGATGCACAAATCACGCGTGGGGGGGGGGAGAGAAACACCATCCCGTTCCCTGTATTTTCGCAGTGCTGTTGATCGTGTTATCAGCCTATGCCCTCTATGATGCTTACTCAACCCGCAGTTTGTGTCTTCTCCGGATTGAGGGTTCGGAAAAGGAGTGTCCATCCAAGTGGATCGAACGGCGAATCGATCGGAGGAATAGTGAGATGACCTCATCCCCATCCGATGCTTGGATGTATGGTCCAATATCCATACACCCGATATTTATACATTACAACCTGAGAACAGAATGATATATGGTGGACCCGGCCGGAATTGAACCGGCGACCTTCGCCTTGTAAGGGCGACGTCATAACCCCTAGACCACGAGTCCGATATGACGTCTAATGAACAGATAGTATAAAAAGACATGACGTCCGGGACTCCACGATCCGATGAATGACGGACGGTGAACGGCCGAAAACAAGTATGAAATACCAGAAGCCCAATCATCCGACTGTTGCGATTGTAGTCCAGCGGTTAGGACGGATGCTTCCCAAGCCTCTGACCCGGGTTCGAATCCCGGCAATCGCACTCATTCTCGTGTTCTCCATAACCCTATCACCGTCTCCCGATCCGGAATCCGCAACCATTATTAGGAAACCCATCATGAGGACATCCATGGACATGCTGGAGATCGACGGTTCAAGGGGAGAGGGAGGAGGACAGATGGTCCGCACCTCTGTAGCCATGGCCACGGTCACCGGCAGACCGACCCACCTCACCCGTATCAGGGAGAACAGACCCACCAACGGTCTGTCCAAGCAGCACTGTGCCGCGGTCAACGCCGTGGCGGAGATGGCGGGATCCCAGGTCACGGGCAACACCATAGGTTCGAGGGAGCTTCTCTTCGAACCCGGGAACGAACACGTGCACGACATCCAGATGAACATCGGCACCGCGGGCAGCGTCAGCCTGGTCCTGCAGGCCATGCTCCTGGCGGCGAGGAACCATGACAGAAGGCTCACCGTGGACATCAGCGGCGGGACCAACGTCATGTGGGCTCCTCCGATAGATTCGTACCAGCACCTCCTGTTCCCGCTCATGGGGAGGATGGGCATCAATGCCGACGTGAGGATCATAGAGCGCGGATTCTACCCCCAGGGCGGAGGGCGTGTCATCGCCAGTCTGGACCCCATAGGGGAGATCACCCCGTTGGAGATCGAATCCCTCGGGGACCTTGTGGCCATCAGGGGCGTGTGCTTCAGCCAGCGTCTCCCGGACTGGATCACCAAGGACGTGATCAGGAGCTGCGAGGACACCCTCGCACCCGTGGCCGATGTGGAGTTCGACATCCAGAAGACCGAGGGGGACTCCCGCGGTGCAGGTGTCGTTCTCGTCGCGGAGTTCGAGAACGGTATGCTCGGAAGCAACGCCCTGACATCCAGGGGACACACCGCAGACAAGGCCGGAGAGGACGCCGCCACAGACCTCCTGAGGGAGATGACCAGCGGAGCCACCATGGACGTCCACACCGCGGACCAGCTCCTGCCGTACATGGCCATGGCCGGCGGTAAGAGCGCATTCTCCGTATCACGTATCAGCAAACACCTCCTCAGCCAGATGGACACCCTCGAATCGTTCCTCGATGTGAAGTTCGGTGTCGAGAGGAAGGAGGATGTCTACAAGTTCACTGTCACACCCGGTGAGAACAATGAGGCCGTTCATCCACGTTAACTGTGCAATGTCCGCAGACGGAAAGCTCGCGGGAGAGGACCGCACTCAGGTCAGGATCTCCTCCGACGAGGACAAGACCAGGGTCAAGAACCTCCGTAAGAAGTATGACGCGATCATGGTCGGAGTGGGCACCATAGTGGCCGACGACCCCCATCTGACATTCAAGGACGGGGATTACGACACCAACCCCATCCGCATCGTCCTGGACCCCCACGGGAGGACCCCTGAGGACGCACAGGTCCTTGACGAGAGGGCCCCCACTGTGATGGTCACCCTGGAGGACTGCGATGTGGAATGGGACTGCGAGGAGATCATCAGGGCCGGTAAGGACACCATAGACCTGGAAGCGGTCATGGAGGAGCTCGCGGACTTCGGCATCGAGAACATCATAGTCGAAGGCGGCGGAAGGACCATCTCCTCACTCTTCAGGGCGAAGATGGTCGACAGATACTCCGTGTTCGTGGGCGGACTCGTGATAGGCGGCGCGAACGCACCCACACCCTGCGACGGCGAAGGATGGGTTGCGGAGAACGGGATAAGACTGGAGCTGAAGGACTTCGAGGTCCTCGGCAACGGTGCGCTTCTGACCTTCGAACCCAGATACGAGTGAGTCCGGGATCAGCCCTTGTTCTCGAGGACCTTCATGGAAGGTTCCATCACGAAGCGGTAGTAGTTGTACTCCGATCCGAAGACCTCGCTGCTGACCACATCGTACGTCTTCCCGGTGGCATCCTCCAGGATCTTGCAGAAGAATCCGGATGCATACTTGCCCAGGGCCTTCTCGGAACCCTCGGTGAAGGGCATCTCATCCTTGATGATGATCGTCAGGGGTTTGAGGGAGTACACGCTCGCATCCCCCAGTCCCATGCGCCTGTAGTAGTCCCTTGCGTTGGCGACGGTGTCCTCGATGTTGGCACCTGTGAGGGACCCGCCCAACGCCATGGCATGGATCCTTCCGAGGATATGGGCCATGGGTCCGATGGACAGACCCATACCGTCGAATCCCAGGAAGATGAAGCGCAATATCGCATCACGCATCTTCTCGGGGTCGTTGGCGAAATCACTGAGGGCCTTGATGGCCAGATTCATGGAGTCGTCGGACGGAGGCTTGGAATGGGCCAGCATTATCGACACGAGGGAGTAGATCTTCCTCCTGCTGTCCTCGGGGTCGTCGTGGGCCGAGATGAGACCGTCCGCCACCATCTTGTCCAGGTGGACGGAGAGGGTGGACTGTGCCTTCCCCATGATACGGGAGAGCTCGGTGAGCGACAGGTTCCTGTCCTTCAGCTCGGATAGGATACGCCGCCTCACATCGTTCGATACCTGCACCAGCCCGTTCTTGGTATAATACAACTCGAAATCAGTGAGGGGTCCGTCGTTCACAGTAATCACGGGAATATATGTTGACCAGATAAAAAGGCGACGCACAGAGACTCGTAGGAACCGTGAAGGACACCGTACCGGCCCATATTACATATTCTATAAGAACGGGCGCGCCATTCGACGGACCATCAGGTGCAGCACATGAAAGCAACAATCGACGGAGAGAGATGCGACATCAGAGCGGTATGGTTCCAGGATGGGAAGGTCCGTATGATAGACCAGAGGGAGCTCCCTGCGAGGATCGTCCTGGTGGACTTCGACGACTACCTGGACATCGCGGAGGCCATCCGCAACATGACCACCCGCGGAGCACCGTCCATCGGTGCCACGGCGGCATACGCCATGTGCATGGCGGCGTTGAAGGGATGCGACCTGGACAAGGCATCCGCGGACATCAAGGCCGCGAGACCCACCGCCAACGACCTGTTCTACGCCGTCGACCACATGTACGGCAAACTCAGGGAAGGTGCGGACCCTGTCGAGGCCGCCGACGGATACGCCCAGATGATGGTGGACAAATGCACCCTCATCGGCGAGTACGGGGCGGAGCTCATCGAGGACGGCATGAAGCTGATGACCCACTGCAACGCAGGGGCCCTCGCAACCGTTGATGTGGGCACCGCACTGGCACCCATGAGGAAGGCCTGGGAGCAGGGCAAGAGGTTCTTCGTGTACGCATCGGAGACCAGACCCCGCCTCCAGGGGATGCAGCTCACCGCATGGGAGCTCAACCAGGAGGGCATCGACCACGCCATCATCCCCGACGGGGCATCCGCATACTACATGGCCCAGGGAGTGGACATGATCATCACCGGTGCCGACAGGATCGCCGAGAACGGTGATTTCGCCAACAAGATCGGAACCTTCGACAAGGCGATCGTCGCGAAGCACTTCGGCATCCCCTTCTACGTCGCGGCACCCATCTCCACATTCGACTTCTCCACCAAGACCGGGAAGGACATCATCATCGAGCAGAGGTCCGAGGAGGAGGTCACGATGGTCAGGGACATCAGGATCGCACCGGTGGGCTCCAAGGCACTCAACCCCGCATTCGATGTCACCCCCGCGGAGCTCGTCACCGGATTCATCACCGAGAAGGGCATCCTGAGGCCCGACGAGATCCACAAGGTGATGCAGTGAACGAGAGATACGCCAGGGAGAGACTGGCCTCCGTGTGCAGGATGCTCTATGACAGACAACTCACCGTCTCCGCCGGAGGCAACATGAGCGTCAGGATCGGCGACTCCGAGGTGCTGATCACCCCCTCCGGGAGGAACAAGGGACTCCTCCAACCCGAGGACATGGTCCTCCTGGGGACGGACGGTTCCGTCCTCTCCGATGGGAAACCCTCCATCGAGCACAGATTCCACCTCGCACTCTACAACGCCAACCCGGACACCGGGGCCGTGGTCCACTGCCACCCCCTGCACTGCACCACACTGGCCGTCAGGAACGAGCCCATGAAGTGCAACATCACCCCCGAGGGCGTTCTGCTCCTGGGGTCCGTCCCCATGATCGACTACTTCACGCCCGGCTCCCAGGAACTGGTGGACGCCGTGGCGGAACACTCCGATGCCAGGGCCATGCTCATGGCGAGGCACGGCGCACTCACACAGGGACGCACCCTGGAGGAAGCGTACAACAGGATGGAGGAGCTGGAGTTCCAGGCCAGGCTCCAGCTCCTGGCGGGGGATGTGGACGACCTCCCCGCGGATGAGATAGAGAAGCTTTCGAGGATGTGAACATGGCGATAATAGTCACGAAATGGTTCGGTGTGTTCCTCTGCGACGAGAAGAGCGGCAGGATCATCGAGAAGAGGCTCATGCCCCACGACGCACAGGCCGTTGCCGAGAAGCTGGCCACCATCCAGAGGGGTTCCGTCCTGGACGAGGAGAGGGAGCTGGCATCCCTCGTCGACGGCAAGGTCGCGGTCTCCGACCGCAGACAGTCCGAACTGGGGAAGCCGGAGCTGTTCGACTCATCCTTCATCACCCCCCAGAAGTACGGTTACGATGATGCGTTCATGCACGAGGTCATGATGGGCCTGGGGAAGCTCAGGACATCCGAGCCCGTTCCCAGGGACAGGAACCTGGTCCAGGCCATCAGGAACCTGGACGACCAGATAGCCACGATCAACCTCTACAACGAACGCCTCCACGAATGGTACGGGATGCACTTCCCCGAACTGGCGGACTACGCACACGACGAGAGGTATGCGGACCTGATCGCCAGATACGGTGACAGGGAGGGCATCATAGAGGAACTCGGAGTGGAGATGGAATCCATCGGATCCGACTTCGACCCCGACGACATGCGTGCGGTCCAGGACCTGGCGGACACGCTGTACCGCCTGTACGATGACAGGGCCCGCACCGAGGAGTACATCCAGGGCATCGTCGAGGCCACCTGCCCCAATATGTGCGCCATCGTCGGCGGACCCCTTGCGGCGAGGATGATCTCCCTGGCGGGCGGATTGGAGAGGCTCAGCAGCCTCCCGTCGTCCACCGTCCAGCTCCTGGGCGCCGAGAAGGCGATGTTCAGGCACCTGAGGTCCGGCAAGAAGGGACCGAAGCACGGTGTCATCTACCAGCACCCTGACATCCACAGATCGCCGTACTGGCAGAGGGGGAAGATCGCCCGCGCACTGGCGGGGAAGATCCTCATAGCCGCCAAGATCGACCAGTACCACGGGGAGTTCCGCGGAGATGCCCTGAACGAGGAGTTCAGGAACAGGGTGGAGGACATCAAAAGGAAGTATCCCGACCCGCCCAAGAAGCCCCAGAGGAACAACGGCAAGGGTAAGGGGAAGCCCGGTAAGAGGAAGGGCGGAAAGGGTCCGAAGAAGGATTGAATCCCTTATTAATAGAGAAAATCGGTTCAGGTATCATGTCCGCCAACATCTACGAGATACAGGATCTGCAGATAGTGGTCGCAGATCTTCTGAAAGGATCCCATGAGAATGAGGTCTTCGAACTCAAGGAGATGAAGAATCATGCGGACAAGAATGAACTGGGCAAATATTTCTCAGCGCTATCCAACGAAGCCTCATTGAAAGGTGTGGATTGCGCATGGATGCTACTCGGGGTGAAAGACGACCATACAGTTGTCGGGACCGCCACATTCCCGAACGTGAAGACACGCAACGAGCTGAAGAAAGACATTGCGGACCAGACCACCAACAGAGTGACGTATACGGAAGTATACGAGCTCGTGGTGGATGAGAGAAGGGTCATTGCCCTCCAGATCCCCTCGTCCCCTGGAACGGTCATCACATACAAGGGGATAGCCTATGGCAGAGAAGGCGAAAGCCTATCCGCCCTCAATCTAGACAAGATCAACCGCATCCAACATCTTGGAAACGATTGGTCCCATTGGTACAACGATGTATCTTTCGAGGATCTGGATCCGGAGGCCATATCATACATGAGGGAGAAATACTACCTGAAGAACCCTGATTCCGCAGAGTTCATGAGGGCATGTACTGACCGGGACTTCCTGACACATATCAACCTGATGTACAATGGCAGATTGACCAACACAGCAGTGTTGCTTCTGGGAAAACCATCTGTGGGATTATTCGGTTCACAAACCTGGATCAGTTGGATCTACAAGAAAGAGGATGGAACACCTCTCGATCATGAACACTGCACCATGCCGTTCCTCCTTGCTGCAGAGAAGGTCTATGCCCACATCCGCAATCTCACACTTCTAGAAATGTCGGACAGCCTGGTTACCATGGAGATGCCGACATATGATCCGCGGAGTATCCGCGAAGCGATCAACAATGCAATAATGCATACTGACTACACTAAAAGCACAAGGATAGACGTTATGGAGATTCGTGAGGATTGCATCGTGGTTTGTAACAGCGGATCATTCCTGCCTGGAGAGATTGACAAAGTCGTCTTATCATCCATATCCTCATCCATGTGCAGAAACCATCTGCTGGCGGAAACCCTATACAAACTTGGACTGGTCGAATCCATCGGATTCGGAATCAAAAGACTGTTCTTCAGCCAAGCTGAACGCGGATTCCCCCTGCCGGATTACATTGTAGACAATGACCGTGTCTGTGTCAGAATCACCGGACATACCATCAATGAATCTGTGGCCAAAATCATCAAACATAACGACCTCAGAATGGACGAGATAATCAGCCTGGATCGCTATCAGAAGAATGAACCGCTATCCATACGTGATCTAAACAGATTGGATTTCATAAGGAACAACTGCCTCTATGGGCAGCTTCTATCTAACGAATCAGAGAAAGGTAGCAAGAAACCACTATCGGAGACACAGAAACTGATCATATCTCATCTGAGGATCAATGGGGCCTCCACGACGAATCAGATCAACTCATCTCTGGATATACCTCTGAGTACATTGACGTATAATCTGAATAAACTGCATGAGATGGGTTTAATCTCCAAAGAGGGCGAACGCAGAAAAACAACTTGGAACAAACTATAACACAATCATATCTCAATAGTTGCGATATAAGTTGTGATATAGTTGCGATATAAGTTGCGATATAGCCCTAAAAAATTGTGATATAGCGAATATGTTTGCGATAAGAGTTGTGTTATAGATTGTTATCATGGAACATGAGTTGCGATATAGATCGAGATATGGACGGATGGGGAGACAGGGCCAGATCATATAACAGGTATTGTGAATTCAGTGGATGAGGGCTGTTCCGAAATCCACTGAATTCCGTCCTTTG
>CAZWKY010000013.1:0-37293 GCA_964634095.1 uncultured Methanomassiliicoccales archaeon | reverse complement strand
TCTCCACGTTAATCGCCACACCATCGGGATTGCGGTTATTATTGTTGCGGACGGGCCCGTAGGGGATACGCAGTATAACCGCAACGTCGTGTATTGATAAACCCGTGATGGGAGACGTCCCCCATGGAACGGGACTTCATCGGGGCCTTGATCGGACCCCGCAACAAGGGAAACACGGTATCGAGGGCATCGTCCGAGGGCGGTGCGATGGTGATCGACTGCAGGGGCTGTCAGGTCACCCCGGTGCCGGGATCGGACGAATGCACCGGATGCATGGTCAGGGAGATGTGTGCGGTGGGAGGCCACGACAGGGTGGTGATGAGGACGGGCAGGGACACCGAGATATCGGGTCCGGCGGCACGTGCCGTGAGGGATGCTGCATCCCTCAGGAGATGGTCCCTGCCATCATCCCCTCCCAAGGGCAGATGCTCCCGCTGCGGTGCATCCAGGTCCAGGGTGATGGAGAGGGCATGGGCAACATTCCCCGAGGACGGCATCGGATTCGCCAGGGACATGCTTGAAGGCCCTCCCACAGGTGACGGGTGTGCGGAATGCGTCGAATCGACCCGCAGGGCCCTCGACCTCCTGGAACAGAGGTTGGACCGGTTGATAGAGAGGATGGTGACGGAATGAAGGGGCACATCCTCCCCGGCGGAAGGGGGCCGATCCAAGGAGTGATAGTGTATGACGACCCGAAGGCCGACGATACAGAGATCGGTCGCACGGATGGACCGGCCGGTGTGTCCTTCAATCCCGACGAGGTTGAATCACGTAGGATCCCCGACCCCGGGGAGTATGTCCCGAGGGAGTTCGGACCCCAGCTCAGGAGGCTCGCCTCAAGGGACTCCAGGACCAAACCCTCATATGCGGACTGTTGGACGCTGGAGGCCTCCGACGGGATGGAGACCATCGCATCCTACACGACGGACTCCTGTTCCGTCAGGATAGGGACCTGTCCGGACGGTGAGACCGAATACTATGCGGTACCGTTGGAGTACGCCTACTCCGATGGACTGAACGCGTTGATGATGGACCTCGTGGGGTCGTTGAGGTCATCCCACAGGGAGTCCGGGGGTCGCCTGGACAGGGATTCGGTGATGGCCGAGGCAAGGGGGCTGTTGGAGGGCATGGGCGACCGTCTGTCGGAGTCCATACCGGAGGGTAGCGACCCCGAGGACATGGTGGAGGACCTGTGCGCGGTCGCCTACAGGCACACGGTGGGTGCGGGGATCTTCGAGGTCCTGCTTACGGATCCGCACATCGAGGACGTGTACGTCGATGCACCCTGTGACGAGAACCGCATCTACGTGACACTGAATTCCGTGGAGGGGTCGCTGAACTCCCACCTGCGTTGCAGGACGAACCTGGTGGCGGACAGGAGGGAGGTGTCCAACCTGGTCAACATGCTGAAGCGGGAGAGCGGACTGAGGTTCTGCCATTCGTCACCTGTCCTGGAGACGGATTTCCCGGATTTCGATGCGAGGGCGACGGTGATAGGGTACCCGATGAGCCCGGACGGTGATGCCGTGGCCATAAGGAAGCGTTCATCGAGGCCGTGGACACTGACGAGGCTCGTTGCCAACGGAACGGTGTCCCCGAGGGATGCGGGGCTCCTGTCGTTCCTGATAGACAACAGATGCACGATGCTGATATGCGGTTCCAGGGGTGCCGGGAAGAGCTCGCTGCTGTCGGCGCTCCTCTTCGAGTTCTCAAGCGAGCAGAGGATACTCACGATCGAGGACACCCCCGAGATGGACGGCGAGCTCATGAGGAGGCTCGGCTACAAGATACAGACCATACTCGTGGACGACAGGATGGGCGGTGACCAGACGTCGAGGTCCGATGAGGCGTTGAGGGCCTCCCTGAGGATGGGCGAGTCCGCAATAGTGTTGGGGGAGGTCAGGGGAGAGGAGGCAAGGACCCTCTACCAGAGCATGAGGACCGGACGTGCAGGGAGCTCCGTGCTGGGGACGATCCACGGCGATTCCGCTGATTCGGTGTACAAGAGGATGGTCCACGACCTGGGGATATCCCCCGAGGCGTTCATGGCCACGGACATCATCGTCTGCCTCGGGACCGTGAAGGACAGACGTTCGGGACGTATGATGAGGAGGGTGAACGAGATCATGTCCACAGGTGAGAATCCGGGGGAGTTCGTGGAACTGGATGACGGCGATGCCCTGTTCTCATCACCGGTCATGGTCAGGGCCATGAGGTCCGGCCAGGTGAACAGGAAGGATGCCGTGACTGAGATCCGCGCCAGGTCCATGATGCGTGCGATCCTCGCCGAGGCCGGAGGTGCCGACGAAAGGTTCCTTGGTCCGGAGTGGATACTGACCGCGAACGAGATAGTGTCCCGCAGACGGAAGGGGGACACTGCGGAGACCCTGGTCGGGATCCTGAAGGGGAGGATGTCCGATGCATCCTGACCACAGGAGATTGGACGGTGAGGGCCCCATGGTGGTGGGGATGCTCACATCCTGTCTGGAATCCGGAGGTTCCCTCGATTCGGCGATAAGGTCTGTGGCATCCGACGGACCGGAACTGTCGAGGGGGCTGTTCTCGGAGGCGGTTCGTTCCGCCGACACCAAGGGTGCCCGGGACCTGAAGGATGCACTGATGGTAGTGCTTGACAACCTCCCGGAGCAATCCGTCGGGTACCGCAGGGCCATAGGCATGTGCCTGGCGGCATCCGAGTCGGACGACCCGTCGGAGATGTCCAGGATCCTCAGGGATGCTGCGGATTCGGCATTGGAGACGGTGAGGCTCAGGGGGGAATCCTACAGTTCCTCCCTTTCGTTCCCGTGCATGGCGGTGTTCGCCCTGGGGATCATGGTACCGATGATACTCATGTCCCTGATGCCGATGCTCAGCATCGGAGGGATGTTCGGTGCGGACATGATCAGCGGGAACATGGTGATGGTCACCACCTTGGCGGTCATCCCCGGAGGGATACTCGCCATGTGCCTGTGGATACGTTCGAGGAACCCCTTCAGGGGAGGTTCGGCGCCCGTGGGCGGATGGAGGTCCGCATTGCCGCTCACTGTTTCCCTTCCCCTGATGGTCGTCCATCATGCCATGGGGTTCGACATCGACGGGATCCTTCTGTTCTCGTTGGCACCTGCCTCGATCGTCACCCTTGCATTCGCATGGGGCGAGAAGAGGCGGTCGATGGAGATGGACAGATGCATGGACTCCCTGATGGATTCCATGATGGACATGGGCAACAGGATGCTGTCGGGGGAGAACTTCGAGACCGCATCCGTGGGTTCCATGGAGTCCAAGGCGGGTTGTTCCGGGATCGGAGGGAGATTGCGCAGGGAGATCGAGGTGTGCAGGGGCGACATCGGTTCGGCGGTGATATCGGCCATATCACCCGTATCCCCGGAGATGGCGGCCTCCATAGACGACATAAGGTCCTGTTCGGTGAGGGATGTGGAGGATGCCGGCAGACTGGCCGTCACAATGGGGAGGCAGTATCAGAACCGCGGGGTGACGATGCGCGTCCTGGAGACCAGGCTGAGGTCCCTTACGGATATGATGTTCGCCACGGCGGCGTTCTTCGCACCCATGGTCCTAGGGCTGAGCATATCCATGCTCGAACCCCTGACGGACATGGCCGGTCAGAACGGGATGGGGAACACGTCTTTGGTCCTCTCCGCATACCTGGTGGAGCTCTGTGCCCTGATATCCCTGCTCACATCGAGTCTCGGAAGGGGAGGGAGGTTCGTGGACACCCTGTGGAGGTTCTGCATCATGTGCCCCGTATCCCTCCTCGTGTTCACCGTCTGCGGCGAGGTGGGGTTGTGAGAGGGCGGGGGCCGGTTCCGGAAGGTGGATGACGGTCCCTCAGAGTGCCGACATGAACCTGTCACGGATCTGTGCGGCGGTCAGGGGAATGTTGGGGGAGTCAGAGTTGAACGCCCTTATCGGGACGTGGACGAACCTGATCCCGTCACCTTCCCCCATTGCGGACCGTATGGTGTCCGGGGTATGGGCCCTGCGGACATCGGGAAGTCCGAATGCGGATGCGACCATCGCAAGGTCCACACATCCGTACGCCTGGTTCACCTGGTTGCCGGTGGACCCGAAGGTGCCGTTGTCCAAACAGACGACGGTCAGGTTGGAGGGCCTGATGGATGAGAGCACAGGGAACACTGAGGACCCCAAGAGGCTACCGTCACCGTCTATCACCACAACCCTCCTGTCCGTGACGAGGGACATCCCCAATCCTATGGGTGTGGCCTGTGTGTAACTGCCCAACATGTAGAAGTTGAGGGGACGGTCCCTTGATGCGTAGACCTCCTTGGAGGGCACACCGATGTTGGAGACGACGATGTCGTCATCGCCTATGGCGGACATCACCTCCCCTATGGCCCCGAGACGTGTCATAACGGGTTCGGGGAACTCACAGGGTCCGATGGCCACCGACCCACGTGCCCTGGACGGATACTCCTGGGGGAGACGCTTGGATCCGCCCCACAGTTCGGGTTTGACCAGGACCACGTTGATGACGTTCCTGTCGAAGGCATCGCGAATCGACTCGCCGATCAGATGTATGTCATCCGCGGTCTCCACGACGGAGCACCCTATGCCGTACACCTGCAGGAGCTGCGGTATCCTGGAGTTGAAGGGTATCTGGGCCTCGATCCTCTCGGATCCTGTGCCCCTCCAGCTTGCGAGGATGAAGAGGGGGAGTTTGTAGCAGTCCGTCAGGGACATGATAGCGTTGAGCATGTTCCCTATCCCGGAGCTCTGGATGGAGACAACGGCCCTCTTCCCCAGGAGTGCGGTCCCCGCACAGATCCCCACTGCATCCTCCTCGCGGGTGATGTCGATCGTCCGGAACCCATCATGGAGCATGTCCGTGAGCAGTTTGTTCTTGTCACAGGGCAGACTCACGACGAGGTCGACCCCTGAGTCCCTGAGCTGTTGGATCACCGCCTCCTCGTTCATGGGAGCACCTCCGTCAGCTCCTCATCGGTGACGTCGGTGGTCACAGTAGCCTTCACGGGCACCCTGTCCATCACATGGTCCTCCCTGGCGCGTTCTAGACCGCCTCCGGTCATGTTGAGGAAGATGCATGCATCCCTGTCTACAATCCCCTCGTCGACCGCCTTGATCAGACTGGCCAAGGCGACGGATGCAGCGGGGTTGGGGCATGCGTCCTCCACGGAGTTCCACAGCCTCTCTGCCTCCCTGGCCTCTGCGTTGGTGGCGGAATGGAACCTCCCCTCCGTGGCCGTCATGGCATCATAGACACCTCCTGCCATGGAGTACGGCGGTTTCCTGTTGGTCAGGACATCCGCGTAGACCTCGAAGACGGCACCGTCGTGACCGAGGTCCTCCGGGAGGATCTCCCTCCTGCCCGCATCCCATGCGCCCTTCATGGGAGTGAATGGTTCGTTCTGGGAGAGCTCCAGCCTTGGTAGCCTGGAACCGAACCTGCCGTCATCGATCAGACGCATGGCGGCCTCCCATGCCGCGATACCCCCTGTACCGCTCCCGACACCCTGGAAGTAGTGGTCGGGGAGACGGCCCAACCTTACTGCTCCCTCCAGCATCACCGTTCCCATCCCGTCCCTGCGTGCGATGTTCCTGGCCCCGCCCTCGGGGACGTATCCGTCCATCCTGGCGATACGGTCGGCCACGGCTATGGCATCGGCGTAATCCCCCTTGACCGCAAGGAGTGTGGCGGATCCCCTGTCCTCGGTGACGGTCATCCCGTCGGCGGCCTTCTCCGGCACGACTATGACGCATCTCCTCCCGATCTGGTTCCCCACCTCGGCGAAGGCCCGGGCGGTGTTCCCTGCGGAGGCTATCACCACGGAGTCATCGGAGAAGTCCTGTAGACGTGCGTATGTTGGCAGTGCCTCCAGTTCCTTGAAGGAACCCGAAACGGCGTAGGCACCGCGTTCAGGGTAGTATCCGGTGAAACCCACCCACAGATCGGTCAGTCCGAGCTCCTTGGACAGCCCCTCGCTCCTGAAGGCCACCGGTCCCGCCTTCGAATCGAACGTCGACGACACCGGCAGCCAATCCCTGAACCTGAACACGTTGTCCTCCGGACCCACCGTCAGCTGTCTCGCCCTGTACCTCGCCCTGAGGAGTCCGTTGTGTCCGTTGGGGCATGACAGTGTATAGTTCTCCTCCACCTGTTCCCCGCTCTCCACACAGTGGAGCGTGTAGTTCCTTCCATCTTCCGCCATATATGAACCTCCTTTGATCGTGAATCCGTTTACTCCGTGTTACCGTCGAAGTAGCCCAATGACCACTTCCCCTGGGAGACGAGTGTTTTGATCTCGTCGCATACCTCCAGTCCTATCCTCCTGCTGGACTGCCTCTGTGCCACGGGGACAACCTCACCCCCGAACCTCACCGTCCCCATGTCGCAGGAGAACACGTGTCCCGGACAGTGGCCGACGCAGTTGCCGCACTCCATGCAGAGGGTCCTGTCCATGCCCTTTGACGGTGAGGCGTCCCTGGGGCAGGAGTCGTCGGCGGTGCAGTGTCCACAATGCAGGCATTTGGACATGTCGGCCCTCACCTCGATGTTGCCGTCATCCCATACCGATGAATAGCGGTCCGTGGAGACGGGACTCCTGTCACGCACATCGGCCACCGGGAGCCCCACATCCTCGTTGAGCACCGAGAGGGCATCCAACATCCCCTCGTCCAACACCGGGAAGGCGGTCCCCACGGATATGGTGCACTCGGGGCTGACCGATGTCCTGAAACCGCCCATGAACTCCGGCCTCATCAGATGCATGTCCGCCTGGACGGAGAGGTTGGGTTTGGCCTCGCTGCTGCGGGTACCCGTCCCAAGGACGATGCCGGGCGCACCGTTCACGAACACCCCTGCACCCGTGCGGAGGAACCTCATCCCGGGATCGTTCTCCAATGGATTGATGTCCCCGCATCCGCTGAATGTGGCCTCGGATAATCCCCCTTTCATAGGGTCAGGACCACGGAATATCGTATCCACATCACCGTCCGTCGTTGCGAAGCAGCTGTAGTTCCTGAAGAAACTGCGGGTTGTGATCATCCTTGCGAAGGGGATCTCATCCAGGGTCACACCCTTTGTTATGACATCACCTGTGTCCGTGACCACCTCGACGGTGACCGTCCTCCGGGCGACGAGGTCCCTGAACAGATGTCCCCCGCCATAGGACCTGTCCCTGCGGGCGGTCCCGTTGACGATGATGTCCACCATGCCGAGTGATTCGTTCGGACAGGGGCCGATGTTCGCAGGGACACCGTTGAGGGTCACCCTCTCCGCATGTCTGAACTCCCCCGGTCCGCAAACGGGGATGCAGAACACGGCCATGGTCCCCGACACCACTCCGAAGGTCCCTGCGGTGACCACATCCACCTCGTCCAAAGCAGGCCTCCTGCCCTGTCTCACCAGGTCCTTGAACTCCTTGGCGGTGTAGACCCTGGCCTCCCTGCGGTCTATCCTCCCCTGGATGTCCCTCACGGACCTCCTCCCATTACCCATCGTCCCTGTCATAGTCCCGACCTCACAGTATTATCACGTTCTCAACGCGTGCGTGTATCCCCCAGGGCTTCCTGATGACCATGTTGCACAGACCCGTGTGGGCACGGTCCATCATGCAGAATCCGGGGAGGAAGTGCTGCCTCATACCGAACTGCGGTTCCCTCGTTACGGGCACCGCCATGCCCTCGAACCCCAGCATATGGTACATCCTCACCTCCTTGACCTCGTCGTAATGTCCGCGCGAGAGTGCGGGTCCCAGGACATGACCTGTTATCACACCCGTCACGGGATCCGCATCGATGACCCTCATCACATGGTTGATGGGACATCCCGCACCTGCCGGACGTCCGACCACCACATCGCCGGGGACTATGTCCATCCTCTCCACGGAATCGGACCTGAACGGCAGGACTATCTTCCTTGCCGAGGGCTCCCCCGGGATGGCGGTCATCACGAAGTCATATGCCTGTCCGAGGATATCCGTTCCGCTGTACCTACCGACCATCGGGATTTCCTGAGTGGACTCCGACGGGGTTTCGGTGAAGAAGGGACACGCCTGTGGATCCAAGGCCCCCAGGGAGACCCTGGCGGTGTACTCCCCGCAGGTCCTGCATCCGCATGCACCGCAGTTCTTACCCGGAGGGATGAACTCATTCGCCGCGGTAGATGTTGTCGGCATCGTCGATCCTCCTGATCACGCCGAAATGGTTCTGCCATCCAACGGTCTTCTTCCCGATGCATATGGTGCAGACGCCCAACGGGGGGTTCCCACGGAGGGAGATCTCCGTTCCGGGGGCTATGGGCCGCACCTCGTCCATCCTCCTGAACAGGTATCTGAGCCCCGTCCCCTGGATGGCGTTGGTCTCCACTATGTCCATGTCGGGATGGACCTGCCTTATGCTCTCCCTGAACACCTCCTTCTCCGCCTGGGATATGAGATCGGTCTTGGTGACGATGCAGATGTCCGAGAGGTCGATCATAGGGGCCATCTTCAGCGGAGCCCTTGTCCCCGAGAGGGCGGACATGACGCAGATGCCCAGTGAATCGGTGAAGTAGGGTGTGCATCTCAGGCAGAGGCCCGCACTCTCCACTATGAGGACATCGGCACCCTCGGCCTTGGCCCAGTCCATGGCATCGGTGATGATCATGATGCCCATGTGGTCGGGGCACATATCCCCCGAATAGACCTTCCTGGTGGGGATGCCGAACTCCTCCCTCAGCTCCTCGTCCTCGAAGGCCCTCACAACATCGATCTTCAGGAATGCGGGTTCGGAGCCCTTGGAACGGAGGTACGTTATCATCTGCCTGATCACCGCGGTCTTCCCCGCACTGGGAGGGCCGGCTATGACCATCAGACGGAGATCGTCGGTCAGAAGGATGCCCCCGCTATGATGTCGCCGTTCCTGAGCCTCTCACGGAGGACGGAGAGCCTGGCATCCATGTCCTGGACCATGCGGATCGCCTCCGACTCGCTGCCGGTGGACCTTATGACCTCCACCACCTCACCGTTCCTCATGACGATCCTCCTCTCGGTGATCATCGAGACATAGGGGTCGTGGGTGACGAAGATCACCGCCTTGTTCATGCCCTTGAGGCTCCCTATCACCGCATCCTTGTAGATCCCCGCATTCTCTATCTCATCCAACAGGATGATGGGTGCATCGGAGATCAGAAGTGCATCGGCTATCATCAGGGAACGGGTCTGCCCTCCGGACAGGTCGCTTATCCTCCAATCACCGTCGAACTTCTCCCCGGTGAACCTGTTGCCGAGGACGATCGCCTCCTCGACGATGTTGTCGGACAGGTTGGAGCGGGTGGCCCTGTGCATCTCAAGGAACTCCCTGACGGAGAGGTCCGCGAGGCACTTGGTGTTCTGTGTGATCATGGCGATGGGCTTCTTGGCAGGGTCGCGGATGACATCGTCCGAGGGCACCCTGTCGTTGAAGAGTATCCTGCGCCTGGTGACCGTGTCCCCCTGTGCGCACACCTCGAGGTCGTTTATGAATGCGGTCTTCCCGGAACCCGTCGGTCCGACTATCGATATCATGTCCCCCGGACGGATCTCGATGGGTTCGAAGTTCTCCCTGTTCCCCTGTTTGTTGTATCCCGGACAGACCGTTATCTTGATGCTCTCTTGGACGCTCATTGTTAACCTCTCGGTGCATGTTTTTCCTGATTGGGATAGGATATCCGGTCGGATGGTCTGACACGCCCTCGGACACGGATTCCGTGCCTGTTTCGATTCGGAGGATTCTATTTAACCCAAGTGTCTATGGATTGTACAATCAGGTCAGACAGTTGGATTTATTATAAAACGGTACGAATTATACAATCAGGATAATCGATACGAACGGCAGACATATCATCGGGCAGAGGGATACGGTGCCCCATGGAGCGCAGAGGATTCCTGCTGGTCGGTACATCGGGGTTCGGTGCACTCCTCATTCTTCTCCTGATATCACCGTATCTCCATCCGCCGGGCTCGTTCATCGGATTGGACGGCTCGCCCACTGTGATCGACCACGGATGGCAGGGTCTCTCCGGGATCGGATACCTCATCGGGGACATCATCTGCCATCAGCAGTGGTCCAGGTGCATCATGCTCAACGGGAACCAGGTACCCATCTGCATAAGGGACCTCGGACTCCTGATGGGATTGGTGGCCGGGTTGGCCCTCTGCTACCTGGCAGACAGCAGACTGTCGGAAAGGAAGGTCCCCCTCGCGGGATTGGTGTTGGTCACAGTCACCGGAGTGGAATGGTGCCTCGAGTCCGCCATGGGCGATATGCCCATCCTTAGGCTCTTATCAGGCATCGCCTCCGGGATCGGAGCGGCGATGGTGCTCGGATGGCTGCTCTACAGAGAATGAAGGGTGGCGGGGGACAGTGTGTCCTGGCGTGGGCCTGTCCAAGATCAAGTTGAAGGAGCACCGTCGTCTCCGTGCGTATGGGAACAGGACTTACTCACTACCCGCCGGATGACCCATTCTGGCATTGTATATGAACCTAGCCGGACCAACGTACGGTGATGGGTGGAAAAGGGAAGGGGGATGGTCCCCCGATGATGTTTGGATCAGTCGCACTTGGTCCATCCGCAGGACTTGCAGATGTTGCATCCGCCTGCGAACTCCAACTCCGCTCCGCACTTGGGGCAGGGGTTGACGACCTCCTTGGTGACCTTCTCGGCCTCGACTTCATCGGCTGCGAGACCCTTGATCTGGGACTGCATCTCGTTGTACATGTCCCTGAGTGCCCATCCGACGGCCATGGGGCAACAGGATCCGATGCTGGTGTCCCTCTTGGTGTGGGTCCTGACCACATATGACGGACAGGATCCGCAGGACTTGAGCTGGTCGACGATGGCGTCGATACCGCATCCGGACCTGGCGGCGAGGGAGATCATCCTGGAGAGACCGACCATGAAGTTGTTGCAGCCTCCGGTGGATCCCTTGTTGAGGTACGCCTCCACGAGCTCCCCGGTGTTGGGGTTGAAGAATGCGGTGCAGTGCAGACTTCCGCAACCGGTCATGAGCTTCCTCTTCTTGCCGATGACGTTGTCGTCCACCTTCTCGACGACACCTCTCTTGTCCTCGTGCATGGGCTCCTCCTTGACCTGCTCCTCCATGGCAGCCTCGTCCTTCTTGTCCTTCTCCTTTGTGGAGAGGATGCCGAGACGCTTGCATCCGTCGCGGAATACGGTGACACCCTTGCATCCGGACTGCCAAGCGTACATGTAGATGTCGTAGACGTTGGCCTCGGGGAACACCTCGGGCAGGTTGACAGTGGAGGAGATGGAGGCGTCGATGTGGTTCTGCCAGGTGGCCTGCATGTCGATCCTCTGCCTGAAGTCCAGATTCTGTGCTGTGACGAAGAAGTCGGGCAGGTCCTCGTCCCTCTGGACCTCGGGGTGCTCATCCAGGTATGCCTGGACGATGGGTGTGTACACCTTGTAGTAATCGTCATGGTCGGAGAGGGATGTGGTCCTCCTCTCGTAGGATATGGCGAAGATGGGCTCGATACCGCCGGAGATGCCTATCATGGTGGACAGGGTGCCGGTGGGTGCGATGGTCAGGAGCTGGGAGTTCCTGAGTCCGTACTTGGAGACGAGTTCGGTGGTCTCCTTGGATGCGTTGGCCTTGAAGAAGGCCGATTCGACGATCTGGGAGGGGACGCACTTCTCGAACATCCCCTTCTCCTTGGCGAGGACGGCGGACTCGTTGAGTGCCGTGTCCATCATCAGCTTACCGAGCTTGTCGCAGAAGTCGATGGATTCGGGGGAGCCGTACTTGTAACCGAGGGAGATGAGCATGTCCGCCAATCCCATGATACCGAGACCGATCTGCCTCCACTCGCTGACGGACTTCCTCTGCTCCTCCAGGGGATGCAGGGGGAGACCCTCCTCGAGCACATCGTTCAGTCCGCGGATGCATATCCTGACGGAACTGATGAACTCCTCCTTCTGGAACTTGCCGTCGCTGACGAATGCGGCAAGGTTCATGCTTCCGAGGAGACAGGAACCTCCTGCGGGGAGGGGTTCCTCGGCACAGGGGTTGGTACCTGCGTAGGAGTAGTCGGGGAACTCGCTGAGGAGGTTCCAATTAGAGATCCTGTCCCAGTAGAGGCATCCGGGCTCCCCATAGTCCCAGTTGGCGTGGCAGAGCTTCTCGAAGAACTCGGCCGCGTTGAGCTCCTTCTCGATGACCTGGTTGCTCTCGGGACGGGTGAAGCTCTGTGTGTATGACTTCCTGTCCCTGACGCACTCCATGAAATCGTCGGAGACACGGATGGACATGTTGGCCTTGGTGACCCTCTCGAGGTCGGTCTTGACGCTCATGAACTCCTCGAGGTCGGGGTGGTCACAGGACATGGTGAGCATGAGCGCACCCCTGCGTCCGTGCTGTCCGATGAGTCCCGTCACCATCGAGAACAGGTCGGTGAACGAGACGGCACCGGATGTCTCCGATGCGGTGTTGTTGATCCTGGCGCCGCGGGGCGCGAGCTTGGAGATGTCGATTCCGGCACCTCCGCCGTAACTGAATGTGCGGGCGAGCCTGCCTGCGCACTCGAAGATGGATTCGATGGAATCCTCGGGGGGTTGAAGGACGTAACAGTTGGAGTATGTGACCTTGAGGCCGTTCTTATGGAGACCTCTGTTGGCTAGGATCCTGCCTCCGAAGAGGAACTTCTTCTCGGCGAGCATGCGCCTGATGTCCGCGTCGCCGTTGCTGATACGGTCGAGCCACTGGTCGAAGGTCTCGCCGTTGTGGCAGTACTTCTTCGTCCAGATGTCGGTCCCGAGCTGGTTGTCACTTCCTAACCAATCTGTAATTTCCATAATTCTCCCCCATGACCTAAGGTCGCTGTCCGCATCCGAAGGTCGCGAGAGAGAAGGATGAGGGTTCCTTATTTATCCTTAACCCTTATGACGACTCCCAGATGTTGGATGTATAATCCAATATGTCTCTAATAAAGACTTCTAGGACAATGTCAGATGAGGGTCGGAGAATCCGTTATTAGTAAAACATGCAGCTAAAACTTTCTCGGACAAGCCTTCCGAAGAGGATGAACCTGTCCATCCGCACCATAACGCCGTTCACTACGGGATGCCGGACGGACAGATATTACGATGGGAGAGGGTCGTGAGGACCCTCTCGTCAAAGTGTTTTCAGATCCTGGTCCTGACACCGCGGGCGTAATCCGCGACGAATTGGACGCAGTCCTTCCCGTGTCTGAGTACGAGGGTCATGACATCGGTTCCGTCCACGGCACCGTCGACGTACCTGAGGACCTCCCCCGCCTCGCCCTGACCGGAGTCGGAGATGCACCTCAGACCACGGGCATGGACCATCTCGGCCATGTCCTTCAGCTCATGGACGAATCCCTCGGGGAACCCGGCCGCATCCTCGAACCTGACGATGTACACGAACCCCTCGGCGGAATCCAGGATCCTGGAGATCCTCTCTGGGTATGTGGGTGCGATCATCGGAACGAGTGTGATGCCCTTGGCGGAGCAAGTGGGCCTGAACTCCTCCTTCTCCTCGAAGGGGAGGTCGGGCACCAGGACGTACTCCACACCCGCATCCTTGCATCTATCGACGAATGCGTCGATACCGTAGACGAAGATGGGGTTGAAGTAGGTCATCACGGCGATGGGCATGTCGCATCCGGCCCTGATGGACTTCAGCCTGTCGAAGATCAGGTCGGTGGTGACACCAGCGGAGAGTGCGGTCGCATGGACACCTTTGATCTCCGGTCCGCCCGCGATGGGGTCTGAGAAGGGGATCTCCACGATGACCATGTCCACGCCGGCATCGGCCATGGCGCAGATCAGACGTCCGGTGGTGTCTATGTCGGGATATCCCGCGATTATGTGGGAGATCAGCGACTTCTCGGAGAACAGTCCCTTGGGATCAGTCATGGAGTTCAAGCCCCCTGTAGCGTGCGATGGCGGCGACGTCCTTGTCACCGCGTCCGGAGAGGTTCACCACGATGATCTTCTCCTTGTCCATGGTGGGGGCCATCTTGATGACCTGTGCCACGGCATGGGAGCTCTCGATGGCGGGGATGATACCCTCGGTCCTGGAGAGGTACTCGAAGGCGTTGACGGCCTCCTCGTCGGTGATAGGGACGTACTCGGCCCTGTCGATGGCCTTGAGGTATGCGTGCTCGGGACCGATGCCGGGATAGTCCAGTCCGGCGGAAATGGAGTACACCGGCGCGATCTGTCCGTACCTGTCCTGGCAGAACAGGGATTTCATGCCGTGGAAGACGCCGGTGGACCCCTTGGCCATGGTGGCGGCATGACGGTCGCCGTCGATACCCTCACCCGCTGCCTCGCATCCGATCATGCGGACACCCTCGTCGTCCACGAAGTCGTGGAACATTCCCATGGCGTTGGAACCTCCTCCGACACATGCGACAAGACAATCCGGGAGCCTTCCCTCGGCCTCCATCATCTGCTGTTTGATCTCGCGTCCGATGACCCTCTGGAAATCACAGACCATCTGGGGGAACGGGTGGGGACCCACGACGGACCCGATGACGTAATGGGTGTCGGAGATCCTGTCGGACCACTCCCTGAGGGTCTCGTTGACAGCGTCCTTGAGGACGGCGGAACCGGATGTGACGGGATGGACCTTGGCACCCAGGAGCTCCATCCTGTAGACGTTCAGGAGCTGTCTCTTCACATCCTCCTCTCCCATGAAGACCTCGCACTCGAGACCGAGGTACGCGGCCATGGTCGCGGTGGCGACACCGTGCTGACCCGCACCGGTCTCGGCGATGACACGTGTCTTGCCCATCCTCTTGGCAAGGAGGCACTGTCCGATGACGTTGTTGATCTTGTGGGAACCTGTGTGGTTCAGGTCCTCCCTCTTGATGTAGATCTTGGCCCCGCCCAGATCCTCGGTCATCCTCTTTGCGTAGTAGAGGGGTGAGGGCCTCCCGGTGTAGAGCCTGTTGAGCTCCTCCACCTCGGCGATGAAGTCGGGATCGTTGCTGTAGCGTTCATAGGCCTCCTGCAGCTCTATGACCGCGTTCATCAGGGCCTCGGGGACATACTGTCCTCCGAATTCCCCGTAACGTCCATTTTCGAAATCCATTGTATCAAAATGGACATTGATGCACACATATATTAAACCTGGGGAGACGGTGAAACCGTCCGATACCAGGGTTCACATCCTGATGAGGACCTTCATCACACCTTCGGAACCCGATGCGAAGAGGTCGTAGGCCTCCATGATCCGGTCGAAGGTGAACTCGTGTGATATGAGGATGGAGGGGTCCAACCTCCCGTCGGATATCAGGTCCATGATCTCGCCGCAGTGACATCCGTCCACTCCCCCGGTCTTGAAGGTCAGGTTCTTCCCGTACATATCAGGCAGCGGGATGACCTGGGGTTCCGGGTACATGGCGACGACGGTGACCACGGCATTGGGGCGGGCGACCCTCCATGCCATCTCGAAGGTCCCGGCGGAACCCGCCACCTCCATCACCGAATCGGCACCCCTCCCGTCGGTCAGTCCCCCTATTATAGAGTATATATCGTCCGACAGGGGGTCCAGGGCGAGGTCGGCGATGCCGTGCTCCAGCACGAACCTGCGGCGGTCCTCCCTGACCTCGACCATCACGACCTTGGACGGACACTTCAGCCTTGCACACATCGCACAGCAGACACCTGTGGGTCCGGCACCGATCACGACGACCACATCCCCCTCGTGTATCTCGGAGATGTCCGCAGCCCAGTATCCCGTGGACAGTATGTCCCCGGTGAACAGGGCCGTATCATCGGACACATGGTCGGGGATCGGCGTGAGGGCGTTGTCAGCATAGGGTATCCTCACATACTCCGCCTGTCCCCCGTCGATCCTGCATCCCAACGCCCACCCTCCGTGGGGGTCGGTGCAGTTGTTCACATACCCCCTCTGACAGAAGAAGCAGTGTCCGCAGTACGTCTCCACATTCACCGCGACCCTGTCACCGGGACGTACGGATTGGACGTCATCACCTACGGACTCCACGACACCGACGAACTCATGCCCGACGACGGTCCCCGGCACAGCCCTAGGGACGAAACCGTCACGGATGTGTAGGTCGCTGGAGCATATCGACGCCGCCGTGACACGCACAACGGCATCCTTAGGATCAGATATCACCGGTACCTCCATCTCGACAACCTGGAAATCGCCTATGTCCCTGTACACAACTGCCCTCATGTTCCGAACCTCTGGATGGTGATGGAGACACCGGATGTGACCCATCCAATGCCCCTACGGAGGGAGTAACACATCAGTTTATATACATCCGCTACTTTAGCGCAGACAGCACAGTCGAGGACGTGTGCCTTTTCTCACAAGTTAGGAGATTGACAATGACGACTGAGGAGACTCTTAAAACCGGAACTACGACAATCGGAATGAAGATCAAGGACGGAGTGATCCTTGCATCCGACCAGAGGGCGACAATGAACAACCTCATCGCCCATTCGCATGTCCAGAAGGTCTACCAGCTGTCCGATAACATCGGAATGACCATCGCCGGAGTCGTGGGCGATGCTCAGCTCATGGTCCGCTACATGCAGAGCGAGATCTCCATATACGGGATGAAGAAAGGTTCCCCCATGTCCGTCTCCGCAGCAGCCACCTACATCGCAGGTGCGATGCGCCAGGGATTCTACCTCGGGCTCATCGTCGGCGGATACGACAGGACCGGAGGACACGTCTTCAGCATCGACGGTGCCGGAGGGTACATCGAGGATGACTACACCTCGGTCGGATCCGGATCCGTCTTCGCATACGGTGCCCTCGAGGCAACCTACAAGCCCGACATGTCCAAGGACGAGGCCATCGACGTCGCCATCACCGCACTCAACTCCGCAAGGAGGAGGGACAACTGCACCGGTGACGGGATGCTCGTCTCATACATCGGCCCCAACGGGTACGAGTCCATCTCCGCAGAGGAGATCAGGTCGCGCTGCGACAAACTGGGATTCAAATATCCCAACTGAAACCCCTTTCACCAAACCCCTTCCTTCTAACCGATTTCACATCTACCAATTTGAGCTGAACTTACATGAATGTCGATAGATTATTCGATAGCCTCACCGAGGAGGTCAGGAGACTCGTCCCCCCGGAGATGAAGATCACCTCCATCAAGTTCGAGGGACCCCTCGTCGTGGTCTACACCAGTGACTACGAGAAATACTCCCAGAACGACTCGATCGCCCGCATGCTGGCCCAGAACATCCACCGCAGGGTGGACATCAGGCCCGACCCCTCGGACCTGGAGGATGCCAACAAGGTGGACGAGAAGATCCGCGGCATGATCCCCGAGTCTGCGGAGATCTACGACATCAACTTCATCGAGGAGACCGGAGAGGCCATCATCGAGGCCATCAACCCCAACGAGGTCGTCGGAAAGGAGGGGCAGCTCCTGGCGGACCTCAGGAAGGAGACCGGTTGGAACGTGAAGGTCATGAGGGCACCTCCGATACCCTCCAAGACCGTCTCCGACGTCAGGGGATACCTCAGGGCCAACCACGACGAGAGGCAGGACATGCTCACCCGTGTGGCACGCAGGCTCGCAAGGCCCACCCTCGACGGGGAGCAGTGGGTCAGGGTCACCGCCATGGGAGGTTTCAGACAGGTCGGAAGGTCCGCATCCCTGCTCACCACCAGGGAGAGCAAGATCCTCATCGACTGCGGTCTCGACCCCGGTTCCGATTCCACACCCTACTTCGCCATCCCAGAGGTCCAGCCCCTGGAGGACATCGATGCCGTCGTCATCACACACGCACACCTGGACCACTGCGGAACCCTTCCCGCACTGTTCAAGTACGGATACAAGGGGCCCGTCTACTGCACACCGCCCACAAGGGACCTGATGGCCCTGCTCCAGCTCGACAACATCAAGCTCGGATTCGGCGAGAACAAGAAGACACCCTATGAGGCACAGCACGTCAGGCAGGAGATCCTCCACACGATCCCCCTGAAGTACAACGAGACCACCGACATCGCCCCCGATGTGAGGCTCACGTTCCACAATGCTGGACACATCCTCGGATCCGCCATCGCACACTTCCACGTGGGTGACGGACTCCACAACGTGGCATTCTCCGGTGACACCAAGTATGAGAAGACCTGGCTGTTCAACGCCGCCACCAACAGGTTCCCCAGATTGGAGACCCTGGTCATCGAGTCCACATACGGCGGACACAACGATGTGCAGCCCTCCAGGGCCGATGCATCCGAGGAGATGGGTAACCTCCTCCAGCAGGCCACCGAGCATGGTGGAAAGGTGCTGATCCCCGTCTTCGCCGTGGGAAGGTCACAGGAGGTCATGCTTGTGATCGAGGAGCTCATGCGCAACAACCGCATCCCCAAGTGCAACGTGTACCTTGACGGAATGATCTGGGAGGCCACCGCCATCCACACCGCGTACCCCGAGTACCTCAACAGCCAGCTCAGGACACAGATCTTCCAGCAGAACGAGAACCCCTTCCTGTCACCCATCTTCAAGAGGGTCGAGACAGCCGACATGAGGGAGGAGATCTGCCACTCGCCCGAGCCCTGCATCGTTCTCGCCACAAGCGGTATGATGTCCGGAGGTCCCGTCATGGAGTACTTCCGCGAGTGGGCCGACGACCCCAACAACTGGCTGCTCTTCGTGGGATACCAGTCCGAGGGAAGCATCGGAAGGACCATCCAGAGGGGAAGGCAGGAGATCACCCTCAACATGAGGGGCAAGCCCATCACACTGAAGATCAACATGCAGAGGCAGACCGTGGACGGATTCTCCGGACACTCCGACCGCAAACAGCTCATGAGGTACATCGGATCCCTGGACCCCAGACCCGACAAGATCATCATCGGTCACGGTGAGGACAGGAAGTGTACCGACCTCGCCTCTTCCATCTACAAGAAGTTCGGAATCGAGACGAAGGCACCCCAGAACCTGGAGACCATCAGGCTCAGATGAGCTCCGGGAAACCATTTTCAACCCTCTTCCCATCACCTTCTCCATGGACAGGATGACCTTAGACCATCTATTATCCACCGATCCGAATGCGGCGGCCATCGTCAGGGCACTCCAACAGGGCGTGCGCTCGACGGAACAGCTGATCGCGACGGTCCCTTATCCAGAGACCTTCGGCGAATCCATGAACCTCCTGATAGCCGCAGGGATAATCGGACCTCCGGAGTGATCCGGGATAACGGAAGAAGTGAATTCTGAAAACAACAAATGGGGTTTGACCTCCCATCCGGGGATGGGAGGGGTGATGATCACCAGTTGGTTGCCCTGACCTCGAAGAAGGACTGGGCGTGCTTGCACACGGGACAGACCTTGGGGGCCTCGGCACCGACGTGGATGTATCCGCAGTTGCGGCATTTCCACATGACGACCTTGTCCTTCTTGAAGACGACGCCCTCCTCGATGTTCTTCAGGAGTGCGAGGTATCTCTCCTCGTGGGTCTTCTCGATTCCTCCAACGGCCTCGAAGAGGTCTGCGATCTCGTTGAAGCCCTCCTCCCTTGCCTCTTTGGCGAAGTCGGCGTACATGATGTTGTACTCGTAGTTCTCTCCGTCGGCGGCGTCCTTGAGGTTCTCGACTGTCTTGGGGATTGTGTTTCCGTGGAGAGCTTTGAACCAGAGCTTCGCGTGCTCCTTCTCGTTCTCTGCGGTCTCGAGGAAGATGTCGGCGATCTGCTCGTATCCCTCTTTCTTTGCCTGGGATGCATAGTATGTGTACTTGTTCCTGGCCTGGCTCTCACCTGCGAAAGCGGTCATCAGATTCTGCTCTGTCTTGGATCCTTTGAGTTCCATGATCTTAACCTCGGTCGTAACGTACTTATCGGACTATATAAAGACTCTTTAAAGAGGACCGAATGCGTCAGTTCCGTTAACGGAACAGACCGAACCTCCTCTTGATGGGATTGCCGTTCTTGTCGAACTTCTTCCTCATCAGGAGATCGTAGTTCTTCTGGGCCATGTAGTCGTTGGGCTTCAGCTCCAATAGGATCTCCAGCTCCTCCTTGGCCTTCACATAGTCGCGGAGGTCGTTCAGGAGCAGGACGGAGTAGTTCTGGTGGAACTCGTAACGGTCGGGCTCCAGGGCTATGGCCTTCTCGTAGTACTCCCCCGCCTTCCTGAAATCGGTGATCTGATGCCTGAGGAACCTGGCATAGGTGTTGTACATGTCAGCCGTGGGCTTCAGGACCAGGAGCCTCTGGAAGAGTTCGTCGGTCTCCTTGTTGTTCCTCTTGTTCTCGGCCATGATGGTGACCTTGGCTATGAGTGCGTCCACATACTCGGGATCGATGTCCAGTACCGCATCCAGCTGCATCATCCCGTATTCCATGTCCTTCAGCTCGTAGATGATTATCTGCGCAAGCTGGAGTCTGAGCTTGTTGTTGTGGGGGTCTGTCCTGAGGTAGTCCTCCAACGTGCCGACGGCACCCTTGGGGTTGCCTCCCTCCACCTGCCTCTTGGCCTTGGATGATGCCTCGTAAGCCGGATCCGATGTCATGGTTGACTCCTAAAGAGGAGAGGTATAAAAAGGGAGGACAGGGAACCCCCGTAGGTACCGATGTCCGAAGGTCTATAATCGGGGAATGTCGTGACAGCGGTCATGGGAATCGTGAAATCCTTCGCAGGCGGCCTCCTGATGACCATGGTCCTGGTGGTGCTCGTCCCGATCGTATGCAACCAGTTCATCTCCCCAGTGATAGTGGACACCGTGGGGAACAGTGAGTTCCTGATGCTCTCATCCGAGGCGATAGTGAACCTGCTCATGTGGGCGGTGATCCTCGGATTCATGCTCCTCCTCGGAGGTTCCATGATCCTGAAGAGGTGCGGGATCTTCGGTGTCCTCGGACTCATAGCCGCATACTGGCTCCTGGGGGACGTCTCGGATGCCCTCATCCCGATACTGATGCTCATCCTGAGCGTGATCATCCTCAAGACGGTGCAGATCAAGAGGGCCAAGAGGTCCGAGGAGTGAAAACGGCGTTAAGGAATTCGTCATAAAATGTCGGAACCGGGTGGTAAGAACGAAACCGACGGCTCCAACATCGCTTATATTTAAATAAAACCTCTTTATACGGAGGAATCGCGGGGAGGTCTCGCTGCTTTGCAGTCGATCGCATATTCCTCCTTATCTATGACGATACGGGGTCACTCGACCCCGATATCCTCCCCGCACTTCCATTCATTGTACTCCCTGCAGACATGCTCCATCAGCACGTAGGAGTAGTTGTTGGCGTAGACGAAGGCGTACATGGCCGAGGTCAGGACCAACGGTATCAGGAAGTCGAGGTAGTTGTCGATTATCGCCGAAAGGGAGAATCCGAAGTAGAGGGAGATGATGAACATCATCATGAACACCCCGAGACCGGTGAACGTGTAGAACAGCTTGATCTTGGCACCCTGCCACAACCTGTACTCACGGGGGGCATCGGAGACCACGCGGGCATCCATCTGCTTGATCGAGAGCCAGGGGATGATCAGGACCGGTACGAACATGGACAGCATGATCATGATCGAGAGCATGGTCTTCTGACTCATGGACTGGAGGAAGTAGGGGTTCACGAACAGATACGATGACAGGAGGGCACCCAGCACCAGGGCGTACATGAATAGGTACAGCATCGAGCTGTCATCGAAGGATCCGCGATCGGGGGCGGGACCTATCCTGATCTCCCTGACGTCGATGACATCGGGCACGGCGAAGAAGGATTCCGCCTTCCCGCGTATCCCCTTCTCCGTATGCTGCTGCATGGTCTCGAAGACCTTGACGAGATAGACACGGAGGTACGATACCGTCACCATTAGCACCCCGATGGTGGTGAACATGGTGAACATGAAGCTCACAAGGAGCGAGACCATCCTCAGGGTCGGGTAGGCCAGGTACAGACCGAAGAAGTTGACGAAGTCCGTGATGACCCCGTCATAGATCTTGGACCCGGTGATATCACCGATACCCCATTCAATGAACGCTATGACGAAGGCCACCAGGAACAGGGTCCATCTGGGGAACGGCCCCGACGGCATGAACGGATAGCCCACCAGCCCCACGGCGGCGAAACCCACCACGAAGACCAGGCACAGCATCCTGATGACCTCACCGAAGGAATCCGACCCCGCTATGAGGCAGGATACGAACCACACGACGATGCACAGGACGAGGAAATAGGGGAAGTACCTCTGGACGGGGGCATCGTTCCACGGAAGCGCCCTATGGAAATCCGCCCTCTTGGAGACGATGCGCTTCGCTATGCTGTCCAGTCTGTCCGATACGTTCTCGGACACCGAATCCAACATGCTGTCGAACCTGTCCCCCTTGACCATGCACAACCCAATCATGGAAAACGTTATGAACGTTGCCCCGAAGGACAACACACGAATCGTTATAGTCATGGAGAAACTACGATGGCCCATGGCAGAACAGAAGGGACTCAAGAACCGCGGAAACACCCGTGCGGATGTGGAGGACCGCCGCACAGCCGCGGAGGAGTTCACGGGAACGGAACTCAACACCATCGCGAACTACGGTTTCGAACCCGAATCGGCATCCAAGAACATCGAGAACATGATCGGGACCGTCCAGATCCCCCTGGGATACGGCGGACCGGTGAGGGTACACGGGGAGAACGCCGACGGGGAGTTCCTCATCCCCCTTGCGACCACCGAGGGTGCCCTGGTGGCATCCATATCCCGCGGGATGTCCGTGATCAACGCCGGAGGCGGTGCCACCGCGGCCGTCTACGGGGACCACATGACCCGTGCACCCGTCCTCAGGGTCGAGGGCATAGAGCACGGGAGGAAGGTCATGGAGTGGATCGATGCCAACATGGACAGGATCCACGAGGCCGTGGCAGGGACCACATCCCATGGCAGACTCCACAGGATAGACACATACCCCAACGGAAGGAGCCTGTACCTCAGATGCCTCTACGAGACCGGTGATGCCATGGGTATGAACATGGCGACCATCGCCACCGAGGCCATATGCAGACTCCTGGAAAGGGAGACCGGGGCGGTGATGATCTCCGTGTCCGGGAACATGTGCTCGGACAAGAAGCCCGCTGCGATCAACATGATCAACGGAAGGGGGAAGACCGTGGTCGCAGAGGCCAGGATCCCCAGGGAAATCGTGGAATCCAAACTGCACACCACCTCCGCGGCGGTTGTCGAGACCAACTACAGGAAGAACCTCGTCGGAAGCAGCATGGCCGGTACATTCGGGGCAAACGCCCACGCGGCCAACATGGTCGCCGCATTCTACATCGCCACCGGACAGGACCCTGCACAGGTCGTCGGCGGCAGCATGGCCATAACCACCTGCGAGGACATAGACGGCGATCTGTACATATGCGTCAGGATGCCCGCGGTGGAGGTCGGTACCGTCGGAGGCGGGACACGTCTCCCCTGTCAGAGGGAGGCACTCTCCATGATCGGTTGTCTCGGAGACGGGAAGGCGAAGAAGCTGGCGGAGCTCGTCGCCGTGACAGTGCTCGCCGGGGAGCTGTCCACATTGGCCGCACAGGCCGCCGGACAGCTCGGAAGCGCCCACGCGGCACTGGGCAGATGAACGATGGGGGGACGACCTCCTCCCACCCCTTACATACACGCGCGCGTACCTTTTATAGGGCTTCTCTGATTGAGGCCTCATGCCTGTTATCAACTTCAAATACAGCGACCTCTGCACGATGCTGGGGGAAGAGGTCCCCCAGCAGACCCTGGTCGATCGTATCCCCATGATCGGTGCCGATATGCACGAGACCGAGGGCGGATGCGACGACATGTCGGTGGAGTTCTTCCCCGACCGTCCCGACCTCTACAGCGTCGAGGGACTCGCCAGGGCCATGAGGGCATTCCTGGACATCCAGCCCGGGATGAAGAGCTACGAGGTGGGCGACAGCGACATCGAGGTCTTCGTGGATGACAGTGTGAAGGGCGTCAGACCCTACTTCTGCTGCGGGGCCGTACTCGATGTGGACATCGACGACGAGTTCCTCAGGTCCATCATGGAGATGCAGGAGAAGCTGCACATCACCATCGGTAGGAAGAGGAGCAAGCTCGCCATAGGCATACACGACCTGGACAAGGTCAACCCCCCGTTCACATACAGGCTCGCGGACCCCCGTTCCATCAGATTCGTCCCCCTTGCGAAGACCGAGGAGATGGACATGCAGGAGATCCTGGAGAAGCACGAGAAGGGAGTGGACTACGCACACCTCCTCGACGGATACGACATGTACCCCGTCATCCAGGACAAAGACGGCAACGTCCTCTCGTTCCCCCCGATCATCAACGGTGCACTGACGACGGTCACAACAGGCAAGCACAACCTCTTCGTCGACGTCACCGGTAACGACCCCAAGGCCGTGAAGGGTGCCCTGGACATCGTCTCCACCGCACTGGCTGAGCGCGGAGGCAGGATCATGACGGTCATCATGCACGACGAGGGTAGGACATACAGGTCCCCCGACCTCACCCCCTCCGAGATGGACATCTCCGCATCCGAATGCGACAGGTTCCTGGGAACGACCCTCGGGCCCTCCGGCACCGTGGAGGCACTCAGGAGGATGGGAATGGATGCGGTCGCTGACGGCGACAACGTCCACGTGACCATCCCCTCCGTCAGGTTGGACATCATGCACAAGGTGGACATCTTCGAGGATGTTGGAACGGGATACGGATTCGAGAACTTCGGAGGCACATACACACTCAGGCAGACCCCCGGTGCCCTGGACCCCATCACCACATTCTCCGACAGCCTCAGGGACATCATGGTCGGTCTCGGGTTCATGGAGGTCACCACCCTCACACTCAGCAACGACAGGGACGAGTTCGAGATCTCCGGACTCCCCAGGATGGACAACGTCAGAGTGCTCAACCCCATCACCGAGGACCACACCTGCCTCAGGTCCTATCTGACCCCCAGTCTGGTCAAGATCCTCAGGCACAACAAGCACCGCGACCTCCCCCAGAGGATATTCGAGGTCGGGAACGTGGTCAGGGACACGAAGACACAGGCCCACCTGTGCGCCATGGTCACGGCATCGAGGACATCGTTCACCGAGATCAAATCCATCACAGAGGCCGTCCTCAGGGAGATCGGATGCACATACGAGCTCAGACCCCTCAGTCTGCCCACCTTCATAGAGGGAAGGGGAGCGGAGATCGTCCACGATGGCAGGTCCATCGGTATGTTCGGCGAGATGGCCCCATCCGTCGTCGTGGGATACGAGATCACACACCCGATCATCTTCCTCGAGATCGACCTGGAGCCCATCGTCGCCGGAAAGAAGGACACCCTCTTCTGAGGTGGGATGATGGAGAAAGGAGAGCAGTTCCCCCATTTCATCCTGCAGGATGAGAACGGAGAGACCTTCGACAGCAGAATGTTGGAGGGCATCAGGTACGTCATCTACTTCTATCCGAAGGACAACACGCCCGGATGCACCACGGAGGCCCTGGACTTCACGGCGGCCTTCCCCAACTTCATGCTCCGCAACATCCCCGTCTTCGGGGTGAGCAAGGATTCGGTCGAATCACACAGGAGATTCATCGATAAGCAGCAGTTGAAGGTGAAGCTCCTCAGCGACCCCGAGCATGAACTTATGGAGAAGGTGGGCGCCTGGGGCACCAAGGTGTCCTACGGCAAGGAGACCGTCGGCACCATCAGGTCCACATTCATCGTCGGAAAGGACGGTAAGGTGGAGGCGGCCTGGAGTAACGTCAAGGTCAAAGGCCATGTCGAGAAGGTCCTCAGCACCGCCCTCTCCCTCGTTAAGACATCACAGTGATTCTTCCAAAGCCCTTATCACGGCCTCGGCATCGGCGATGATGCTGAGGTCGGCCACCTTATGTATCGGTGCTCCCAGATCGTTGTTGACCGCGATCACCCTCTTCGCCTTCATCATCCCCACACGGTGCTGTACCGAACCGGAGATACCGAAGGCTATGTACAGATCGGGTTCGACGATCCTTCCGGACATACCGACCTGTCTGGACACGGGCATCCAACCCTTCTCGACCAAAGGTCTTGAACAGGCAACCTGGGCACCGATCCTCTGGGCTATGTCCTCGGCGAGGTGCACCGTCTCCCTGTTGCGGATACCGCTGCCCAGGGCGATGATGACCTTGGCATCACGGATGTCATCTACATCCTGGGAGGCCCGCTCCTCGGATACGACCTCCTTGGGGACATCCCCCGTGTACTGCCAATAGATCGCGGTACCGGAACCCTCCCTCCTCTCGGGGGTGGGGAAGGCACCGGGACGGACCGTCGCCATCTGGGGGAAGTGGGGACATTCGATATCCGCCATCAGGTTCCCTCCGAAGGCCGGACGGGTCATGACCAACCTCCTCCCGTCCATGGAGAGGGAGGTGCAATCGGCGGTCAGACCGGTGCCCAACAGGGCCGCGAGCCTTGGGGCGAGCTCCCTTCCGCGGAGGGTCGCCCCCATGAGTATGACTGCGGGGACGATGCGTTCGGCGATCTCCGCAATGCAGGATGCATAGGCCTCGGGGGTGTACACATCCAACCTCGCGTCCCTCACATGGTAGAGGGTGTCCACACCATAGCCGAATATCTCCGGATACAGGGGTTTGACCTCGGTCCCTCCGAACATCACCGCGAAGAGACGTCCGTCGTTCATCGCCTTGGCCGTAGCAAGTATCTCGGCGCTGACATCCGCCAGCCTCGGACCTTCCGGAGAATTCTCGGTCTCCAGCCATACGAGGACTCCGTCCGCGGTGGACTGATTGAGGTCGTATGCCTTCAGCATCCCCGGAGGGAGTCTGTCGGGATCGTTCTGATCACCGGACGAACATGAGGAACAGGAACCTCCGCTGCAACCGCTCATCTCAACGCCTCCACATCCTGGAGGATCAGAGAGGCCGCGAACTTCGGATCCCTGATCTCGACCTTCCTGTTCCTGCGGGAGGATCTGACGGCCTCGGTGGATACGATCCTCGTCATGGAACCTTTGAGTCCGACCGAATACGCCCCAAGACCCAATGCCACCCTGTCGACCGTCACGATGTCCATCCCGGAAGCCCTGAGATATCCGGATATCGTGGGCAACCTCCCATTGGGATCGACACCTCCGAAGGACACTACGGAGCCCGACGGGACCCTCGATGTCCTTCTGACATCACCGTAATCCTGTACTGCCACGAACCCCTCACCATCGACGGTCAGGGATTCGGTGTATGCGAACTGCTGCACATCGAGCATCTGGGCGACCTGGTACGGCACCTGTCCGGTGTCACCGTCCACCGCCTGCCTTCCGAAGACCATCAGGTCCGCGTCACAGGCGAAACGCGTTATGAACGCGACGATCGCCCTGGCGGTGGCCCAGGTGTCAGCACCGGCGAAGGATTTGTCGGTGAGCAGATAAGCCCTGTCGGCCCCCAGCTCCAGACATCTCCTCAGTGCGGATTCCGCCTGAGGGGGACCCATTGTGAAGACCTCGACGGTGTCGTCATCATTCCTCATGTCCAGGATCCTTCCGAGAGCGTATTCGCAATAGGGGTTGAGCACCGATGGGACACCTGACCTGACTATCAGCCCGTCGGGACCCACCGATGCCCTGGACAGGTCCGGGACCTGCTTCACGGCCACAAGGTACTTCATTCCGATTCCTCCAGTATGTTCCCGATGTTCAGGATGCCGTTGGGGTCCAGGATGTCCTTGACCCTCCTCAGCGCATCCACACCCCCATCACCGTACATCATGTGCATGTATTCGGTCTTGATCTTGCCGATCCCGTGCTCCGCACTGGGGGATCCGCCCAGCTCGACGGCCTTCGCGGCGAATTCTGCATAGAGGACCTTGGCCTTCCCGAAATCCTCCATGGAACGGAGTATGATCTCCACATGGGGGTGGTTGTTCCCTATGTGCCCGAAGACGACGAATGGAAGGTCCTCCTCCTGCAGCCTCCTGTAGTAATAGGACATCATCTCATCCGCGGAACCATCCGGGACGGACATGTCGGTGCCCATCTTGTGGATGCCGGGCATCTCACCCCTGAGTGAGGCCACGTACTCGAATATGGACCTCGGTATCGAATGGCGTAGCTCACGCAGGCGCTCCATGTCACCCTTTTCATGACCGCACCATGAGCTGTCGGATGACGAGTTGTGCCTCGAGAGGATCTCGGACAGGCGCGAATAGCGAGTATCGATGTCGTCGGTGACCTCCATGTCGAAGAAGAGTGCGGAACCCGCATCCTCGGGGAGCATCGGGGCACGTATGAGTGCCGGATCGGAGGCCATCACCCCTCTCAGCAGGTCCAGGGACCTGCGGTCCATGTACTCCAGGAACTCCGGAAAGACCACATCGTCGTCCTTCAGTTCACGGACGGCCGCCAACGCATCCTCATCGGACGGGAAGAAGACCAGGTTGGAGATGTGCGGGTTCCAGGGGATGATACGGATATCGGCCTCGGTGACCACTCCGAAGATACCTTCGGAACCGATGAACAGGTCCATCAGGTCCATGTCCTCCGATATCATCGGACCCGCGGTGTTCTTCACGGCGGTGTTGAAATCGTAATCGGGCAGTTCGAAGGAGTAGTAGTTCCTCCCGGAGGGGAACGACATCCTCCTGCCATCAGCCTTGTAATCCCCACGACGGAGGATGATGTAGTTCCCGTCGGGGAGCACGACCCTCATCCCCACGATCCAGTCCCTAGTGGGTCCGTACCTGTATGTCCTGGGACCTGACGCGTTGGTGGCGATGTTACCGCCTATGGAACCGCCCAGTTCGGTGGGGTCGACCGGATAGAAATACGGGACGGGTTCGGACCTCAGGGCATCCACGGCACCCGGGGTGATGTCCTTGAGACCGTTGAAGGACCTGTTCATGATCGTATCGTTGATCTCACGGATGGTGGTGCATGGTTGGACCCTGAGGAAATACCCCTCGTCATCCATTCCGACACCCACGATGCCCGTCATCCGCTCCAGTGAGATGACGTCCCCGCCCATGGGGACGGAACCTCCGCACAACCCTGTCCCCATCCCTCTGACGGTGACCTTCAGATGGTTGCTGTTGGCGAAACGGAGGGCATCCCTGAGTTCGCCCTCCTCGAAGGGGAGTATGACATCCTCGGCCATCCCCTTCATCTTAGATTCATCCTCCAGATAGGAGGGTTTTGTGATCCTCACTGTGTCGAACATGTCACTCATCCCAAAGGCGCGGTATCATGGCCGCGATGACGGACTGTTCGGTCAGGGTCTTACGGTCGATGAGTCCCTTGCTCAGGAGTCCGACCGCCCCCTGCCTCTTACCGATGTCCGTGTTGCCGTAGATCTCGTGGACGGCATCCCCGACTGTCATCCCGTTGCGGACAAGCTCCGCTATCCCGTCGGGGTATCTGAATCCCGATCCGTGGCCGTATGTGACCTTTCCGTCACGGGAGATTATCGTACAATGCTGTATATCGTAGAGGCCGTCGAGCATCTCGAAGACACCGGCCTCTATGCCAACGGCCATATCGTGACAGCCCAGTGCGGCCCTGGCCCTGTTCTTGGAACCCTGATGGGTCTGATCGCCGAAGGGCTGGTCCGGAACACCGGATGGCACATCCACGGCCGTTATCCTGACATCACCGTACACCCTCTCCATCACAGACCTCACGGCTGCGACCTTCACCCTGTTGGCGGACCCGACGGCTATGTCTATGACATCCCTCCTGCCGGACCTTCCGTACTCGCCCCGGAGGATGGCCGATGAACTGATCTTGGAATCACCGGACATCACCAACGGCACGACGGAGAGTTCCATGGGCGGCAACCCCCTCGAGACACGGCGCTCGTTCAGTATGTTCCCGTTGGGGAGGGTCTCCTCGGAGACGACCAGGACATCGACTGTGTCCATCACCTCGTCGGGACCGTAGATGTCGTCTATGACGAAGACAGAATGGGGCCCCAACATGGCGAGATATGACTCCAACTCCCTCCTGCGGATCTCCAGGGGGACCGTCTCATCCCTCCCGCAGGATGCCATTGCATCGGATGTGATTCCGACCAGGACCCTGTCCCCGACCTCGAAGGCCCTTTGGATGAGGGTCCTGTGTCCGTCATGCAGGACATCGAATGTGCCTGCGACAGCTACGGTTATCATAATGTCAGAACGACCAGTACGACGGTCACGGCGACGATGCCCAACCAGATCAACATGAGCTTCCGGAGCTTTCCCTTGACCTCTTTGCCGGATTCCTCCTGGCAGGCCTTGCTGCAGAACCTCCCCTCACCCACGAACGCCTTCCCGCATCCCACGCAGTGTCTGTGCTGGGGGATCCTCTCCTGGACCTCCGCCATCACTGCACCCCCTTGCGGTCCGCCTCGTTCTGGACGATGATCATACAGTGGTCGGCATGCAGGCTGTGGGGCCCGATGCAGATCTTGTCGGGCGAACGGGCCAGGAGCGCCGACTCCTCGGACTCGGTGAGGTCATGGTTGTCGCCCAGCACGAAGATGGGGTTCTCGGGGAAATCGTATTCCCTGCAATCGACACCGTCCTCCTTCAGATAGACGAAACTGCCGACCTTTGACAGTTTCTCCAGGACATCGTCAAAGGACATCCTTGTGACATAGACGCCGGGCGAGGCCTTGACCTCCTCACCGGGGGACACGCGCCTCAGCAGTGCGTTCCTGACGAGTGATGCTGTGCTCCTCTCGTCGGGGTTCAGATACCTCAGGTCGGCACCTTTGAATATGACGGTCTTGGGGGCATCGTCCCCTCCCTCCAACACCAGGTAGATCTCCACATCCTTGCGGAGGTTGTGACTGAGGAAGAAGGCCGAGTTGACGCACCTGACCAGGATGTCGAGCCTTCCGGCCCCTCCGGCGATGTCGTCGAGTTTGAAATCCCCTGTGGTCACGGCCTTGTGACCGGTGATGACGAAGTATCTCATTGGGATCCCTGCAGTTCCTTGAGGCTGTCCAGGTCCACACCGCCGAGCTGTTTCATGAACTGCTTCCTCATCTTGCGGTCCTTTCCGATGGACGACATCATCTTCTTGCTCTGATTGTACTGCTTCAGGAGCTCCCTGACATCGTGGGATGTCACACCCGCTCCTGCGGAGATCCTCTCGATGCGTTTGGCCTTGATGATCGAGGGATCGTCCTTCTCCTCGTTGGTCATGGAATCCATGATCACACGGAAGACCTGCAGCTTCTTCTGGGACGCCTCGTAGTCGATGCGGTCCTCCATGCTGCTCATACCGGGGATGAGGCTCATAATCTTCTGGAGTGTACCCATCTTCCCCACTGCGGCCATCTGATAGTACATGTCGTTGAGGGTGAACTTACCGGTCATCATGGCCTTGGCGACCTTGCCCATGGCCTCCTCCTCGTCACCCATCTCGTCCTTTGCGAGCTGGATCAGAGCCGACAGGTCACCCATGCCCAGGAGTCTGGAGATGAACTTGTTGGCGTCGAATGGTTCCAGGTCACGGATGTGCTCACCGGTTCCCAGGAAGACGATCCTAGCGTTGGTCTTGGAGATGGCCGAGATGGCACCTCCTCCCTTCGCGGTTCCGTCCATCTTGGTGAGGATGACCCCCGTGACACCGACGGCGTTGTGGAACGCCTCGGCCTGGGGACCGGCCTGCTGACCCACCTGGGAATCGAGGACCAGGACCCTTTCCTCGGGTTTTGCGACCTCGGCTATCCTCTTGATCTCATCGATGAGGTCGTCCTCCAGGGCGTGACGTCCGGATGTATCGATGATGACGATCTTCTTGTCCCTGAACTTCTCGATACCGCGCTGAACGATACCTGCGGCATCCGGTTCGCCGGGCTCCCCGTAGACATCAACGCCGACCTTCTCGCCCAGCTGCCTCAACTGGTCCAATGCGGCGGGCCTGTAGACATCGGCACCGATGAGTCCGACGGAGAAACCTTTCTTCGAATAGTACAGAGCGAGTTTTCCCGTTGTGGTGGTCTTTCCCTGTCCGTAAAGACCCACCATCATGATGGTCTGCGGCTTGAGGGGTATGCCCTCGCCGTTGTCGACCAGGTTCACTAGCTCCTGATAGATGATCTGCGTGACATGGTCCTTCATGCTCCTGCCTGCGGCGGGAGGTTCGTTCTGTGCGCGGTCCTTGACCTTGTTCGTCAGGTCCAAAACCAGCCTGACGTTGACATCGGCCTCGAGCAGGGCGCGCTGGAGGTCCTTACAGATGTCCTTGATCAGCTCGTCATCGACGGATGATGCACTGCCGATGCGGCTGAGGACGTTCCTCAGGGATTTTCCCAATCCTTCCATTACCATGTCAAATCGGCGCTTTATCAGTCGGGGTGTATAATAACGTGTCGCGCAACGGTTCGGACTAACCACGACACACAAAACGAAGTTGGGGACCGGCCAGATTTAAGAAGGGATGGGATGCACTCTACAGCCTGACCAAGTCCCTGTAGTTCCCAAGTATACTTGTGCCAATATAAAAGTTTCCACAAAAATTAAGGTGGAAACTTAATTCTAAAAACTGTGTTCTTTAATTGGTTTTGGTGGAGGGGGATAACCCCCTCCAGGTGAAGTTCAGAGGTAACCGGACTTCTGGAGGGCCATAAGGTCCTCGGTGGAGAGCTTATCTCCGGCCTTGAAGCGCTCGAAGATCTCCTTGGCCTCTTTCTTGCCCTCAACGTCGCTCTTCTTCTTGCGGACAGAGTTCTTCTTGCCCTTGAATGCAGCGGCGTCCTTGTCCATCTCGTGGACGGATTTGATCTGCTCGATGTGCTTCTTGTGCTCCTCGTCGGCTGCCTGCTTGCACTCGATGAACTTAGCCTGTGCAGCGTCGGCCTCCTTTCTGAGCCTGTCGGCCTGCTCGTAGAATCCGATCATCTTGTCGTGAGCGGCCTGGGCCTTCTCAGCGTACTCGGAAACCTGGTGGTGGTAGGTCTCGGCCTGGGCCTTGGCCTCCCTGAGCTGTCCGACCAGTCCTTTGATCTCATCGTTCTGCTCGTAGGACTTCTCCCTCTCCTCGATCTGGCGGGCGAGCACGGAGATCTGTTTGACGATCTCGTTCTCCTTGTCCTTTCCGAGAGACTTGGTCTGCTGAATGTACTCAAGATCCTGGAGCTGTTTCTTCAGCTGCTTGACGGGAACCTCGTTCTTCTCGTCTGTCTTCTCAGTCCTGAAGGGAGCGAGCTGCTCTTTGAGGGCTGTGACCTTCTGGTTCCACTCGTCCCTGAGCTCCTTTGTCTCCCTAACTTTCTGGTTGAGCTGGTCGCGCTCTTCCCTGCACTTTCCTGCCTCGTCGACGAGCTCCCTGACCTGTCCGTTGAGGGCGTCCCTCTTGGACTTCCACTCCTTGGTCTGGTTGTTCAGTTCGTCCCTGAGCTTCCTGTGCTTCTCAGCATCCTCGTTCACGATGCCGCGCTTCTCTTCCAACTCGTTCAGGTCAGCCTCAGAAGCCTCGGTCTCGCAGGCCGCGGTCTCCATCGTTTCCTCTGTTGCCTGTACCTGCTGCTCTTCCTGAGAATCCTGCTGCTGAATTTCCTCCATACCCATTTCCATAAATCCACACTCAATATTCGACGCGACCGTGAGTAAGCACGGTCCACTTAGGAGGGCGCTATGAACGACTTATTAATAAGCCTTTCTGGACCGGCGCTCGGGGATGACGAATCTGATGGGATCCGGAGAAGAGGGGTACGGACGTCCTGTCACCCCGTGCAATGTACTTTGTATTTCTGAATATAGGTAGGGTAGGCACGTATCTTATATACGGAATCACACAATCGCCGTTCCGATTCAAATGAGCAACGTCTGTCCCCTTGACTACAGATACGGACGCGAGGACATGAAAGCCGTGTTCTCGGAGGAGAGCCGCATCCAGAACCAGATGTATGTAGAAGCAGCCCTTGCAAGGGCACACGCAGCCCTCGGAACGATCTCCGAGGAGGATGCGAAGGAGATCACAAGGGTCGCCAGCCTGGACGTGGTCAGCGTCGACAGGATCAAGGAGATCGAGAAGGACACCAGGCACGACCTCATGGCCATGGTGAAGGCGATGACCGAGAAGTGCAACGGTGATGCCGGGAAGTACGTCCACCTCGGTGCCACATCCAACGACATCGTCGACACCGCAACCGCACTCCAGATCAAGGCCGCCATGGAGATCATCCTCGAAGACGTTGACAAGTTCATCTACACCCTCGCCGTGATCGCAAAGAGGGAGAGGGACACCCTCGAGATCGGCAGGACACATGCCCAGTTCGCCATCCCGATCACATTCGGATTCAAGATCGCGGGATATGTCGCAGAGATGCTCAGGCACAGGCAGAGGATCGTCGAGTGCATGCCCAGGGCATGTGCCGGGAAGATGGCGGGTGCCGTCGGAACCGGTGCCGCCCTCGGGAAGAACTTCTTCGAGATCCAGAAAATGGTCATGACCGACCTGGGACTCACCTATGAGCCCGCGGCCACACAGGTCGTCGGACGCGACAGGTACACGGAGGTCATCTGCCTCATGGCCAACATCGCCACATCCATCGAGAGATACGGTACCGAGGTCAGGAACCTCCAGAGGTCCGAGATCGGGGAGGCATCCGAGTTCTTCGACGTGAAGAAGCAGGTCGGAAGCTCCACCATGGCCCAGAAGAGGAACCCCATGAACTCCGAGAACGCATGCGGTCTCGCCAGGGTCATCAGGGGATTCGTCACACCCACCTTCGAGAGCCAGGTGCTCTGGCACGAGAGGGACCTGTCCAACTCCTCCACCGAGAGGTTCACACTCCCCCACGTGTTCATCCTCACCGATGAGATCCTCAAGAAGATGGATTGGATCTTCGAGGGACTGGATGTCCACAGGGACAAGATGCTGGAGAACATCGAGTCCTCCAGGGGACTGGTCATGGCCGAGCCCCTCATGATGAAGCTCACCGAGAAGGGCATCGGAAGGCAGGACGCCCACGAGATCATCCGCGAATCATCGATGATCGCAGAGGATGAGAAGAGGCACCTCAGGGATGTGCTCATGGAGAGGGAGGACCTCAAGGGAGTGCTCACCAAGGAGGAGATCATCGCCACAATGGACGCCGCCAACTACGTGGGCGGTGCGAGGGAGATCGTCGACAAGATGGTCTCCGCGGCCGAAGAGGCCACCGGCAAGAAGGTGGAGTGAAGATGCAGCCGGCCGTCAAACAGGGTCTGATCCTCGGTGCAGTGGCCGGAGCGTTCCTCGGCGTCGCCATGTGGCTCTACACGGATGTCATCGGATGCCTGCTCCTGATCCCCTTCGCGGCGGTCATGGGTGCGGCACCCCAGCTCATCAAGCCCGCCGACATGGACGACGAGGACGATTGAGAATATATTTTAAAGCCGGGGTCTGGGAACCCCGGCATCTGTTTCCTCAGAGTTCCTTCCCGGCATTGGGTCCGGGTGTGACGTAGTAGACCTCTTCCACATCCATCTTGACGAGGTTCTTCGCGGGGAGGGTCTCCTTCTTGGCGTGTGCGAATGCCACGGCCTTCTCGTAATCGGCACCGGAGTCCTCGATGGTCACGGCCCCCTTGATCTGGTATGACTCCTTGGCCTCGGGGTTCCAGATATAGAACGCCGCCTTGGGGTTCTCCCTCATGTTGGCGAGGGTCTTGTTGAGGAAGTTGTCCACCAGCCAGACCTTCCCGTCATCGCCCATGAAGAGCATCCCCACGGGGACCACATTGGGCACACCGTCCTTGGATGCAGTGGCGAAGGAGAATATCCCCTGTTTCTTCATCTCATCGAGCATTTCCTGTGTGAGCTTCGACATACAGACGGTATCGGCAGGCTATCATATAACCGCGACGGCCCCTGCGAATGTATAAATCGTATGAGAAACTGAGAAGGAATATGTCACAGAACAGGATATTCTCAAAGGATTTCATCCTCGATGCGGCGATATCGCTGTTCTGCAGCCTGAACTACTTCGCACTGCTGATCAACATCGTCGGATTCTCCACCGAGACCTTCGGTGCCACCGCGGCCGAGGCAGGACTCGCCGCAGGGGTGTATGTCATCGGAGGCCTCCTGGCCAGGATCTTCATCGGGAAGTACGTGGAGCTCGTGGGCAGGAAGAGGATGCTGATCGCAGGCGTGTCCTTTGCGCTCATCATGTCCGTGGCGTACTTCTGGGTCTCGTCGCTCATGGTCCTGTACGCTGTGAGGTTCCTCCACGGATTGGCATACGGTGTCACCAGCACGTGCACCAACGACATAGTTTCCAAGCTCCTCCCCAGGGAACGCAGGGGAGAGGGGATGGGATACTTCCTGCTCAGCGTGACCTTCGCCAGTGCCATCGGACCCCTCCTCGGAATGGAGCTGGGTGCCACAGGGGACTACGGACTCGTGTTCTCGGTGGGTGTGATCATGTACACACTGGCCCTGATCTGTGCGATATCCATCCATGTGGAGGATGAGGAGCTCACTGAACAACAGATATTGGATGCCAGGAGCTTCCGTCCCGAGAACCTGATACAGAAGGCGGCGATTCCCCTTGCGGCCATCTGCATGGTGTTCTACTTCGCATACTCCAGCGTACTCTCCTTCATAGACTCGTTCTCCCAGGAGACCGGCATGGTCGCGGCGGCCACGTTCTTCTTCGTGCTGATATCCGCAGGCACCCTCATCTCCAGGCTCACCACCGGGAAGATCTTCGACAGAAGGGGTCCGGACGTGGTCATGTTCCCCGGATACATCGCATTCATCGTCGGGATGCTGGTCTATGCGAACACACACTCGGACATCCTGTTCCTGGCCTCGGGGTTCGTCATCGGATACGGGATATCGATCATCTACTCCGTCTGCCAGACCATGGTGATAAACGGCACACCTCCCCACAGGTACGGTGTGGCCACCTCCACGTTCTCGGCCATAGTGGACCTGGGAACCGGCCTGGGGCCCATGGTCCTCGGTATCGTCCTCCCGTTCACCGGGTTCGTCGGGATGTACATCCTGTGTGCAGTGATAGGTGCCGTGAGCCTCCTGATGTACATCACATTCGGCAGGAAGTACGGAAAGAAGCTGGCATCCGGGACCTGACAGGTTCCCGATTCCAGTTAACTTTATATTCATGGTTCAGATACCAAGGGATACCGGATTATATGGGCAAGTAGATCAGCCCGGTAGATCGCTGCCTTCGCAAGGCAGAAGTCGCGAGTTCGAATCTCGCCTTGTCCACCATTAACTTATTTCCTTTTAAACGGTGACGCCAAGGGCAAAAACCGTCGTGATTCATTACTCTTTGGATAGCTTATACTCTATCCCATTGGAGATGTACACGGAAGATCTCTGTCC
>CAZWKY010000012.1:27324-37492 GCA_964634095.1 uncultured Methanomassiliicoccales archaeon | reverse complement strand
ATGACCATGAGGATCGAGGACGTGAGGAAGGGGATCGCGGTCGTCTCAACGGCGGTTGTCGCGGCATGCATCATCTCGGTGGCCTGCGCATTGGCGGTACCGGGCGATTGGGTGGAGGTCGACGGGACCGATTCACTCTCTGTGGAGTGGAGCGGACTGGGCCTCATGCTCGACGGGACGCTTGAGGTCCGTTCCAACATGAACTACGATATCGATGACCTGGACCTGAAGGTGGTCATGGTGGACCCTGCCCGCGGTTCCTATGCCACGGTCCTCGATCTCTCCGACATCACCTTGCATGCCCATGACACCACTGTGGTGGATGTCCATAGGAGCATTCCCGTGCTGTCGATGCTGCTGATGGCCGACGACGTCCTGACAGTGGATGGGAAGCCGTTGGAGTTCAGGGTCACCGCATCCTGCTCGTACCTGTTGGGATTGGCATCCATCTCCACCGAGGCTGTGGTGGAGGTGCCCATGACCGCCGATGGTGAGGTCCTGAGATGGGATGTCGTCACCGACGATGCGGACACATGGACTCTGGAGGCCGACGGTCTCGCGGATTGGATCCTTTCCGATGAGGATGTACTCATCACCGTCTCCGGCGGAGGGGAGAGCGCCACCCTGTCTGTGACCGGGGATGATGGGTTGCTGACGGTGTCCGCCCACAGCGATACAGGATTGGACGGTGTCTTCCAGAGGATCTCCGATTCGGAGCACATGCAGGTGGACGGGGCGGTCCTGGACAGGGACCAGGTCCGTACGATAGGGGAGGTGCTGGATGTCGTCCGCAGGTTCTGACATCCGTTCAGGGATCCGCGAGGCAACCATCACGGTCGTGAGGCTCGTTCTCGTATACATCGCCCTGATGGTGATGTGCCTCGTAGCCGCCCGTATGTTCGGAGGTGCGGTCGGTCACGATGTGGACCTCCTCGGGGTGGTCTCGGAGTCGTTCCAATATCTGGTCCCGTTGATCCCGTTGGTGGTATTCGCCCTGGTGTACGGTTCCCTGCATCCCGGTTCGAAGGCCAGGTTCGCTGTGAGGTTGCTGTCCGCAGTGTACCTTGCAGTTGCGATACTGTTCGTCACCGGAGAGATATCCTATTCGCTGTACGACGTGGTGGTTGACGATGTGTCCGGAACATATCTCGACAGGATATCCCTGGATGTGGACATCGGCAGCTACGGGTACATCCTGCTGCTCGTTCCGATACTGTCCGTTGCCGATTCCGTGTTGGAGCTGGTCCAACACCGTTCAGAAGAATGAGAAAAAGAACGGGACAGGGGTCTGAACCCCCATCCCTGCATTGTTTTGCAATATCACCGTCACTGCGACGGCTGTCCCTCGAATCTCTTCCTGTGCTCCATCCGCCTCATGAAGTCGGTGATGCACTGCTCCACCATCCCCTCCTCGTCGTAGGAGACGTGGATGCCGGCATCCTGGAGGATCCTGATCCCATGGGTACCGATGCCGCCGGTGATGACCGCATCCACCTTCAGTGAGACGATGGCGTTGGCCACGGCGATCCCGGCACCCTCGGGTGCATCCGCGAACTCGTTCACGATCACATGATAGTCCAACGTGTCCGAGTCCACCAGCAGGAAGAAGGGTGCGTGGCCGAAGTCGTCGGCCACATAGGAGTCCAGAGACTCCCCTTCGGAGACCACGATGATCCTCATCAGTGATCGACCGTCTTGACGATCCTGTCGATGATGCCCTCGAAGGCCTTGGCGGAGGCGGACTCGGGGTACTTCAGGACCACGGGCATACCGCTGTCTCCGGCCTCCACGATGCCGGGCTCGATGGGCACACGTCCGAGGAACTGGACGTTCATGTCCTTGGCGGTGGCCTCTCCCCCTCCGGACTTGAAGATGTTGGTGACCTCTCCGCAGTGGGGGCAGACGAATCCGCTCATGTTCTCCACGATCCCGATGATGGGGATGTGGGTCTCGGCTCCGAACACCAGGGATTTCCTGCTGTCCAGGAGTGCGACGTCCTGGGGTGTGGTGACGATGACCATTCCGTCCGCCTTGGGGATCAGCTGGACGATGGACAGTGCCTCGTCCCCGGTTCCCGGGGGCATGTCGATAACGAGGTAGTCCAGGTCGCCCCAGCACACATCCTCTATGAACTGTTTGATGGCACCCATCTTGACGGGTCCGCGCCACATGACCGGTGCATCCTTCTCGGGCAGGAGGAAGGCCATGGACATGATCTTGAGGGACGGGGGCACGGTCACGGGCACGAGCTGCCTCTGCTCGTTGACGGTGAGCTGCTCGTCCTCGACGCCGAACATCTTGGGGATGTTGGGCCCGGTGATGTCGATGTCCATGATACCTGTCTGGTATCCCTTCATGGACAGTGCCGCGGCCAGGTTGGAGGACACGGTGCTCTTACCGACCCCTCCCTTTCCGCTCATCACGATGATCACATGTTTGATGTTCCTGAGAGTGTCCTGGAGTTTGGTCTCCTCCTGGATGGATTCCTCTGTGAGCAAAGGGCTTCCCATTTTGATTCCTCTGGATACCCCGATGGGACTAGTCCACTTGAATCCTCGCATGGGTGTGAATATTATCTAAAAAGCTTAGAGTGTCCGGTCTCCTTTATGATACCGGGCCTGATTAAGGTCTGACGGACCAACTGCAATTGGCCCGGTCAGAGAATCGTCACCATGACAAGACATGATGATGACTCCAGGAGGGATGGTGCCATCCGCCTGGCAACGGAGATATGCTCTCTGTTGACATCGGCACTCGGCTTGATCTCGATATTGATCGGGATCCTGCTGTAAACCCTGGCGTAACAGACTGTCACAGCATGACACCTCGCTGTGACATTCTCCGTCCCACCTTTCTGTTTGACCTCATATCCCCTATACAGGTATTAAAATATTCTTTCAGGCTATCCATCCACCATGCCAGAATCGACAGTGGGCGAGTACATGGTCCGCAATGTGCAGACCGTCGGCCCCAACATGACCGTTGAGGAGGTCAGGCAGCAGATAATCGCATCCAGCTTCCACGGGTTCCCCATAGTGGAGAACGGCTACCTGCTGGGGTTCGTCACAGCCAAGGAGCTCCTCCGCCATATCGACAAGCCCGATGCGAAGATCCGCACGGTCATGAAACGCGGTACGCTCTGTGCCATCCCATCCATGTCCACCGAGGATGCCACCCGTATCCTGTTCAGGTACGGTCTCAGGAACCTTCCGGTGGTGGATGAGGACAAGAAGATCGTGGGCATCATCTCCAACATCGACATCGTCAGGTCGCAGATCGAGAAGTCACGTCCCGGGAAGGTCATGTCCGTAAAGAACTTCCTGGAGCAGCAGAACGGTGTCAGGATGAAGGTCGTCAACAAGGAGATCCCCATCGAGAGGATCATCCCGACCCAGAAGGAGGTCTACATGGACGAGCTCATCGGGAGGCAGTATGAGATCAAGAGGGGTCTCAACGAACCACTGATCGTGGTGGAGAGGCGTAACGGGTACATCGTCGTCGACGGACACCACAGGATCATGGCCGCCAAGAGGATGGGCATGAAGACGTTCAAGGCGATCGTCCTGGTACCGAACGACTATGATGTGAAGTTCGGATTGGAGAAGACCGCCGAGAGGTGGGGGCTCAGGTCCTTGGACGACATGACGATCATCGAGGGTGCGAAGCACCCGTTCATGGAGGTCACCACCATGCTGCTCCCCAGCGAGGAGGCCTCCGCCATAAACCAGAGGCTGATGGATTCGGAGTGAGTTCATCATCGATCCCTCCGGGCGGGTTCCGGAGGGAACTCAACCATTTTTCGGGCAATTCTATCCGATTTCTATCATTTTTGGGTGTTATCTGGGTTTTTTGATAGTATAATCGTAATTAAGTTAAACACGATTCACTTGATTACGATTATATCAGACATCTATGGATGTAGATGCCCTACATAGTTAATGGGGAGGAAGGTTGGTTCCCATGGGTATGGTATCTCGTGGAATGTCTGTGATCTATACTCCAATCGAAGATACTCTGTCTCTCGGGGCAGATCGATTCCCGAGAGGTAGATCATAGGAGATGTGTGTGCCACTTCTCAACTGCGGCGAACCCGTCGTCGGGTCGCTCTGAAAAAACGAAGGTGTTAAGATAGGGGCGGAGAGGCCCTCCGCCCCCGGTTGGATCAGAGTTTGTTCCTGAGGTTCCTCAGGTCCCTGAGCATGATCTTCTGCTCCGCGGACGCGATGATCCTCTTGGTCTTGTTGAACGTGTCGGGGTTCAGGGAGATGCAGTCGATTCCCTGCTCCACCAGGAACTCGGTGAACTCGGGGTACACGGAGGGTCCCTGTCCGCAGATGCTGACGAACTTGCCGTTCTCGTGGGCGACCTTGATCAGCTGTGCGATGGCCCTCTTCACTCCCTCGTTCCTCTCGTCGAAGTATCCCATGTGTCCGAGGATGTCGGAGTCCCTGTCGCATCCCATGGTGAGCTGCGTCAGGTCGTTGGATCCGATGGAGAACGCGTCGCAGTACTTACAGAACTCATCCGCCATGAAGATGTTCACGGGGATCTCGGCCATGAAATACAGCTTGAAGTCCTTGCCCCTCCTGAGTCCGACGGATCTCATCATCTCGGTGATCTGCTCGACCTCCTCGATGGTCCTGACGAAGGGCAGCATCATGTTGAGGTTCTTGAATCCCAGCTCGTCCCTGACCTTCTTGATGGCCTTGAGCTCGCACATGAACGCCTCGCGGTAGTTCTCGGAGACGTACCTGGAGCATCCCCTCCATCCGATCATGGGGTTGTCCTCGTTGGGCTCGTAGTCCGCTCCGCCCTTCATGTCGTGGTATTCGTTGGTCTTGAAGTCGGATGTCCTGAGGACGACGGGCCTGGGGTAGAATGCCCTTGCGACCTTGGAGATGCCGTCCGCGAGTTTGTCGATGAGCTCCTGGGCCCTTCCGTCCTCGATGACGGCGCAGGGGTGCTCGCCGATGTAGTTGGTGAAGAGGAACTCGGACCTCATGAGTCCGACACCGTCGCACTGGAGCTTGGCGACCTCCTCTGCCTTGGCGGGCATGGACATGTTGACCATGACCTTGGTCCCGGTGATGGGGACGTACTCGGCGCAGGTGCATGCCACGGACGAGGTCTGCTGTGCGGTCTCGCTCTTCTTGGCGATGATGCCCTTGTACACGGTCCCGGTGGTACCGTCGACGGTGACGTCCATTCCGTCCTTCAGGATCTCGGTGGCGTTGCCGGTTCCGACGACGCAGGGGGTTCCGAGCTCTCTGGAGATGATCGCGGCGTGACAGGTCATACCTCCCTCGTCGGTTACGATACCCGCGGCCCTGCTCATGGCGGGGACCATGTCGGGCATGGTCATCTTGGTCACCAGGATGTCGCCCTCTTTGATGGTGTCGAGGCTCATGTTGGTGTCGTAGATGATGACCTTGCCAGTTGCGAGTCCAGGGCTGGCCCCGAGTCCGCTTGCGATGATGGCGTCGCTGGAGATGTCCGTTCCGACGGATTCGTTGGTGGCGGAGTTGCCGGTGGCGGTGATGGGCCTGGCCTGGACGATGTACGCCTTGTCATCCTCGACGCACCACTCCATGTCCATGGGTTTCTCGTAGTGGATCTCGATCTGGCGTCCGATCTCGGCGACCTCCTGGATCCTCTCGTCGGGGATCTTCTGGGCCTTCACCATCTCTCCGGGGATGTCCTGCTTCTCGCATCCTCCGTTGGGTCCGCGGACGTACTTCCAGGTCTGGGTGGAGATCCTCTTCTTCACGACCTCCATCTTCTGCTTGTCGACCACGTAGGTGTCGGGGGTGACCTCCCCTCCGACGATGGCCTCTCCGAGACCGTATCCGGCCTCGATGACGATCTGCTTGGCCCCGCTGTTGGGGTCCACGGTGAACATGATACCGGAGAACTCGGAGTTGACCATCCTCTGGACGACCACCGCGAGTTTGACCTCGCTGTGGGAGTAGCCCTGTTTCTCGCGGTATGCGATTGCACGGGCGGTGAAGAGGGAGGACCAGCATTTCCTGATCTTGTCGTAGAGGTCGTCCTCGTCCTTCACGTTGAGGTAGGTCTCCTGCTGTCCCGCGAAACTCGCGTCGGGGAGGTCCTCGGCGGTGGCGCTGGACCTGACGGCCACGAATCCCGTCTTCCCCTTGGGGAACAGGAGGTTGTATCTGGACCTGATCTCCTTCTTGAGGTCCGCGGGGATCTCGCACTCCTCGAACAGCTGCCTGATCCTGTCGGATGCGGCGGTGAGGCTGTCGTCGGAGTTCCTGTCGATGCCCTCGAGCTCCATCTCGATGCCCTCGAAGATCTTGCTCTCCTCGATGAAGTAGTCGTAGGCGACGGTTGTGAGTACGAAGGCCTCGGGTACAGGGAACCCTGCGTTGGTGAGCTCTCCGAGGTTGGCCCCCTTTCCGCCCACGAAGGGTACATCTTCAACGTGCAGTTCGTTTACATCGACAATCTTCTTATCCATTGGGAATCCCCGCTTACTGGAAGGGTGGTTGCAATTATCCGGACCGTTGGGTCCTACTGTCACTCGGTAATCCCTCTATTATTAAAAAGGGTGTTATCGCCCGGAGGCGGGACCGCGGGGCATTATCCGATGCCATCACCGTCTCCCCGGTGCATCTCCCTGTCGATGGGAGCATCCAATGCGGTGGTATCTTATGCAATCCGCGTTCATATGCACACGATGTTCTCGCCTTTCGACCTTTTTAGGCCCGGATCCTCCCCTCACAAACGGATCCCCGCCCACAGGGTGATGACCCCTATGGGTATGCAGAGGTTCTCGGACCGGAGCTGATCGACGACGGTTCGGACCATCCGGAGGGTCCTGGGAAGGTGCCCCGAACCATTCGCGAACCAGTTCGGAACTAGTTCAGAACTAGTTCGGAACCAGTTCCTAATCATTATATGCCGACAGGTTGTGCGTTCTATCGGTGTGAAATGAATTTAGGAAGGGAGAGTGAGACAACCGAATTCAAAGAAAGTCTGGGGCAATTGGATGAGGGGGTAAGGTCCCTCTCTGCAATGTTGAACAGGCACAGGAGTGGAACGGTATTCTTCGGTGTGGATGACGACGGCGATGTCATAGGATTGGATATCGGGGTCAGCACTCTCGAGTCTGTCAGAAATGCTGTACGCAGTGCAATCAAGCCACAGATAACGCCGACGATACAAGAACATACATCGGATGATGGAAGGAGGTTCATCTCTCTTTCCGCATCGGGTGTGGATATCCCATATTCCTTCGATGGCAGGTATTACATACGCAATGTTTCCTCCGATGAGGGTGTAGAACCGGGGACACTGATACAATTGGTCCTTTCGAGAGGGATCGATCCTCTGAAGGACAAAGCGTCCCATACACAGGATCTGACATTCGATCTGTTGTTTACGTCGATGTTGTCTAGGAACATGCATCCGCGTGACGATGTTCTCTTCTTCAGCAATCACATGATGACAGATGAGCGGGGGAGGTTCAATTTGACCGCTTACCTTGTTTCCGATCAGAACTCTGTCCCCATCCAGGTTATTCGTTTCAACGGATCGGATAAAACAGCCATGTCTTCCAGAGTCAACTTCGGGAATCAGAGTCTGATCGGTTCGATGAAGGATGTGTTGAAACATGTGTCCAATTACATGATCACGAAGGTCGATTTGTCCGAAGGAGAGAGGAAAGAAAAGGATCTCTTCGATATGGAATGTTTCAGAGAAGCTTGGTTCAATGCCTGTGTCCACAATGCCTGGAGGGAGATGTTGCCTCCCTTCGTGTTCATATTCGATGACAGGATCGAGATTGAATCATACGGCTCAATACCATTCCCCCTATCGTTGGATAGTTTCTATGAAGGTCACAGTCGTCCTGTCAACAGTGGTTTGTTCGGTATCTGCTCTGCTTTGGGATTGATGGAGCAGAGTGGTCACGGGGTGCCGACGATAGTCAGGAAGTATGGTAAAGACGCATTCAACATAACGGAGTTCGGAGTTACGGTTACGATTCCATTCGCGTTCGAACCCGAGTTCACATTGGCTAAGAGAGAGACTATGATCAACTCCCTAGACATCGATGAGAAGCAGAAAGCAGTTCTGTTCTATCTTTGCAGGAATCCTGAGGCAAAACTCAGTGATGTGTCCGAGAATGTTGATATTTCACTATCCTCTGTCAAAAAGATAGTGACCAAACTGAAGGATGAGGGGATTATAAGGAACGAAGGGACCAACAGGCGTAGCAAATGGTCTCTGTCAACGGAAGGGAACCTGCAGGACTGATATCCAGGGGACAGTCGGTCTCCCGACATCCTTTTCCGTCACATCCGTCATGACGCAGTATGTATCTTAGGTCAGGCGACGGCCCAGGCCCGCATTTCGAGGACAACCTCCGCGCGCATCTCGACGACAGAGGGGTGGAATGTCCTCCCGTCGGATGTGTTCTGAAAAGGCCCGACATCGAACGGCTCACCGCTCCGCAGCTGGCCTATTACCTGTATTGGCGCGACCGTATCCTCGATGGGGAGTACATCGAGGCCGACTGCGGTTACATCTTCCTGCTGTTATCCGAGATCCTCGTCAGGGACCTGAACCCGTCCGAGGTGGGGAGAATCTGCGACAGGTTCCTGATGGACCGTCACATGTACCATCGCGAGCTCGTGTCGGACTTCCTGTTCGATTATCTGATCGTCCACGGTCTGGACCCTTATTCGCCCACCCTGAGATTGCTCGAGAGGGAGAGGGACATCATCACCTGCGGTGCACTGACCAACGTCCTGGCGAACCCCCAATCGGGCGTCCCTCCCTTCATCCTCTATGAGTTGGGGTATCTGGCCGATATGTTCATCGACGATGACCAGGCGCAGAGGATTGCACTCGACCTCGCCAAGGCGCTGACGGCCGTCGGGGACCTCTTCGCCAGGAGGGGGACCGGCATCCTGGAGGAGATCGGGGAGGGGAGACGGACCCATATCAGGGGCGTGTTCTTCGAATATCCGACATACCACGGCGAGAGGGCCTATGTCCTGGACAACACGGACCTCGACCTTAGTCCCGATGGGAGGGCCGGCAGGTTCCTGGCAGGACTCATCCGTCTGTGTGTCAGGGTCAGGGAGGAGATGGCCGGGGAGAAGGGTACCACGGTCCCGGGCCATATCACCAAGGACATAAGGAATGCCGTCAAGGCGGCCATCACGGGGAGGTCGAAGGTCGATGTCTCCTCCGAGACGGTCCCGGACCTGATATTCCGGAAGCTGTCCGACCATGTGGCCAGGGAGGATGTCCTGAAGGTCCCCATGTTCGGTGGCAGTAACTGCACCGTGTCCGGTTCACTGAGGGACGATGTGCACAGGTATGCGGGGATGGCACCGTCGGGGCCGCACATGGATTACGTCCCGTCACGTCTGTCCACTCCCGAGTACTCGAAGTTGAAGGACGGGAGGTTGGAGTACTATCTCCAGTGGAGGGAGGGTGTCCGCCACGGCGAGTACGGACGGACCGATGAGGGTTACATCTGGCTGCTCATGACCGAGCTCCTGAACACGGGCGTCCCCCAGGAGTCCATGGATATGATGATGAAGGTCAGGGAGGTCTATGACCCGTACCATTGCGACAGGGGCCTTGGACAGGGGATACTGATGCGTGCCCTGGTGAACGGACTGGACATCCCGTCCACGGACCTGGATGACCGGAACCCCCTGTGCATAGGGAAGGTGCTTGCGCAGATAGACAAGGGCGGTACCGCCGAGATAACCCTCGGGTCCTTCGACTGGATCTCATACCGCATCGCCAGGAAACCCGTCGCGGGGTTCGACAGGGCCTGTGCCAGGGCGATGAACGTCATATTGCGCGACATCGCGGAACGGAGGGCCATGTTGGACCATCGGGACGGGAGCACGACCTTCGGATTCTATCTCCGGAACCGCATAGCCCTGAAGAACGACACTCCGTTCAGATTCTACGGCTTCCCCGGGAAGGACAGGTCTATGACCATGCATCTGCAGACGGCCGAGGAAAGGTACCTCTGCGAGGACCTGAGGGGTCTGATGGCCGACTGTGCCGATCTGATGCAGGCCATGAGGGCGGGGAGGACCTGTAAGATCAAACACAGATCCTTCGGAAGGGTGAATGTGGAGGCCATACTGGTCGGGGCCATACGCAACGAGATCAG
>CAZWKY010000012.1:11651-27224 GCA_964634095.1 uncultured Methanomassiliicoccales archaeon | reverse complement strand
TCGGAAGGGTGAATGTGGAGGCCATACTGGTCGGGGCCATACGCAACGAGATCAGAATGTCCACAAGGGGTGTGGACGGGATGTGGGTCGAGGTGCGCAGGACGGTCGAACTGGACCGTGAGGCCGTCGACAACGCCGAGAGGGACCTGGAGCAGGTCACCGACATGATGAGGGTGGAGGATCCCGGTGACGGATCGGACGCATCCGTCGAGGAGGAGCGGGAGGTCGTGCACATGGATGGTGATGGCCAATGGGCGAGGTTCTCCGTTCTGCTGACGGACGATGAGATGGCATATCTGAGGTCCATGTTCGACGGAGGGTCACGTGCCGACGTCCGTCTGGACGACTCCATCAACGCCAAGGCGATGGACACGATCGGCGATACCGTGGTGGAGGGAGGATGCATCGTCGCGGACTACAGGTCGGAGATCGAAGGGTGCGTGGCCGATTCCCCTGTGCCGATGCCATCACCGGATCCCATTTCGGACAGTTTCCTGAAATCCCTCACCGAGGATGAGCTTGGTTACCTCCGTACCATCGCATCGGGAAGGCCGATCAGAGGTCGCAGACCTGTGAGGAGGATAGAATCGATAAATGCGAAGTCCGAGGCCGCCATAGGGCGCCATGTGATCTCAGACGGGACCATGGACGAGCAGATCTTGGAGATTATAATTAGGATGAAAGGGGTCGAATGACATGGCGAAGAAGAAGATTGAGAAGGACGAATGTATTGGATGGGATCATATCAGGCCCCAGAGCTATTGGGACGCATTGGACAGGTTGCACTCGATGAAGGAGGTCAGGTGCAAGTATGTCCCGATGACCTGCAGGAAGGGTCCCGACGAGTTGACGAAGGAGGAGGCCGCATATTATGTTCATTGGAGGAACGCCCTCTGGGAGGGGAAGCTCCTCAAGGCGGATGAGAACTACGTCTGGTTGTGGATCGTGGAGGCCGCGGACAAACCCTCGGAGCACAGACTTTTAGACCTCTACAGATGCATGGCCCTGTTGATAGAGGAGTATGATCAGCTCGATGCGGATCTGGCGACCTTGGAGATGCTGTCTGTCGCAGGGAAGGAGATGCCGATCTGCAACCCCGCGGACAATCTGAACATTGGGATCGGTCTCGCAATGCTCCCAATACCGTTTGAGGAACGTGTCATGGAGAAGCTCCTGGAGGAGGGGGAGGACCCTCCGGGACCTGAGATGATGATACTGTTCAGCTCCGCCCTGGCGTTCATCGATTCGGAACTCAGGGGGAAGACGGGCAAAGGCCTGGTGGAGCGTCTGACCCATACGGAGTCGGTCGGTATTTCGGCCACGTTCCCTCTGCGTGGTCATGACGGACTGTTCGTGTTCGAAACCCCGTCATTCTTGGATTGTGAGGCGGCATGGGACTTCCTGAGAGGAGTGTACAGGAACGTCCGCAACGTCCATGGCGGGGGTGAGGTCGAAGAGGAGTTCGGGTTCTTCAGGGACGCCATCAACATGGTGTTCGGTGATGACGATGTCCCCGAGGTGCCCGTGAAGTATGGGTCATTCTCCCTGACCGACACGAACGGGGACGGGTCCAGGCCGTGTACAACGGTCATATTCCAGAGGATGCCCGACCGTCTGACCGTCAACGATGTGGTCAGTTCGGAGATGCGCAGGGCCGAAGCCCCCGATTCGAATCCGGGTTACGTGGAGTCCCTGTCCCCCGAGGGGAAGTTCGTCAGGACGAAACGTTCCCGCGACTACTATGCATATTGGAGGAAGTGCGTCCTGGAGGGACGGTTCCTGGACACGGACATAGGATACCTCACCATCCTCAGGAGGGAACTGTCTTCCGACCGCAGGATGGACCTCCGCGAGAAGATGGACCTGTACCACGGGCTGTGCACCCATTACCGTGCATTCAGGGGATTCGGTCTGGATGCTATGTCGCTGAGTATGGACACGGGGATGCCGCTTCCGCGTCCGGATGCATATCCTCGGGGCAATTCCTATGACCTGTTCATGGACGGACTCGCATCCATCAACCGTTACGGCCCGACCTCCGACGATCTGAAGGCCTTCGTGGCAGAGACGTGGCAGCAGGCCCTGTTCACCGACGAGGACAGTGTGGACATCTTCAGGAGGTTCATGGTCCAGAGGAACAACGAGTTGATGGTCGACAACTACGACAGCATACCTGAGTCATGTCACAGCACGAAGGTCGTTTTGTCGGATCCTCGGTATGCAGATGCCTACATCGCATACATGATGGCCGTATTGAAGGACAGTCCGAAGGCAAACGGCTACTCCCAGAGGGGTTGTTCGGAGTATCTGGCGGCCGTGTTGGATTCCATCAACATGAGGGTCGCCGAGGTGAAGGGGACCGACCATCCCCTGAAGGAGGATCCGGATATGTTGGAGGGTGTCACGGACCTCCTGGATTCCTGCGTGGAGAGGCATTTCATGTCCGGGGGAAGGGCGTTCGAGGCCACAAGGGTGTATGTTCCGGCAACGGTCAGCGTCGAGGACTGCAGGGACATTCTATCCAGCACTCCTGTGGAACCGTGTCCGTTCGTCCCCTGCGGTGACATCAACCCCCGGCCGGACATGTTCTCCGAGGAGCAGAGGCGCTACTACGTGTACTGGAGGTCCAGATTGTCCGAGGGGGAATGTCTCGCAACCGAACCGGGTTACATCCATTGCAGACTCAACGAGCTCATAACTTGTGATATGCCCATGGAGGACAGGTTGGCGGAGATCGACACGATCGAGGCCGCCGTGCCCATGCCCGAGTACCTATATTATGTGAACAGGGTCAGATGCCTCGTCCTCAACGGATACCTTACGGACCGTATCGAGTTCGAGGGTGACACGGAGATGACCGATGTGGGCCTGTCAGACCTCCTCTCCCACCCTCCGGCGTATATCGGTGGTTCGGAACTCACGAACCTCCTGTACAACGCCGATGTCAGTGTCGAACATGATGACCAATGGGATGACATGTTCAACCGTATGCTGCAGGCCCTCAGTATCCATTTGGTGACCACATACGGTGTGGACATCCCGGAGTACTTCTCGGAGGGATACACGCTGCACTCTTTCACCCCCGAATACCCCATCGGGACATCCCGTCCCGAGATGTCGGTGACCGTCGGTTCTTGGAAGAGGGATGACAACATCTTCTCAGAGGTCATCCACGGTCTCGCGGATTGTTGCAACAGGGCGTTGGAAGGGAAGGGCAAGGTCCTGCTCAGACGGTGGTTCACCCGTCCCATGTACGATGCGGTGATGTCGGGATACACCGACCAATCCCCAAGTACCCCGAGGAGGGGGACCGCTATCGGAAGGGCCTCCCGCAACAGGGACGGGACATTGGTCAACGCGGGCTGCATGTCCATCCACATCAACGACGGGACGGACACGTCCGATGTGTACATCCCCTCGGACACCGACCGCGGATATGACCCAAGGATCTCCGCATACTACAGATGGTGGGCGGATGAGGTCGGGAAGGGGAACCGCCCCATCGCCGACAGAGGTTATCTGATGAGATACATCCAGACGGTCGAACGGTCCGGGGACGTATCCGATCTGTTGGAGGTCGTCAGGGGACTCAGGGCCGATTACGACCCGTTGGACAGGGATGTGTTCCTGTTGATGACCATATTCAAGATATGCGATAGGGAGAAGATCCCTGTGGGCGATTCGGGCCATGCCTGCTGGGATGCCTTCGCGTACACCGTTCTGTGGCAGATCGTATCCGGGAAGGGCGGACGTCTGAGCGCCGAGTCGTTGGATGTCCTCGGGGACCTTCCCAAGGGTGTCATGGGCGACATGACGGAAGGTTGCGTGGATGCGGTCAACGCATGCATCGCCGAATGTGCCGCAAGGTGCGGGAACAAGCTGACGGTGTTCAGGGACCTGTTCGGAATCAGGGTCATAAAGGGCTCCGTACACTTCTACAACTGCCTGCTGGAATATCAGAGCATCCGCGACCTGGACGGAAGCGAGTTCCGCACGGAGTTGAGGTCCCTCGCCAAGGCCGTTTCTTCCGCCATGCGCGGAGGGAAGGTCAAGGTGGAACCGTTCGGGAATCTGGAGCCCGAGGACATACGCAGGATCATCGACGGATACAAAGGGATCGCGACCACTTCCGTCCGCAGAAGGGTCAACATGCCCGTCAGGGACGTGGTCCTGGACACCCAGGCGGTCACCGATGCCGAATCGGATCTCGCCCATGTCACGAATCTGATGAGGATAGAGGAATCCGCCGAGGAGAGGGTTCGCACTCCGATCGTCGAGGAGAGGAAGGCGGTCACCGATGATCCGTGGGCGGACCTGGCCTCCGCATTGTCCGCCGAGGAGAGGGATGCCCTGTTGTCCGCCATCACCGTGTCCTCCCCGTCACCGATCCCGGCGAGGATGTCCGATTCCATCAACGCCAAGGCCTTGGACACCGTCGGGGACACGGTCATCGAGGACGGGGTCCCGATAGGGGACTACGCGGACGAACTGCGTTCGGTGCTCGGAAGGGCCGACACCGGCGGAAGCGACCCTTATGCGGAGCTCATGTCCCTGTTAACCGAGGAGGAGAGGGAGTATGTGGCCCTGTTGTCCCGTGGTGGGAGGACGAGGGGGCGCAGACCGGAGAGGAGGATATCATCCATCAACGGGAAGTCGTTGCAGGTGATCGGTTCCGACCTCATCACCGACGGCTCGATCCCAGAGGAACATGCAGAGCATATCCGCGGAACGCTGTGAGTGTCAGTAGTATGTCGAGGGGATTCTGGCAGACACTGGACCTGATGCGCGGGATCGAACCCGTCAAGTGCGATTTCGTGAAGCTCGGCTACAGGGATGCCCTGAATGATGACCTGGGGTTCCGTCAGTGCATGTACTACCTCCATTGGAGGGACAACCTGGAGAGGGGGAGGCTCATCGCCACCGATGACGGGTATGTGAGGCTGTGGATGACCGATGTCTTCGAGAGGGATATCGATCCGGAGGTCTTCGGGAGCTGCATCGCCATGTTGCAGGAGGAGAGGGAGGACCTGGGGCCCGAGCTGCAGGAATTCTCCGACAGTTGGCATATGAGCAGGGGATATGCGGACTCAAAGCTCTCCGACGGATTCGGTCTGGCCGCGGCCCTCATGAGGGTCCCCGAACCCTTTCCGACCAACATATTCGAGATGGTGTTCGGTTTCGGCAGATCCGAAGACAGGAGGACGTACGGAAAGGACCTCGGAAGGGCCCTCAGGGGCATAGACATCCATCTCCGTGCCGTGAGCGGATCGGGACTCATCGAGAGGATCACCGAGGTCTCCGTCGAAGCGGTCCAGAGGTTCGGCGGCATCATCTACAGGGATGGGCAGAGGTTCGTCATGATGAGGGGCCGTAAGGTCCGGACGCTCGATCCTGTGAAGAAGATGCTGGAGGACATATTGGATTCCGTAGTGTCGATCCGTTCGGGATCGAGGTCGGAGGACCTTTGTGGATTGGGGGATGTGATCGCCAGGAGCATTGACGATACGACCTTGGATGATCTGGGCCCGATCCGTCTCGATGATAGGTCCGACATGCCCATCATGCATGGATTCGGAGGGGACGTGGATGTCGCCCTCTTCCGTCTCTGTTCGGATGTGGGGAAGTTCAGGGGCACAAGGCTCCTCAAGGGGCAGGTACCCGGATATGTCCCGTCCGCAGGTGATGGAGGGGGTTTCGACACATCGCTCGACCCGTGTCTCTACTATGCCTATTGGAAGCAGTGTGTGGACAAGGGGGAGTACATCGAGACAGATGACGGGTACGTCATGCTCCTGATCGCGGATATGATGCTGACTCCCGCGAGGTCGGACCCTGTCGGCATCATGGATACACTGGCCCGTATCCACGCAGCATACGGGACCATAGGGGAGGGGGCCGCAAAACTGGCCAAGGACATGTCCGTCGTCAACGGGGTCCCATATCCCATACCCTCTGCGGACAACGGTGATATCGGATCGTACTTCATCGATGGTGTCGCATCGGGAAACAGATACGCCATTCCTCCATCCTTCCTGAGGGCCGAGGTGGCCGATGGGTGGGAACATATCGTTTTCACCGATGACAGGTGCACGGAGGTGTTCCGCAGGGCGTTGGTCACGATCGTTCAGACCGCTGAGTACAGAGGGGGTCTGGACCATCTCGCAGGTCTCGGGCGGAAGGAATACTGGACATCCACTCCAATCTACAGCAGACTGAGGGCTGTGATGATATGGAACTACAACGACACCGTCGGCAGGGGATTCCTCGCCGATCTCCTGGACGAGGTCATATCCCAGGTCAACGGATGGGTTCGGAGGGATCCGAGATGGTTCTCGGACATCGTCGAATCATCGGTGGAGAAGGCCAGGTTGTCGGGATGGAGGGGATTCGACGGGAGGGTTGAACCCCATGATCTCGTCCCGGAAGAGGTGGACGATATATTCGGACGGGCGGAGGAACATCCCTTCGAGCCCTGCGGGATCATATCCCCTGATAGGGGGATGCTGTCCGCTGACCAGCTGCGTTACTATGCATACTGGTGCCGCAACATAGAGAACGGGACCTATCTTCCCTCGGAGTTGGGTTATGTCCGCATGAGGGTCAGGGAGATCATCGATTCCGATATGGACGGGGACACGAAGATGGCCCAGTTGGATGTCATCCGCACCCGGGATCCGACACTCGGGTGCATAGCGGACCATAGTATGCCCCAGATATGCATACGTGAGGGGCTGACACTGAACCGTCTGTGTTTCGATGAGGGCCTCTACGAACTGTCCCTGATGGACCTCCTCTCCCATCCGGTCTCCGAGTTCGACATGAGCGAATATTCGGAACTCGCCGAAAGGGTCCTCGGATACGATCGGGTCTCAGAGGATGACAGGAGGTCGTTCAACACCGTGTTGGCGAGATTGGATTCATATCTTGCAGAGAGAGGCACGGACATCCCGACGATGATATCCGAGGGATATGGGCACAGGTCCATCCACATCAGGACAGACAATTGGAGGTCTGTCGGATACGAGGTCCCCACATACAGGGTCCGGTCGGAGAGCATTGCGGACTTCATCGGATGCATCGACAGATGCTCCAGCAAGATGATGGGGAGCAAGAATGCCAGATTGATGTACAGGAGATACTTCACCAAGGGGATGGCGGATGCCGCCATGGACGGCTCCGTCAAGGTGGGGATGTCCAGGAAACGTTCCGTGCTGCGCAGGTTCCCCAGGACCGTGATGTTCACAGCACGCCTCGGTGAACCGACGTGGGATTATGATGGCAGGGTCCATGACGGGTCACCGCCGGAGTACACGACCTCGGAGATAGTGTACGGTGAGGACGCGTCGGATGTATGTCGGTACTATGCATATTGGAAGGGCATGGTCCAGAGGAACGTGTATCCAGACACTGATGACGGTTATGTGGGATTGTACCTCAAGGAGATCGTTAGTTCCATGGACAGTCCGGAGTCGAAGCATTCCGCCATGATGAGACTCAGGTCCGTGTACGACCCCGATGACAGGAACGGGATGATATGGGAGTACATCACCGCACATGCCCTGTCGGAATCGATACCATTGGAGACCTGCGGTCATTCCAATACGGGCTGCACCGCACATCTGGTCCTGAGGCAGATCGCCTCCGGCAAGGGCGGATACCTCACCGTCGAGGGTATAGCCGAACTGGGCAGACTCTCCGTGACGACCGCATACAGGATGGATGGGGAGGCGGTCGAGGTCGTCAACGCCCTGCTCAGGGAATGTGCATCCGTCTGTGGCAATAAGTTCTCCGCATTCAGGAGTGCGTTCGGGATACACACGGAGAAACGTGACACGCCGTGTCCCTGGTCGGGTGTCCGTAAGGGATTCATGGCTGTTGCCAAGGGGAGCAGATTGGAACAGCACATCAAGGGGATCGTGGACGGCATGGACAAATCCCCCTCCACCGGGTACGAGGGGAAGGCAGGTATCTTCGGTCCGCTCCATCGCGAGGACATCGCGAGGGTCGTCAACGAGGTCAGGGAGGCCAGGAGGAAGAGAACGGTGGTCCTGGATATGGGTGCCGTGAAGGATGCCGAGTCCGATTTGGCCGATGTCACCGACCTGATGAGGGTCGATGATGGGGAGGATGCAGTGGCCGGCCACGTTCCGATGGAGGATGTGGCGGTGATACAGGGGGCTGTCCCGACGGATTCCCCATGGGATGCTTTCCGTTCCCTTCTGACCGTCACGGAGACTGCCTATCTCCTCGACCTCCTCTCAGGTATCCTCCGGAACGGGAGGGAGACCCTCAGGACAGAGGAGTCTGTGAACAGGAAGGCGATGGACACAGTCGGGGATGTGGTTGTGGAAAACGGCATTATAGTGGATGATTATTCGGATGACATCAGGAGAATCCTATAATGGTCACGGCCGTCCCCAAGAGAACCCTCACCACGCTCATGAATGCCCTGTCGTCGGGAGTAGTTCCGAGACGCGGATTGGAATACATAGCGGTGGGCAGGAAGAAGGAGACGGAGACCTTCGTCAACGACCTCGAGGACACCGCCGCAGGCGGAGGGGCCTTCAGGTTCATCTCCGGAAGGTTCGGTAACGGTAAGAGCTTCATGACGCAGATGGTCCGCAACTACGCCATGGACAAGGGATTCGTCGTCATGGATGCGGACCTGGCCATCAACAGGAGGCTCACCGGTTCCAAGAAGGAGGGGCTCAACACCTACAGGGAGCTGGTCAAGAACACGGCCATCCGCACCAGGCCCGAAGGGGGAGCCATGGAGCCGATGCTCCAGGCCTGGGTCCAGGACATGGTGGATGCGATCTCCGACGAGAAGGGCATCCCCACCGACGAGGTCACCAACGACGATCTCGCCAAGAGGATCAGGGCGACCACCTCGTCCATGAACTGCATGCAGGGCTATCAGGACTTCATCAGGGCCGTCATCACCTACTGCAAGGACTACAGGGACGGTAAGGACGACATCTTCGCACTGTCCTGGATGAAGGGCGAGTGCGAGCTGAAGGTCGAGTCCAGGAAGAACCTGGGGATCAACACGCTGATCGATGACAGCAGCTGGTATGATTTCATCAAACTCTGGGCGGAGCTCTCCACCAAACTGGGGTACAGGGGACTCGTGGTCTTCCTTGATGAGGCCGTCGTCCTGTACAAACTCCAGAACAAGGCGTCACGTTCCAACAACTATGAGCGTCTCCTGACCATGTTCAACGACATCATGCAGGGGAAGTCCTCGCACCTGTCCATGTACATCTGCGGGACCCCGGAGTTCATAGAGGATCCCAACAGGGGACTCTACAGCTACGAGGCACTCCGGTCCAGGCTGGTCTCGGGAAGGTTCGAGAACGGGTACGACAACTATCTCGGGCCCGTCATCAACCTCAGGCCTCTCACCAACGAGGAGATCTTCGTTCTGCTCAAGACCATCAGGGACCTCCACGAGCAGAGGTACGGTTACGGGTCGGGCATCGACGACGGCATGCTCGAGGACTACCTCAAAGCCGTTCTGGGAAGCGTCATCTCCACATCCATGGTCACCCCTAGGGAGATCACAAGGGACCTGATCAGTCTGCTGGACACGATGCACCAGAACCCGGACACCAAGTTCTCGGACATGATCTCCGGACGCAAGGTCACGGCCGACCACAACCCAGATGACGATATCATCGAAGACCTGGACATATGACGGACCACTTCAACGACCTTCCGTGGTTCCTGAAGGAGTACATCCACAACAGCAGATGGGGTTCCTTCAGAGACATCCAGACCCGGACCTTCGACATATTCAAGGGGAGCGACGACCACATCCTCATATCGGCGGGGACATCCAGCGGTAAGACCGAGGCCGCGATGTTCCCTGTGATATCATCGTTGTACAACAACCCCTCCGAGAGCATCGGTGCCATGTACATCGGTCCGTTGAAGGCCCTCATCGACGACCAGTTCGGGAGGATGGAGCCACTTCTAAAGGACTCCTACATCAACATCACCGGATGGCACGGTGAATCATCCAAGACAAAGAAGGACGCACTGTTGGAGTTCCCGTCCGGTATACTCCAGATCACCCCCGAATCACTGCAGAACCTCATCGCCGACGACCCTCAGAGGGTGAAACGTCTGTTCTCGGAGCTGAGGTTCGTGGTGATCGATGAGGTCCATGCCTTCATGAACTCCGAGAGGGGGTTGCAGTTGCTGTGCTGTCTCCAGAGGTTGGAGGTCCTGGCGGGATGCGAACCCAGGAGGATCGGTCTGTCCGCCACCATAGCGGACACCGGGGCCGCGGCCGATTGGCTCACCGCGGACACCGGGAGGAGGACACAGGTGGTCTGCGACCCCAGGTCCGGTGACAGGGTGGTGGGCATCAGGTACCACATGATCCCGGGACCGGAGAACGACGGCACCGAGAGGAAGAGGGCCATCACCCGTTACTACAAGGACGTCTACAACCTGATCAGGGACAGGAACTGCATCATATTCGTCAACAGCAGGTCCGACGCCGAGACCGCCGGAAGGTCCCTCAGGAAGGTGGGGGAGGTGTACGGCGACCATGATTTCATCCACGTCCATCACGGCAGCATATCCAAGGAGTACAGGAAGATCGCCGAGGATGCACTCAAGGACCCGACCAAGAGGTCCGCGGTGGTCGCCACCGTCACACTGGAGCTGGGTATCGATGTGGGCGGATTGGACTCCGTGGTCCAGATCGAGCCCCCTTACACATGCTCCAGTCTCATCCAGAGGATGGGTAGGTCGGGAAGGCGCGGGGGGAGCCAGGTCATGACCGTCGTATGCCTGGAGGACCCCGAGAGATGGTGGACCGACATCGAGGGCATCAACATGGACCTGGTCAAGGCGGTGGCCATGGTCCAGCTGTCCGTGGGCGAGGGATGGACGGAGTCCCCCAGGGCCCCGTCACTACCGTATGGTCTCCTCTACCATCAGACAATGGAGTACATGAGGTCCGGTGCGGGGGTCAGGTTCTCCATGCTGGTGTCCGATGTGCTCTCGATGCACCCCTTCAGGAACATCACCAGGGACGATTACAAGGTCCTCCTGAGGCATATGCTGTCCATAGGTCACCTGGAGCGGATGTCCGACGGCACACTGCTCATAGGTCCGAAGGGGGAGAAGGCGGTGTTCCACAGGGATTTCTGTTCCGTCTTCACCGTCAAGAAGGAGATCGAGGTGGTCTGCGACGGGAAGGTCATAGGTTCGATCCAGGACATGCCCGAGGAGGGTGACCCCATCCAACTGGCGGGACGTGTCTGGGAGGTCACCGGGATCAAGGTCAGGGAGATGACCGTGGAGGTCCGCGAATCCGACGGCACCGCATGCAATCCATGGAGGTCCGGGACACCGCCCATCGACACCGTAGTGGTCAGGAGGATGAGGGATGTGCTCACATCGGATGAGCAGTACGGTTTCCTCGACGATGCCGCAAGGGAGAGGTTGGAGGAGTGCAGGGGTGCGGCCAGGTTCTTCGGTGTGACATCCCTGATGACCGGGACCGACGACGGTGCGATCAGGATCCACCCCTGGTTGGGCACGGTGCAGTTCGACACCCTCAGGAGGATAATCCGCACATTGGACGGCGTCAGGTCCATGAGCGTGTTCTCGCCACACTACATCGATGTCCGCGGGGACATCACCGAGGATGAGATAGTCTCCGGCGTGGAGGCGTTCCTGGAGAACGGAGACAGGTCCCTGCTGATAGCCGACAACGACAGGCTCAGGTTCGGGAAGTTCGACGCATATGTCCCCGACCAGCTCCTCATGAAGTCCTTCGTGGAGGACAGGCTGGACCTCGGTTTCGACCTGGACATCTGACGGTCGGGATGGTCGCGGCATCACCGTATCCCCGTCCATTCCGACCGACAGAGAACTATAAATGCGGAATGCAGATGCGAACTCCATGATACAGTGTCCTCGCGGTACAAGGGACTTCCTTCCCGATGAGATGGAGAAACGCAGGTTCTATGAGAACAAGCTCAGGCATACCGCCGGAACCTTCGGCTTCAGGGAGGTTGAGACGCCCATCTTCGAGGATGCGGAGCTCTTCATCCTCCGTTCCGGACCGAACGTGCTCAAGGAGCTCTACGCCTTCAAGGACAAGGGCGACAGGGAGATCGCACTCCGTCCCGAGATGACGGCACCCGCCATCAGGATGTTCGTCAACGGCATGAGCAACGATCCCAAGCCCATCAAGATATTCTACTTCGGCCAGTGCTTCAGATACGAGAGGCCCCAGAGCGGAAGGTACAGGGAGTTCTTCCAGTTCGGTGCCGAGCTCATCGGCAGCGCCACACCCGAGACCGATGCGGAGGTCATCTCCATGGCCGCGGCCATGATCAGGTCCCTCGGTCTGAGGGAGTACAAGATCAGGATCGGACACATCGGTGTCCTCAGGCAGAAGATCGCGGACGCCGGAGTCCCCAAGGAGAGGGCCGCGGAGGTCCTCCAGAAGCTGGACAAGAAGCTCTACGACGAGGCCAGGCCCCTGCTGGAGGACATGAACGTGGACTCCGACGCCATCGACGACATATTCACACTCACCGAGACCGTCGGCGGGACAGAGGTCCTGGACAGGGTCCCCGGCGAGGCCGGTGATTGGCTCAGACAGGTGGTCTCGTACCTGAACGCCATGGGCGTCACCGATGTGGAGATCGACCTGGGAGTCGTCCGCGGACTGGACTACTACACCGGGATGGTCTTCGAGGCCGAGGCACCCTCCCTGGGAGCGGAGAAGCAGATCTGCGGAGGGGGTTCCTACACCCTGTCCGAGCTCTTCGGAGGGGAGAAGGTGTTCTCCACCGGATTCGCCATCGGATTCGACAGGATCCTCCTGGCCATGGAGAAGGAGGGACAGGTCTACGAGCCCAAGGGCATCGATGCATACGTCCTCTCCGTTTCGGACGATGTCAGGCTGAAGGCCGCCGAGATCGTGGCCGGGCTCCGTGCACAGGGCATCTCCGCGGATGTGGACATCATGGGACGCAAGATGGCCAAGGCGCTCAAGTACGCCTCATCCATCAGGGCCAGGTACGCGGTCATCGTCGGTGCCAAGGAACTCGCCGAGGGCTCCGTCACGCTCAGGGACATGACCACAGGCGAGCAGACCCTCGTTCCCGTGGACTCCCTCGCATCGGCCATCAGGCAGTGAACGGGTGAGGGTGGCGGATAGAACCGCCCGCATGGGCCACAGGTCCGCCGTCCCGCCCACTTTCAACATATTTTAATCCCCGTCGTCATACACCGACACGATACAAATGTCGATTCTTCTAGCGGACGGGGAGCAGGTCCTCCGCAAGTACCGTTGCGTCAGCGCGGACTACGGCTCCTCCGACAGGACTTTGGACTCCGTCGTGTCCATAGGCAGGAAGCCCAACACGGACGGGGTCGTCGTGGTCACCAACAAGAGGGTGATCTACTATGCAGAGGGAAAGAACGTCAGCAAAGGTTCCAACTCCCCTCCGATGCACCTCCAGGAGGCGTTCGTGGACAAGGTCTGCTCGACCGAGTTCGTGAAGGCATCCTCCAAGACATCCCTGGCGGGACCCATCGCACTGATGGTCATCGGTCTGATCCCCCTGCTCATGGGACTGGTCAACGGCACCGACCTGATGTACATCGTCCCCGGTGCGGTCATCCTCCTCGCGGGGGCTGTGTTCATGGTCCTCTCGTTCATGAGCAGGCACGACCTGGTCCTCATGAGGGTCAACACCGTCGGGACCGAGACAGGCATACGTGTCGCCGGTATCAGTGAGGACGATGAGCGCTCCCTTGCGTTCTACATGGTCCCCACGGCCGAGTTCAAGGTCATGGCATCCGAGATCGGTGCCCTCATCATGGACCTCCAGACCAACGGCGACGAATGCATCGCCAAGTGGACATCCTCGGAGTGAGGGAGGGAGTGTTCACGGATCTGAAACTGACCGACGGCGAGTTCGTCGTCCGCAGGTACAGATGCGCGGTCCGTGGCAGGTGCGCGACCATCGGCGGGATAGTGATACCCAAACGTTCCGCCGGGGAGGAGGGGACCGTCACGGTCACCGACAGGAGGCTCATATGCCATGCGGGGGACGGTGATGACATCTCATATCACAGGGAGGTCCGTCTCTCGGACATAACGTCCCTTTCAGGATTGGTGTCCAAGTTCGGAAGGAGGTCGATGATACCGTTGCTGATGGTCATCGTCGGTGTTCTGGTGATGGCCGCACCCTACGCATACGCCGTCGGGACCGATGTGGCCGACAAGTCCGGCGATTACGTGGACGGTTGGAACGACAGCGTCCTGTATTGGAACTATACGGCCTACATCACCGGGATACAGCTCGGGAACATCGAGAACACCATCCCCCGGGGATACACCATCGACATCGCCGACGACCCTTCGGAGAGGTACATGGAGGGTTGGAACGATGGAAAACTTGCGATTACGGAACGTGCCGCCGCGGATGTTGCGGCGAAGAGACCGTTCTCCGAACCGTCGGACCTGCTGTTGGACGATGCGGTCGTCCCCCTGGTGAAGGCCGGAGCGGTGATCGGAGCGGTCCTGATCGTGTTGGGTACGTTCCTCTACGTGGTGTCCTACAGGACCCGCGACTGGGTCTCCATCAGGGTCGGTGGCATGGGCGATCCCGGGATCATAGTGTCATCCGCCATGCCCCTGGGGAAACAGCCCATGACCGAGGCCGAGAACACCCGCGAGATGATCACGGACCTGGGTGCGGTGATACTCACCATAAAGGCGGGGAACGCCGCGGACCTCATCACCAGCATAAGGGAGGTGGAGTGACATGGACAGACGTCTGATCGCCGTCATTGCGGTCCTGGCCGTTGCGTTGGCCGCCGTTTCGATGGTGGAGTCGGATTTGGTCGAGGGAGATACAACCTCGTCTTCCACTCCAGCCACTCCTGCGTATTATACGGGGGTATGCGGTACCAAGAATTCTGGTTCTGCTAGTTGGGAATATGATATTTCGGAGAAGACCCTCAAAGTAAGTGGAACCGGCAAGGTGAATGCATTCTCTACGTGGTATCTAGATAAGGTTCTGGACGAAGGTAAACAGGTGATTACATCTGCCACAGCAACAATGAGTAAGGTCGAGGATTTCGATCTCAGCCTTGAAACCACTGTGAAGGATATCGGAACCGCATTCAAGGGGGTCACTGACCTCAAGTCCATATCCGACCTCGGGGGTGTCACATCAATTGTGGATGACGCTTTCAACGGGTGCACGAAACTCACCACGGTCAAGGATGACACTGTCACCACGATCGGAAAGAATGCATTCAGGGGTTGTTCCGATCTGACCACCGTCTCTTTCTCCAAAGCGACGAAGATCGGCGAGTCCGCATTCGATTCATGCAAGAAACTCACCAAAGTAGAATGTGCGAAGGTCACAGAGATCGGAGCATCTGCATTCAATGCATGCGAAGCACTGAAGACATTCACACTTCCTGCAGAGGTCACCACCATCGCCAAGTCCACATTCCAGGGATGTAAGGCACTGGAATCCTTCGAGACCACGGCCAAACTGAAGACCATCGGCGAGTCTGCAT
>CAZWKY010000012.1:0-11551 GCA_964634095.1 uncultured Methanomassiliicoccales archaeon | reverse complement strand
GCACTGGAATCCTTCGAGACCACGGCCAAACTGAAGACCATCGGCGAGTCTGCATTCGAAGGGTGCGAGATGCTGAAGAGGGTCGACATGACCAAATCCACCAACCTCGAGTCCATCGGAGCATCCGCATTCAAGGGATGCAAGACACTCGATACGCTCTCCATAGCCGATTCCACGAAGACCATCGGGGCCTCGGCGTTCGACGGATGTGTCGCATTGAAGTCGATCACACTGAAGAATGTGGTATCGGTCGGTGCCACAGCCTTCAACGGGTGCACCGCACTCGAGGAGGCGAAGCTCGGAAAGGTCACCACACTGGACAACTCCGCCTTCAAAGGATGTTCCAAGCTCGCGAAGCTGGAGGTCGACAAGGATAACACGGCATTCTCTTCCGACAAAGATGTGATCTATGGTCTGGAGAAAGGGAACAAGGTCTCGATCTACATGGCCGCCAACACCCTGAAGGACACTGTAGATAATGTTCCCGCCACTGTGAAGAGGATCCATCTCGATTACTCCGAGAGGGTCTACCTCCTGGACGGAGGGAAGTACCCAGTCACCACGGCCCCCCTCAGCGGTGCGACGTCGACGGTCATCGTCTACTACACCCAGGGTGTCAAGGACATCAAGAGCATCTCCGCTGACAAGGGCGTGTTCGGAATGGAGTACACACTGTACTCCGGATGGGACCCCAACAGTTTCACCTTCGATGGGAAGAAGGTGGAACCCAAGAAGAACGGTGATCTCTACACCGTATCCGAGAAGTACACCGTTGGGAAGGGATACGAGGTCCTCCCCGTGGGTGTGAAGAACCTGACCCTGAAGGACCTCCAGGACATCACCAGGACCGACGACGGTTGGACCGTCAAGACCGATCCGAAGGTGAAGGAGGAGGGCGGCATCATCACCGACATCCTCGGTTTCACCTGTGTCATCACGGGATACGAGGGTTCGAACGGTGATGCGACGCTGAGGACATCCTACATCCTGAAGAACCTGGAGTGCAAGGTGACCGATGTGAGACCCGACAAGGGTTGGGGCAAACTGTCCGATCTGACGATCGACGGTGATGTCCCCGTGTCACAGGGTGCGTTCATGGACACATCCGGACTGAAGGGTCTGAGGGCCGTCGATATGACAACCATCCCGGACAGCATGTTCAGGTACTGCATGTCATTGCAGTCGGTCGTCCTCGATGGTTGCAGGTCCGTAGGGGCATATGCGTTCGAGGGATGCGTCACCCTCCGCAGTGTCGATCTGGGCACAACGGAGATCGTGGACCCCACGGCGTTCTCCATGTGCTTCGAGGTCTCCGCCCTGAAGGTGGATGCCGGATCCGCATTCAACGGTGACGGATTGTTCGTGGTCCGCTGCGATGCCGACGATGTGTACTTCAGACAGGTCGGGAACCTGTTGGAGATCCACAACGCCGAGGGTTACTCGTCGTTCTCCGTCGTGGTCCCCACCACCGGTGCGGAACCCGTGGTCTGCAAGATCTACAGGGGCGGCATCGGTGTTCTTGACATCACCGGGATGGATTCGATCATCCTCGAGGGCACCAGGGGCTCCAACGATCCCAAGTGCCTTGTGGTCTTCGATTCCATGGGCGGTTCCGCGACAGCCTCCCAGGAGGTCGCGTACAACGGGAAGCCCGTTACGGTCACAGACCCTGTGAGGGACGGTTACACCTTCCTAGGATGGTTCTCATATCCGATCATGGACCCCTCCGATGGGGACGGCTCCATCAAGGTGGAGGAACAGGCGGTCACAGGGACCACAGTGTACTACGCCCATTGGGCCAGCGAGGAGTCCTCGCAGAACCTGCACATCTATGTGATCATAGGTGCGGCAGTGGCCGTCGTGGCATCCGTCGCGATGCTGGTCTACCACAGGCTCAGATGAAAACGATGAGGGGGCGACCCCTCAGATCTCAAGACGTCTTCCGTCTTCCCCGTCCTCGGACCCGGAACGGGAGGCGTCCTCTTCCTCCATCCTCCTCCTTTCGGATTCGAGACGGGCGGCCTCCTCCTTCCTCTTCTTCCTGTTGTTGGGTCCGAAGACTATCTCGACCGCGCTCTTCTTGGGAGGTCTCTCGATGACCCTGCCTTCCGCCAGGGCCCTCTGCTCCTCTTCCTTGCGCTTCTTGCGGTTGTTCGGGCCGAATATGATCTCGACCGCCGTCTTCTTCGGAGGCTGTTCGATGACCCTGCCCTCTGCAAGCGCCCTTTCCGCCTCCTCCTTGCGTTTCTTCCTGTTGTTGGGTCCGAACACGATCTCCACTGCACTCTTCTTCGGAGGGAGTTCGGGTGTCCTGCCCTCGGCGATGGCCCTCTGGGCCTCCTCCTTCCTCTTCTTACGGTTGTTCGGACCGAAGATGACCTCGACAGCGGTCTTCTTATGGGGTTCGTCGGGGACGGGTTCCTGATAGGTGACGGGTTCTTGGACGACAGGTCTGGGTTCATCGGAGAACGACAGGCGGTTCTCGGGCTTCCTCGGAGGCTCATCGACAACGACCTCCTGGACGGGTTCGATCACCGGTTCGGGGATCGGCGTCTCCTCGGGCTCATCGAAGAATGTGATCCTGGTCTCCGCAGGCTTGGTCCCGACGACGGTTTGTCCGTCTGAGGCCTCATCCTCTTTCTTCGCGGTCTTGTGTTCCAGGCGTCTGAACATACTGTCTTCCATCGATATCACCCGTGTTCCGACGGGCTATATCGGTGGTGATAGAAGAATGTGGCCCCGGTTCATCGGCCGGGGCCTTGGAATCGGTTTCAGGTCAGGTTCACTTTGACCATTTGGGTTTGATGGAGGCGACGACCAGGAGTCCGAGTCCGATGACGGCCATCACCGCACAGATCGCGATGAACGACGTGGCGGAACTGCTGGGTTCGCTGTAGCCGGTGGCCTCATAGTTCACTATGTAGCACAGGGGGTGGAATTCATACCGTACAGTCTTGTTATAATCGAAGGAGAGGCTGAGTTCTGTCGATCTGTTGACCTCTTCGCTGTATGTTCCATTCACATCCGTGCTATTGACGGACAGGGAGCAGTCGTTTCCATACATGTCTTTGACACTGTAGACTGTGATTGAGAATGTATCTCCTGCCTTGACGAAGAAGGAATTGTTGAACGGTTCTTTAATCGTCTCTCCATAGAAGACAAGATTGCTCTCGCCTTCAACGTAGACATAAAGCCTGGTATCTGGCGTCTTCGTCATCATATAGATATGTACTTTGCCACTGAGGTTTCTTCTATCATCCATTGTCACAGGTGTCTTGCTATCCTCGAGATACTTCAACATGGTTTCATGATTATCTGAACCATCGTTGAAGTACAACATGTTGGTATAACCTGAATGATACTTCGAATCCCATTCAAGTGTTCCATATGTGATGTAATACTCACTCATGATCTCTGTGTTGGATTTCGCATCGGCCCCATCTACGGATATTGTAAACATGGTCAGTCCGAGTATCATAACCGTCATTACGGCGATCAATCTTCTGTCCATCACATCTCCCTCCTCTGGATTATGATGAGTCCGATGATGAGGAAAGCGATTCCCCAGATAATTCCTAGGATTGCCATCGGTACGATGTTCGTCAGATCCATCGCATAGAGTGCGACCATGCCTACAGATCCGGTGAATCCTGCGCCAAGGAGTCCCAAGGCAGCTTCACCCAAGAACATGGGCAGAATACTCAATCCCCACCAATCGAAGCTGGTTCCGATTAGTGTTACTATCAGAGGTACTGCTACGGACATCAGGATGAACGGGACGAATGATGATCCCCTCTTCATTAATGACCCTACACAAAAGGCTGTCGAACTGTATGCGAACACTGCGATGATGGTAAGCATCAGTGATTCTCCCAGAAGGTCGGTGAATATGGTGTCATATCTCATCATGGTGGCCGTCGCGACTGCGGAGCCGTATGCGAACATGAATATGCCTAGGCACAGGATGAGTCCCGCAAGGTACTTTCCGATATAGAAGGAGCTCCTTGAGATGGGTAGTGACATGTTCAGGTACGCGGTTCTGTCCTTGAACTCGCTTGGGATCTGCGTACCGCAGAGGATCGAGGTGAACAGACCCAGGAACATGGGCAGGAATGCAAGCAGTCCCGCGATGTATGTGTTGGAATTGGCGGTGAATCCGAAGGTTGTAAGGATATCTGTCAATCTTTCTTCCGCTCCAATCATTAGAATCGGGATCAGAAGTGCGGTGAACAGTGCTATGAATGTCCATTTGGCTTTTGAGAACAGCTTCATCTGGACCATGAACACGGTCAGTGTCTGGCTCGCCCAGGACGGTACGCTGTACCTCACATCCCTGTGGGCCTCCTCGTCCGAGGCGTTGTAGTCGGTCCCCTTCCAGGTACCCTTCCTGTCCTCCTCGTCCCCTCCCTTGTTGATTATGGATCCGAGCTTCATTGTATCTCATCCCCCTTGGTGAGCTCCATGTACAGGGATTCGAGGTCCGCCCCCTTCTCGTTCACCGCGAGGATCCCGAGTCCGCTGGCGAACACCATGCCGGTGACATCCGCCTGCTGATCCGTGGTACCGGAGAACATGACCTTCACGGAATGGTCGCCCATCCTCTCGACACCCCTGACCCCGGCGCATCCGCCCAGGTCCGTCTCCAGTTCCCTGGTGAACGGTCTGAGTGTGCGGATCTCCAGGACGGTCTCGGTGTTGCCGTCCATACCGCGGATGAGGCTCGACACATCGCCGGATGTGACCACGCGACCGTCACGGATCATGGTGACGGAACCGCAGATCTCGGAGACCTCCTTCAGGATGTGCGTGCTGATCAGCAGGCTCCTGTCCCTGCTCTTGAGCTCGGCCAGGGTCTGCCTGATCTCGATCATACCCCTCGGGTCCAATCCCGAGGTGGGTTCGTCGAGGATGATGGTGTCGGGGTTGGGCAGGAGGGCCTGTGCGAGAATCACACGCTGCCTCATACCCTTGGAGAATCCGCCGATCTTCTTGTTGCGCCATTCCCACATCCTCACGCTCTCCAGAGAATCCCTGGCCCTGATGGCGATCTCGCGGGAGTCCATCCCGTAGAGTCTGCCGATGTAGTCCAGGATCTCGGCCGGTGTGAAGTTGGGATATGGTTCGGGTGTCTCTATGACGCATCCCACGTGCTCCATCGCCCTGCGATGGTCGGAGATGTCTATGCCATCGATTCTCACCGTTCCCGAGGTGGGTGTCAGGAGTCCTGTGACGGCCTTGAGGGTGGTGGATTTGCCCGCCCCGTTGGGTCCCAGAAGTCCCATGAACTCACCCTTGCGGACCGTGAGATCGATGTCCGATATGGCGACGAAGTTCCCGTACCTCTTGGTCAGGCCGGAGACCTCAATCGCTGGAGTTGTGTCCATAGGTCATCATACCTACGAACGTGGATAAAAAACAGTTGCAGGTCCGGGTGCGGCCGACAGTTCCTCAATACCCTCAATGCCTGTCCATCTCATCATTCAGAAGGGAATCCGCCATCGGGATGAGCTCCTGGGACCTTCTGACGTTGCGGTAGGTGACCCTGGGGATGAGCGCCGCCAACGTGACCGCATCGTCGTGGAGGACCTTCATATCAGGTGATTTGACCTTGTACTGGCCGTTCATCTGCTTGATCACAAGTTCCGAGTCCATGACGAACTCCGCCTCGGTGCCTCCGAGTTCGATGACCTTGGTGATCCCGGCGATGAGTCCGCGGTATTCGGCGTAGTTGTTGGTGTGGACGCCCAGGAACTCGGAATGCCTGTGGACGATCTTCCCATCACAGGTGACCACTATCGCATATGCGGATTTCCCCGGGTTGCCCCTGGATCCCCCGTCGGAGTAGACGGTGTACTTCAGTAGACCAGCTCCCTGACGACCCTGTTGTCCGGACCCACCAGGAGGACCTTCGCCTGTAGGGGTTCGTCCGTCAGCTCGTAGCCCATGATGATGACCTTGTCCCCCTCGTCGCAGAGGTGTGCGGCGGCTCCGTTGATGGCGATGATGCCCGATCCGCGCTTCCCCGGGAGGATGTATGTCTCGAAACGGTTGCCGTTGTCCACATCCGCTATGGTGACCTTCTCACCGACCCACATGCCGCACCCCTCGACCAGGTCCTGGTCGATGGTGATGCTTCCCTCGTAGTCGAGACGGGTCTCGGTGACGGTGGCCCTGTGTATCTTGCTGCGGAGCATCCAACGCATGAGGCGCGGTTATGGGGAGGGTGTTCATGAAACTTTGGGGGCCATCCTGTCTCGTTCCCTCCGTTGTTTCCTTCCCTGTCCGTATGCTGTTCCTACGGCCGGTCCCTCATCCGGTGATGGTAACACTATAACATGCTTTCGTGTTAATCATTTTATATGGTCGTCACGATTGTCCGCCGATAACCATGAAAGCGAAGACAACGGCCATAGCGGCCATGATGGTGCTCTCCGCCGTACTCGCGGCGGTCGCCATCCCTTCGGAGGATGCCGATGCCGCCCCGTCCATCGATGTGACGGACGGACTCGGGAACGGATTCTCATTCAGTGAGCCCGTGGACAGCATCGTGTCCATAGGCGTGGGTGTCACCGCCACCGTGATCGGTGTCGGGGCTCTCGACAAACTGGTGGTCTGCGACAGCTACTCCAAGACCAACTCCGACCCCCTGTTCGACGGACTCAGGGAACTTGTGTCCGACGGGAAGGTCGCAGCGGGCGGCAATATCTACAGCAGCGGAAAGGACCAGCTCAGGAACGACATCATCAACGCCGCGGACCCGAAGACAGGGACCTTCGACAAGGTGAAGGATGTTGTGTTCGTCACCGGTTCCGAGACCTACAGGGCGAACATCGTCCCGTACCTCCAGGAAAAGGGATTCCTGAACATCATGCAGTGGAACGACATCAAGGAGTACTCCGACCTGGTGGACTTCGCCAAGACCATATCCATGGTGAGCACGGGTTCAATCTCAGATTCCATCGAGCAGATGGAGTACACCAAGGCGAGGATCGACTCCGGACTCGCATCCAGCGGTGTCCAGAAGGCCAAGGCGTTCTACGTCACCTACTCCGGAGGATCGTTCAAGGTCGGTAACACAGGTTCCATCGCGACCTCCCTCATCCTCGCAGCAGGCGGTGATGTTGTTACCATAGACAAGGAGCAGACCGCGAGCACCTATGTGGCGAACCTCACCAAGTTGGTGGAGGACAACCCCGGTGTGGTGATCTTCGTTGACAACACCGTCGTGAAGGACGCAGGTCACATGGAGGACCTCAGGAAGCAGGTGGGTGACACGACCCTCGTGCCCTTGAAGCCCATCTGGAACAACTACTGCATCGAGAGCATGTACGGCATGTGGGCGATGGCCTGCGCCATGTACCCCGACCTGTTCGAGGGAGATGTGCCCGAGGTCCCCGTGGAGGAGTCGGACACCATGCTCTACATCGGTGCCGCCGTGGTCGTTGTCGTCATCATCGCGGCCGTCGCCGTGGTCTTCATGAGGAGGACCGCCTGAAGACCATCACCCGCCCTCCGGGGCGGGCAACCCTTTATCATCATCCCCACTATGCCGTTCTCTATGGTATCGAAGGGAGTCAGATTGGCGGTGACGCTGGTACTGCTTATCGTTCTGACCCTCTTCTGTGTTTTCATGGACCTGTCCTGGGTGTCCGCCGACCTGAGCTATTCGTTCAGAGAGGTGTGGGACGCATTGCTGGGCAACGGGTCCTGGTCATCCAACATCATCGTGAGGGAGAACAACGCCCCCCGTGTGGCCGTCGGTATCTTCGTGGGTGCCGGTCTGGCCGTGACGGGTGCAGCCATGCAGGCGGTGTTCAGGAACCCGTTGGCATCACCGTACATATTGGGTCTGTCCTCCGGGGCGTCCCTGGGAGCGGCCATCGGTATGCTGTTCACCATCCCGTTCATCCCCGCGGTGCTGATCACGCCCGTGTTGGCCTTCATCACCTGTTTCGGCACCATGGTCCTCGTCTATGCGATGTCACGTGCCGGCGGAGGGGTGAAGACGGAGACATTGATCCTGTCCGGAGTGGCGGTGTCGTCACTGCTCTCGGCACTGGTGTCGTTCCTGACGTTCATCGCCGGTGACCAGTTGGAGGGCATTGTGTTCTGGTCCATGGGAAACCTCGGTAACGCGGGTTGGGACGAGATCGCGTTCGTCGCCCCGATCATCCTGGTCTGTTCCATATTGCTGATAACACAGGCCAAGCCCCTGAACGCGATGATGATCGGTGATGCCCATGCCATGGACCTGGGTGTGGATGTCAGGAGGACGAGGCTGTTCGTCCTGATACTTTCAACGATGATCGTCGCCGCAGCGGTGTCCTTCGTCGGAGTGATCGGTTTCATCGGATTGGTCATCCCCCACATACTCCGTATCCTGCTGGGTCCGGACAACCGTACCATCATGCCTCTGAGCATGGTGGCGGGAGGATGCTTCATCCTGATATGCGACTATCTGGCCCATGTGATAGCACCCTACTACGGCATACTGCCCATCGGTGTGGCCACATCGCTCATCGGGGCACCCGTTTTCATATACCTGCTCATCCGCAGGAGGAAGGAGGTCGGATGGAGTTGACATTGGAGGTCAGGGATCTTCACTACACGTACGGGAAGTACCTCGTCCTGGACGGGGTCGACCTCCCGATAGTCGAGGGGGAGGTCATAGGCATCCTCGGACCCAACGGATGCGGGAAGACCACCCTGCTCAGGAACCTCAACAAGAACCTCACCCCCTCGGGCGGATGCGTGATGCTGGACGGCACCGATCTGGCGGACCTGACCAAGAAGGAGATCGCCAAGGAGATAGCCGTCGTTCCCCAGACCAACGAGGTCCACTTCGCATTCACCGTCAGGGACATGGTCGCCATGGGGAGGATGCCCTTCCAGGGTATGATGGGCGGTGCATCGTCCGAGGACGAGAGGATAATCGACGATGCCATCGAGAAGACCGGCCTCACCAGGTACGTGGACCGTCACATCAACACAATGAGCGGAGGCGAGAGGCAGCGCGTGATAATCGCCAGGGCCATCGCCCAGACCCCGAAGATCCTCCTGATGGACGAACCCACTCTTCATCTGGACATCAGCATGCAGTTCGATGCGTTGAATCTGGTCCACAAGCTCTCCAAGGAGACGGGGATGACGGTGGTCATCGTGTCCCACGACCTCTCCATGGTCGCAAGGTACTGTGACAGGATCGTCATGATCCACGACCACAAGGTCCATGCCATCGGCAGACCGGAGGAGGTCCTGACCGAGGAGAACATGCGTGTGGTCTTCAATGTGGATGCGGAGCTGTTCTTCGACAAGAAGATCAACAGGTACTCCGTGATGTTGCACGACTCCCTGAACAACTTCTGAACGGGGACACGGCGAACGGCAAAGACGGGGACATTGTCTTTGTGATCAGTGGATTATAAAGATGAGCGCCCTGGACGGAATTCGAATCCGTGTCGAAGCCTCGACAGGGCTTCATGATAGGCCGCTACACTACCAGGGCAACAAACACGAAGATACAGATGAGATATATTAAACCTCGTATGGACTTCCTCGATGATGCCATATTTCCATGAGGATATCGGTGATGTTCACCAGGTTCTTGATCCAAAGGCGGTGATGCTAAAATCCGATCGAAATCGCAGAAATGACAGATGACGAATCAGGGAATGATAGAAGATGAGCGCCCTGGACGGAATTCGAATCCGTGTCGAAGCCTCGACAGGGCTTCATGATAGGCCGCTACACTACCAGGGCAACAAGCCTTAGTATATCGGTATCATATTTAAGATTTGCTGTTGAAAAAGTCTTATCTCGGACACACGGTCTGGATATCAACATTCATTATGGTCGGATGTCTCAGAGCAGTGTGTCCCTCTTCCTGATGTAGACCTTGTCCACCGTGACGATCTCGGCCTTCGCTGCGATCCTCGGGTCAGCCCTTCCTCCCAGGATCTCCGACCTCAGTTTGGAGTAGTTCACTCCGCTGAGTCTGTCATATTCCCCTATGTCCCTGATCAACGCAACGAGTTCGGTCTTGTCTTTGGGGAGTTCGACCTTCCTCTCATGTTTGATCAGTGCCTTGTGGTCCTTCCCGGTCACAGCCATGAACCCGTTGGCGTCCGCGAAGGCGATCAACCTCCTTCCGACGGCATCCTGTTTCGCCTCCAGGAGCTGCTGTCTGTGCTTCAGGGCGAGGATCTTCTCCTCCAGGTCGATGTACTCGTCCACCATCCCCCTGCCCTCGTCGAGGGTGAGTCTGTGGGCGTCGGATATCTCGTCATGCATGAACAGGGGACAGGTCCTGCGGTGGATGCATATTTTGCAGTCATCGGACCATTTGGGGTACTTCGACTCATCTGTGTCCATCACCGCCAGGGTATCGGACACGCTCCTCTCCATATCCTCCAGATTCCTGCGGGACACGGCCATCTCCTCCTGGAGTCCGGATATCAGGAACCTCCACCTCTGGTTGATGTTCACCGCTCCCGGCATGTTCTCCATGACCCATATCGCGGCCATGCCCATCCTCTCATCATCCTTCAGGTCCTCCTTGGACAGGATGTCCGTGGCGGTGATGTAGTTGCACAGGGTGACATCGGATCCGCGTACGGTGATCTCATCCACCTCCACCCTGAGAAAACCCCCCGGGAGCTCCAGGTTGGAATGCACCCCCGAGTATGCGATGGTGTCGTCATCCCTGTCCATCATCCTCATGTAGTTGGATATGCACCTCTCGCCCAGGTTGGTCATGTCCTCGACATCGCCTGCGATCCTCGGCGATTCCCTCTCCCAAGCGGCATGGAATATGTCCAGTAGTTCGTCCAACAGGACCTTCGTTCCCAGGATGCGTCTCCTTCCCGCCTCATGGACCGCCTCCCTGACGCATATCCCGAGACAATCCCATGGTGTGATGCCGTCCTCTCCGCATATCCCTCCCAGGGTGTATGCAAGTGGGCACTTGCGGTATGCACGGACATCTTCGACGGAGCGGGCGACCATGGGTTTCCGAATGGGTCGGATGTAGAAGATACCATCGGGCATCACCGTCCGTGGTTAGAAATAGGCATCCGGGGATTGGGATGACATGCCTTTGGGAGACCCGCAGGGAGGATTGTTCGAGTACACCGACGAGGGATTGCCGGAATGCGTCTTCGCATGCACCGTACCGGTACTGGATGTGACCCGTTCCCTCGGATTCTACCGTGATATCCTGGGGATGGAGGTCCTGTCATCCGGTGATGATGTAGCATATCTTCGCAGAGGGGATTGCAGGATCGTCCTGAGGGGGTCCGATACGGTCGGTGTCGACACCGGCATCCTCCTGGGTGTGGACAGTCCGTACAACACACGTCGCCGTCTGATCGATGAGGGTGTGGTCTTCACGCAGGAGCCCGTCCGCGGACCCTTCGGAACGTTCACATCCTTCCGTGATGACGACGGGAACATCATCCACTGCATCGAGAGGGGTGCGGAGTTCCGCATCTGAATCGGGAAAAAGAGGGTTAAGGGGTTTCGTCCGGTGGTTCCTCCGGTCATCCGAGGAAGT
>CAZWKY010000011.1:0-38761 GCA_964634095.1 uncultured Methanomassiliicoccales archaeon | reverse complement strand
AGGTACCGACCCTCGAGCCTGTCGAAAATCTATATATCCAGAGGCTTATGTCCGTGGCAGATAACATGAGGTCCGCAACGTTGTTCGGCCTGTATGTCTACACTTCCAGAAGGGAAGTGAACTACCGGCCATAAGCCGGCTTTAATATACACAAAAGGTAAGTGAGACCAATGTGGGAGATGAAAGAGATCAGGGAGCTTAAAGAGGGAAGGTACGTCAACGTCGACGAGGAGCCTTGTAAGATCGTCAAGATCACAACCTCCAAGCCCGGAAAGCACGGATCCGCAAAGGCGAACATCGATGCAGTCAGCATCTTCACCGGCGCTAAGAAGTCCATCGTCGGACCTGTCAGCACAAAGGTGCAGGTCCCCATGATCGACAAGAGGAAGGGACAGGTCCTTTCCATCAGCGGAAACGAGGCCATGATCATGGACCTCGAGACCTTCGAGCAGGTCTCCATCGAGATCAACCCCGACCATGAGCAGCCCGTCGAGGAGGGAGGAGAACTCCTGTACATCGTCGCAATGGGCAAGTACAAGATCATGTGAGGTCTGAAAAACATGTCATACGGGATCGGTTACGCTGGCGCTGAAGCAGAATACAACGACGCCGATGTCGTCATCTACGGCATCCCGTATGACCACACCTGCTGTTTCAAGGCAGGTGCAAGGGAGGCTCCGACCGCCATAAGGCGGGCCTCCTATAATTTTGAGGAGATCCACTTCGAACACGGCATCCACCAGAACCATCTGGAGGTCTGCGACTTCGGGAACTGCGATGACTTCTTCCCTCCCGAGGATATGTTCACCGAAGTGGAGTTCTGCATGGGCCCCGCCATCAGGGAAGGTAAGTTCACCATCGCCATGGGCGGAGAGCACACCGTCAACATCCCCATCGTGAGATGTTTCGACAAGGACGACATCGCCCTGATATCGATAGATGCCCACCTCGATTCCAGAGATGAGTACCTCGGAACCCCGAACAGCCACGCCTGCATCACCAGGAGGGCCTCGGAGCACCTGGGCATCGACAACGTCTTCGTCCTCGGATGCCGTGCGATCGGCGAAGAGGAACTGGACAGGGACGACGTCATCCCCTTCATCAGCTCCTTCGACATCATGGAGAAGGGCATCGGATGGGCCATCAAGACCGCTCTGGAGAGCGTCAAGAACGAGCGCATCTACCTGACCTTGGACATCGACGGTATCGATCCCGCATTCGCACCCGGTACCGGAACGCCCGAACCCTTCGGACTCATGCCCATGGATGTCAAGAAGGTCATCAACGAGATCGGTGACAGACTGGCAGGATTCGATGTTGTGGAGGTATGTCCTCCCGCGGATCCCGCGGGCATCACCTCGAACCTCGCGGCAAGGTACATCAACGAGGTCATGGCCGTACACGCCAAGAACCTCAGATGCTGATAACACCGGCCATCCTCAAGGGAACCGTTCTGGGAAAGTAACAGCAGAGGACATTCTGCGAAGGGATTTGATAATCCCGGGATCACCGTCATCGGGACCCCGGGCAGATGTTTCTATCAGAGCCTCTTGGCCACCATGAGGATGGATATCGTATCGGAGCACCTCTTACAGGTGTCCGCGGCCATCTCCAATGAGTCCACGACCTTCGTGGCGAGCATGATCGCCTTGGGCTCCATGTCCGACATGTAGATCTCCTTCGTCAGATCGAAGTTGGCCCTGTCGATCCTGCTCTCCTCCTCCTTGACACCCTGGATGCAGTGGTTGATCTCACCGCTGTCGGTGCCCAGGAGCTTGATGGCGTTCATCAGATAGTTGACCTCGGCCTCCAGATATGACACCACTTGGACCATATGGGCCCATATGGGTGCGGGCACGGCAGCCTTCGTCTCCTTGATGAGCTGCACATGGAGTGCGGCCTCCTTGCTCCAGTTGGCGATGTCGTCGGTCTCCCTGACGAAATACAGGAGGTCCTCCCTCTCCTGGGAGCTCAGCTCCCCTATGCTCAGCTGTGCACAGAGGTCGTCCTCAAGGGAATCGGCCTCCCTCTCGTTGACAAACAGCCTCTCGATGCACTTCATGGCACCGGAGGAATCACCGGTCTCCATGGCCCTCAGGGCCAATCCCATCTCGTTGATACAGTCGTAGACGGCTATCGCGTGTGAACGGATGCCGTCCTGTATGACGTTCTCCTTCCTCTTCCCGAACCATCCGAGAAGGTTCTTCGCATCTTCACTCAAGTTTAATCTCCTCCTCTATCCCGCCCTCCGGCCTGGGGAAGACCACCGTGGCCTTCTTGTTGAAGACCAGGTAGACCGTCTCGCCGACCTTGGGCAGGTCATCGTCGGTTGAAATGTTGTATTCGATGTAATCGCGGGTCTCCGCAACGGTGCGGACCCTCCAATAAGTCCCCATGAAGACCACGGACAGAACCTCTGCGGCGAGACCGTCGCTTGCGGGGTACACATGCTCCGGACGGACGGAAATCACCACGGGCTCACCGATGTTGAAGTTGGTCTTGGACACCCTGACCTCGTGTCCCCCTCTGAGACGGACCTTGGTCTTACCGGTCTTCGACTTGTCGGACACGGTGCACTCCAGCAGATTGGTCTCACCGATGAAGTTGGCCGCGAAGATGGACTTGGGGTTCCTGTAGATCTCCAACGGGGAACCGACCTCCGCTATGGCGCCGTAGCGCATGAGGACGATCTTGTCCGAGACGGACATGGCCTCCTCCTGGTCATGGGTGACATGGAGCACGGTGATGCCGAGCTTCTTGACGATCCTGCGGAGCTCGTACCTCAGCTCCACGCGGACACGGGCATCGAGGGCGGAGAGGGGCTCATCCAACATCAGCATCTTGGAACCGGATGCCAACGCCCTGGCGATGGCCACCTTCTGCTGCTCCCCTCCGGAGAGCTCGCTGGGGAACATCCCCGCACGTGCGAGCATGTTGACCAGCTCCAGATACTCGTTGGAACGCTCCTCCATCACATCCTCGCCCAGGTCCTTGACCCTGGGGCTGTAGGACACGTTGTCCTTCAGGTCCATGTGGGGGAACAGTGCGATGTTCTGGAACACGTAACCCACATCACGGTCCTCCATGGGGACGTTGGTCACATCCAGACCGTCCACGTAGACCTTCCCCTCAGTGGGGGTCCATATCCCGGATATGACCTTGATCAGGGTGGTCTTACCGCAACCGGACGGCCCCAGGATGGTGACGTAATCACCGTTCCCTATGTCCAGACTGATGTCGCGTACGGCGTAGAAATCGCCGAACCTCATCGAAATCCTATCGAGCTTGATCCTTCCCATCAGTCCAACCTCATCTCTTCCTCAAGACCGCATTCGGGCATCCTGAACACGGATGCCTTGGACGACACCCACTGGACGTTCACGATGTCCCCGGTGGCGTAATCATCGAACTTCCTGTTGGGGAGTTTGGCGGACACGATGCCGACACCTTCCACGTTCACCTCCACGGTGATGGTGGCACCCTCGTACAGGATGCGCTCTATGGTTCCCAGGCAGTACGCCCCCTCGTCGGGGGACCCGCTGCCGGATGAATGTGATACCTTGGTCAGACCCACCTTGACCGTGAGCACGACCTCTTCCCCCACGGGGATGTCCGTGGGCCTCGCCTTGAACAGGATCCCAGAGGACGTCTCCACCTCGCATCCGTCATCGTCCGATGACCTCAGTCTACCGGTGATGATGTTGGAACGGCCCACGAAGTTGGCCACGAAGGGCGTCTCCGGGTTCTCGAAGACATCACGGGGGGTTCCGAACTGGATGATCCTGCCGTTGCGGATCACTGCGATCCTGTCGGCCATCTCCAACGCCTCGTCCTGGTCGTGGGTGACGTGGATGCATGTCAGCCCCATCTCCTTGGCCAGGGAACGGAGCTCCTTGCGGAGGTTGATCCTCAGACGGGCATCCAGTGCCCTCAGGGGCTCGTCCAGCAACAGGACCTTGGACCCGGAGGCCAACGCCCTGGCCAATGCTATGCGCTGCTGCTGCCCTCCGGACAGCTGACCGGGCTTCCACTCGGCCTTCTGCTCCAGATGGACCATGTGCAGCATGCTCCTGACGATCTGTTTGGCACTGTCGTCGGGCCACTCCTTGATCCTGGGTGCGAACATGACGTTGTTGTACACGTTCATGTGGGGGAACAGGGAATAAGCCTGGGAGAGCATGGTCGCATTACGGAGGTCGATGTCCTTGTCGGTGACATCCTCCCCGTCGAACAGAACCCTCCCGCTGTCGGGCCTGGTGAGACCGCAGACCATCCTCATACAGGTGGTCTTACCGGCACCGGTGGGCCCCAGGATGCAGATGTACTCCCCGTCCTCTATGTGCAGGGAGAGTTCATCGGCCGCGACACTGTCATCGAAGCGCTTGCAGAGTCTGTCCAGAACTATCTCAGGCATCCGACTTCTCACCTCCGTGGGTCAGGGCCCTGACCATCATCATCAGGATGAAGCAGATGACGATCAGCACGATGGAGCACATGGCCGCATCGGCGTACATGTGGCCCTGGACCAGCTGTGTGATGTATATGGGGACGGTGCTGACGGAACCGCTGATGGCCACTGTGGCACCGGTCTCCCCGAGACTCCTGGTGAACGCCAGGATACCTCCGGCGATCACCGATGATTTGACTATGGGCAACAGGACCTTCCTGAAGGCCTGGAATGGTTTGGCACCAAGGGTCATGGCCACCTCCTCATAGGACGGGTCCACCTCCTCTATGGCACCGGTCAGGTTCCTGACCACCAACGGGTATGTGAACGATATGTGACCGAGGATCACGAGCACCAGGGCCATGGAGTCACTCATACCGAAGCTTCCCCAGAACAGGGCCAGGGAGAATCCCAGGGCGGTGGTGGGGATGATCAGCGGGATGTTGACCAGTGTATCGAGTATCCCCGCGAACCTGCCGTTCTTGTGCCTGGCGATGTACATCGCCACGGGGATGCCGAATATGACATCGAACACCACCGCGACACCGGCTATCAGGAACGAGATACCCGTGGAACTGAGCAGACGCCCATAGTCCACCGAGGGCACGGGCTCCGTCAGATACATGAATATGTAGAACGAGGGGATCAGAACCACGATCAGCAGGAACCCGATGGCCAGTATGTTCTTGGCCTTGGGCAGTGCCCCGCGGCTGACCTTGCGGCCCAGTTCGGGCCATACCTTCTTGATGGGGATCCTGAACCTGACCATCACCCTCTTCACGACGAAGAGCAGGACCAGGGCCAACAGGATCATGATGACGCTGATGAGGATCATCGGACCCATCGCCTCATCGGGCGATATGCCCTTCATATAGCTGATGAAGGTCGGTCCCGTGAAGAAGGTGGTCTCCACGCCCATCAGGGTCAGTGCGATGTACGTTCCACCGGTCTCCGACAGGGACCTGGCGAAACAGAGGATGAAACCTGTGGCCAGTCCTGCGCGGAACAGGGGGAGTGTGATCGTACGGACGGCGGTCCATCTGGATGCCCCCAGGGTCATGGCCGCGGTCTCGTAGTTCGGTTCTATCTGCTCCAGGATGGCCGAAAGGGAACGGACCATGTACGGATATGTGAATATGATGTGGAGCAGGACCATCATCATGTACGGACTGACGTTGAACCCCAGACCGGGGATGGATACGCCGTCCACGGGCATACCCCAGAATATGACGACGGACAATCCCAGAACGGCGGTGGGGAACGCCAGAGGCATGTCCATCAGGGTGTCCAGGAACTTCTTGCCCTTGAACTCCCTGCGGACCAGGATCCACGCCATGGGCAGACCGACGAGGATGTCGATCAACGTGACTATGAAAGCGATGCTGAACGAGTTCCACACGGCGCCGGTGATGACGCTCATCATGGCCGAATCACCGAGGACCGCCGATACGAGGTCCCATTCCGTGAGGATCTTCGTGACGACGAATATCGACGGGATGACGATGATGACCAGCAGGATCGCCACCGCGAAACCGAACCAGGTCCTGCGGACCCTCGGATCGCCGGACATCTCATCGATCTTCTTCAGAGCGGACATAGGGGAACCTCACTGGATCGATATGCTCACGACGTTGTTCCCGCGGAGTACGACGCAACCCAGGCGCCTTCCCTCGTCCCCGTCCGCGGATGTCTCCACGGTCTCCTCGAGGACCATGTTCATGTACTCATCATAACCGGAGAGCCTCCCCTCCAGGACCCTTCCATCCTTCAACAGGAGGGAGACACGTTTTTCCAACGATTTCTCGAGGAGAGACTGGGGCATTACCATGGTCTCCACATTCCCCTTCATTAAATAATAATTTGGGGGAGTCCCATCCGACGGTCGGAGGGCTTCCCCCTGAAAACGGTGATGGGTTCGGGAAAAGGGTTCACTCGGCCCCGTCGGACGGGCCCTCTGCAGGCCCCGGGGCGGGCGTGGCACGGGCCTCTATCCAGGCACGGATGTCGGACTTGCGGGTGCTCCCGATACCGAAGTACTCCGAGAACCTCTTGGTGGTGGTGAGCTCCAGGGTCTGACCGGACCTCTTCCCGGACACGAATCCCAGGTCGATGAGCTTGTGGACATCGTCGTAGGTCCTGGGTCCGCGGGCCTTGAACAGCTCCGACTGGAGGACGGGCTGGTTGTACGCGATGGTGCTGAGGGTCCTCATCACGCCGGGTGCCATCTCCGCCTTGGCGAAGGTGCCGGTGCATTCGGAGTACTCGGGCCTGAGCATCATCCTGTACTCGGTACCGATCTTGGCTATGACTATGGCCGATCCCCTCTCGTCGTACTCCCTGCGGAGGTCCAGGAGGGCCAGACGCACCTCCTCCTCCGGGATGCCGGTCTTGCCGGCGATGTCGGAGATCCTCAGATTCCCCGCACTGGAGAACAGAGCGGCCTCCACCGCCCCTTTGGGATCCAAATCAGATCACCGCTTGGGTGAGGGGGCTTCCGTCGGAGTCCTCCAGGGTGCCGGTGGTCCAATCGGTCCTGATCTCTATGAAGATGTCACCGCTGGGGAACGAATCCTGCCAGACATCCAGGTGTCCGTCCCTGACCAGATGGAGGACCGCGACGAACACCGTGAGGTTATCCCTCAGGTCGCCGGTGAACAGGTCGTCGATGCAGATCTGCCCTGTGCCGAGCTTCCTGATCCTGTTCCATACGGCCTCCACATCCTTCTCGTCATCCTCGTCGTGGGCCTTGTTCTCGAACCTCTGGACAGGTTCCTTCGCCTTGAGCTGTGCCCTGACGCGTTCCCTCTCCCTCTGGACCTCTATCTCCTTCCTGGCATCCTCGAACGCATCGATGAGCTCGTACATGGTCACGGGACGGACGGGTTCCCTCTGGTAGGCCTCCCTGAACGAGACCTCGGGGACGGCCAACGGGACCTCCTCGTCGAAGAAGCTGTCGTCCACCTCCTCGAACTCGATCTCGACCGGGGGCTCGGACCTGTTGCGGGTGGAATCGGACTGGAGCCTGAGGATCCTCCAGGCCATCAGGATCAGCTTGCCTGCGACGATCATGTCGAACTCGTCGGCGGCCACCTTGCGGGTGTACATCCTGACGAACTCCGAGAGGTCGATCTCCCAGGGGTCGATACCGTTCTCCAGGACCAGGCTGAACACGGCCCTGATCGACTCGTCCACCGGGTCCTGCAACCTCTCACCGGACTCCGCCCTGGAGAGGATGTCCATGTACCCTCCGATCCTCTCGAAGTCCTCGTAGTCCTCACTCATGGCCTTGTGGAACAGCAGGTGCTGCTCCAGATCCTCCATCCTAACATTCCCATCCATCTCAGATCGCCTCATCCTGTTGCTTCCTCTTGGCCTCCTCCTCATAGCGGGAGACCTCCGCAAGGTCCGGCTGCATTATGACCTTGCTGATGCCCGTGGGGGGCCTTGTCACGCCGATCAGATGATCGGCCAATGCCAGGGTCACCTTCCTCAGTGACACCTGTATGAACTGTGCCTTGGCGGAGCTGGCCTTGACCCTCTTGGCCACCATCTCCGCGTTCACCGAATCCAGGAACATGTCCACCTCGTCCAGCACGTAGAACGGGGACGGTTGGTACTCCTGGATGGCGAAGATGAACGACAGGGCGGTGAGGGACTTCTCCCCTCCGGACAGCGCCTCCAGCCTCAGGAGCTTCCCGTTCCTGGGCTTGGCGTTGATCATCAGTCCGCCGCTGAAGGGGTCGTCCTCGTTCTCGAGTCCCATGAACGCCTCCCCTCCCCCGGACAGCTCCGAGTAGATCGCCTTGAAGTTCTCGTTCACCGCATCATAGGAGCGCATGAACAGTCCCTTCTTCTTGGATGTGAGGGACTCCATCAGCTCGTTGAGCTCCCTGATGTACTTGTTGAGGGAGGCCACCTCGGCCATGAGGCCGTCGTAGCGGGCCTTCTTCTCCTCGTAATCGTCGATGGCACGGAGGTTCACGTTGCCCAGCTTCCCGAGCTCCGCCTCCCTGGCCCTGATGATGCGCCTGATCTCCTCCTCGGAGGGTATGGGCAGGGGCACATCGATGGTTATGGCGTCCACCTCGGCCCGGAGGTTGGCCACCGACTCGGTTAGTATGATGATCTGTGCCTCGAAGGTCCTCTTGGATGCGTCGGCGTTCTCGATGTCCTTGGTGGTCTCGCGTATCCTGATGTCCAGATCGTACCTCTCCTGCATCAGGGCATCCTTCTGGTTGCGGAGGTCCTCGATACCGCCCTCCATCTCGGACTCGATCCTGCGGAGTGCGTCCAGGTCCAGCCTGGCCCTCTCGATGAGCCCCGTGTTCTCGGCGATGATCCTGTCGTCCTCGGCTATGGCCGCCATGACAGAGTCCAGCTGCATCTGCAGGGACTCGTTCTGCTTCCCGTAACCGACGATCTCCGTCTCCATGCCTCCGATCTGGAGCCTGTAGTCCGAGATCGTACTGTTGAGTGTGTAGAGTTCGTCGCGGACCGCCTGTATCCTGTTCTGCAGTTCCACAGGTGCGATCTGGGCGATGCGCTCCTTCACCGCGTTCCTGTCGGATGTGATGGACGTGAGACGCTCGGACACCTCCCCGAACTGCCTCCTGGCCACATCCAGCTCGGCGTCGGCGGCGGAGACCCTCTCACGGACCATCTTCATCTCCTCGGAGGCGGCCTTCCTGACCTTCTCCAACTGGGCGATGCGTCCCTGGATCTGGGCCATCTGCTCCCTCTCCCTGAGACCGGAGGCGTTGGCATCCCTCATCATGTCGTCGGCGGCGCGGATCTCGTCGCGGACCTGTCTGAGCCTGTACCTGACGTCGTCCAGGGCCTCGGTGGCCTTCCTGAGCTTCTCGCCCAGCTCGGCCAGCTTGTCCTCGGAGGCGGCACCGAACTTCAGCATGTTCTGCTGGCTCAGGTTACCTCCGACCATCGCTCCGGACGCCTCGATGAGCTCTCCGTGCATGGTGACTATCCTGATGCCGCCCATGATGCGGCGGGCGGTGTCCATGTCCTTGACGACCAGTGTGTCGCCCAGGACGTACCAGAATGCGTTGTAGTACTTCTGATCGAAATCGATGAGGTCGATGGCATAACCCTCAGAGTCCTTGACGCTCATGATGGCCTTGGCCCTGGGCTTACCGCCCATCATCTTGGTGAGGGGCAGGAACGTGACACGGCCCAGCCTCTCCTTCTTCAGATATGCGATGGCATCGGCGGCGACCTGGTCGTTGTCCACGACCACGGCCTGCATCTTACCTCCGGCGGCGACGGACAGGGCGGTCTCGAACCCCTTGTCCACTGTGGCGAGCTCCTGGATGGTGCCGTGGATGCCGTGCATCTCGCCCCTGTTCCTCAGCGACAGGATGGCCTCCACGGCCGCACTGCCCCTGTTGACCCTGTCGGAGACCTTCTTCTCCGCCTGGAGGGCGTTGTATTCGGAATCGATCCTGCGGTAGACTGCGTTGAGCTCGGCCTCCTGCTTCTCCAGCTCGGATTCCCTGCCCTTGGCCTCCAGGATCTTGGCGCCGTAGTCCTCTATGCTGGGACCGGCGGTGGTCTTGATCTGGTCCAGACTCCATTTGGCGTCCTTGATCTCGAAATCGGTGTTCTGGAGCTTCTCGTCCGTGGCGGCGAATGCGTTGTGTGCCTCCTCCGAAGCGGATTCGGCCTTGGCGAGCCTCCCCTGTGCGATGCGGAGATCGGCGGAGCATGCGTCGAAATCGGCCTCCACCTGGACGAGACGGTCCTGGAGCTCCCTGTGCTCCCCTCCCACCTGGGATATGAGTTCGGCGACCTCCCTCTCCTCGGCCTCCTTCTGGGCCTTGGATGCCTCGGCCTCGCCGAGTCTGATGGTGATGTCGTCCTTGGACTGCCTGAGGTCGGTGATCTCGTTGTTGTTCTCGGCGATGGACTCCTCGAACTTCTGCCTGAAGGTCTCCTGCTCCTCCTTGTCGGATTCCGCGGACTCCTTCCTGTCCTTCTTGGTGGCCAGATCTATCTTGGCATCCTCGATCTTCTGTTTGAGCTGCCTGTACTCGGGACCGATCTTGGAGGCGATCTCTTCCTCCTTGGCGCGGATCTCGTCCTCTTTGTTCCGGAGTGCCGTCTGGAGTTCGGCCTTCTTGGCCGAATCGGACCCTATCCTGGCGGCGAGCCTCTCGATCTGCTCGGTCTGGGAGTCGAGCTTGGACTGCTCCATCTGGAGCCTCCTGTGGGAGTGCTGTGCCTTGGCCACGTCCAATGCGTCCCTGGCCTCCAGGTACCTCCTGGCGTCCTCCCTCTCCCTCTCGAGCTTCGCGACCTGTGTGGACAGCTCCTCGGTGACGATGGTGATGCGGTCCAGGTTCGTCTCGGCCTCCGTCCTCTCGGAACGGGCCTTGTCTATGTCGGCATCGAAACTTGCGATACCGGATATCCCGTCCAGGATACGGCGCCTCTCGTTGTTCCCCATCTGGACGATGCGGGTGACGTCACCCTGCTGGACGAGGTTGTAACCGTCCGCACTGATCCTGGCCTTGGTGAGGAGGCTGTCGAACTCGGACATTGTGGATTTGCGGTCGTTGACGTAGAAATACGAGCTGTAGTCCTGACCGTTGTCGGACATCTTGACATAACGGGTCAGTCTGACGGTGTCATCGTCCCAGGGCATGAGCCTGTCGGTGTTGTCGAACACAAGCGACACCTTGGTGTAGGATGCCTTGTTCTTCGACTTCCCGCCATCGAAGATTAGGTCGGTGAGCTTTCCCGCACGGACGGCCTTGGAACTCTTCGGACCGAGTACGAAGAGGATCGCATCCGTGATGTTCGATTTCCCGGAACCGTTCGGGCCTGTCACGGCCGTATAACCCTCCATGAGGGGGACCGTAAGCTTCCCACCGAATGATTTGAAGTTCTCCAGTTCGACCTGTTTTAAATACACACTACACCCCCGACGGGGGATCCGGACCCGTGCGGCCCCTTGCATCCCATGCCACACATGTTAGGTCAGGGCACGTTCCCTTCACGCGCGCCCGCATATGTAACGAAAAAGTATGTCGAATGCGATATTTAAAAAATATTACGCGCGGGAATAATAGGGCCGGATGAACACGGACAGACGTGTCACTCCAGGAGCGCGGGTATATCGGCAACGGACCTCAGTATATGCGTTGGTCTGATATCAGACATCCTGAGTTGTTCCTCAGACGTCTCCCCAGAGAGGACCAGGATCGATGCCGTTCCGGCACGGACGGCCATCTCGATATCGGTGTACAGACGGTCACCGACCATGACGGTGCCCTCGGGATCGACACCCATCTCCCTTGCGGCCATGTCCAGCATGAGCCCGTTGGGCTTCCCGATGACCACCGCCTCCTTCCCGCACATCTGTTCGAACATCCTGATGAACGGACCGATGTCGATGTCGTAGGCATCCTCGGTGGGACACAGGTCGTCGGGATGCGTGGCGATGAGCTCGGCACCCGACATGAGGAAACGGTAGGCGTTGTTGATCTTCTCGTAGGTGATCGTCCTGTCGAAGGTCAGGAGGACGATGTCGGGATCGGAATCCACGATATCGACACCTGCGGCCCTCATCTCCTCCACGACATCAGGTGATGCCACCGGATACACCCTCTTGCCGGCACGCTCGGACAGGACGAACCTGGTCGTCGCTATGGCGGAGGTGAGGACGTTCTCCGATTCCACATGGAACCCCATACGGACCAGCTTCCGATAATAATGGTCGCGGGCACTGGACGAGTTGTTGGTGAGGAACACGAAGGGTATCCCCCTCTCCTTCAGGGAATCGATGAATTCGATCGCACCGGGGATGAGGTCCCCTCCCTTGTAGACGGTCCCGTCCATATCTATCATGAATCCGCTGTATCTCACAGATATTCCTCCGCAACAATGTCGAATGTGCGCCTGAGCTCGGCCCTGGACACCTTGTTGTATATCGTGGCGGCCGGATGATAGGTGGGGATGAACGGGACGTCCCTGTCCCCCACGTGTATGGTGGTGGGCACATTGACGATCTCCGCCATCTTCCCCTCGAAACCCATCAGGTCCCTGCATGCCGATTTGCCCAGACCTATCACCAGACGGGCATCATGGAGCTCCGAATCCAGGAACGGACGGCATGCCGCCATCTCCTCATGGGTCGGATCCCTGTTCCCCGGAGGTCTGCACTTGACGGTGTTGGTGATCAGTATCGAACCTCTCTCGATACCGGCATCCGCCAGCATACCGTCCAGTATCTTCCCGGAACGGCCCACGAAGGGTCTCCCCTCCAGGTCCTCGTTCTCACCGGGGGCCTCCCCCACGAGGATTATCCCCGTGGAGGGGTCACCGTCCGGGAGGACGATGTTCGTACGCCCTGTGCAGAGTCCGCACAGGCTGCAATCCGCCTCCGGCCTCATCTCCTCTCGCTGACGAGCTCGGATGCCCTGACCAGGGGGTTGAATGCGACACCGATCTCGGCCAGGTTCTCCCTTCCGCCTCCCTCGCGGTCGATGACGGAGATCACGTTGGTGACCTCGGCCCCGTTCTCGCGGAGGGTCTGGATGGCCTTGATGCTGGATCCGGCGGTGGTGATGACATCCTCCACCACCAGGACCTTGTCACCGGGGTTCAGATCGCCCTCGATCAGTTTCCCGGTCCCGTGGTCCTTCTTCTCCTTCCTGATCATGACATAGGGGATGCCGGTCGCAAGGGAGAGTGCCGCCGCAAGGGGGACGGACCCGAGCACGACGCCCGCGATCCTGTCAGGACGGATGTTCTCCATCTGCATCTTCTCGGCCATCAGCTGGGAGATGAGGTACAGCACCTTGGGGTTGGTGCTGGCCTTCTTGATATCGATGTAGTAGTCGCTCTTGGCACCGGATGCCAGTGTGAACTCTCCGAACTGCAGTGCCCCGCAGTCGGTCAACGCGTTGGAAAGATCGCTCATGTGAATCACCAGGGCTCCTTCTTCAGGCCCATCTTGTATCCCACGATGTTCACCAGACGGTGGATGGCGAACATTATGATGATAATGAACAGCAGGGCGGCGATGTGCCAACCCTCGATGTAGGTCGCATATATCCAATCGGGGAAGAACAGGGCGGTTATGCAGAACGCACCGATCACGAAGTCGTACTGGTCCAGGATGGGGGCCTTCTGTCCCCTCTCCATTCCGAACCTCCTCTTGATGAACGCTCCGCACAGGTCCCCCAGGACGGCACCGAAGGAGAGACACGCCAGAACACCGACGTTACCCCAGAACGGCCCGTATCCCCAGTAGTCCACCGGGTCCCAGATCGATGCGATCAGGATCATGATCAATCCGACGGCGATACCGCTGAGGGCCCCTCCGAAGAAGCCCCTCCAGGACTTGCCGTCACCGAAGATCCTCTTCCCCCTCCAGGTCCTACCGAAATCTATCTTGGTCTTTCCTCCGAAGACCACCGCGGCGGAGTTCGGGACCATCGCAGGCAGGAAGAGCCAGAGGCCGGTTACAATGACCGTTATGACACCAATCACATCCATGGATGCACCTGATTGCTCGGAATGCGGACAAGATGTATAATGTTGGCGGAGTCCCTTATCTACAACCACCTGCATCAGGGGACCATGTTGGTATTGGACAGTTCCGCATTCTTCTCCATGGACGCCCTCCCCGAGGAGGAACATGTGTGCCCTCCCGGCGTGATCAGGGAACTGGAGAAGTACGAGGACCCCCGCCTTGCGTTATGGGGCGACATGGTCCATGTGTCGGACTGTTCCAGGGAATCCATGGAGAGGGTGACCGAGGCCGCGAGGAAGAGCGGCGACCTGGGAAGGCTCTCCCCCGTGGACATGACCGTCCTCGCATTGGCATTGGATATCCAGGGCACCATCTGGTCCGACGACTACTCCATCCAGAACGTGGCCCGCATAATGGGATTGGGGTTCAGACCCATCGGCATGAAGGGCATACAAAAGGTGGTGAAGTGGAACTATAAGTGCATCGGCTGCGGGAAATGGTTCAAGGAGAAGATGGCCGAATGCCCGATATGCGGCTCGGGCATGAAGGCCTGTAGGAAGAAGTGATCAGGGGAAGAGGCGCTTGCACCTGATGAGGTTCCCGAGTCTGCGCTGACCGAGGAAGTTCATGCAGAAGCAGGTGCTCCACTCCGATCTGAAACCGAATGTGTCCGCCAGTTTCTTGTTGAACGCGGCGGTCTTCAGGGGCTTCTCCATTATGGCCCTCCACTGCGTCTCGTAATCCGAGAGCGGGGCACCGGAGGCCACATTCCTACCGGCGACGGTTCCGCACACACGGCCCGCGATGAGCGAGAGGGGGATACCTCCGCCGTTGACGGATATCACCTGACCGGCTGCATCACCGACGACCATACCGTTGCCGGAGACGGTCCTCTCTATGGGACCCTCCGAGGGGACGTACTTGCCCTCGAGTTTGCCCTGGACGTCGAATCCGTTCTTCTCGGCGAATGTGTTGAAGAATCCCGACAGACTTCCTGTCGCGAACTTGGGGGAGAATCCCACACCGACATTGGCACGACCATCCTTGGGGATGATCCAACCATAGGCTCCGGGGGCGATACCGCCGAAGAACATGTACAGATACGGGTCGAAATCCCCTTTGGCCTGGGCGGTGACCGCTGGATAGGGGTTCCTGTTCCTCTTCAATCCGAGGCTCTGTGCGACACGGGAACCGGGTCCGTCGGCACCGATGATGGTCTTGTACTCGATGATGCCCTGGTTGGTGACGGCCTTCCCGTCCTCGATGCCCTTGAAGAGGCAGTTGGTGACGAGTTCCGCACCCTCATCCTGGGCGAGCTTCACGAGGTACTGGTCGAACCTGTCCCTGTCGGTGGTGTAACCGTTGAAGTCCAGGGTCGTGGTCTTCCCCTTGGGGTCCACCAGTTTGATACCGACCGTCTCCCTGCAACGCAGATTGGAGGGGATGTCGAAGATCTCCTCGGCATCGGAGAGTGTGGGGAACATGTCCCTGATCTCATCCATGCCGGGCATGAACTCCCCGCACCTGACGGGCACACCCACCTCGGGGCGTCTCTCCAACATCATGACACTGGCGCCGGACCTGGCGGCGAACCTTGCAGTGGTACTTCCTGCGGGGCCGGAACCGACCACCAGGATATCGACCTTAGTCTTCTCAACCATGAAAATCACCTGTCGCGGCTGACGATGTAGTCTGCCAGATTGAGGAGTGAATCCCTGTACTTGGAGTCAGGGAGGGAATCGAGTTTGGAACGTGCACCGATGGCGATGGTGCGTGCCAGTTCGAGGCAGCGGTCCACGGCGTCCGTCTTCTTGATGAGCTCCAGGGCCTGTGTGACATCATCCATTGTGACGTCGACCTTCTCGAAGAGGACCTTGACCTGTTCCCCGTAAACGGGGTCCTCCATGGCGTAGATGACCGGCAGGGTGGGCTTCCCCTCGATGAGGTCCGTACCCACAGCCTTTCCGGTGTTGTGTGCATCACCGATCACATCCAGGGTGTCGTCCACGATCTGGAATGCGAGTCCGATGTTGAATGCGAAATCACCGACGGCCTCGATGGCATCGAAATCGGCACCTGCTATGGCGGCACCGGATTTGGCGGATGCCTCGAAGAGCTTGGCGGTCTTCCCGGAGATGATCTCGATGTAATCATCCTGGGTGACGTTGGATGCGTGCTCGTAGTCCTTCTGGACGAATTCACCGGCCCCCATGTGCGCCGAGGCATCGACGATGTACTCCACGATGTCGGGGGCATTGGTCGCCAGGAGACGGAATCCCATGGCGAACATGTAATCACCGGCGATGATCGCCTTGCTGGTTGTGTACTCCTTGTGGAGGGTCTTCCTTCCGCGCCTGATCTCACCCTGGTCGTTGATATCATCATGGACCAACGACGCACTGTGGATGATCTCGAAGGCGGCTCCGACCTTTATGGGGACGATGGCATCCTTTCCACCGTTGATATAATACGAAAGGATGCAGAGCGCGGGCCTGAGCCTCTTACCACCTGATGATATGACGTACTGACACATCTCTGTCAGTTCGGGATTATCACGGTATTCGAGATCCCTCATCATAAGGTCGTCCACTTGATGGAGTTCCTCTTCGACGCAGGAATGCCAAGACTCAGCCATTGGCACACCATCGCATCGACCTACTTAATGGATTGGGTCTTGCCAGAAGGTCGGACAAACCACAGCCGAAATGCAGAACGGAACGTCACGGAGAAGATGAGGGAAGCCCGGCCGAAGCCGGGCGGAAAGGGGTTTCGGAAGTGGTTTTCTGATCCTTATCAGAGCAGCGCAGAGGCCGCGGTCTCGCAGAGGTCGAAGATGAGCTGGGGGTAGACTCCCAGAACGATGACCGCCACAACACAGATCACGATTGCGACCATGAAGGGTGCGGGGACCTTGACCTTCTCGGTGTTGTCGCCCTTGTCCACGTACATCGCCTTGACCACTCTTGCGTAGTAGTACAGGGAGATGGCGGAGTTCAGGATGGCGATGAACGCCAGCCAGACCCACTGGGAAGTGACTCCGTCCACGCTTCCGATTGCGGAAGAGAAGAGGAAGAACTTCGAGGTGAATCCTGCGAGGGGCGGGATTCCTGCCAGTGAGAACAGGAACAGCATCATTGCGAATGCCAGGAAGGGAGCCTTCTTGGCCAGTCCCCTGTAGTCGGAGATCTTCTCACCGATACCGGCACAGATGAGTGCACCGACGATGAGGAAAGCTCCTCCCTTCATGAACACGTGTGTGAACATGTGGAAGAGACCCGCGCTGAGAGCATACTCGTTCATGACCGACATCACGATCAGGATGTATCCAGCCTGGGCGATGGAGGAGTAGGCGAGCATTCTCTTGATGTTGTTCTGTGCGATGGCCACGACGTTTCCGATGGTCATGGTGAATGCCGCGATGATGGCGAAGAGGTACTGGACCTCCTCTCCGGCGATGGCGGCACAGGAGGATCCTGCGACGAACATGACCAGGAAGATCTGGAAGAAGACACTCAGACCCATCTTCTTGGATCCCGTTGCCAGGAACAGGGAGACGGGTGTGGATGCTCCCTCGTACACGTCGGGTGCCCACATGTGGAACGGAACGGCTGCGATCTTGAATCCGTAACCTGCGATCATGGAGACCAGCGCGATTCCGAACATCAGGTTGATGCCCTCGAGCTGTGTCTGTGCGGCGATGGCCGCGATCTCGGTGGTTCCGGTGAGACCGTAGAGCATGGAGATACCGTAGACGGTCAGTGCGGTGGACATTCCACCGATGACGACGTACTTGACGGCGGACTCGGCGGCCCTGGGGTCGTTCCTCTTCATGGAGACCATGGCGTAGGACGAGATACTGGTGAGCTCGACTCCCACGAAGATCGTCAGCAGGTCGGAGGACTCGGCGACGAACATCATACCGAGGGTGGCTCCCATGAGCAGGGAGTAGTAGGCTCCGACATGGATCCTTGTGGTCTCGACACTGGCGTTGGACACCAGGACTGCGAGCAGCAGGACGATCTGGAAGAGCAGGATCATCAGACCGGAGTACGCGTTGTACTCGGCCATTCCGAGGGTGCTTCCGGTGAAATCATCCGCCAGCATCATCACATTGACTGCGAGCGAAACGATCACGAGTACGAGTGCGACTGCCCATGTGACGGTCCTCTTCTTTACGAGGAGGTGCACTGCGGGCATGATGAGTGCTCCGATGATCAGGACGATCAGGGGTGCGATTGCGGTGAGGTCACCGAAGATTGCTGTCATATCCATCAGATCACCCCGACGAAGAGTGCGGTTGTGTAGGGCTCGATGAAGGACAGTGCGGCGTCAGGCCATACTCCGAAGAGTGCGACGAGGACGACGAGGACTGCCAGTGCGATACCCTCTGTCTTGCTGACATCGTGTGCGTGTGTGAGGTCGATCTTGGTGGTCTCGGGTCCGAACAGTGTCCTCTGCATGGCCCACAGGTAGTATCCTGCGGTGAGCATGAGGGACAGCAGGCAGAACAGGATCAGCCAGAGCATGTCCTGAGCGTAGATGAACTCGTAGAACGCGAAGATCAGGGGGAACTCTCCCCAGAATCCGACGAGTCCGGGGAGTCCGAGGGATGCCATGAATCCGATCATCATGAATGTGGCGTAGATGGGCATCTTGCCGGCGAGTCCTCCGAGGAGGGGGATCTCTCTGGTTCCGACCTTGTGTCCGGTCATACCGCACACCATGAACAGGATTCCGGTGATGAGACCGTGTGCGAACATCTGGAAGATGGCGAACATGATTCCGGCCTCGGTTGCGCAACCGATTCCGAGCATGACCATTCCCATGTGGCTGATGGACGAGAACGCGACCATCTTCTTGAGATCACTCTGGGCGATACAGCCGTATGCACCGTAGACGATGGAGAGGATGGCGATGGCGATGACGACCCACTGCCAGTACTCGAGTCCTGCGGGCAGGGCCTCGACACAGACACGGATGATTCCGTAGGATCCCATCTTAAGCATGACTCCTGCCAGGAGGACGGATCCTCCGGTGGGTGCCTCGGTGTGTGCATCGGGCAGCCATGTGTGGAAGGGAACTGCGGGCATCTTGACTGCGAATCCGAAGAACAGAAGCGCGAAGACGAGCGTCTGGAACGTATCGGACATCAGGGGCATGGTGGAGTTGATCGCTGCGAAGCTGAAGTCGACGTATCCGAGGACGGTTCCGACCTCGAACGCCATGGCGAAGATACCGATCAGCATCACGAGCGACGCGACGTGGGTGTAGATGAAGAACTTGATCGCGGCGTAATGCCTGCGGGGTCCTCCATACCAGGAGATCATGAAGTACATGGGGATGAGCGTGAGCTCCCACATGACGTAGAACAGGAAGTAGTCCGCCGCCAGGTAGACACCCATGAGTCCGACCTCCATGGCCAGTACGAGTGTGTGGAAGTAGTTGGGCCTGTCCTCCTCCTCAGCGGAGAAGATGACGACCAGCAGGGACAGCAGGGCTGTCAGGAACACCATCAGGATGCTGAGTCCGTCGACCATCAGCGAGAAGCTGATCGTGATGTCGGCGGTCTGGATCCAGGTGAAGCTGGTGGCCAGGCTGGCCATGTCGTCGTTGAACATCACCAGAAGGGCGATGACGAGTGTGATGGCGGAGAAGACCCCTGCCACATATTTTGCGTATTTCTGTTTCTCGCCGCCCATGAACAGAGTCACGATGGCTCCGATCAGAGGGAGGACGATGAGCAGAGTGAGTAATGAAATTTCCATCTCAGATTCCTCCCAGGACCTTTGCGATCACAATGAAGAGAACGGACAGCACGGCGATACCGAGCAGAACGATGGACGAGTAGTCCTGAACGTGTCCGGTCTGGACCTTGCTGAGTGTGTCTCCGCCGCCGACCACAGCGCTGGACAGTCCGTTGACGGTTCCGTCGACGACCTGCCTGTCGATGTAGTTGATTCCGCGTGCGACACCGTATCCGAGCTTCCAGGAGATCTGGTTGTACAGATCGGGGAACCACCATCTCTTGGTGAGTGCCTTGTAGAGCCAGGACTCTCCGTTCTTGTTGAACTTGCCGGGGTTGATGCTCTTCTTCACGTACATGAGGTATGCGAGTCCGATACCGACGAGTGCGAGGACGATGGTCAGATAGGTGTAGGGGTTGGTGAACAGCTCTGCGAAGTACTCGAAGCCCTCCGCGTGTCCGCCTCCGACCTGGAAGATTTCAGAGTCGAGGATGTTGAATGATACCATTCCGTCGAGTCCGAACATGATGAAGAATCCGCTGAGGACAGCGAAGACTGACAGGATCATGAGGGGGACGGTCATTGTCTTGGGGGACTCACCGTGGCAGTGCTGGGTGGCGTGTCCCTCCTCGCCCATGAAGGTCATGAACCACATGCGGAACATGTAGAACGCAGTCATGAAGGCGGTGATGATGGCCAGGACCCACATGACGGTGAACCAGATGGTTCCGTCGTGTCCGGCCTCCATTGCGATCTCGAGGACGAGATCCTTGGACCAGAATCCGCTGAAGAACGGGAATCCTGCGATGGACAGGGATCCGAGAAGCATGGTGATCGAGGTGATCTTCATGTGCTTTCCGAGTCCTCCCATCTCGCGCATATCCTCTGTTCCGACAGCGTGGATGACAGATCCGGAACACATGAACAGCAGGGCCTTGAAGAACGCGTGGTTCATCATGTGGAAGCATCCGGCAACGAATCCGGCGGTTCCGGCTGCGATGAGTGCGGAACCCTCTGCACCACCCATGTCCATTCCGAGAGCGATGAGGTATCCTCCCGCTCCGAGAGCGAGGATCATGTATCCCAGCTGGGAGATGGTGGAGTATGCAAGGACCTTCTTGATGTTCATGTTGTTGAGCGCCATTGTGGCGGCGATGAATGCGGTGATTCCTCCGATGACACCGACGAACAGCATGACGTCGGGGCACTGGACGAACAGGGGGTATCCCCTTGCGACGAGATAGACTCCCGCCTTGACCATTGTTGCCGCGTGGATAAGGGAGGACACTGTTGTGGGTCCTGCCATCGCATCGGGCAGCCAGTCGTGCAGGGGGAACTGTGCGCTCTTTCCGATGACTCCTCCGAAGACGAGGGCCATGGCGAGCATGAGCATGTCTGAATCGACCTTCGCGATGTTGGCGGGGTCGAAGAGTGCGGTGTAGTCGAGGCAGTGGAACTGGCCGAGCAGGATGAAGAGACCTGCCATCAGACAGACATCTCCGAGACGTGTGACCAGGAATGCCTTCTTAGCTGCGGATGCCGCGTTTGCGGATGCAGCGTCCCCTTCGGGATGCCTGAAGGACCAGAATCCGATCAGCAGGTAGGAACAGAGTCCCATGACCTCCCAGAAGATGAACATCTCGAGGAAGTTGCTGGAGACGATGAGTCCGAGCATTCCGGTGAGGAACAGGGAGACCTCGGCGTAGTACCTGGTCTTCCTTGCGCCCTGGTCTCCCATGTATCCGATGGAGTAGATGAAGATCAGGGTGGAGATGAACGACGAGAACAGCATCATCAGACAGGTGAGGCCGTCCACGTAGTATCCGAGATTGAGCACGAAGTCGGTCGATCCGGGGATGATGAACCACTGGATGGACTGAGTGACGGGCTCGGGGTACGCATCGCCGGTCAGATACTCGTAAGAGATCAGGATGGCCAGGATGCATGAGATGAGTGCTCCCGCAACTGCGATGTAGCCGCCTTTCTCAGGGGTCTTCCTTCCGAGGAGACCGATGATCAGGAAGCAGAGCATCGGGACGAGGGGCACGAGCCAAGTGTATTCTATGAACATCTTTACCACCTCAGTGTCCTGAGCTCAGCATCGTCGAGCTCGGTTGTCTTCTTGTGCTTGTACGCGTTGAGCAGGATGGCGATACCCACTGCGACCTCTGCGGCCGCGACGGAGATCGACATGACGACGAAGGCCTCTCCGAGGATGTCTCCGTTGAACGCTCCGAATGCGATGAAGTTGATGTTCGCTGCGTTGAGCATGAGCTCGATGCACATGAGAACGACGATAGCGTTGCTCTTTGTGACGACTCCGTATGCTCCGATAGCGAAGAGGATCGCTGCGAGGACGAGGAAGTACTCAATTGGAATCATCTTGCTCGACCTCCTCTCTTGCGATACAGACTCCGCCGACCATGGCTCCGAACATGAGGATGACCAGGGGGATGAGTACGAGACCGTACTTCTCGAAGACTGTGTATGCGAGGCTGTTCTCCTTCAGGTTGCCGTCGTCATCGTAGATGCTGTCGGCCGCACCGGGTTTGGTGCTGATGTCGGGAAGGGAGACAGGGCTGTCGTTCTCGGTGAAATCGTCCCAGTTGACTGTGGCGATACCCGCGACGAGGACTGCGAGGAGCACGACCGCTACGGCCGCTCCGACTGCTGCCTTTCTGCTCATTCGTCGCCCTCCTTTTTCATAATATACCTTCTGGTAAGCATGATACTGAATGCGAACAGGATGGTGATGGCTCCGACGTAGACCAGGATCTGCACGACGCCGATGAACTCCGTCTCGAGGAAGAAGTACACGAATCCGACGCACAGGAACACCAACGCAAGGTAGAATGCGCTGTGGACGACCTCTTTGTCAGTGACGACGTAGATCGCTGCGAGGACAGCGATGGCCGCCAGGATGACGAAGGCCACGAGATCCAGGTTGTCGAGGAGATAGGCTCCGAAATCGAGGAGCCAGAACCATACTGCGTAAATCAAGTCGATGAATGCGTCTAGCATCACAGCACCTCCTTGATCTCAAGTGCATCTTTGGGACAGTCAATTATACAGTTGCTGCAGCAGATACACTTCGATTTATCGATTTCCGGACGGAGGATGGGCCTTCCCTTGTCGTTGACACCCTTCTCGATCATCTTGATGGCGTCGACGGGGCAGACCTTCTCACATTTCTTACATCCGATACATTTACTGTCGATGAGTTCGGGCTTGTCGAGATCGAAGATGGAGACACGCCTCTCGGGGTTTCCGTTCTCGATATCGGAAGGCAGAGTGACCTCGAGTTTGACCTCCATCTCGGGGGTGGTTCCCTCATAGTGGAGCCTCCTGGGTCCGTAGAGCAGGTCGTACCTGGTGTACTCTGCAAGCTCGTACTCGGGCGTGACCGTCATAGCGTCCAGGGGACAGTACTCGGCACAGTATCCGCACATGGCGCACCTTCCGAGGTTCACCTGGGGCCTCATGACGGGCTTCCCCTCATCGTCGGGCACCTCGATCAGCTTGATACAGGCTGTGGGGCACATACGGACGCACATACCGCATCCGACGCACTTGTCGAACTTGAGTCCGGGGCGTCCGCGGTAGTTGTCGGGGATCCACTCCTTCTCATAGGGATAGAGGATGGTCATGGACCTGTGGGTGACGGTCTTGGCGAAGAGCTTCAGGACGGCCCAACAGGGTTTGAGGACCCAGAGGCTCTTTGCCAGATTCTTGGGATATTTGTCAAGATACTTCATTGCCATCAGAACACACCTCCGACCTTAAGCAGCAGGACGATGGCCAGGTTGATGACGGACAGGGGCATGAAGACCTTCCATCCGATGTTCAGGATCTGATCGGTCCTGACACGAGCGAGTGCGCATCTGACCAGGATCATGAAGAAGAACACGAGGTAGGACTTCAGCAGGAACACGATCTCGGGGATGGGTCCGTTTCCGATGAAGGGAAGGGTCCATCCGGCGAGGTACAGGATCACGAACATGGAACAGGAGACGGATCCCCTCATGTAGTCCGCGAGCATGATGAGTCCCCATTTCATTCCTGCGTACTCGGTCTGCCAACCCTCGACCAGCTCGGCCTCTGCCTCCGCGATATCGAAGGGCACACGCTCTGCCTCTGCGGTTGCGCAGAAGAAGAAGGTGATCGCTCCGAGGATCTGGGGGATGATGTACCAAACCGTGTCGTTCTGGGCGTTGACGATGTCGCCGATGTTGAAACTGCCGGCGAGCAGTGCGGTTGTGGCGATCAGGATGAGCATGGGGACCTCGTATGAGATCATCAGCTCGGCTGCCCTCATTCCTCCGATAAGGGAGTACTTGTTGTTCTGGGCCCATCCGGACACGAGGATCAGGAAGGGTGCGAGGGCGAAGAACGCCATGATAATGAGAAGTCCGGACTGGTAGTCCACAACGTACCATCTCTGGGACAGGGGGACCATACAGAGGACGAGGACGGAAAGTCCGACGATGAGCGAGACACACCACCAGTAGGTCATCTTGTCGACCTTCTTGGGTGCGGTGTTCTCCTTCATGAAGGTCTTGAGACCGTCTGCGACACACTGGAGGAATCCTTTCATTCCGACCATTGTACCGCGTCTGTCCATCATCCTTCCGAGACACTTACGCTCCATCCACAGGACAATGAGCGTACTCACGAAGGCGACGATGAACACCAGGAGCATGAAGATGACGAGCGCCAGAAGCGTGCAGGTGGCGTCGCACATCAGCCAAGTGGAGACAGGGTTGCCGGGGAAGATCAGGTTGATGAGCCATGCGATGGTTCCACCGATGATCTCCCAAAGTTTGTAACCGATGTCGAAGGGCAGATTGTACGTCTCGAAGGGATAGTACGGGTTCGCCATAGGGTTGGCGAAGAAATCGACCCAGTTCAGAAGACTGCTGTATTCCTGAACCATCGATATCACCTGTCGGTCTCTCCGAGACACATGTCGATCTGAGCGAGGATGGCGGGAACATCCGCGACCCTGCAGCCGAGACACATGGCCTTGGAGGTGGATACGTTCGTAAAGATCGGACTGCGGACCTTGAGCCTGTAGGGCTTGTCGGTACCGTCGGACACCAGGTACATGAGTGACTCTCCACGGGGATCCTCGAGCCTGGTGAATGCTGTACCGGCGGGGACCTTGGAGGGTGTCTTGATCCTGTAGGGTGCGTTCTTTCCGATGGCCTGGATCTTCTTGACCGCCTGCCTGATGATGTCGCAGGACTGGAACATCTCCTCGATACGGATCATGTACCTTGCGTAGGAGTCTCCCTTGGTCAGAACGGGGACCTCGAAGTCGACCTTGTCGTAGTTGTCGTAGGGGTCGTCACGGCGGATATCGAAATCGACACCGCAGCCTCTCATGGCGGGTCCGGTGAGTCCCATGTTGGCGCACTGCTCGCGGGTGAGGAAACTGACGTCCTTCATCCTGGATACGAAGATCGATGAGTCATCGATGAGTGCGATGATATCCCACATGGCCTTCTCGAACCTGTCGACGGCCCTGATGATGTCCCTGTCGAAGAGCTCGGTGGTGTCGTTCCTGACTCCTCCGATACGGGGGTAGTTGGTGGTCATCCTTGCTCCGCAGAGCTTGACGTTCAGGTCGAGGAAGAACTCCCTCTCCCTCATGCACCACAGGAACACGGTCAGGTTACCGAGGTCGGTTCCGACCGCTGCGAGCCACATCAGGTGGGACTGGATACGGCAGACCTCGTCTGCGACGATCCTTATGTATTTCGCTTTCTCGGGGATGTCGATTCCCAGAGCTTTCTCCACTGTCATACAGTAGAGGTGAGTGTATGTCATGGATGCCGCATAGCAGAGACGGTCTGCCATGGGGATGATCTTGGGGTAGGTCCTGTTCTCGGTCTCCTTCTCCCATCCGCGGTGAAGGTATCCGACGATAGGCTCAGCATCGGTGACAAACTCTCCGTCCAGCTGGACCTTGAGGGTCCAGAGTCCGTGGGAGAAGGGGTGCTGAGGTCCCATGATAACCCACATCTTGTCGGTATCCATCCTTTCTTCCATTTCTTTAACAGGTACAATAGAGTCGGTCATCATTCAGACCCCCTGAGCTTGTACGACTTTCTGAAGGGGAAGAACTCATAGGTATCGGGCGTGAGGAGCCTCTCGAGCTTGGGGTGGTTGTCGAAGACGATACCGAAAAGCTCCCAGGTCTCCCTCTCGTGCCAGTTGGCACCCTCCCAGATGGGGGTGACGGAAGCGACATGGAGGTCGTCCGCGGGGATGTCAGCAGAAAGCTCGATCATAACGCCGGTGTAGTAGTTGGTGAGGTGATAGACGACGGCCAGATGGTCGATGTAGTCCACTCCGATGACGGTGGAGCAGTGCTCGAACGTCAGTTTGTCGTGGATGTATGTGCACACCTGGAAGACGTTCTCACGGGGAACGGTGGCGTACACCCTGCGGGTCTCGGTCTTGGTGACGTTGACACAGGGGCAGTCGGCGTTCAGCCTGGAGACGATCTCCTCGACCGTGGGCTTCTGGAGAACTTCGCTCATACTCAGTCCTCCATGAAGACTCCTCTCCTGAAGTAGCTCTCGATCTTCTTCTGGAGGAGCATGAATCCGTCGATCATTGCGTCGGGACGCGCGGGGCATCCGGGTATGTAGATGTCCACGGGCAGGATCTGATCCAGTCCCTGGACGGTGTTGTACGAGTCATACCAGGGTCCGCCGGAGATGGCGCACTCTCCCATGGCCACAACCCACTTGGGGTTGGGGATCTGCTCGTACAGACGCCTGAGGTCGGGGCGGATCTTCTTGGAGATCCATCCGTTGACCAGCAGGATATCGGTCTGCCTGGGCGAGGAACGGTAGATCATTCCGTAACGCTCGGCATCGTATCTGGGTGCGGATGCAGCAGCCATCTCGAGGGCACAGCAGGCGAGACCCCAGTGCAGAGGGTGCATGGAGTTCTTCATCGCCCATGACCAGATGGGTCCTGTCAGCGAGTCCACAGTCTTTTTCGTTCCAGAGCTGAGGAGGTCATTGATCATGGCGTTGGACCATGACATGAACTCGTCAGCACTCATGGCTACAGCATGGGGGTAAAGGCTCATATCCATACGGTTTCCTCCTTTTTCAGAGCGTATGCGACCCCGAGAATCAGAATTCCGAAGAACGTGATCATCAGGAGCTGCGCGGTGGCCGAAAGGCCAGAGAATGCTACAGCCCAGATCATCAGGAATGTCGCGACCAGGTCAAATACCACAAAAATCAACGCGAATGCGTAGTACTGGAACCTGAACTGGACGTGAGCTTCTCCGATGGGTTCTGATCCACACTCATAGGTTGTCTCCATCCACTGAGTTGGTTTAGTGGGTCTTAAGAACCTAGATGCCCACCATGCCAAAGGTGCGAATCCGAGAGCGAGAACGCTCACGATTGCTAATGGCATGTAGTACATGACTAGTGACATTGGGCGTGCCGATGAACTGTAAGTACATAAAGCTTCCACCCCTCATCTATTTATAAGAAGAGGCGTACGGGCGCGCGACTGTTTAGAGGGCGCCACACGGTATATCTACCCGCTGGGAGATTGACCGGACATGTCCGCAAGGATCGGATTCATTGGAGCAGGCAAGATGGCCGAGGCACTCATCGGGGGCCTCATCGGAAAGAGCATTTTCTCGAAGGACGAGATAGTCGCCTGCGCACCGAGCGCGAAGACCAGGGAGCACATCACAGGGACCTACGGCGTGGAGACGTTCGCCACTGCGGCCGAGGTCGTGGAGCGTGCCGACCTCCTGGTCCTGGCGGTGAAACCGAAACATGTGGCGGGACTCTTCGAGGACGAGGGCATCGTCATCGGTGGGGGGAAGACGCTCGTGAGCATCGTCGCCGGACTACCCATCGACAAACTGAAAACATATGTGCCAGATGCCAAGATCGTGAGGGTCATGCCCAACCACTGCTGCATGGTTCTCGAGGGTGCGATGGGGTATACCTGCGACGAATCCATGGACGCTGACGACAGGGCCGGGATCGCCAGGATCCTGGAGTCGGTCGGGCTCGCGGTGGAGGTGCAGGAGAGTTACATGGATGCCATCACCGGCATCGCAGGCAGCTCACCCGCGTTCATGTACCTGGTGATCGACGCCATGGCGGATGCAGGGGTCATGAACGGACTGTCCAGGGCGGATTCGATACAACTCGCCGCACAGTCGATGCTAGGGGCTGCCAAGATGGTCCTGGAGACCGGCAAGCACCCGGATGTCCTCAGGGACGAGGTGTGCTCCCCTGCAGGGACCACCATCGTAGGTGTGAAGACATTGGAGGACAAAGGCCTCCGTTCGGCCATGATCGCCGCTGTGGACAACACCATAGCCAAATCCCGTTCGATGAGCGGGAACTGACCTCACTTCCTGAAGAAAGATTTCACGAGACCGAGGGCGACACGGGGCGAGTTCGACCAGATGGAACCTGCATCCCAGTCGAGGTCCTTCTTGTTGCAGACGGTGGAGTTCATCATCCTCGTCCCCTCGTCCTTGGTCTCCCACAGACGGGCCTCCCTCTCGGCGGGGTCCTTTATCTCCATTATACGGTCGACCTTGTGCATGAGCTCACGGGCGAACTCCGTCCTCTCGCAACGGCCCCTGAACGTCTCGTCATCGATACGGCCGACGGCATGCTCCATGGTGGCCAACTCTATCGCCGCATCATAGGATATCTCGGCGACATCGTCACGGGACATCCATTCCGTCTCATAGGAGAGCACGTGTTTCCAGGAGGGGTTGTCCAGAAGGCGCCTGTGATCCTCCAGAGTGCGTGCGCGGAGTCTGTACCCCCATTTCTCCGGTTCCTCGAATGCCCTGCTGCCGGGATCGACGAAGGGTGCGAAGGGGGCGTTGTAGATGAACAGGCCATCATCCCTGTTGACTGATTCCCACAGCCTCTTGGATGCCCTGGCGCTGTCCATGGCGGATTCCCTGTCCTGATAGGGGAGACCGTTCATATAGAACAGATCGAAACGGCTGCAACCGTTCCTGAACGCAGCGGGGATGGTCTTCTCGATGGCCTCGTTGGTGTAACCCTTGCCCAATGCCAATCTGACCTTCTCGTCGTGGGAATCAGGGGAGAACTCTATGGACCAACCGCCGTCGAACGACCTGTCGATCTCCTTGAAGTATTCCGGTGTCGCACCGTTGAACAGCTCTATGACCACATGGTTCCTGATCCTACGGTCCCTGCACTCCTTCAGGAAGCGCTGGGCGTAGTCCATGCTGTGCTGCCTCAGGTCCCCGACGATGAACACGGGGGTGTCGAGGTACGATTGGATGATATCTATGTCCTCGGCGAGCTTCTCGGGACTCCTGAAAGCGGGCGCCTTCCTGCAGACGACCTTTCCGTTGGCGTAGTGGGAACCGCCGCATTCGGCACAGTTGATGGAACATCCCCTGACAGTGAAGACGGAGGTCAGAGGGAGCTTGTCCCACCCGAACCATGGGAGTGCACCCTTGATGTCCATGTTGCGCATGACGCACTTGATCATCGTCCCGTAGTCGAACTTGATGTCATCGAGGGTCGAGAGGGAATAGGTGAGACCGTTCTCGTGCACCCTGCCCTGGTCGTCCTTCCATGTCAGGTTCGGGACCTGGGAAAGGTCACCACCCTTCTGGAGGGTCTCCATGAGCATGACCGTGGGCACCTCAGTGGTGTCCCCCCTCATCACCAGGTCGATCTCCGGACGCTGGATCAGCTCCTGGTGGAAGTATGACGATGTGAGACCTCCGAACTCCACCTTCGCATCGGGATGGTACTTCTTGACGATCTTCGCCAGTTCGATGGCACCGTGGGCATGGGGCATCCAATGGAGATCGATGGCGAACACATCCGCATCCAACCCCTTGATCCTCCTCTCCACATCGAAGCTGTCGCTCTGGAGCATCTGCACCGCGATGTTGACGATACGGGTCCTGAAACCGGCCGCCTCCAGATGGGAGGAGATGGTCATGAACCCTATCGGATACATCTCGAACACGGGTGACGAGGGAATGACATCGCTCACCGGGCCATAGAAGATGGGCTTCTTGCGGAAATCGTAGACGCTTGGTGCGTGGAGGAATATAATGTCGGATCTCATGGATTCACTTGCCGTAGCGCCTCTTGCGCTGTTGGAATGTTCTTATCGCCCTCAACAGGTCTATGTACCTGAAACCGGGCCAGTAGACATCGGCGAAGTAGAGCTCCGAGTAGGCCATCTGCCACAGCAGGAAATTGGATATGCGGAGTTCGCCCGATGTCCTGAGCACAAGGTCGGGATCCGGGATCCCATAGGTTGAGATGTATCCGGAGATCATGTGCTCGTTGATCTCCGACACCTCGATCCTGCCGTCCACCGCATCCTGGGCCACACGGCGGACCGCGTTGGTGATGTCCTGTCTGCCACCGTAGGCGATGGCCATGTTCAGGACCTTGTCCGAATAATCCTTGGTGCGCTCGGAGGCATACTCCATCGCGTTCAGGACGTGCTCCGGCAGGAGGTCCATGTCGCCGATCACCTTGATGTGCACACGTTTCTCATGCACACGTGCGTCATCGGCGAAATCACGGAGGGAATCGGCCAGGAGGTCCATCAGATACTCCACCTCCGACTGTTCCCTGTTGAAGTTCTCGGTGGAGAACGCATAGACGGTGAGGATCTCCACGCCAAGGTCCAGACACCAGTGCAGGACCTCCTCCAGCTTCTCCCTTCCGAGCCTGTGGCCCTCCATGGGCTCCGCACCGAGGACCTCCTCGGCATAGCGGCGGTTGCCATCCATTATGATGGCGATGTGACGGGGGATGGTCCCGGCGAGCACCTCCTTCTCGATATGGGTCTCGTATGTCGAGTACGCCCTGTCGGTGAGGATGCGGGGGACCTCCATGGATATCACTCGAAATCCTCGGGGATACCTGCGGAACGCTCGCCGAGGTCGAAACAGCCGATGGCCGCCACGGCGCCGATGACACCTTTGGTGCCGGTGACGCTGATGATCTGGACGCCGTTCTCCTCGGCGGCTCTGATGGCATCCTCGGGGGTGTACAGGACACTCTTGCAGCTCCATCCGAAGTCCCTGAGCGCCTCGGGGACCTGGAGTCCCTGGTAGACGGTGATGACCGAATCATCGGAGTAGGACTCCTTCCTGACGAAGTCCACCGCGTACTCGATCAAGGCGGGGATCTCCTCCTCCCTGACCGCGAACGAGACGGCCGTGGAACAGCAGTTGGTGGTCTTGTTGGGGACCTTGGGGTTGAGCTGGATGATCTTATGCTCGATGAAACGTCCGATGGGACAGGTAGTACCGAGCCTCATGGATGTGACCCATGAAGCACCCTTCTCCTTGGTGTCGGTGTCATCGATACCGATGATCACACGGACGAGTTTCGGGGTGATGATGTCCACATGGGCACGGTGGGCGCCCCCGATCATGAAATCATCAGGATACTCGGTGCGGATGACGTCCCTGCACTGGGGGATGCATGCCCCGATACCGACGGATGCCCCTGCGATGCCGTACCAGGTGGTGCGGACCTCGTCACCCTCGACCTTCAGGGCCTGGAGTCCCTGGCCGCCCACATCGGATGTGACGGGCCCGAAGCTGAGCTCCCTCTCGCCGATCACCGTATCCATGACCAGCATGTTGGATTTCATGCGGATGTCGGTGATCACACCCTTTGTACGGCGCCTGTTGACGATGTCCCACTCCCCGGGACCCTGGGCGACACACTTCTCTATGATCTGGGCGACACCGCGTTCCTCGTCGACCAGAGTGAAGAAACCCTGGCAGAACATCTTGCCGTACTTCTGTTCGACCTCGTCGGGCCTCAGTATCTGAACCATCACTCGACCTCCTCGTCAGCATCCTCTGCTGTATCATCGTAATCCCCGGGATCGGCCACCGAAAGCGCCTCGGGGGGCACATGCCTGCACAGGTAGACGGTCCGGGCCGCCCTCCCGATGTCGGAACCCATGTCCATGCACACCCCTGTGTCCACGACCAGGATCATCGGATCGTCGACCCTGACGGAACCCGCACGGAGTGCGTCCCTGTATGTGAGGGACAGGTGCACCATGGCACGGTCCGCAGGGTAGATGCCGGCCTCCATCAGGAGCTCGGCCTCCTCGGGCGTGGCGGGATAGTAGAGCTCGTCTGGGATGTTCTCGCAATCGAGCTTGATGTCCAAGGGGATTGTGTGGCCGTATGTGGCGCGGATCTTCCCGCAGGAGATGTTGTACCTCCCCTTGGGGTCGGTCTCCACCAGGGCCTCGATGTGCCTGGTTCTGATCCAGCCCATACGGGGGTTGCGCTCCCTGACCTTGGTGAGGACATCGCGCATGGACACGTATCCCTGGGGGTCCATCTCCAATCCGAACTTGCCGTGCCTCAGGATCCCCGCAAGGGTCCTTCCGACCTTCTCGACCTCGTAATCGGACATTATGAACCTGCCCTCCTCGCCGCAGTAGGGGCAGACCTCGCTGCGGTGGTATCCGTGCTCCTCGCATTCCCTGATCATCTCAACACCTCTCGGATGCTCTCTCGGCCGCCTTGACGGCATTGGCCATGAGCATGCAGATGGTCATGGGGCCCACACCGCCGGGGACGGGGGTGATGGCCGAGACCTTGTCCTGGACTGCATCGAAGTCCACATCCCCCACGAGCCTGCTGCCCTTGGGATGTGTCGGGTCGTCGACCCTGTTCGTACCGACATCGATCACGACGGCTCCGTCCCTGACCATATCGGCTGTGACGAAACGGGGCTTCCCGATCGCCACTATGAGTATATCGGCCTGTCTGGTGATCGATGACAGGTCCTTTGTGCGTGAATGGACCACCGTGACGGTGGAATCGGCACCGAGTCCCCTCTGGAGCATCATCGCCGCCATGGGCTTCCCGACGATGTTGCTGCGTCCTATGACCACCACATGCTTCCCGGACGTCTCGACGCCGGAACGGACGATCATCTGCTGGACACCTGCCGGGGTGGCGGGGAGGAAATCGGGGTTGCCGATGAGGACGCGGCCCACATTGGTGGGGTGGAAGCAATCCACGTCCTTGGAAGGTGATATCGCGTTGATGACCTGCTCCTCGTCGAGATGGGACGGGAGGGGCAGCTGGACCAGGAACCCGTGGATCGTGGGGTCGTTGTTCAGGTCCTCCACCTTGGCCATGAGCTCCGCCTGTGTGGTCTCCGCGGGCATACGTATGGTCACGGACTTCATTCCGAGGGATTCGCACATCTCCCCCTTCTTCCTGACATAGACCTGTGATGCGGGATCCTCTCCGACGAGTACGACTGCGAGTCCGGGCGTAACGCCCTTGGCTTTGAGAGCATCGATCCTCTGTCTGAGCTCTCCGTAAATCTCCTCGGACACTTCCTTACCGAGGATGAGCTTGGCCGTCATTTGGTCACCTGTCCGTTCGATGCCTGCTTCCCTATATATTACATTCTGGAAGGGGCGACGGACATTCCGTCCTACCCTCTGGCATGGGCACCAGTGAGGCATCCGGCACGAGTCCGGACGGGGACACAGGGATGACCGGTATCGGACTACGGTGATCGACCCGGAGGGCCAATCTAAGAATCGAAACCCATCCAACCAAAATCAGAGCTGTTGATACCCGAAAAGGTAGCATCGACCTCCTTAAATCCTGCCTCCGATTCCCAACGGATATGAGGTGTATCTATTGCGGATGTGAGATATCCGCCCTGAATCCATTCTCGATGTGCCCCACCTGTGGCCAACCTATCGACCTTCCGGTCGCCAGCAACTGATCTAAAAACAGGGGTGAACCCCTATCCACTTATCTTCTGAGCATCTTCCGTCGGGTTCCCCCTCGACGGACAATGACCTCCGGTCTGAACCCCAGATCGAGTATGCCCGCGAGGACATCGCGGACCATGGATGCGTTGGCGGAGACATCCCCCTCATCCATCGGTCCACCATCCCGCCTCTCGACCATGTGCCATGTGTGGGTGGCGATGATATGGTCCCCCTCGGTGACCTCGGACGCCATGCGCACATAATCCTCCGGAGAACGTTTCCCCTCGTGCATCGGCCACAGGTATGCGGCGATCGTCCTGCCGTTCACGTCCCTCCCTTTGGGGACGGGGTGTTCGGTGATACCATAGGGGACGGCGTACGGCTGCACACCCACGCCTGAGTACACCGACGAATCATGGAGGATGCCCAATTCGGACACAGCCTCCAGGACCCTGTCGTCCGATGACATGTACGGTGCACGGAAGCAGACCGGTGTGGAGATACTGTCGGAGACGGCGTCGAACCCCCTGCGGAGCACCTCCCGGAGACGGTGATCGGTGAACGTCACACCGGTGGACCCTCCCGTGAGGTCCTCGTGGTCGTACCCGTGCAGTCCGATGCAGTGCCCAGATATGCGGGAGCAGTCGATGGCCTCGGCGGTACGGCCCTCGACGAAGAACGTCGCCCTCATGCCGACATCGTCCAGGACATCCAACAGGATGTCGAGTCCCCTGTCAGCGGAGGTGAAGCGGGGCGACGTGCCGTCACCCCGGTCGATGGACCCTGCCGCCACGGCACCCTCCATGGGGAAGTTGACGTCGCGGTCCAGGTCCACCGTGAAGATGAGGTTCCGTGTCATCTCCTCACGGGGGTGGACGACACCCTCTTGATCAGCATCCCCTCGATGTCCATCGGAGGATACTTGATGGCGGTCTCCCGGGCACGTTTCAGCTTGGCCTCGTTGTCGGCGTAGATCGTGAACAGGATATCCCCCGCCTCGACCCTCTGACCCTTCTTCAGATGGATTATCAGACCGGCACCCTTGTCGTTGGGGGCCCCTGCTGCCTTGGCGATGGCCACAACATCCTTGTTGTGGATGTTGTGGATGTATCCGGACTTGGTGGACACGACGTCCTCATGGTATGCACCGGGCACGATGTCCTCGGACCTGAGCTCCGGATTGCCTCCCTGTGCCGCGACGATCTCCAGGAACTTCCTGTGGGCATCACCGGAGTCGAGGATCTCCTTGGCCCTGACGGCACCGTTCTGGATGCCGGCCATCTCCAGGATTATCCCCGCACACTCGCAGGCCTTCTCGATGACACTGGCGGGATGCTTCTGGCCCTCCAGGATGCTTATGCACTCCTTGGCCTCCAACGCGGGACCGACGGCGTTGCCCACGGGCTGGTCCGCATAGGTGATGGCACACTCCACGTGGATGCCGATCTTCTCACCCAGGTCCATGAGGTCGCGGGCATAGGCCCTCGCCACATCCAGGGTGGGGACCTTCGTACCGGCACCGGTCGGGATGTCGACCAGGAGATGGGTGGCGCCCACGGCCACCTTCTTGCTCATGATGGATGCGAGCATCTGCGCACGGGGGTTGATGCCGAGGGGATGCTCGATCCTAATGACCATGTCGTCCACGGGTGCGAGGTTCATGCCACCTCCCCATGCGAAGACACCTCCGACCTCCTCGGAGACCCTCTTGAGGGAATCGGCATCCATCAGGACGTCGCAGAACACCTCCACGAAATCGGAGGTCCCGCATGCGCTGCTGATGGCACGGGAGGAAAGCTTGGGGATCATCACCCCGGCCGCGGCCACGATGGAGACCACGATGGGCGTGATCTTGTTCCCGGGGATGCCCCCGAGACTGTGGAAGTCGAACACCGGCTCCCTGTCGAATTTGATTATATCACCGGTCTCCGCCATGGCGACGGTGAAATCGGCGATCTCGTCGATGTCCATACCGTTGATGTAGAGCGCTGTCAGCCATGCGGAGATCTCGATCTTGGACAGCCTGTTCTCGAGGATGTCCTCCACGATGGCACGGATCTCCTCCCTGTCCAGCTTCTCACCGTCCATCTTCCTGCGGATGGACCTCACGGAATCGGGTTTGGGTGCGTACTGGACATTGACGGCATCACCGTCCTCGACCCCGCACCTGTCCATCAGACTGCGGTGCATGAGGACCAGCCCCTTCTGGACCAGGGTATCGGACCTGCTGACGAGGGCCACCACGGACCTCTTGCCCGAGATGCTGACACGGTCGTTCTCCTTCACACCTATCTCCACGCAATCATCGTCGTGGAGGAGGACCATGGGCTCCGAGGAGTCCACATCGCAGAACCTCGCCTCCAGCTTCATCTGGATCCCCACTTCTCGAGGGCCAGGGCGAGCTCCCTGTGGTCCTTCGCATATTCGGCCGCGGATATGCCCTGGAAGGCGGCGTCCACGGCCTGACACATGGCCTTCGCACCTCCCCTGACCCCGTCGGGATGGCCTGCAACGCCTCCTCCGGCCTGGATCTGCACATCGTATCCTGAACGTTCGATGATGGAACCGACGATACCGGGGTAGACACCGCCGGAACACACGGGCATCACCGTCTTATACGGGACGTCGTCGCCGAGGCATGCGACCAGGTTGTTGTCCTCCTTCGCATCACCGGACATCTTCCCCACACCGAGGGTACCGATGTGCAGGGCATCCCCTCCGCACATACGGACCAGCTTCGTCAGCGGGAGCATCGCCACACCGTGGCGGGGGTCCTTGGTGAACGCCCCGTGCATGGTGCGGTGAACATGGATGGGCACCTTGATGGACGGGTCCTCGGCCAGGGCCTGGACGGCACCGAAGCCACAGGTGATGACATCCACCATTATCTGCCTCGCACCCCAGGACTGGACCTGCTCCGCCAGCTCCACGATCCTGTCTCCCCTGGTGCTGACGTTGATGGCGTGGAGCATCAGGTGTCCCTCCTCCTCCAACCTGTCAAGGGCCTCGGCCACCTTCACCGTCCTGTCCTGGATGGGACAGAAGGGCTGGTCCACCAGGGTCTCGTCGTCCTTGGAGTTGGTGAGTCCGCCGGAACCGGCCTCGTACACGTACTCCGCGGTCCTCTCGGGGGACAGCCCGATCTTGGGCTTCACTATGGTTCCGACCAACGGCTTCTCGGGACGGCCCAGGGCCTTCCTGATCCCCTCGGCCCCGAACTTCGGACCCTTGAACTGGGATGTTATGTCCTTGGGGAACGTCACGTCCTCCAACCTGACGCCGTTCAGCGAACCGAGACCGAAGAGGTTCCCTGCGATGACACTGAGGATCTGGGGCACCGAACCGACCTCGATGCTGAAATCGTCGGTGGGGAACTCCACGATGACCGTGTCGCCGGTGATGTCGATGACCCTGGCGCCCAGTTTCCCGAACACATCACCGTCCAATGTGGATATCCCCGTCCACGTTCCGGTGGACTGTTCGGCGGCTATGGCCTCGGCCGCCTTCTCCATGGGGAGGTCGCTGGTCACGCGGTACTTGCAGATGACGTACCTGTCGGGATCCGCGGGCTCCCCCAGGTGGAGATACGAGTAGTTTTCCATGTTAGATCACTCCTTGAAAAGCGAGTCCCCGAACTGCCTGACCATTATGCCGTACACGGACCCGGGGGAGATCATCCCCTCTTCCGTGATGATGGCATCGATGTACCTGGCCGGCGTGCTGTCGAAGACGGGATTGAACACCTTGACCGAATCCGGGATCTCCCCGGGCCTCACGACCTCGGAGATGTCTCTCTCCTCTATGGTGACCATGTCACCGAAGAGGGTCATGGGCGAGAACTTGTAGGTCTCGCTGCATACGTAGAACTGGACACGGGCCTCGTTGGCGGCCAGTGCGAGCTGTGATGTGCCCACCTTGTTGATCAGGGCACCGTGGGATGTTATGGTGTCGGCTCCGACGAAGACCTTGTCGACCTTCTTCATCACCGAACGGACGGCACTGTCGATGATCATGGTCACATCGACCCCCGCATCGGCGAGTTCGTTCACCGTGAGGATGCCCTGCCTCCAGGGACGGGACTCCGTGGCGAACACGCGTATGTCCTTCCCCTGCCTGTGGGCCTCCTTTATCACTCCCAGGGCGGCACTGCTGTTGCAATGGGTCATGATGACATCACCGTCCGAGATCCTCTTGGCCCCGATCCTGGCGATGGCCTCCACCGCACCCAGGGAACGGTTGACGAAATCCTCGGAATTGGATATCACCGACTGGACCGCATCGTCCAATGTCGCGGCCGAATCCACGTCCCTTATGGTCGCATGGACCCCGTTCCACAACGACACTGCCGTGGGTCTGGAATCCAGTATGACCTTGGAGGCCTCCGAGACCTCCCTCCTGAAATCATCCAACGTCCCGCCGGAACGGTTCCTTGCCATGTCGCCGAGGGCTGTGGCCCCCGCACGGGCTATCCTCCCCGCACCGCGGATGGTCATATCACGGATACGGTCTGCCGTTTCGATTACTGCTCTGTCCACGGATACGAATCGGCGTCCTCTGTAATATAAGGGTGCTGGGGAACGTGCGGCCGGACCGCAAGGATGTTAGAATGTAGGTAAAGGGTTTGGAAAAGGTTTGACGTACAGTGAGTCGAAGGAACGAACCTTCGGACTTACATTCCCATGGCCTTCTTGACCTCTCCGTCCAGGAGGAGGAGTGTCATGAAGACGTAGATGATGATTCCACAGATTCCCAGGAGGGTTCCGAGGGGGAATGCGATCAGCTGCATGATGTTGAGGAGGATCGAGATGACGAAGATGAGCAGGAGGATGATCCAGAGGATCTTGTCCAGGGTTGTCTCCTTTCCGTCGTTGATCTTCTTTCCGCAGTAGCAGATGATGATACCGAAGATGATGTTCCAGACACCGGTTGCGAAGCTTCCGGCGATGATTGCGAAGACACCGGTGATGATGGTGTTGATTCCGACTACGTTGACAAAGCTTGCGAGGATGTCGATCTTCTTGGAGATGTTTCCTGTACGGACGTTGGATCCGAACTTGAAGTAGATGACACCCGTGATGACGAGTCCGACCGCGGTGATGATACCACCGTAGTTGATGCCGTCCTCGGCAGTGGCCGCAACGACGATGTTGGCAATAGCCACAAGGATGTTGACTATTGCAACGACGATCATTGCAAGACCTGCGTTTTTGGGCTGGTCAAAGAATGACATGCCCGTTACATGATATCTACCGATATTAAAGATTGGCGGACACTCCGCGAATTTAA
>CAZWKY010000010.1:0-38853 GCA_964634095.1 uncultured Methanomassiliicoccales archaeon | reverse complement strand
AAAGACGACGTGACCCGCACCTACCTCGCCATCGATGACTTAGACCGGATCATCGGCTTTTTCACCGTGGGCCTGAGATGCGTGAATGCACCTGAGGACATCACCGTCTCCGAGGAACTGGTCACGGAACTGAACATCGTCCGGGAAACAGGAAGGGCGCAGATGTACCTCATAGGACGACCGGCATGCTCCGACGGCTCTGGACCAGAACTGAGGTCTTCTATACTGAGCGATGCCATCGATGTCATCGACAGGGTCCGTCAGATCGTGGGATGCCGCCTGATTGGACCATACTGCACGGACAGTCTGGACGACAGCTACAGAGAAAACGGATTCACCCGCATAGGCAGGGATGCGACAGATGACAGGAACTTCATGGTCGCATTCATCGGATGAATCCCCGAACCGAGGGTTGTTCACTCGGGGAACACAGGCTCGGAGAACTCCTCGAGATCGGTGGAGTAACGCCACATGCGCGGATAATGCCCCTGCTCCATGAACACCCTCTCGGTGTCCACTGCCTTCCCCTGCGACGTGGCCATCACCTTGGATGTGGACATCGCCATACGGCCCAACGCGATCAGCTCCCCGCGGGCGGTCATCATCGCCACCAGGGCGTTCTTCCTGATGTCCTCATCCAGCATGTGTATGCCCTTGACGTTCAGATCGGCACCATGGCACACGGCATCCACCGCGGTGGCCTTCACGACAACCTTCGGAAGGGGCTCCACAAGCACCTCCATGGGGAGGATCATGCTCCTGAGCCAATCCTCACGCCCATACTGCTGCCAGAACACATAGGCATCCCTCAGATCCTGCAGACTCACAGCACGTGACTCGGTCATCTTCCCGGAACGGGAACGTCTCAGTTCGACCATATGGGCACCGCAACCGAGCACATCACCTATGTCGACACAGAGCGAACGTGCATATGTACCGGCATCACAGGACATCCTGAACAGGACATCCCTTCCGCGGATATCCAGGATCTCCAGCTCCTTCACCGTACGGATACGGACCTGGCGCTTCACGGCCGACCTCACAGGCGGCAGCTGATAGATCTTCCCGACGAAACGGGACATGACCTCACGGACCCCCCTCTCGGGACGGTCATCATGCAGGCGCATGAGACAGATGTACTCCTTGTCGGAGGAGAGGACTATATCGGTCAGACGGACGGCCTTACCGGTGGTCAACGGGAGCACCCCGCTGACGTACGGGTCCAACGTACCTCCGTGACCCATCTTGTCCAGCTTCAATGCATCCCTTGCCCAGGCGGTGGCCTGGTGGGATGTGGGGCCGGAGGGTTTGTCGAGGATGATCACACCTCCCCTCAGAAGCTCGCCGACCGAACGGTCGGAGGGACGTCTGCCCCATCTGTCAGGTATCGCGTCCGGATCCCTGACGATCAATTCGCAACACCCAACGCGTCAAGTATGGTTTCCAGGACCTGGTCCGGGTCCAACTCGTCGGTGTTGACGACGAGGTCGTACACACTCCTATCCTCGATGTCGATGCCGTAGTACATCATGTACCTCTTAGCCTCCGACCTCTGACGGTCCACCGTCTTGGCGTGTGCCTCCTCGAAGGTCTCCCCCTCACGTACACCCACACGGGCCATACGGACATCCGGGCTCGCATCCAGGTAGATTTTGAACGCGGGGATGTCGTTGCGGGAGAGCATATAAGCGGAAAGTCTCGATTCCAGGATGATGTCCTCGTTGGCCCTCGCGATCTCGAGGATCCTCGAATCTATCATCTTGTCGATGGTGGGGTCCTGCTCGGCGATGGCGCCGAGCTCCCCCAAGGTCAGGTTTCTCTCCGCAGCAAGCTGGCGGAAGATCTTCCCGAAGACTACCGCTTCGAGACCGAGCTTCTCGGACAGCTTGCTGCAGGCGGTCGTCTTCCCGGATCCGGGGGGACCGCTTATGGTTATTCTCATTCGATCTCAGCCCTTTTGACTTCCCTGTCGAGCTCCGCGAGGCGCTTCTTGAGGAAGATGAACCTGATCAGTCTGTTCTCGATCTGTCCGATGGGGAGACTCACCATGGTGTAGATGATGATCCACACAGGGAAGAATCCCATCAGCATCGTGTTGAGGTCGACGGTTCCCCAGGGCAGTGCCACGTGGGTGAGCGCCTCCAACTCCGGTGTACCGAAGTAGGCCGCACCCTCCCCCGTCTGGAGGAAGAACCAGACCCATGCGTACACGGGGATGATGAAGAGCATGGTTATGGGCATGACCTTCATCTGCTTGGTGCTCGCCTCCATGGACATCGCCATCATTTGGGGCTGTTGCTCCTGGAGCTTCTTCATCTTGAAGAGGTTGTTCTCGATCCTCGCCTGACGGAACTCCTTGTTGAAATCGCTCTGGACCTGCTGGTTCCTGGCCATCTCGATGGGGTCCGACATCAGGCTGCGGATTATGGTGCTGACGGTGATCATCACCAGTCCGGCGATGACCAGGGTCAGCACGGGGTACTGCCCGTCGAAGGCGATGTACCTGAATACCACATCCAGTGCCTGTCCGATCTGTGACCTGAACGACATGACGACCATCATGATGACGAGCGTCAGCATCATTCCGATCATCGTCTTGTTCGACATCGGAGGTGCCTGTTGCTGCACCTGCTGCATACTCTGCGGACTACCTGGATTGGGCATCTACTTACTCTCCTCCACCGAAGAATCCCCTCATCACGGGGTTCATCTCCATCATCTGCTCGCGACCGATGGCCTCGTACAGATGGATCAGGATACCGACCGTCAGCAGAACTCCGGTTCCGCTTGCGTTTCCGGTGGTTCCGACCATGTCCGCGAATGCCGCAAGTGCTCCGACCATGGCTCCCGAGAGGATCGTGATCGTGGGGATGTACCTCTCCAGGACACGCTTCAGGACACGGGGGTCACGGCGGAATCCGGGCATCTGCATACCGCTCCTCTGGATCTGGTTGGCCACGGCCTCGGGACCGAGGTTGGTGGTCTCCACCCAGAACTTGGCGAACAGGATCGATCCCATGACCATCACGCTGAAGTAGACGGCGACGTGCGCGAGGTTCTGCAGCACGCTGTGACCGTTACCGTAGCTGGTGGGGTCCAGGATGGGCATCAGCCAGGTGGTCAGTCCCTGGGGGGCCGACAGGTACCAGGCGATACCTCCCGCGGCTGTTGTCGAACCGTCCTCGAAGTATCCGATCGAGGAGTTGCCTCCGATGAGCGGGATACCGCTGAGGAAGTCGTTGCTGTACAGCAGCAGGGCGGTCATGCTCACGATAGCGAGCAGTGCGGACATCAGGATGACAGGGATGTTGCTTGCGTACATCAGCTTGATCGGGTAGCGGCCCCTTGCACCCCTTGCGTTCCCGTGTGACAGGGGGAGTTCGATACGTGTCGACTCCAGATAGGCGACGATGGCGAAGATCACCAGCGTACCCACCAACGCGATCATGGGGTTGGGCGAACCCAGGAACAGGCTCTCGTATCCACCCTGCGCCATCTGTTCGGGCGACATGGTGAAGACGTAGTACAGCGCACGGGGGATGGTTCCTCCGGGCGGATTCTCCAAGCTCATGGCGGAGTTGATGTCGATCGGATTCCAGTTGAGGGCTCCGGTGAACAGCGCCTGCGCCACACCTGCTGCGATGAACAGTGAGATACCGCTTCCGATACCCCACTTGGACACCACCTCATCCATCATGAAGATGATGTAGGACCCTGCGAAGAGCTGAGCTATCAGCAGGAGTTTGGCACCGGCCCCGCCGAGGAGGTCAGTGGCCGCACTCGAGGGGACCAGGTATCCGAATACCTGGGGGATAGCCTCGAACAGGATCATGACGATGACCAGCAGTTTGAGCACTGACTGATAGCATGCCTTGTCCTCGCGCTTCCCAAGGTCCAGTTTGATGATTTTTGCACCGACGAACAGCTGCATTATGATCGAAGCTGTGACGATCGGTCCGATACCGAGTTGCAGTAGCGATCCGGAAGCTCCTGCCATGATGGTTCTATATTGTGCGAACAGATCCAACGATTCGGACTGGTCCAAACCGTAGAGATACACATTGGTCATCACGAAATAGACGACCAACACGACTATGACCCACATCATTTTGGTCCTGAAGTGCACGTGGCCTTCAGGCCTCTTGACGGAGGGGAGCCTGTCGGACAGGGGTTTTACCTTGTACAACAGGCTAGGTGTTTCTTCCATCCCAATCTACCTCTCGATACGTTCACTCGACGACGGTTCCGCCGATGGCCTCGATCTTCGAACGGGCCTTCTCGGAGGCGTCTGCGACGGTCACATTGACCTTGATGTCGATGTTACCGCTGCCGAGGAGTTTGTCGATGCCCGCCTCGGTGAGGTTGACGTTGTAGACGTCACCCTCTTTGGAGGCGAATCCCATCGAAACGAACCTCTCGACCTGCTCGCCGAGCTCTCCGACGTTGAGGGTGCGGTTGGCCTCGACCATGCACTGGGGTCTCTTGAAGCCGTGGCGACCGAAGTGGTCCCTGTCGTACTTCAGCATACCGATTCTTCCGGTCTTTCCCAGTCCGGCCTGACCATGTCCGCCGATGATACCTGCTCCACGTCCGGATTTCTTTCCGCGTCCGTGGGTCCTGTATCCCCTGAATTTCTTTGTTCTGCTAGGCATCCTTCACACCTCAGAGCATCCTGTTGATGAGGTCGTTGATAGCTGCTCCCCTGTATCCGAGTGCTCCGCCGTTCTGGTACGAGCGCTTGTTGCCCTCGTATCCCTTCACGGGCGGGTGCAGGCGGAAGACGGGCTTTGCTGCCTCGACGTCCTTCATCTTGTAGTTGTTCTCAATGATGGCCTTGGCCATCTCGTCGACGGTTGCGAACTCGGACTTCTCCTTGAGGTAGTCGTCGGTGATGTCCTTGTCACCGGCGAGCTTTCCGCGGGCGCGGATCATCGCGGTGAGTGTGGCCTCATCGACCTCTCCCCAGGTGCAGTAGTCCTTGACGACCTGGAGCATTCCCTTGGTCGAAGCGTTCTCGGGGACGACGACACAGTGGTTGACCCTGGTGAGTCCCAGGAGTCCCATGGTGTACTCGATGTCACGGTTGACGTCGGGCTGTCCACGGACACGGATAACTGCGTATGCCATCTTCACTCCTCCTGGGCTTCGGCGTCGGTCTCGGCATAGTTGATCCCCGTGGGTCCGGAGACGATGTTCAGGTTCTTCACCTGCTCGTCGGTGACCCTCATACGGGAGGTCATCTTGAGTGCCTCGAAGGTAGCCATTGCGTAGTTGACCTTGGTCTTGGTGTTTCCTCTGGCGAAACCCCATGAATCGCGGACACCGGCAAGGGTCAGCAGACTCTTGGCGACATCTCCGACGGCCAGGGACACTCCGCGGGGTGCGGGTTTCAGGCTGACGGTGACGGATCCGGTGGATCCGGTGACCTCGAAGGGGAGACTGTGGGGCTGGCCGCATCCGCACTGCCAGGATCCGCATCCTCTCTTGATCTCGATCATGTTGAGTTTCGCGTTGTCGATGGCCTTCTTGATGGAAGGTCCGACTTCCTTTCCTTTTGCTCTTCCGATTCCGATGAATCCATCGCCGTTTCCGACGATGCAAGTGACGGCGAACCTGACCCTCCTACCGGAATCGGTCATCCTCTGGACCATGTTGAGGTCGATGACCTCGTCTTTCAGGTCGGGGAGGAGGATGTCCACGATCTCGGGCTCACGGAGGGGCAGTTTGGTTGCCAGTGCGTCGCTCATGGTGGTGATCTCACCGTTGAGGACCATCTGTCCGAGTCTTGTCTTGGGGACCCAGTCAGCCATTTTACTCAGCCTCCATCTTCTCTTTGAGGCTGTTCACTGCAGCCTCGATGCCTTCGTCGATGTGCTTTCCGAGGATCCTGTCCTCATCGGGGAGGACATCCTCTCCGTGGGGGACCTCGAGTCCCGCATCGGTCATTCCCGCGACGGTGGCGAAGAGGACTCCGCCGTACTTCACGGTCTGCATTCCGATGTCGAGGACTGCGTACTCGATTCCTGCTTTGATTGCTTTCTTTCCGGCAAGGTATCCGACGAGGTATGCTGCGGGGACGGAGGAGCATGAGTACTCCCAACCGAGGGCCTTCAGCTCCCTGGTGCTCGCTGCTGCGAGGACCTTGTCTCCCTCCATTCCGAACTCTGCGAACTGGATGGTGACGTTCTTGTTGGATCTCCTGACGATAGCCCTGGCCTCCCTCGCTGCGAGGAGCTTGCGGCGGGCGTAGTAGTCTGTGCGGTTCTCTCTTCTTCTGCGGAACGCGACTTTGTATCTAGGTCCTGTTGCCATCAGATCTCCTCCTTGAGGTGTCCGGCAGCGATCATGTGCTGCCTAAGGTGCCTGCGGGACTTGAAGAGTCCTCCCTTGGCCTTCCTGTAGTAGAGCCTGTACACGGAGGGCGTGATCTTTCCGTCTGCCCTCAGGGCCTTCAGCTCTGCACGGATGGGCCTGATGGTGGCCATCCAGCGCTCCTTGTCGCGGACACGGGCGTTGGCGGTTCCCTTCCTGGATCCGGGTCCCTTCCTCTTTCCGTTGGCCTTCTGGCCGGCGACGTATCTGATCCTTCCCTTGGAGGTTCCGTTCTTCGCCTTTGCCTTGATGAGGCCGGACGCGACTGCCGTACGGATGTCTGCGCGGGTGATGCACTCCTCGACCTCGTCGAGTCTGTCGGGGTTCATCCAAACCCTGTTCTCGCCGCACTTCAGGACCTCTGCGGCCATCCTTCTCTGGTTTCTCAGGTCTGCCATGGTCACACCATCCTGTTGAGGACCCTGATACCGAGCTCGTCGGCCCTGTCCTCGATTGCCATCCTCTTCTTCGTTCCGACGGTTCCGCCGATACGGACCGCCTGCTTCTTGGGGTCGATGCCCTCGAGTCCGTCCACGTTGTAGACGAGCACCTCTTCGAATCCGGAGGGGTGCAGGTCCCTTGCTGCGACGGGTCCGCGGAATCCCACGTCCACCATCGGGGGGCGCCTCTTGAGCTGTCTCTTCATCTTGGAGTGGATACCCTTGGGCTTTCTCCACTTCTCGCCGAGCTTGGAGTATCTGAACCACTCCTGTCTCTTGAAGGCGGGCCTCCTTCCGGAGATCATGGCCCTCTTGGCGAGTGCGTCTGCGGTCTCGTCATCGAGCTCGGGCTTCGCCTTGACGACATACTCCTGCTCGGATGCCTCGACAACGACTGCGTCTGCGGGGGCGGCGTCTGCGACGTCTTCCTCTGCAAGGGCGGTCTTCCATGCGGCGACTGTCTTGGGTCCGACTCCGGAGAGTACCTTGATGACCTCTTTGACCTTCGCATCGTCGTTGATCGCCTCGGCGAGCTCGGGAACGGATGTGATACCGATACCGGCGAGCTCCTCGACATTCTTGTCTTTCAGACCCTGGAGGTCTGTGAGTGCTTTCACGGTCATTCTTTCACCTTGTGCGATTTCTGGACGATGTAGATTCCGTCCTGGAAGGTCCTCTTGTCGAATCCGAGCCTGGAGGTCGCCCTCTCGAGGTTGGCCGCGGTCTGTCCGCAGGCCTCGATATCGATACCGTCCACTGTGACGTCGGCTCCGTTGACTTTGACTGTGCATCCCTTCATGATGTTGGCATAACGGGGTGCATGTCCTCCCATGTAGTTGTTGATCTCAACGCGGTCACCCTTGACGGTAACTTTCATCGGGAAGTGGGAGAACACGATCTTAAGGTGGTAGGTGAAACCCTCTGTGACTCCCTTCACCATGTTGTTGATGTGGGCGACGTAGGTTCCGACCATAGCCTTGTCCTTGATCCTCGGGTACTCGCAGCTTACGCTGACTTCTCCTTCACCGACGGCAATAACTATGTTAGGGTGCGCGAAGTTTCTGCTCAATTCTCCCTTAGGTCCTGTGACCTTCAAAGTGCCTGCGTCGTAGGACACGGACACTGCACCGGGTATAGCGATGGTGCTTTCGATTTTCCCTGCTATTGTCATCTATATTCCTCAGTAAACATATGCCAGCAGTTTTCCGCCGATACCGAGCTCTTTTGCACGGTCCTGCGTGATGACTCCGGCGGTGGTCGTCATGATGAGGAGTCCGAAGTCCTGGGCGGGGAGGAACCTCGCCTCGAACTTCTCGACATCCGTCACCTTGACGGAATACCTGGGTTTGATTACTCCGCAGTCATTGATCGCTCCGTCGAGCATGACGCGGAACTTTCCGGCCTTTCCGTCCTCGACGTACTCGAACTGGCTAATATATCCTTTGTCCTGCATAACCTTCAGCACGCGGCCGATGAGTTTGGAGGAGGGCTGGATGATGCACTCGCTCTTTCCGTTGAGGGCTGCATTCTTGATAACGCACATTGCGTCATTGAGTGGATCGCTCTGCATTTATGACACCTCACGAATACTTCTTGAATCCGAGCTCGGGAGCCATATCCCTGAAGCACTGGCGGCACAGGTGCATCCCGTACCTCCTGATGATTCCTCTCCTGCGTCCGCAACGGGTGCAGCCGACAGATCTTCCGAACTGCTTCTTGGGCTTCATTCGACCACCTCAACCTCAAATTTGTCTTTCATGTACTGGATTGCCTCATCGCGGCAGACGCGGTGGGACTTGGGGACCCTCCTTCTGAGGAGTGCCCTCTGGGTGACCCTGTTTCCGGGCCTCCTGAGGACGACACTGATGTCCATTCCGAAGATTCCGATCTCGGGGTCGTATTTCATACCCTCGAAGTCGGTGTAATCGGAGATTCCGAAGGACATGTTTCCCTCGGGATCGAAGGAGTACACGGGGACGCGCATCTCCCTGATGACGAGTGCCTTCCTGACGAAATCCTCGGCAACGTCTCCCCTGAGGGTGACCTTGCATCCGAGGGGCATGCCCTGACGGATTCCGAGGTCCCTGTTGACGGTCTTGGAGATCGTCTCGACGGGCTTCTGTCCGGTGACCATCTCGAGGACCTTCTCGGCCTTGACGAGCCTCTCACCGGCCTCTCCGACACCGATGTTGACGACGACCTTCTCCACGTGGAGGTCTCTCATTCCGCTCATTCGGAAGCCTCCGGGAGGGTGACCGCGGACTTCTCGGCTCCGATGACGAAGCAGTTGTCCACGATGGTCTGGGTTCCGTCGGTGAAGATCACAAGGTTGGGTGCGGATCCGCGGACGACCTCGACCTCCTTGACGGTCTTGATGCTTCCGCTGTGTGCTCCCTCCTTGATCAGGACGGTGTTGCCGGCTGCCAGTGCGTAGTGGTCCATGATGGCCTGTCCCTCGAAGGCGACCTTCAGGGAGTCTCCGCACTTGTAGTCGTTCTTGTCGAGCAGGATGTTCCTACCGCCGCTGAGGTTCAGCTGGAACTTTCCGCCTTTGACGATGGTCTTGTCCATGATCTTGCAGAGTTCCCATGCTGCCTCATCCGCCGCGATGGGGACGAGTGTGAGCTTTCCCTTGTCGGTGATGAGCATCCTGTAGTTCAGGTTCATCTTGGGGATGCTGATGACATCCATGAATCCGACGGGGGCCTTGGGGTTCTTGACGGCCTTGCCGTCGACGAACATCTCACGGTTTCCGATGATTCTCTTAGCCTCTCTGGCGGTGTCACATGCTCCGACCATGTCCCTGAGGACGGTGACGGCGGACATTGAGTCCTCGATGGAGTGTGCTCCGGCAGACTGCTTGGTGACCCAGATGCTTACCTTCCTCTTGAGGGGCCAGGACCTAGGTGCTGCCAGTCTCTTCATGTGGTCGCTCATTCTTTAGCCTCCTTTTTCTTGGACAGGGCATCCACCCTCCAGGGGTCCTCGGTGTTCAGCTTGGTGATCACGAGGTTGGATGCGTGGACGGGGCGCTCGGTGGCGGTTCCGTCCGCCTGGTTGATCGTGACTCCCTCGATGGAGACGCGACCGGTCTTGGTGTAGACCTCGAGGACCTTTCCCTCGATGTTCTTGATGTCCTGGTTTCCGCGGACGACGATGACGGTGTCCCCCTTGCAGACCCTTGCGCTGCGGACCCCGTATTTCTCACGGAGCTCGTTGCTCAGGTGTGCGGAGAGCATCTTCCTCTTGACGTGTGCGGATGCGTTGGCCTGGTTCTTCCTCTGGACCCTTGCTTTGCTGCTTGCCATTTTCATACCTCACACGATGGTGTTGGCTGTCGCGGACACACGGGGCCACCTCTCGGCTGCCTCCCTTGCGACGGGGCCTTTGATGTCTGTTCCCTTGGTCTCTCCGGTCTCGGTGGTGATGACCGCCGCGTTGTCCTCGAAGTAGACCATGGTTCCGTCGGGCCTCCTCATGGGGCGCCTCTGGCGGACGATGACGGCGAAGACGATCTGTCTCCTCATCTGGGGTGTTCCCTTCTTGACGGAGGCGATGACGAGGTCTCCCACTCCTGCGGAGGGGACCCTCCTGGCGACTCCGTGGTAGCCGGGGACGGTGATGATCTCGATGACCTTTGCTCCGGTGTTGTCGATGACATCGAGCTGGGATCCGTTCTGAAGTCCTCTTGTCTGGTTTCCCGCAATTCCCTTCATTCGAATCACTCCTTCTTCTCGATGACTACGAAGGACACGGTCTTGGAGAGGGGGCGGCACTCTGCGATCCTGACCCTGTCCCCGACCTTGAGGCCGAGGCATGCGGGAGCGTGTGCGGAGTACCTGCTGCTCCTTTTCTCGTATCTCTCGTACTTGTGCTGATACTTGAGGTAGTTGCGCTCGACGACGACTGTCTTGTTCATCTTGACGGTTGCAACCACTCCGTCGATCGTCTGTCCCCTGACCGGGAGGCTGCCGTGGAACGGGCAGTTGGGGTCATTGCACTCCAGGGTGGGAGGGACGACGTCGATTCCGATGTCTTTGATTTCTGCTGTCATTATATTCACCTAACCTTCTTGATTCTGTCCTCTGGTCGGTGCAGTATCTCTGATCCGATGATGTCTATGGTTCTGCCTTCATATGCGAACCTGAACACATTGCCTGGTTTGGGTACCATTCTCTCAGTTCCGGCCGATTCGATGGTAAACGTGTTCTTCGTCTCGTCGACCACCCTACCGGATACCTCCGAGTATGGTGCAGACAGCACTTCCACGTCCAAGCCAATGAGTTCAGTTCTGATGAAGAGAGTGTCTTTCATCTTACCTCTGTGCGGAATCCCATTTCCTCCAGGACGACCTTCACTCTTTTCTTGTGGTCCCCCTGGAGTTCGATGCGTCCGTCCTTGCATGTTCCGCCGGCGGCGCATTTGTTCTTCAGCTGCTTTGCGAGATCCCCGATATCGATGTCGTTCTCATCGATACCGTCGATCACGGTGACGGTCTTCCCGTACCTGCGGCTGTCGATCGAGATCCTCACGGTCTGCTGCTCGCGTGCGATCTCCTCGCACATGCAGAGCTCCTTAGGCAATCCACATACAGGGCAGATCTCAGCCATCAGATCTCTTCCTCCTCCTTCTGGACGGTCAGGATGCGTGCGATGTTCAGCCTGAGGGCGCGGATCGCGCCGGGGCTGGAGGGGGCACCGCCCATGGCGGAGACTCCCCTCTCGTGCATCAGCTCGTCGCGGAGCTCTTTCAATTTCTGGTTGCGCTCCTCGACGCTCATGTTCCTGATGTCTGCGGTCTTCAGTGCGGCCATCACTGTCCCTCCTCGGCGGGTGCCTCTGCATCGGCTGCGGGTGCGGCCTCGGCGGGGGCGGCGAAGAGGTCGGGCATGACTGCCGCGGCCTCGGTCTTGTTCAGGACGCTGATGTCAGCGGGCATCTTGGCATCCCTGGACATGATCTCGACTGTGACTCCGATGACTCCCATCTTCAGCTTCGCGACCGCGTATCCGTGGTCCATGAAGTTGTCCTTGGTCTCACCGCAGAACTTGATGTTACCCTCTTTGAACTTCTCGGTCCTGTGCCTCTGTCCGGTGAGCTTACCGGCGACGATGATGTGGCATCCGCGGGCTCCGGCGTCCATGATCCTGCGGACCGTGGAGTGTCCTGCTCTGCGGAAGTGCCAGCCCCTCTCGAGGGAGAAGGCCAGCTTCTCTGCCATGATCTGTGCGTTGAGGCTTGCGTTCTGGACCTCCTGAACCTCGATCTGGGGGTTCTCGAATCCGAAGCGGTCCTCGATGACGGCTGTCAGGTTCTTGATGGTCTGACCACGCCTTCCGATGACGAGTCCGGGCCTCTCTGTTGTGAGGACGACGCGGGTTCCCATGGGGGTCCTCTGGACGTCGAGTCCTCCGAATCCCGCACGGCTGACCTCCTTCATCAGGTACTCCTTGAGGAGGACCCTGCGGACGTTCTCAGCGACGAATTTTCTCTCTGATGCCATTTCACTCAACCTCCTCTATGATGACCTCGACGTTGACGGTCTCCTGGTTCCACTGGGTGGCACGTCCGTGTGCCCTGGGCATGTGCCCGGGGATGACGCGTCCCCTGGAGACGGAGATCGTGGCGATTGCCATGTTGGAGACATCGAGTCCCTTGTACTCGGCGTTGGATGCGGCGCTGTTGAGGACACCCAGGATGGCCTTTGCGGCCTTGACGGGGTATCTTCCGGGACCGACACCGGCCTTGTGGGAGACACGCTTGTTGTATCTCTTGAGGGGGACTGCCCTCTTCTTGTCGATGACGTCCTCGAGTGCCTTCTGTGCGGTCTCGACTTTCATTCCGCGGATCATTCCGGCAACCTCGCGGGCGAACTTGGGGGAGACGGGCATCTCCTTTCCAAGTGCCTTCGCGGTGGTGTCGGGGTCGGCAACTGCTGTATATCCTGAAACCATGTCTTACACCTCACTTGAGCGGCATGAACTTCGAGGACCTGGTTGCACCGACTCCGGGTCCGGAGTGCTGGGGCGCCTTCCTGGTGAGAGCGAACTCTCCGAGGAAGCAACCGATCATCTCGGGCTTGATCTCTACGTCTTTGAACTCGCGACCGTTGTAGATGCTGACGGTCTTTCCCACGAATGCGGGGATGATGGGCAGGTCTCTGCGGTGGGTCCTAACGGGCTCTGTTGCATCCTTCAGTTTGTCGAACAGGAGCTGCTGCTCGTAGTTCAGACCGCGGAGGTATGTCCTCCTTGCCCTGGAGGGCAGGAGTCCGAGTACCTCTTCGAAGGGCATTGCCTGAAGCTCCTCAAGCGTGAATCCACGGTAGAGGAACTCCTTCTTCCTCCTTGCCTGGATTGCCGACGCCTTCTTCCTGGACTTCCTCCTCGAGGCTTTTGCCGATCCTGCAATAATCTTCTTTGCCATTGCAATCACTTCTTAACTTTCTTCTTAGGAGGCAGGAATCCTACCTTCTGACCGGGCGATGCGGTTCTCTTCTGACAGTTGGGTCCTCCGACGTGGGCGTGGCTTCCTCCTCCGTGGGGGTGGTCGACAGGGTTCATTGCGACTCCCTTCGTCTTGAAGGGGGCGGTGGACCTGGACCTGAGTGTCAGAACGTTCTTTCCAGCTTTTGCGAGAGGCTTGTCGCCCCTTCCTCCACCTGCGACGACACCGATTGCGGCGCGGCAGTTGGGGTTGAACTCCTTGATCTCTCCGGAGGGCATGAGGACCATGACCTTGTCTCCTCTGGAAACGACCGTTGCGGAGGCTCCGGCGACCTTGGCGAACTTTCCGCCGTCTCCGGGTGTTGCCTCGACGTTGTTGATGAGGGTTCCCTCGGGGATCTTGGCAAGGTTGGTGATGTTTCCGGCCCTGACCTCGGTTCCGCCGATGACGATGGTCTGTCCGACCTTGGTTCCCTCGACTGCGAGCTGGTAGTCTGTCTTTCCGTTGACATCGAGAACTGCAAGGGGGCATGTCCTTCCGGGTGCCTGGATCAGATCCTTGATGACAGCGGTTCCCTCGTTGAAGGCGGGGAGCCTGACGTCGTCGACGTGCCTGTGGCTGGGCGAGCGGTACAAAGAGGTTCCGCGGCCCCTCCTCTGTGTGATCAATCTTTTTCCCATGTTCACTCACCTTCAGAAGACTCCGACCCTCATTCCGACATCCTCTGCAGAGTAGCCCTCTGCGAGTTTGATGATGGCGTGCTTTCCGTCCTTCTGGATCCTGACCCAGACCTTCTCGACCTTGACCTCGAAGCGCTCCTCGAAGACGGTCTTGATCATCTGCTTGTCAGCGTTCCTGTGGACGATGAACTCGATCTTGTTTCCATCCTTGAACTTCTGGGTGGGGGTTCCGGACATGTGGTTCATGGACTTCTCTGTGACGAAGGGTCTGATGAGAACGTCGCTCTGCTTCATTGTGTCCATCCTCCTATTGCATCGATAGCGGACTTGGTGTAGACCGTCAGCCTTCCTGCGTCTCCTCCGGGTGCCAGGATGCTCGTGTTGAGCGTCTTGATCTCCTCGACGGTGACTCCGGGGATGTTGGCTGCGCTCTTGAAGATGGCAGCGGACCTCTCGTCGTCCTTGACGACGATGAGCACGGAGACGGGGGTGCGGTACTTCCTGTTCCTCATGGTTCCCCTTCCGGCGCGGATCTTGCGGCCCTCTTTGGCACGCTCGATGTCGTATCCGATTCCGATCTTCTCGAAGACCTCGGTCACCTGGGAGGTGGCTGCGATGTCCTGGAATGCATCCTCGACCACGATGGGGAAGGAGACGGAATCGTCGAACTGGTGTCCGCGGGCCTTGACGCACTCGGCGCAGGCTGTTGCTGCGAGAGCGGACTGGCGGGCGATCTTCAGCTCTTTCTTGTTGACTTTCTGTGCCCAGATCCTCTCCGGGCGCGGGGGGTGTGCCCTCCTTCCGGAGACGTTGTTGGGGGACTCGGTGGCCTTCCTGCCGTCGTGGACCCTCTGGACACGGGCTGTTCCGCGTCCCTTACCCCAGGTGCTGACAGAGTGCCTCATTCCGGATCCCTCGGCGGGTCCGTAGGGCTGCCTCTTGTTGGCGGCAGCTGCGAGGACTGCTTTCTTGATGATGTCAGGCCTGTAGGGGGTGGCGAACGCTGCGGGGACGTCGACGGTTCCGGCGACTCCTCCGTTAACTGCGTAAACATTTGTGGTTGTCATTTAACTCATGCCCCCTGCTTGGACTCGGTCGACACATAGGTGACGTCGACTGCCTCGGTTGTTGCTCCCTTGGGGAGTCTGGTTGCATCTCTGAACCTGATGAGCCTCTTGGTGGGTCCGGGAACGGATCCGTGGATGAGGACGTAGGTGTTCCTGACCTCTCCGTAGTTGAGGAATCCTCCCTTGGGGGTGATCTCGGCACCCTCGGTTCCGACCTTGATGACCTTCTTGTTGAACTCGGTCCTCTGGTGGTATCCCATCTGACCGGATCCGGGCACTGTGGACCTGACGTATCCGGGTCTCTTGGGACCAAGGTTACCGATTCCGCGGCGGTGCTTGCTGTTCCTGTGGGACAGGAGCTTGACACCCCAGCGCTTGGTGACACCCTGGAATCCCTTTCCTTTGGTGACTGCGATGACATCGATCAGGGTTCCCTCGGTGCTGAAGTCGGTGAAGTTGACCTCGGTTCCGAGGATCTGCTTCGCGTATGCGACCCTCTCGTCGATGGTTCCGCCTCCGATCCTGAGCTCCATGAGGTCGGGGACCTTCTTGGGGACTCCGGAGACCAGCTTGGGCTGGGTGTACACGAGGACACGTACATCCTCGATGTCGACACCGTCGTACCTTGCGAAGGAGGCTTCGTCGTGGTTCTTGGGAACGTTGAGGCGCTTGTCGAGAAGGGGCTCGAGATCCTTTGCCCAAACCTCTCCCGCTGTCTTCAGTCCGACGATGCTGCTCTCGTAGAATCTGACCGCTGCGACCTTCATCGGGGGAACCTCGACGACGGTCACGGGGGTCTGAACCTCCATTCCGGAGGTGGTGCTCTTGACGCGTTTGTCAACGACGAACGCGTGAGTCATACCGGCCTTGTAACCAGCGAATCCCTGGATTTTAGGGGCTCCGCTGATCTCGGGCCACGAGTCGAGCCTAGGCGTCTGCGACTGTGCTCTCTTCCTAGGGCCGTATGCCCTAGATCCTCTCTTGGGACGTCTTCTTTGCGGCATATTTACACATACCTGCGAGGGTCTCTTCGCTAACCTCGCGATTTATCAGACGAACGTCTTAATGCTCCGACCGTGACGCCTCGATCGTCCCCAGAATCTAACGGATACGGGACGGACATGGGTTGCTTTCCGCATTGCCCGGTGCGTCTGGTCGGACACTATTATGTCCAATCTAATTCGGTCGTATACGGGTATACTATTTAAAACTACCCTCGCGTCTTATTATTAATTACAAACGCGGGTGAAAGATGTTTGAGAGAGGCCCCGGGAATGCACCCGGGACCCGACCTCAGAGCTTGCCCTCCTTGGCCTTCTTCTGAGCCCTCTTCATGCGGGCCTTGGCATCGAAACCGGTGGCCTTCTCCGCGAAGGCGTTGAGCTTCCTCTTGCTGTCGAGGATCTCGTCGTCGGTGGCGTCCCCGGCCCTGTTGACGGTGACGATCTCCATCTTGTCCTTGGCGAGGACCTTGACCTCGATGCGGTCCAGGACACCGTAGGAGGAGACCAGCAGGTCGCCCTCGGCGGTGACGTTCCCGAAGACCTCCTGCATCAGCTGTGCCAGCAGGTCGCCCTCGATGTTCTTGTACCATCCTTTCTTGATGTCGTAGTCCATGTGTTCACATCCTCAGAACTAATTCGTTTTCGAAGTCCCTGTCCAGGTCCGCGGGGGATCCCAAGAGGGTCTCGGACCTGAGGTACGCACCCCACCTGTCCGTGCACTTGCATGTTATGTCCAGGTCGGTGATGTCCTGGGTGAAGCTGAAGCTCTCGATGGCGTCGAGGACCCTCCTGTCGCATTCGCCGCAGTTGTGGACACCTCTCATCGCACCTCCTCCGGAGGGTGACGACATGAGCCTCGCATCCACAGTGCCAGACAGCTGCCTGAACACCTCCACCAGGGACCAGATCCACGGGGACCTGAACTCCCCCCTCTTCCAGAGGCGCTCCACGTAGGTGGCCCTCTGGACGTTCAGGGGGTTGATCGATATCTCGTCGGAGAAGGGGGCCGCGAACCTCGCGGACCTGACCGCATCCTCGATTGCCATGGCCTCCGTCATGAACGGGGGCTTCAGGAGCAGGTACGTCCTCACACCGAGTCCGGACTCCTTGAGCAGGGTCCCGGCCCTCTTTATGTCGTCGGGGGTGAACCCCTTGCGGACCGATGTCCTGAGCACCTCGGGATCGGAGCTCTCCAACCCCAGGGCCACGGTGACGTTCTTCGGCAGGTCGCGGACGGACTCGGGAGTGATGAACTCGGGACGGCTCTCGAACAGGATGCGCCTGCATCCGGAGAACGCGTCCAGGATCCTCCGCCTCATCTCCGGCGGAACCTCGTTGTCGTCGAGGAAACTCCCCGACGTGTAGATCTTCACGAAGGGTTCGCCCTTGTAACGGGACAGGGCCTGCTCCAACTGCTTGGAGAGGTCGTCCTCCGTGACGTTGCTGAGTGATGCCTCCCTGTATCCGCACATGGTGCATCCTCCGCTCTTGACCCAACAGCAACCGTTGGTGCGCATGATGACGACCATGGCGTCGACCTTCTCGCCGTCCGCCATATCGCTCTCCTTCCAAAGGGCCTCGAGCTGTGACGGGGAACGTTTCTCCTTCATCCTGGATACCTTCCTATGCCCTTTGGTATCCCGAACATGGATAAATTCTCTTGGGGGTGGAGGGACGGTCCCGGAGACACGGGCACGTCCCCCGACGACCTCGCCCGATCCGAGTCTCCGATCCCATGTGCCAGACCCTGCGCACAGCATTCCAGCACCCCCTAAAACCTCGCGCGTGCGCACCTGACAATGTATTTATCCAACCCCCCTATTCGAAGGTCGGTAAGCCACATGGCTAAGTCAATCATTGTCATCGGATCGGGAGCCGCCGGAATGACCGCGGCCTCCACCGCTAAAGAGAAGGACCCCGGATGCGAGGTCACCGTGTTCACCGAGGATGTGGACATCGCCTACTCACCCTGCGCCATCCCCTGGGGCATCGAGGGCAGGAGCGCCTGGAACGACATCGTCATGCACACACCCGACTTCTACGAGAAGGAGCGCGGGATAAAGGTGTACACCGGGACGAGGGTCGAGTCCGTGGACGAGACCGCCAAGACGGTCACTGCCGGCGGGAAGAGCTACAACTACGATTCACTGGTCATCGCCACCGGCGGAAGGGTCTTCGTGCCCCCGATCCAGGGTGCCGACCTGGGCAACGTGTTCATCGTCAGGACCATCCAGGACGGGAAGAGGATCCAGGCCGCACTCGAGGGTGCGCAGAACGTCGTCATCGGAGGGGCGGGGGTCATTGGACTCGAGCTCGCCGTCTCCCTCAGGGAGATGGGCAAGGACGTCACCATCATCGAGATGATGGACCAGGTCATCCCCCGTATCGCCGACAAGGACATGGCCGACGAGATCCAGGCCCACCTCGAGGAGAGGGGCATCAGCTTCATCATGAAGGCCCCGATCCAGGCGGTCAACGGCACCGACAGGGTCACCAGCGTCACCGCGGACGGGAAGGAGTACCCCTGCGACGTCATGATCTTCGCCACCGGGATCCGTGCCAACCTGGACATCCCCAAGGCCCTCGGATTCGACATCGGATGCCTCAACGCCCTGGTCGTGTCCCCCACACTCCAACCCTACAGGAGGGGACGCCTCGTGCCCGACATCTACGTCGCCGGGGACCTCGTTCAGTGCGAATCCGCCATCATGCCCGGCCCCACCATGAGCCAACTGGGCTCCACCGCCGTGAAGCAGGGCCATGTAGCGGGGAACAACGCAGTTTCCTCGAAGAAGATGCTCTTCGGACCCGTCGCGAGCCCCTGGGTGAGCGTCATCGGAGACAAGCAGATCGCAGGTACCGGACTCTCCCTCGGACTGGCATCCTGGTACGGCATCGACGTCGTCACCGGACAGGCCACCGGACTCACCCGCGCCAGGTACTACCCCGGCGGGAAGGAGCTGAGGGTCAAGGTGCTCGCCGACAGGACCACCCACAGGATCATCGGTGCACAGATCATCGCCGGCGAGGAGGCCACGGGCCGTATCGATTGGCTCACCGCCGCAGCTATCAACGGAATGACCGCGGAGGACTTCCTCATGCGCTCGGAGAACGCCTACTGTCCCCCCACATCCATGGTCAGGGACGTCGTGATCTCCGCAGTCGAGGACCTCTGCAAGAACCTCGGCCAGTGATAGGGTGAAGTACGAGGAGTACAAGGAGCTCTACAACAGCCTGAGGACCGCCAAGGATGTCAGGGCCCTCTCGGACAGATACGACGAGAGGCTCCTGGACACCCTCTTCACACAGAAGACCAGCAGGGAGGTCAAGAAGAGGTTCTACGTGGTGAAGCAGAACACCCCCAGGATGCTGAGGGAGTGGAGCAAGGGGAAGTCCATCATGGAGCTCTCCGAGAAATACAGGTTCCCTCCGATCCTCACCGCGATGTTCATCTTCCTCGAGGACGGTGCGTCCAAAAAGGAGTTCTGGAGCTACATCAACGACCCCGACCTCCTGGAGAGCGAGGAGACCGCCGCGGAGGTGCGCGAGGCCATCGCCAACGACATCGTCTACTCCCCCGATGCCAACGACAGGCAGAGGGAGCGCGGACTCTGGGGGGAGGACCTCCTCCACCAGTGGCTGGACGGACAGGGCATCACGTACCGCACCGAGAACGACCTCAGGGGCACCGAGTTCACCAAGACCCCCGACTGCCTCCTGGACGAGCCGGTGATCTACAACGGGAAGAAGATCTACTGGGTCGAGAGCAAGGCGTCCTTCGGTGACAACACGGAGTTCAGATTCAACTCCAGGAAGCAGCTCATCCCCTACACGCAGCTGTTCGGACCCGGACTCGTCGTGTACTGGGTGGGATGTCTGGACGACCTGGACCGCCCCGACGACATCTACGTCTCGGACATCTCCGTGATGGATGTCAAACTTGAGAGGATAGGGTCGGAGGAGTGATCCTCCCCCTTCCCGATCCCGATTTTTTTCAGAAAACCGATGGGGTTTCAGTTGGAGTTCTCCGCACGGAGCTCCCCGAGGGTTGACTCCCTCTCGGCGAAGGCGTTGTGCTTGTGGATGGACTCCTCGGATTCGCTGAGGACATCGACATAGACGTCGTCCGGAAGGTCGGTGTACCTCTCCACGAACCTCTTCAGGACACCCCTGACCACATCCTCCACGAACTTTGTGTTCCTGTGGGCGTTGATGATCACCTGTCCCTCGTCGGGCCTCTTGAGGAGCTCGAATGTGGGGGACGAGAACGAATCCTGCACCAGGTCAATCAGTTCGTCGGCCTCCAGGTTGCAGTCCTCGGGGAGTGTGACGTTCAGCGTGCACACGTTCCTCTGGTTGTGGGTCATCACCGGCATCTCGCCCTCGAACTCGAGCATCTCCCTGACGGTCTGCTGTCCGCAGGGACATGCGGTCATGCCCAGGACCTTCACACCGATCCTCTTCACGAGGGGGCCGTCGCGCTGGATCCTGCCGCCAGCCATCAGGGTGTAGATCTCGAAGGTGTCCTTCCCCAGGGGGGTCCTGGAGTTGCGGAAGTACTCCGCGGAGATACTGACCTCGGCAGTCTGTGCGTACTCGTGGTGGACCAGGAGCTTCCTACACATGTTGGCGGCCATGTCCTCGAGTCCGGTGATGGGCTCACGGACACTCTCGCTGACGACCTCGTTGAGGACCTCGACGTTCCTGGACATGTGCGACCCCTTCTGGCTGGCAGGAAGGTCGACGAAGATGTCGATCGAGCAGTTCAGTGCGTTGTTCAGGGTGCTGTTGATACCCTCCCTCTTGACGAGGACGGGCTTGCGTACGCCCCTCACTCCCACGCGGGTGAGTTTGTACCCGGCCTCCCCTTTGCCGTACTGGAGATCGCATTTCAATGTCATTGAGAAGGTGGAATGACAAAACAATCTTAAATGATATACATCTACAACGGAACCCGTTGGTTGTGTTTCACATGTTCTGTGGTGTTGATGAGGCGGGTCGCGGATCCGTCATGGGACCCCTCGTGGTCGGCACTGTGTTCGTGGAGGACGACTCCATCCTGAGGGATATCGGGGTCAAGGACTCCAAGAAGCTCACACCCAAGAGGCGCGAGGCCATGTACGAGGCGATCACCGAAGCGGTCCCGTACTGGAACGTGGTCATCGCCACCGCCGCGGACGTGGACTCCCGCAGGGAGGAGATGTCCCTGAACGAGGTCGAGCTCAGGATGTTCGCAGAGGCGGTCTCGTCGCAACCCCGTGATGCCGTGTACGCGGACTGTCCGGATGTTAACGAGGTGTCCTTCACCGAGAGGCTGTCCAAACTCCTCGGCCCCGACGTGACCGTTGTCGCAAAGCATAAAGCGGACGACACATACCCCGTGGTGTCCGCAGCATCCATCGTCGCAAAGGTGACGAGGGACAGGATGCTGGACGACATCCGCAGGGAGTACGACGTGAACATAGGGAGCGGCTACCCCAGCGACCATTACACAATGGATTTCATCGCCCAATGGATAAAGGACAACGGAAAGGCGCCGGAACATGTAAGATGTTCATGGGAACCGGTCAGGAAGATGCTTTCTGCCAGGGCGAACACGAAGATCAGCGATTGGTGAGATCATGAGCATGCAGGCAGAGATTCAGCACGTCATCGACAGGTTCCACGCCAAGATGGAATCTGATGAGAAGATCAGGAAGGAGATCGAGCACCTCGAGAAGTCGTTCAACCTCGACCTCGGGGATGAGAAATACTCCCTCAAACTCAAGGATGCGAAGATCCATCACTTCGAACCCGAACTCCTCGAGGACGCAGATGTGACGGTCACCACCACCGCCGAGAACCTCCAGGGACTCATCGACGGCACACTCAGACCCATGAGGGCGTACGTCCTCAAGAAGATCCAGGTCAAGGGAAACATCAACGACCTGATGTTCCTCAAGAAACTCTTCTGAACGGTCGGGAGGGGTCACCCCACAACATCGCCGGGGACCCCGCCGACCCTGTTTTCCCAAAGTTGTTTGATGGGGCCTCGGCACCCGTCGTGCGTCAGCCCCAGTGGGATTGTTCGCTCACCACTCCATTGCGTGCGGGAGCAGCTTGTCCAGGGACTTGTAGACCTCCCCCTCGAAGGTGTATGAGACCACGTTGTAGTTCAGGATGATCCAATCGTCATTGGCCAACAGATATGTCCACTTCACGGGGATGGCACCCTTGTAGGAATAGTAGTTGGCGGAATGGTCCCCCCCGTCGAAGAACTCTGTGAAGATATCCACCTCTATCCTCCCCCACACGGTGTCGAGGTACATGGTCCCCTGACGTTCACCAGGAATATCGTCGGACAGGGGCTCCCACCTTGTGACCTCCTGGTCCACCCAGACATCATCCCCCATGATGATCAGATTGTAGGAACGCATGAGGGCGTACGTCCCGGTCGAATCCAGGCGCTCATACGATGCGGAACCGGTGATGTCCTGCTTCGTCGTGATGTCGTCTCCATCGATCTCCGCCGTGTACGTGTACTCCGTTGGGGACAGCGTCCTCTCCCCGAGGACCTCTGCGGAATCCAGCATCACTATGGCGAGGACGTCGTCCATGGAATACACGGACTCATAGAGGATACCGTCGGACACATACCTGTCCAGGAACGAATCCTCCCCTTCTATGAACATCACATCGAGGTGCTTCTCGCCCCAATATGTGTAGATGTCCCAACCTCCGTCGAACACACCCCCGTTCCAGGGAGCGTCCTTCGGCATCTGCAGGGTGTCCTCCCCTGTGAGCTCCGTGTTCGTGGCGGTGGTGACGGAATACGTCATCCCGACGATGTAATCCGAACCGTCGTCGCTCTCGCCGTATGTGAGTGTCATCTCCCCCGAGAGGAGACCGTCGGCGTTCTGCCCCACGATCCTGTAACCGAACTCCTGTCCGGTGAGGTCGCCGAGGCGGGGCTCGATCGGGCTCCTGCAGTACAGACGGCTCACGGGCTCATCCACCACGATCTTCACATCATAGGATACGTCACCTTCGGACCCCTCGGTCCTGACCCATCTGTTGTAGACATCGTCGGTCACATCCTCGGACCCACAGCTCACGGCGGTGTCCCATCCGGACTCCTCCTTCTCAGTGTAGACATCCACGAAATATTGACTGGCCTCCGTCCAGGAGAGCCCGACCTTGTATCCTATCGTCACGGGCCCGTCCCTCGGGTCCACTCCCAACACGAGTTCGTCCCCATCCCACCCGGTGAAGACCGTGGTGAGATCGAATGTTATCGTGAACTCGTCCGGTAATTCGGATGCGTCCTCAAAGACGGTCATCCCGTCCTGAAGGACAACAATATCCGAGTTGACCACACCTGAATCCTCCTTATCGTCCAACCTCATGCCGACCACCAGGGCGGCGATCACCACAACGGCCACGATGAACACGGTGATGACCTTCTGTCTGACATCCATTGTATCAACTCCATCCCCTTTCAGGGGACCTGTTGGTTGGATGGTCTGTCAAGGGTATTAATATCCTGACAGCTGGAGGGTGTAACCACATGCATCCAACCATAGGGTGCAGACAGTTCTGGATACACTTGACCCCGTCGAGACCGATCGTCCAGATATGTTTATATACAAGACCACCTTAGCACCATTTATAGCGAGGTGGGGTAGCCAGGATATCCCGTCGGGCTCATAACCCGGAGATCGGTCGTTCAAATCGACCCCTCGCTACCATCCCTTCTTCTGATTCCGTCATATCACCGTCTCTTCGTCAGGATCTGCACTGTCATCGGCCCTTATCCTGACCGACCTCTCCACCGGGATCACGAATATCCTCCCGTCCCCGGGATGTCCCGTTCCGGCGACCTCCCTTATGGAATCTATCGCCGCATCGACCAGATCGTCCCCGATCACCGTCTCCACCTTGACCTTCTCGATCTCATCGACTATGAACTCGCCGACCCTGTTGGTGAACCTCAGGCCCATCTGCTCCCCACGGCCGGTGACACGGGTCATCGTCATCCCGCGGACACCGATCCCCGCGAGGGCATCCTTCACACACTGCAGCTTCTCCGGCCTTATCACCGCCACGACCATCTTCACGACATCACCTCACATGACATAGGCCGGCTCACCGTGCTCCACGATGTCCTGGCCCATTGCCTCCTCATCCTCCGAGATGCGGACGCCCTCGATCAGTCTCCCCAGGATCCGTACTATGATGTAGGAGACGGTGAAACAGAACACAAGGGTGAACGCCACGGCCACGAGCTGTCCCATGACCAGGTGCCAATCGCCCGTGTACAGCAGACCTCCGTTCGCCGCATCGGCGAAGAGACCCGTGGCGACCGCACCCCATATCCCTCCGATACCGTGGAGGCCCATCACATCCAGGGCATCGTCCAATCCGGACCTGCCCCTCAGGAGGATGACCCCGAAGTAACACACCACACCTCCGACCAGACCGATGACGATCGCATCCGTCGGACCGACGCATCCTGCGGCGGGGGTTATGGCAACCAGTCCGGCGATGGCCCCGGCTATGAGCCCGAGACCCCCCACACGGCCCACATGCATGTACTGGACCACTGCCCAGGACACCAGTGCGCACACCGCGGAGATCTGGGAGACCACGATGGCGTTCACCGCCACCCCGTCGGCCGCCAGACCGGAACCGCCGTTGAACCCGATCCATCCGAACCACAGAAGGAAACAGCCCATGAAGGTCAGCGGGACACTGTGGGACCTCCTGGACACCTTGTCGCTCCTCCTCCCCAGATACGTGACCAGGGCGAGACCGGTGGCCCCCGCACAGATGTGGACTACGGTGCCTCCGGCGAAATCCACGGTGGTCATCCCGAACGGCAGTCCGCTCTCCAGGAACCCTCCGCCCCAGACCATGTGGGCCATGGGCGCATACACCAGGACGGACCACACCGCCAGGAACCAGACGATGGCGGTGTACTTCATGCGCTCCGCACAGGCCCCGAGGACGATGGCCGCGGTGATCATGGCGAACATCATCTGGAAGAACATGAACTCCAGGTCCGGGACTGGATACCCGCCTATCGTGTCGGCATCCACCCCCCTGAGCAGGACATGGTCCAGACCGCCGACGAACATGTTCCCGTCGGAGAACGCCAGAGAGTAACCGACGGTGACCCACGATACGGACATGATGGCCATGGCGAACAGGGTCTGGGCGATCATGGACGTCATGCTCTGCTTCCTCAGCATCCCGCCGTAGAACAGGGCGACCCCGGGACTCATGATGAACACCAGGGCCGAGCATACCAGGACCCATGACACATTCGCATAGTCCGCAGGGTCCTCCCCCAACGGACGGGCGGAGACAGGATCCCCGGCGAACACGGCCAGAGATAGTGCGACCGTTGCGAGGAACACTGTTGCAACGAACACCTTCATTCCGAACTTCATTTAAATCCTCCATTTGACTAATTCAATTGGGAATGACTGGTCATTTGTCTAATCTATAATAATTCATCGATTCAAGATGATATTGAGTAGCTGAATAGATTAGTGAAGCTCAATCGATTAGACATTTGTCTAGTTATAAAAACCGAATGAACGACAGATGAACACACAGGAATCTGCCGAAGAGAGTATGTGAGAACAGAAGTTGAAAGTGGGGGAGAACCCCCTTGAAAATGATTCAGAGAAGCGATTTCGCCTCTTCCGAGGACATGTCCAGGGCCTTGAGCATGTACTCCAGGGCCTTCTTACCGTAGGGTGCGCGGGCCTTGGGGTCCTCCATGATCTCGCCGTAGCTGGCCATGACGTTGTTGTAGTACTCGATGGCGAACTCGGAGTACAGTGAGGATGACATGGACTCGTCCATCTCGGCTGCCTCGCAGTACGCCTTCTCGGCCTCGTCGTACTTGTTCACGGAGATGCAGAAGGATCCGTAGGACTGATAGTAGTCCACACGCTCACCGTCGAGCTCGATGGCCTTCTTGTAGGCCTCCATGATCTCCTCGGTGTCGACCTTGGCACCGAACATGCCGGATGCGTAGTTGCCGCACTCGGCCTTGTAATACCAGCAGTCCGCGTTCTCGGGGAACTCGGCCACCAGTTTCTTGAATGAGGTGTACGCCTTCTTGAAATCGCCCTCGTCCATCGCCTTCATCGCTGTGGCGAGTTTCTTCTCGGGTGTCGCTTCTGCCATAACAGTCGGATTGTCACGGGTATTAAAACAGTTTTTACCGGGTGCTTCGATAGGGATATGTACCATCGACGGATGCGGTTCCGCCGAGCGGTGGACAGGTACTTTTTTAACGTTGATAATACAATTTTATCTTATGGAAGCCTGGGAAGCCGTCCTATCGGTCCGCGCGTTCGAGGACTACGCCGTGAGGGACATCCGTGTCCCGGAGTACAACGAAGACGACAGGATCACATGCCTCGGAAGGTGCAAGGAGAACCTGTGCGGCAACTACGGCACCAACTGGGGCTGCCCTCCCGACGTGGACATCGATCCGGAGGAACTGTACAACTCCAGCTCCGACGTTCTCCTGGTGAGCCGCACATTCTGCCTGGATGTGAAGGACAGGGATGTCCTGGAGGCCACCGGCCTGGAGATGCAGAAGATCGTCAGGATGATGGTCGTGGATCTCAGGAGCAACAACATAGACTGCCTCGGGTTCGCGGACGGGGCCTGCAGGTACTGCGGCGTATGCGCATACCCCGAACCCTGCCGTTTCCCCGAGATGATGATACCGTCGATATCCTCCCTGGGGCTGGACATGAAATCGTACCTGAACGGACAGGGCATACCCTTCGCGTTCTCCGACACCTGCGTCACACTCTACGGACTGATTTTCCTCCGGAAGGCCGATTGACACCGTTTTTATAGAGCCACTTGATAGCGCCACGGGAAGGTCTGAACATGGACAGGCAAACCGTGGAGAGGGTCGCACGTGCGGCCCACATCAAACTGACAGAGGAGGAGCTCGACAGGTACAGCAGCGACCTCAGCGAGATCCTCACGTACTTCGAACTCCTGGACGAGGCACCCGGTTGCGAGAACTGGGGCGTCAACCCCATAGAGGTCGCGGATGTCCTCAGGGACGATGAGCCCAGGATGGACATCGATCCGGACCAGCTCCTCAGGGGCATGAACACCTATGAGGGATACGTAAGGGGGCCGAGGCTGTCATGAGCGCGGATTCCGTTCTGTCCAAACTGAAGGAGATCAACGGGAAGTACTCCATGTTCCACGCCATGACCGATGACACGTCGGCCGACGGCGCAGGATTCCTGTTCTCCGCGAAGGACAACCTCACATCCAAGGACATGGAGACCTGCTCCGGTTCGAAGATCCTGATCGGATACAGGCCCGCGTTCGACGCCACCTCCATCGCGAAGATGAGGGAGGCCGGCGGGAAACTCATCGGGAAGACCAACATGGACGAGTTCGGATTCGGAACGTTCTCCACCAACTCGGGACTCGAGGTCCCCCGGAACCCCTATGACCTTGAGAGGGCCTGCGGGGGATCATCCGGAGGTTCCGCATGTGCCGCGGCAGTCATCGAGGACCATGTGTCCCTGGGAGTGTCCACGGGCGGATCCATCTGCTGTCCCGCGAGCTTCTGCGGAGTCTACGGGATCGCACCCACGTACGGACGTGTGTCCAGGTACGGGCTCATCGACTACGGGAACTCCCTGGACAAGATCGGTGTCCTGTCGGCCAAGGCCACGGACCTGAAGAGATATATGAAGATAATAGCGGGGAAGGACGAGAAGGACCCCACATCCTGCGTCCAGCCCGAGTTCAGGACGAATTACAGGAGGATGAAATCCGTCGCCATCCCCAAGGAGGGGATCGAGGGGCTCTCCAAGGACGTGGAGTCCGCATTCAAGGATGCCGTGGAGAACCTGGTCCGCATGGGTGTGGATGTCGAGTACGTCGACATGCCCTCCCTCAAGTACGCCATGCCCGCGTACTACGTCCTCGCCACATCCGAGGCATCCACCAACCTTGCAAGGTACGTGGGTATGAGGTACGGACAGCAGGACGGTGACCTTTCACTGAAGTTCGACGACTACTTCACATCCTTCCGTTCGGAGTACTTCGGTGACGAGGCGAAGAGAAGGATCCTCCTCGGTACGTTCACAAGGATGGTCGGGTTCAGGGACAGGTACTACGCCAAGGCCCTGCAGGTGAGGAAGGTCGTCATAGATGATTACAAGAGGGTCCTGAAGGACCACGATGCCGTGCTCGCACCCACCATGCCCTTCACCGCACCCAGGTTCGACGACATCTCCAAGATGTCCGCACTGGACTCCTACAAGGCGGACTACCTCACGGTCCCGGCAAACATCGCCGGTACGCCCCACATGTCCGTCCCCTGCGGATACGGCTCCGACGGAATGCCCATCGGCATGCAGTTCGTGGCCGACCACTGGAACGAGGACGTCCTGTTCTCCATGGCGGAGGACTGGGAGAAGGAGTTCGACATGAGGTCACCGGAGGTGGGAGCATGAAGATCGGATTGGAGATCCATGTGCAGCTCCCCACGAAGTCGAAGATGTTCTGCTCCTGTCCCACCACGGACGCCCCCGCACCGAACACCCATGTGTGCCCCACATGCCTCGGTATGCCGGGATCGAGACCCGTCCTGAACAGGAAGGTCCTCGAGTACGGGATCATGCTCGCCAAGATGCTCGGATGCAAAGTGGCGGACACCACCTGGTTCTCCAGGAAGACCTACTTCTATCCGGACATGTGCAAGAGCGTCCAGATCACACAGTACGACAACCCCGTCGGAGAGGGCGGAGTGTACTACCTGAACGGGAAGAAGCCCATCAGGATCACCAGGATCCACATCGAGGAGGACCCGGGCAAGACCAAGAGGGTCGGGGACCTGTCCTCCCTGGTGGACTACAACAGGTCCGGTATCCCCCTGGCGGAGATCGTCACGGAGCCCGACATCGCCACCCCCGCGGAGGCGAGGGAGTTCCTCGGACAGCTCATAGCCGACATCAGGCACGTCATCGACCTGCCCGGGGACGGCGAGAGGAGCATCCGCTGCGACTGCAACATCTCGGTCGGGAAGGAGAGGTGCGAGGTCAAGAACGTCACCGGTCTGAAGAACGTGGAGAGGGCGCTGACCTTCGAGATGGTCAGGCAGACCAAGATCCTCAGGGCCGGAGGGAAGATCGACAGGGAGACCAGGCGCTTCGACGAGGAGAGGGGGGTCACCATCTCCGTCAGGAAGAAGGAGTTCGAGGCAGACTACGGATACATCGACGAGCCCGACCTTGGAGTCTACCACATCAGGGAGATGGCGGATGCCATCAAGATCAAGGAAAGTCCCCAGAAGATGGTGCTCAGACTCGCGGACCAGTACGGCATCGAGCAGAAGATGGCCAAACAGCTCGTGTCCACATCCATAGGACTCGCCGAGACGTTCGAGACCGTCGCCAAGGACGTGGATGTTCAGAACGCCATCAAATGGGTGGCGGGACCCGTCAGCGCCAACTGGAAGGCCATGGAGGAGCGCAACGGGGATGTGTCCGAGGTCATCACCGTCATCAGGAGGTTCGCCGCCGGCGAGATCACCGACACCGAGTGCGGTATCGAGATCAAGTGCCTCATGACAGGTGTCGATGCCGAGGCGGCCAAGGGTGCATCCGAGGGATTGGAGGTCATGATCGGGAAGTACCTTGACGAGAACCCCGGGATCATCGCCGACTACCGGAAGAACGACAAGGCCGCCAACAAGGTCATCGGATTCGTCATGAAGCAGTCGGGAGGACAGTACTCCTCCGCAGAGGTCGTGGAGACCACCAAGAAGCTCATCGAAGCCAGGTTCTGATCCAGAACACCGACCCTCCGGGGTCGGGAAAACACCTTGATAAAATGGTCCGGCCGGGGACCAGGATACGGGATCCCCGGTCGGTCGAAGTTCATCCCTTGCGGTTGCCCTTCTTCTTCGCTGCGTTTATGCCGACTATCATGGTAACGGACGGTACCATGCGACGGTGATATTTAGCTATTCCTAAACTTTTTTAGGAATGTATGAGAAAACCCGTGGGAGACCCACGGGGAATGAGTTTCAGATCACTCGGATTCGTCGGAATCCTCGAAGTCGCCCAGGTCGAGGTCCCCTGCGAGGGAGATGATCTGGAGCTCCTCGAGCTTCTCGTCGTCGATCTTGGACGGTGAACCATCGAGCAGGGACACGGCCCTCTTGTTCTTGGGGAAGGCGATGACCTCCCTGATGGTCTCCTTGTTCAGGAGGATGGCGCACAGCCTGTCGATACCGATGGCGATACCTCCGTGGGGAGGTGCACCGTATGTGAGCATCTCGACGAAGTAGCCGAAGCTCCTCTCGATCCTCTCATCGTCCATACCGAGCTTGTGGAACACGGCCTTCTGGAGTTCGGGGTCGTGGATACGCAGTGATCCTGAACCGAGCTCGTTACCGTTCAGACACAGGTCGAAGCATGCTCCGCCCACGTAATCGGCATCCAGGTCGTTCTCGGGGAGGACGAAGGGGTGGTGGAACGCATCGTACTTACCGGAGACGGGGTCGATCTCGAACATGGGACACTGGTCCATCCAGAAGAACTGGAACTGGTCCTTGGGGACGAGGTCCAGGTCCTCCGCGACCTTCTTCCTGAGGAATCCGGCGCTCTCGTAGGTGGCCTTCCAGGGCCCGGCGACGATGAACAGGAGATCGCCCTCCTCCGCACCCATGGTGGTCTTGATGTTCTCGAGGATCTCGGGTGTGAAGTACTTCACGATGTTGCTCTCGAGCTTTCCGTTGACGCACCTCATCCAGGTGAGTCCTCCGAGTCCGACCTTCTTCGCGTAGTGGATGTAACGGTCCACATCGTTCCTTCCGATCCTCTCGCCGGCGACATCCGCCTTCAGGTTCATTCCCGCGACGATACCGCCCTCTGCGAGGATGTTCTGGAAGATCTTGTAGGGTGCGTCCCTGACCACATCGGTCAGCTTGACGAACTCGAGCCCGTACCTCATGTCGGGCTTGTCGGATCCGAACCTCTCCATGGCATCGCGGTAGGCGATGTGGGGGAAGGGCGTCTGGAGCTCCTCACCGTAGAGTCCCTTCCAGATGTAGGAGACCATGCCCTCCATCATGTCCTGGATGTCCTTCATGTCCACGAAGGACATCTCGATGTCCAGCTGTGTGAACTCGGGCTGCCTGTCCTTCCTGGAGTCCTCGTCACGGAAGCACCTGGCCACCTGGTAGTAACGGTCCATGCTGGCGACCATGAGCATCTGCTTGAACTGCTGGGGGGACTGGGGAAGTGCGTAGAAGGTTCCGGGGTGGACCCTGGAGGGGACGACGTAGTCCCTTGCCCCCTCGGGTGTGGACCTTCCGAGGATGGGGGTCTCGATCTCGAGGAAACCGTCCTGCTCCAGGTACTGCCTGGCGAGGTGGACGAGCTTGCTCCTGAACTCCATGGCCTGGATCATCTCGGTCCTCCTGAGGTCCAGGTACCTGTACTTCATCCTGACATCCTCGTTGGGGAGGACTCCCTCCTTCTGGTCACCGAGCTCGAAGGGAGGTGCGGCGGACCTGTTCAGAAGCTCCGCATCGGTGATGAGGACCTCGATCTCCCCTGTGGGATTCCTTCCGTCCTCGGTCCCCTCGACCCTCTTCCTGACGATACCGTCGACGGAGACGACGGACTCACGGGTGAACGACCTCATGATGTCCGAGATGCGCTGGACATCCGTCCCTGCGGGGAGGTCCTCGGGATCGAAGACGATCTGTGTGATTCCGTACCTGTCAGCGAGGTCGATGAAAGCGACTCCTCCGTGGTCCCTGGAGAATCTGACCCATCCCTGGAGACACACCTTCTTGCCGAGGTCGGCGGACCTCAGTTCACCGCATGTGTTTGTTCTTCTCATAAGAGCGCCTCTATTACTATATCGCACGCTATTTAGGAGGGTATATAAAAATGGTGGCGAGGGTCGGTTGACGGCCCCCTTGCACGGCATTCCGACATCACTCGTCGGGAAGGATCGGCGGGATGTAGCTGAACGGGTCCTTCTTGATGTCGAGTATCACCGAGGTGTTGGTCTTCTTCACACCGTCTATGGCGTTGATGGCCTTGACCGCCGCCGAGAACTCGTCCCTGTCCGCACATGCGATCCATGCGATGCAGTCGCTCTCACCGGTGACGTCGAACACGGATATCACCTGCGGGAGGTTGACGATCTCATCCTGCACGGAGACCACGTTGTCCGCATAGATGCTGACCATGCCCATGTACTCGAAGCCGAGCTTCATGTAGTCCACACTGGCGCGGTACCCCTGGATCACACCCTTCGACTCCAGGTTCTTGACCCTCTGTATGAGTGTGGTGGGGTGGACGTTGAGCTGTTTGGCGATCTGCCTGTACGAGCCCTGACTGGACCTGCAGAGCAGCTCGATTATACGTTTGTCCAGCTCATCGTAGTCTTCCAAGGACATTTGAATCTCCGAAGGGGCCTAATCCGCTAAGGATGTATAATAGCTTGGTCGGAAACCCCCGGAAACTGACCCATCACACTGTTATTTATCGGACGGTGCGGTTCGGGAGCCCATTGCAAAGGCGATCGACATGGCAGACGAGATCTTCAGACACGACGGATACACGTTCGAGTTCGAGGCACACGTCGTCTCCGTAGAGGGGGACGAGGTCGTGCTTGACTGCACCGCATTCTACCCCGGAGGGGGCGGACAGGTGTGCGACACGGGATACATCCGCGGGAAACCCGTGACGGATGTCCACTACAAGGGAGACGAGATAGTCCACATCGTGCCCGGGAACGACCTGAAGGTCGGGGAGAGGATCTGGTGCAGCGTGGATTGGGACAGACGCTACGACCTCATGCAGGGACACACCGGGGAGCACCTCCTGTTCTGCTCCCTGAAGAGGCAGTGCCCCGAACTGGAGATCACCAAGATCTTCATCTCGCCCGAGAGCAAGTACGTCATAGTCAACCACGACCTGACCTGGGAGCAGATCAGGGCGGCCGTGGATTTCGCCAACCAGGCCATCAGGGACAACCTCCCCGTGACCAAGAGCATCATGGACAGGGACGACCCCGAACTGGAGAACGTCAGGATCAAACTCGACAGGATACCCGAGGGGGAGCAGATCTCCGTCGTGGCCATCGGCGACATCGACCTGTCCGCATGCAGCGGGGTACACGTCATGGAGACCTCCGAGCTGGAGATGCTCATGGTGGACCGCAAGGTGTCCGCGGGGAAGGACGGCGTGACCATAGAGTTCAAGGTCGGCAACGGGGCGAAGGATGCGGCAAACGCCCTGGCGGCGATCGCATTGGAGATCGTCGATGAGATAGGATGCAAGACCGAGGATTCTCCCCGTGCCGTGGCCAACATGAGGCACGAGCTGGAGATGGGCAGGAGGATGCTGAAGGATGCTGTCCGCACCATCCTCTCCTCGGTACAGCCGGAGGATGTCAACGGATGCCCCGTGTTCTCCGCCAAGGTCCCCGCTGCGGACAGGTCCGTCATCACCGAGGCTGCGGAATCCGCCAAATCCAAGGGCGGTGTCGCGGCATACGTGTCCGTCGGGGACACCGTGTCCGTGGTGCTCGCATCGGGTGACAAGAGGGTGGACTGCAAGGCCATCCTCGGGAACGTGCTGAAGGACTTCGGAGGGAGGGGCGGTGGCAAGCCCGACTTCTCCCAGGGAGGGGTCCCCGACATCGCCGTCGCGGACGATGTACTGAAAGCGCTCACCGAGGCGGTCGGAAAATCGCTGAGTTAAAGAAGGGAAAGAGGATAGGTGTCGAACATGGCCGGCGGAATGAGAATGAACGACCGTCAGATGAAGCAGGCGATGAAGAAGATGGGGATCAAACAGACCTCCATCGACGACGTCACCGAGGTCATCATCAGAACCAAGAGCAACGAGATCGTCATCAGGGGTGCCGATGTCGTCTGTGTCGAGATGGGCGGAAGCAAGAGCTACCAGATCAGCGGTGTCGAGACCGTGAGGGAGCTCGGAGCCGCCGGAGAGGAGGCCCCCGTTGTGACGTTCGCATCGGAGGATGTGGACCTCGTCATGTCACAGACCGGATGCGACCGCGAGAAGGCGGTCGAGGCACTGACCGCAACGGACGGACAGCCCGCAGAGGCCATCCTGAAGATCATGTCGGAGTGATAGGATGTGCTTGGCAATCCCCGGGAAGATCGTGAGCATCGACGGAGACATGGGCGATGTCGATTTCGGAGGCGTCACCAGACAGGCCAACCTGTCGATGGTCGAGGCCGAAGTAGGCGATTGGGCAGTCGTCCACGCCGGATTCGCGATCCAGGTCATGGACGAAGAGGACGCTCAGGAGACCATCAGGCTCTGGAACGAGGTCCTCGACAGCGATAAAACCGAATTCTGCTGATCGTAAAGGGGTCCGGAAGGACCCCGCGATCACAACTTCTTCTGGATCTTACCGTCCTTCTTCTTCCTTATCACCGTGGCACCGTTGTTGGATGCCACCTTCTTCGCATAGGCATCCGCCTCTGCCTTGGTGTCGAAGCGTCTGATCGCCTTGGTGGAACCGGTCTTCTTGACCTGCCAACCCCCGTCGGGATGGGTGCAGACGACATAGGAGGCCTTCTTGGGGGCCTTCGATGTGTCATCCGAGGTCCCGACCTCCTCCTTCTCCGCCTTGGGGACGGTCTTCTTCTCCGTGTCCTTCTTGGAGGTCGCCTTCTTCACGGGCTCCTCCTCTGTGGCCTTCGCATCCTCTTTTCCCTTCTTCTTGAAAATGGCCATATGGGAACGGAATCCTGAGGTCCGTTCTTAAGGGGAATGGAGAATTGGACGTATGTTCCAAAACAATCTGTCCTAGACAGGGCCTGTTCACACCCAGTTTTTGGGTGAAATTGTCCGAAATCACCTGTTTCTGAAAGCTCTGAAAACGGCCTTCAACGAAAGTATTATATAGTTTACAGGTATGCCAAGTCTTGGTAAGACGGCCATAGCGGCGGAGTCACACCCGGTCCCATTCCGAACCCGGCAGTAAAGCCCGCCCGCGTACCTGTCTGTACTGTATTGCGCAAGCGTACGGGAACTCAGGCACGCTGTCTACCACTTATTCCTCCCTTATGGCCCTCAGGGCCATTCTTACTATTCTCCTGTGTTGTTCCCATCGACGTATCTCTCCGCAATGGAACCTACCACTTTAACTAAAAAGAATCCATGCAACCGCTGATGATGCTGATTAAACTGGGTGGTAGCGTTATCACCGATAAATCCCAGTACAGGACATTCAACCGGGAGCAGGTCTCGAGACTCTGCAGGGAGATCGCCGAATCCGGAAAGGGGACCATCGTCGTGCACGGTGCGGGATCCTTCGGACACGTCGTCGCCAAGAAGTACGCACTCCAGCACGGCCTCATCGATTTCTCGCAGGTACCTGCCATCGCACAGGTCCAGTACGACGTCCGCGAACTGAGCTCCATGGTCGTGAGGGAACTCATCACCAATGGGATCCCCGCGGTGTCCGTACCCCCGGGATCATGTTTCGTCATGGACGACGGGAAGCTCGTGGTCAGCGACACCGAGGCCATAAGGGCACTGGCCCACATCGGTGTGATGCCCATCCTCTTCGGGGATGTGGTCATGGACCGCAAGAAGGGCTTCGGCATATGCTCAGGGGACCAGATCATGGAGGTCCTTGCGGACATATTCAAACCGGACCGCATAGTGTTCGTCTCGGACATAGACGGATTGTACACGGCCGACCCCAAGACCGACCCCGATGCGGAGCTCATCCCCGAGGTCACACCGGACATCATGGAGGACGTATCCTCCGGATCCACCGTCGACGATGTCACGGGAGGGGTCCGCGGCAAGATGGAGTCCATGCTCAGGATGTGCGATGGGGGCCGCGACTGCGTTCTGGTGAACGGTACCGTCCCGGGAAGGCTCCTCTCCCTGTTGAAGGGCGAGGACGTTCCGTGCACGGTGGCCAGAAGGTGATTCTATGACACTGATAAAGGACAGGAAGGCGGATCACATCAGGATCTGCAAGGATGAGAGGATCGCCCCGGGCTACTGCTACTGGGACGACATCAGGTTCGTGCACAACGCACTCCCCGAGATCGATGCGGATGACATCGACACCTCGTGCACCCTCTTCGGGAAGAGGTTGGAGTTCCCCCTGGTGGTCACCGCCATCACCGGCGGGTTCCCCGGGGCCGTGAAGATCAACGCCAACATAGCCGAGGCCTGTGCGGAGCTCGGTATCGGCATGGGTGTCGGGAGCGAGCGCGCCGGGGTCACCGGCGTCTGCCCCGAGAGCTACTCCGTGATCAGGGACTTCGATGTCCCCCTGGTCATCGGGAACGTGGGGGCGCCCCAGCTGGTGGACCAGCACAGCAAGGACCGGTTCACACCCGAGATGGTGGGACAGGCGAAGGACCTCATAGATGCCGACCTGGTCGCCATCCACCTGAACTTCCTCCAGGAGATCGTCCAACCCGAGGGTGACACCAACGCCGCGGGATGCCGCGACGCCATACGCGGACTCGCGAGGGAGTACCCGATCATGGTCAAGGAGACCGGTGCGGGCATCTCCGACGACGTGGCCGAACGCCTCAAGGGCATAGGCGTACGCGGACTGGACATCGCCGGCATGGGCGGGACCAGCTTCTCCGCCGTGGAGCTCTACAGGGCCATGGATGCGGAGGACAGGATCAGGACCTGCATGGGGGAAACGTTCTTCGACTGGGGCATACCTTCGCCCGTGTCACTCTGGCAGTGCAGGGGATGCGGACTTCCGCTCATCGCGTCCGGAGGAGTCCTGGACGGGATACACGTGGCCGCGGCGATCGCCATGGGGGCATCGTCCGCAGGGGTCGCGAACATCATACTCAAGGAGGCCACCCAATCCGCGGAGGCCGTCATCGAGAAACTCACTATCATAAGGGAGGAACTGAGGGCCGCCATGCTGCTCACCGGATGCAGGGACATATCCCAGCTGTCCAAGGCGAGGCATGTCGTCCTCGGCGAGACCAAACAATGGATGGACCAACTATGATCGACGCCAAAGAATATCTGAAGAAGATGTCCGCCGAACTCGACGGACCCATCAAGAGCTACATAGGTGATGAAGAACCCTCCAACCTCATGGAGGCCTCCAGGCAGTACCCCTACGCCGGAGGGAAGAGGATGCGCCCCGCGATGGCAATCGCATGCTGCGGTGCCGTCGGAGGGGACAGGAGCAAGGCCGTCCCCCTGGCCGTCGCGGTGGAGTACATCCACAACTTCACCCTGATCCACGACGACCTCATGGACGGTGATGCGAAACGCAGGGGGATGGACACCATCCACATCGGATACGGCATGCCCACCGCGGTCCTCGCAGGTGATGCGCTGTTCGCCAAGGCATACCAGATCATCTGCGGTCTGGACGTCCCCGCCGACAGGATGAGGGCCGCCATGAAGTACGTCAGCGATGCGGTCTGGGACCTGGCACGCGGACAGCAGATGGATGTCAACAACGAGGGACAGATCGTCACCGAGGAGGTCTACATCGAGACCATCAAACTGAAGACCAGCGTCCTGTTCGCAGCCGCGGCCGCAGGAGGTGCCATCATCGGAGGTGCCGACGACGAGACCGTGAGGGCGATCAACGAGTACGCCCTGGAGCTGGGACTCGGATTCCAGATGTTCGACGACTATCTCGGCATAGCCGGTGATGAGTCCAAGACTGGGAAGTCCGTCGGGAACGACATCCGCAAGGGGAAGTGCACATGCATGGTCACCCATGCGATCAGGACCATCAAGGACCCCGCGGTCCTCGAGGAGTTCAAGGGCATCCTCGGCAACATGGACGCCACCGACGAACAGTGCGCCCGCGCCAAGCAGATCCTCCAGGATGCGGGATCAATCGACTACGCCCTGGGACTCGCCAGGCAGAAGGTGGACAACGCCATCGCGAAGATCTCCTCCCTGCCCGAGAGCGAGGACAAGGAGTTCATGGTCGCACTGGCCAACTTCGCCATAAACAGGGACGTCTGAGCGTTCCCTTCTCAAATATCTTCAATGCCGGTCTCGGTGATGCGGTACATCGCCGACCTCCCTTCGGGGAGGCTCCGGTGTTTCATTATCACCGCCACACGCTTCCCATCGTTCCTCTTGTCCAGACGTATGATCGTCTTTGCGTTGTGATGGAGGGCATGACCTCCGAGGAACTCCACCCCTCCGCTCTGGAGGTTCGCGTAGACCTGGGAGGTCACCATGACGGCGATCTCGTGCTGACGTGCGGAGTTCAGGAGGACCTCAGTCTGCCTGATGAAGTCGTTGCGTATGACGTTGTTCTCATGGTTGAGACGGTAGAACATGGTGAGGGAGTCTATCACGACCAGGGAGATCGCGCCCACCGCGGCGAGCTTCTCGATCTTGTCTATCCTGTCGGACTGCTCCTCGAAACTATGGACCTGGAAAATCAAGAGGTTCCTCATGGCATCCTCATGACCGACGAACACCTGAGAGAGACGGTCCGAGGACAGACCCTCCGTGTCGATGTAGGCCACCTTGCTCCCGTTTATGGCGACGTTGCGCGCAAGCTGGAGACAGACGTTCGTCTTCCCGGCCCCGGCCTCGCCATACAGAAGTGTGACGCTTCCGCTCTCGATCCCGCCTCCGAGGAGACGGTCGAATTTGGAGCATCCCAAAGGTATCCTATCCACGGACCGACCAATGTCCGAGGGGGATAAATAGATTCAGTAAAGGATGCCCCCAAGGGGTTTTCACACCGTTACACCACGCCGCATCCCCAATGGGGCCGTGAACCTGCAAGGGGTACAAATAATCGGGCCACCATGGAGAGGA
>CAZWKY010000009.1:0-40835 GCA_964634095.1 uncultured Methanomassiliicoccales archaeon | reverse complement strand
TTCGAACAAGAAGGCAGACAATTCTCAGGTTGAGGATGTGAATAGGGCGTTAGAGTTCTACAAGAATCCTCCCGAGTGGGCAAGGGATGGAGGACTCGACGGATATTGGAGTGATGTTGTCGATTGGGCAAGGATGTGTCACTCCGACGAGGATGATGAAGATGATGACGGTCGGTCAGAGCGTTCCGACCTATAGACATAAAAGCTTCGGACAGGATATGAATCACAGGACACGGTGATATCCCGACGGATGACCGTGTCGTCAAACCTCTTCTGCCGTCCGAGACCGGTAGGGACATCCTTACACAGAGAGGAAAGACCAGGAGGGAACATCCTTGGATAGAAAGTACATATTGGCCGTAGCCGCGCTCGTTTTTATTATCCTAGTCGTCGGTTACGCCATCACCATGAACACGGAAGACGGATCCGGCAATCCACACGGGGCCGAATGGCTGACCGAGGACATGTCCGCCTCGCTCGATACCCTTGAGCGTATCGACGACCGCGGTGTCCTCTACGAGATGGATTGTGATTACGACTACTACAACAGCCCAGTGCTGTTCGAACTTCTGAAGGAATTCGGCATCTACGACGCCGGATGTTCCGCGTTCGCCACATGGAACGAGACGGGGGACAGCTTCCTGACCGCCAGGAACTACGACTACATGCACAAGACGCCCGGCGGGGAGGTCACGGGACTGAACGTCGCCATCCATTGCGCCCCGGAGGGGAAGTACAGGTCCATCGGTGTAGCCGATGCGTTCTGGCTGGATGCCGAGGGAGGGACATTCATCGCAGGTGTCCTGGATGACGGTCGCACCGACATCTCGCCCCTGGCCCTGCTCCCGTACATCTGCGTGGACGGGATGAACGAGAAGGGTGTGACGGCATCGATCCTGAAGTTGGACATCAAGCCCGGGGAGTCATCCGTGCACCAGAAGGATGCGGGCAAGCAGACCATCGGTCATTCCGTGCTCCTGCGCTACATCCTCGACAGCTGTGCCACCGTCGACGAGGCGGTCGCCATGGCCGGGGAGTACAACATCATCGGGTCCTTCGGGATGGATTTCCACATCTTCGTGACGGATTCCGATGGGAGGTCCGTGGTGCTGGAGTGGCGCTACGACACACTGTATGTGACCGAGGTCAACGCGGTCTCCAACTTCTACTCGGGATTCGACGATGCGGAGGACTACTACAAGAACGGCGTCCTGATGGAGAACGTGGTCCGTCTGGAGGGTTCCGTGAAGGAGTACCGTTACGGATACGGTCACGGGTACCACCGTCTCACCGGGATCGTGAGCGCCATGGAGCGTTACATCGATTTCACATTGGACGAGTACAGGACCCTGATGTCCGAGTCCGAGGCCATGCGCATCCTCAGCGTGGCGGCCCAGGACCCCGGGACCGAGGAGACATCCATGACGCAGTACAGTGCGCTGTACGATGCGGAGAAGGGAAAGGTCACACTCTGGGTCCAACAGGACTACGGAACAGGATACACATTCACCCTGGATTGACCCCTTCATCGGGGATATGGTCCGATAAACGGTTGTGGGGACGGCCATCGGCGGTTTCCCACGGCCAACTTCCCTTCCATCCACACTTCTCGGAATCCGATGTGCGACATAATGTACGACATGTACGACACGATGTGCGACATGTGCGACATCGACAGGGTGCCGATCATTGGGATTGCAGTGAAAGTGAGACTTCACGACCCGTTTTCGTTTTGATGATCGTTCCACATGAGTTCCCTTTGGAGGACATCCCCGAAATCATCGATTCCTATGTCTAAACGGAACTTAACCGGCAATTAAACGGCACTTAATAGGCAATCAGATTGCCGTTTGTGGACTGTTACACTTTACAATGGATGCCCGGCCCATGACAATCAATAAGGGCAGAGGCCAACCCATACGCCAATAGGCATCCATCACGGAAACCGTAGGAATGCCAGGCAACATAGATTCCAAAACCAATGATCAGAACAACATGAGAGTGGGCCCGCCCGGATTTGAACCGGAGTCTATGGCTCCCGAAGCCACAAGTATACCAAGCTAGCCCACGGGCCCAACAACCACCCGATTGACTATTCACATAAAAAAGATTCGATGGATTCCGATACAGAGCCGTTTCCATGGGTTTTGGAAGTTCACCGTACCATCTTCGGATATGGTGATATCCTGTCGTCCATAGTATGTTTTTATCTGGAGTCAGACGATTCACCCATCATGACCATGCTCATAGCCTATGACGGAAGACCGAACACGGAGAAGGCGTTGGAATATGCCGTGAACCACTCCGTGACATACGGGGAGAAGCTCATCATCCTCGTGGTGGTCTCGAAGGGCTCGGAGGCCGATCTCCAGAAGATGCACGGATTCGCCGAGAGGGCAGTCGTCGTGGCGAAGGAGGGTGGGGCCGAGGTTCAGAGCATCGTCGAATCCGGACAGCCCGACAAGGTGATCCTTGAGACGGCGTCACGTTTCTCCTGTGACACCATCATCGTGGGACGTTCGGGGAAGACCGCCCTGGACAGGGTGATCATGGGCAGTGTGTCCAACTCCATCGTGGCCAACGCCAAGTGCACCGTCATCGTAGTGCAGTGATGCATGTCCGGACGGAGGGGTCGGTCCCTATCCGCCCGGATGGAAAAACAGTTCCGCTCAGTGGAGGCCCAATGCCTTCATAAGCGTCCTTATGACCCTGTCGGGTGTGGGGGGACATCCCGGGATGTACACCGTCGGTTCCAGGACCGACGATATCCCCTCTCCGAAGACATCGCCCTTCACGAACATCCCTCCAGATATCGCACATGCTCCGGATGCTATGACGAGCTTCGGGGCCGGTGTGGCACCGTAGGTCCTCTCGGCCGCCTCCCTCATGTTGTTGGTCATGGGTCCGGTCACGATCAGTCCGTCCGCGTGTCTCGGGGATGCCACCACCTTGATCCCGAACCTGTGCATGTCGTAGAACTGGTTGGACATGCAGTTCAGGTCCACCTCGCAGGCGTTGCATGATCCCGTATCAAGTTCCCTCAGGGCGACGGACCTGCCGAACATCCTCCTCGTGGACCTGTCGAGTTCCCTTTCGATGGATGTTACGTCCGTGTCCCTGTCCACGATGAGCTCCTCCCTCGAGAGGGCGTAGTCGGGGGCATCCGTCTCGGTTATGTTGTCGCCGGGACAGACCATGGAGCAGTCCATGCAGAATATGCACTTCCCCAGGTCCAGGGTCCACCTGTCGGTTATCGTTATCGCCTTCGTGGGGCAGTTGTCGGCACATGCGCCGCACATGTCGCAGGATGAGGAGGCCATGGGCATGGTCTCCCTCCCGTCGAGGATGACATCCTTCGGTTCTGTGTTCCTGTCGCGTGACACCGTGTTTGAAAGGCTCCTGTTGAACATCACATCACCTCAGAGGTCGTTCCCGCTGTATGACAGCCCGAAACTCTTGTTGATCAATGGGAAATCCGGGACTACGTTCCCGGGGACGGCATGGCACATGCCGAACCAGTTCATGAACGACGGGTCGCGGACGTTGTATCTCCATATCCTCCCGTCCCTGATCACCGCACAGTGGACGAGCTCCCCTCTGGGTGCCTCGACGACCGCGCATCTGAACCCGTCCTCCGCGGAGGGCCTCACGCGTGTCTCGCCCGGTTCCATGGATTGGATGCACTGATGGATCAGGCTCAGGGATTCGTTGATCTCGCCGATCCTGACCTGTGTCCTGGCGTAGACATCCCCCTTCTCGTGGGTGATCATGCTCATCCCCAGGTCGCCGTATGATTCGTACGGGACCTCCTTCCTGACATCGGTGGCCAGACCGCTGGCCCTTGCGATGGGTCCGACGATGCCGAGGTCCCTTGCCCTCTCCGTCCTCAGGATGCCGGTGGTCTCCAGCCTGTCCAGGAGGGCGGGGCTCTCCATCATCTCGGCGAGGTCCTCCATCTCGAACTTCAGGGTTATGAGGAAGTCGTCAAGTTCCTTCAGTTTGGTCTGGGAGATGTCCCTGCGGACCCCTCCGGGTACGACGCTGTTCATCAGCTGTCTGTGCTTCGTGAGGCCGACGTTCATCCTGAAGACCTTCTCCTGGATCCCGCCCCCGATTGCGGAGGGGACGGTGAACGCGGTGTCGGTGCACACGCCGGACACGCCTCCGATGTGGTTGTATAGTCTCTCCATCTCCGCCAGGATGACCCTGATGTACTTCGCCCTCCTCGGGATCTCGGTACCGGTCTCCATCATCTCGGAGTATGCGATGCAGTTGGCCACGCATGTGTCCCCGGAGATGCGCTCCACGAGTCTGGAGTTGTCCTGGGGGACGGGCGTCTCCAGAAGTCTCTCCACTCCCCTGTGGGTGTAACCGAGGTGCGGGTTGAGTTCGATCACCGGTTCCCCTGCGACGCTGAACCTGAAGTGTCCCGGCTCTATGATCCCGGCATGGACCGGGCCGACGGGGATCTCGAACACATCCTCTCCGACGGTGTGGTTCCTCGGTATGGGGATCCTGACCTCTGTGGACCTGTCGTAGTCACCTTTCTGGAGCGGGTATCCGTCACCTCTCCTGCGGTATACGATGGGTTCCCGGGGGCCGTCCTCGAAGGTCACGCCGCTCATCTCGGACATGAGTCTCTCGAAGGGGAGTGCGGCGGGTATCTCCTGGGAGATGGGGACGGCGGATGCCCCGGGCCTGTAGGAGAGTCTGGCGACCCTGTCCTTCTTCCTGAACAGTATGTTCACTATCTGCCCGGGGGGGTCCTCCTGGGCGAACATGGTCATGAGGCGGAATCCGTTGCCCGACATGACAAGGCATTCCTGGAGCACCTGCTCCCTGTCGATCCGTATGTCTGAGGATATCATATCCACATCACCCCGCTGAGGATGGTCACCACGTTGTCGAGCCATCCCGACACCGTGTCGGGCATGAACAGTCCCAACAGGAGAGTGCACAGGAACAGGACGGCCAACGGTACATGTCTCGAAGGGCATGCATGCTTCTCGATCTCCCTACCGGCATCACCGGTGAGCATGGGGAATATGTGCCTGACGAACCCTGCGAACACTATCGCCAGCAGGATGACCGAGAGCACGGTCACCCACAGCATCCCCGACTCGAGGGATGCGGACATGAGGGTCAGTTCACCCACGAAAACCGCGAAGGGCGGGACACCGATTATCGCCAACGTCCCTGCGGCCATCATGAAGCCGGTGAAGGGCATGCTCCTGTTCACACCTCTGATGAGGTCCATGTTGCGTGTCCCGTAGGATTGGATGATGTTCCCCGCGGAGAAGAACAGGATCGGTTTGGTGATGGAGTGTGCGACCATCTGGATGACGGCACCGGTGATGGCCAGGGGCGTTCCGATACCGAATCCGATGGCTATCAGACCCATGTTCTCGATGGAGGAGTATGCGAGCATCCTCTTCAGGTCCCTTGCGGAGACGATGAAGAATGCCGCGGCCCCCAGTGAGAGCAGTCCGAATACGAGCATGATGGTGGATGCGAACCCGGGGTTCACGATCTCCGATATGGAGTAGAATCTCAGGATCCCGTACATGGCGCAGTTCAGGAGCACCGCGGAGAGCAGACCGCTGACGGGGCTGGGGGCCTGGCTGTGGGCATCCGGCAACCATGTGTGCATCGGAACGAAACCAACCTTGGTCCCGAACCCCACGATTATCAGCACCATGGCCATCTTCATCATGGTGGGGTCCAGGTCCTCCGCGACGGCCATCAGTGCGGGCCAGTCCAGGGACGAATCGGAATCCAGGATGCCGACTGTGGACGCGTACACGAGGGTGAATCCGGCGAGGGCTATGGTGATCCCCACGGAGCACAGGATGATGTACTTCCATGCGGCCTCGGTGGACTCCTCGCTGGAGTAGAATCCCACCAGGAACGTGGACACCAGGGTGGTGGCACCGATGCCGAGCCAGACGATGGCCATGGAACGCACAGAGAACGTCAGCATCATCACGGAGATGAACACCACGAGCAGACAGTAGTACTGCCCCTGCTCCTTCCCGTTCACCTTCCCCTCCTCATGCTCCAGTCCGATGTACGCCCTGGAGTAGACGGAGGCCATGAGGCCCACGAACCCCACGAGGAGCATGAACACCGCGGACACGGAATCCATGTAGAACAGTCCGTCATCGAGGACCTCTCCGTCCAGGACGGGGATGCAGAGGTTCAGGGCCAACAGCAGGATGATCAGACAGCACACGGGCTGCAGGACGGTGATGACCCCTTTGTTACGGAGTGCGATGCATGCGACGGCCGACACGACCATCGCCACGATCATGAGCATCATGGAGGTCATCATTCCCTCAGCCTCCTGAGGAAGGATGTGTCCACCGAGTTGAACGACCTGTTGATCCTGTATGCGAAGATACCGATGATGATCACCGCCACCATGACATCGAAGAACGCTCCGATCTCGACGATCAGGGGCATACCATGGGACAGGGCGATGGCGCCCAGAAACAGTCCGTTCTCCATCATCAGCAGACCGACGGTCTCGGTGATGGCCTTCCTCCTGGTGCTCATCATGAGCAGTCCGATGAGAATTATGGACACCGACAGGGCCAGACAGTTCCTCTCAACGGTCTCGATGGATGCCAGCAGGGGTTCGGTGATATAGTATGACAGGATGATCATGAGTCCGGATGCCAGGAGCGATCCCGGGATGCCGATGCTCAGCTCCACCTCCTTGTCCACGTTGATCCTGCTCATGATGTACGTGAGCATCCTGGGCATCACGATGACCTTGAGCACTATGGTCAGGGCGCACATGATGTAGATGTGGCTGTTCCCGGAGGAGTAGGCCACCACGAACGCCAGTGCCGCCAGGAAGACGGACTGGAGCGAGAAGAGGCTCACCAGGGACCTCATACGGGTGGTGGCGATGGCCATCACCGAGGTCAGCAGCATCATGACTGCGCATATGTCGATCAGATTTGCGATCAATGTTGCTTCCATTCTCTCAGCCTCACAGGATGTACAGCGATATCATCGCCAGGAGCGACAGTGTGAAGGACGCTGTCAGCAGGTTGGGTGTCTTGAAGAGCCTGGTCTTGCACAGTGCGGACTCCACCAGGGAGAGCACGAAGGCAACCAGGACCATCTTCACCGCCATGACGATGGCGGATGTCAGGAGGGATGCCGCGGTGATGTCGGATGCGATACCCCACGGGAAGAACAGGGAGCCCACCATGGCCATGAATATGGTCAGCCTCATCATCGAGGACAGCTCCATCATGGCGAGTCCACGTCCGGAGTACTCCAGCATCATGGCCTCGTGGACCATGGTGAGCTCCAGATGGGTGGTGGGGTTGTCGAAGGGGATCCTGGCGTTCTCAGCCAGGAGGGTTATCATAAAGGATGCCCCGGCCAGTATGAGCGCGGGGACGATGGCTGCCAGCCCCATCTCTGCGATGCTGGCGGAGATCCCGCCCATGTCCGTTCCGGCCCCGGAGATCACCGCGAGGGTGGCGATGGACAGGAGGAGCGCGGGTTCGATGAGAACGGACATCATCATCTCCCTGCTGCTGCCCATCCCCCCGAAGGTGGATCCCCCCTCCAGACCTCCCAGGACCATGGAGAACCTGAACATGGTGAACAGGTAGACCACGGCCACGAGGTCTCCGAAGGGTGCGAGGACACCGGTGTAGACGAACGGGGTCATCATGGCCAGGACGACCATGGACGCCATGCAGATGTACGGGACCGCACGGAAGACCCAGGAACAGCTCTCCGACCTGACGGAATCCTTCCTGAACAGTTTGGCCAGGTCCCTGTAGGGCTGGAATACGCTCGCCCCGACCCTCTTCTGCATCAGGGCCTTGAACTTCGATACGATCCCCGACATGAGCGGGGCTATGGCGATGAGGACCGCCGCCTGGATGAGTTCGATGATGATTTCCTGCCAGATCATAGGAGCCTCACCGCCAGGAGGGCCACGACCAGTGTGACCAGGATGTAGCCCAGATAGGACTGGATGTTACCCGTCTGGAGCCTGGTGACCTGCTGTGAAACATAGGTGATCAGACGTCCGAAGGGTCTGTAGATGTATTTGACGAAGGGTTCCACGAAGAGGGTGCTGTACTTGTCGCCCTTCTTTTCGGAGACGTCCTGGTAGATGGGATGGAACACACGGACGATCGGCTGGGAGAATCCCTCGGAGGAGTACTGCATCCTCTCGTCCAGTGAGCCTCCGCAGCCCCATGTCTCGTAGACCTCCGTCCTCTTCTTCGTGAGTCTGAGCATCAGCAGGATGACGAGGACGCAACCGGCCAGGAGGATCCCCAGGGTCAGGGGCATCAGGGTCCCGGACATGCCGGCCCTGTAGGTCATCTCCGTCCCCAGAAGGTGCGATACCCCGTCGTTCATGGAGTCCATGAGCGGGAACGAGAGCACCCCCATGCCCACGCACATGGCGGCGAGGCAGACCAGGGGGATGATGGAACCCTTCCTCATGGGTCTGGGATGGGCCGCACCCTCGGAACAGGGGCGTCCCAGGAATATGAAACCGTACAGTCTCGCATAGGATGTGGCGACTATCATCCCGCACACACCCATCATGGCCACCAGCAACGGCATGGCCACACGCATTGTGCTGTCCACGGCATCCGTACCCAGGAGGGTCTGGAGCATCAGCCACTCGCTGATGAAACCGTTCGTGGGCGGGATGGCCGCAAGCGACATGACCCCTATCAGTGCCACGGCGGACAGTGCGGGCAGGACACATGCTATGCCGCCGAACCTGTCGATCTTCCTCTCGCCGGTGACATCCTCGATGGAGTCCACCGTGAGCATCATGAGTGATTTGAACACGGCATGGTTCAATGTGTGGAGCAGTGCGGCGATGATCACGAGTGCCTGGAGGTTCGGGAGGTTGCCGGCGAAGATCATGGCCAGTGAGAGGCACATGGTCACCAGTGCGAGGTTCTCCATACTGGAGTAGGAGAGGATCCTCTTGGGTTCCGTCTGGATCATGGACTCCATGGCACCCCACAGTGCGGTGACCGCGGACAGGATGCACAGGACTATCCCGACGGTGATCAGGCCCTCATCCGTCCCTATGTAGGAGAACACGGCCTTGAACAGCATCAGTACCGCCGCGTTGGAGCACACCGTGGTGAGAAGTGCGGTGGTGTGCGTGGGCGACTTCGCGTACATGTCGGGCATCCATGCGTGGAACGGGACCATACCGAGCTTCGTCCCGAAGGCGATGAACAGGAGGAACACCACGATGGATGATGTGGTGTGTCCCATCACCGATGCCAATCCCGTCCATTCGCTCATGACGGTGGTGCCGGAGACGATCCACAGGTATGCGTACACACCCATGAGGACCAATCCTCCCACATGGGTGATGGCGAAGAACCTCCATCTGGGGATCCCGTCATCGGTCTCGCCCATAAGGAACGTCACCATGGAGACGAGCTCCCACGCTATGAGCAGGAGTATCACCGTATCCGCCATCATGCACAGGGTACACGATATGAACAGGACGCAGGACAGTCCCATGTATCCGGGTTTGTAACCGTGTCCGGAATGGGACATATGTGTCACGACCATCAGGAAGACTGCCGACGAGAACGACACGAACATCGCCGTGAGTCCGTCGACCCTCACCGAATAATCTCCCAGCATCGAGCCCAGGGGGAACGTGGCCGTGAAGTCCGGAACGAGGTACCAGACGAGATAGCACAGGATCCCCGCGAAGCAGGACACACCGCACAGTACATTGGAGGCCTTGCTTCCCCATTCCCTGCGGGACGCACCCGTCAGAACACCTAGAAAGGCGGGCAGGAGTAGGATAAGCAAGTATGCCGTGATCAGAAAATCGTCATCCATACCCGCAAACATCGGAATTGCACTTCCGACCGTCGCGTTACACAGATGTCACCTTAAACCTTTGCTTCAAGAAATCACGCAGACCCCTGATGTATCCTCGGAGGGGCATGAGGTACGGTGATATGGGAAAAGGTCCCCGTCCGACGAGGGACGGGGGTTTGAATAGGTTTCAGCAGGCGAAGTATCCGCGGGTCTTCAGCATGTGCCTCTTGACCGCATGTGCTCCGAAGAAGTACACACAGGCGATGAACGGCATCCACACCAGTGCCCAAAGCGGGACGGGCATGAGTGCATCGCATCCGGATATGGCCTCCCAGAGGCCTCCGGAGAATGGCAGCAGGGTACCGATCGCAAGTGCGATCACCGTCGTGGCCACCAGGACCTTGGCCGACCAGGTCTGGAAGAAGGGCAGCTTGTTCGTCCTGACGATGTGTATGGCCCACACCTGCATCCAGTACTGCTCTATGCACCAGAGTGATTGGAACAGGACCGCCACGGGCAGGAGGGAATCTATGTCGCTCAGGGGTGCTCCGCTCAGGACCAGTGCGGATGCGGTGGTCACACCCTCGGTGATGCCGTAGGATGCCAGGTTGGCGGCGGTGTCGGCCATCATGCCCGCGTCTATGGTCACGGACACGGTGGGCAGGACCACCCATATGAAGAACGACCATGACAGCAGGTCGGTCACGACGCACATGGGTCCGTAACGGTACATCACCGACTTCAGGTTCGGCGCGTCCCATTTCCGCGGTTCCCGCACGAACTCGTCCTCGACCTTGTCCCAACAGATGAATATGCAGGCGAAGTCGTTGACGAGGTTGAATATCAGGATCATCAGCGCGCCCATGGGTTCGAAGTTGAAGAACAGGGAACCGAGGATCAGCGAGAACATGTATCCGAAGTTGATCGAACCGATCATCTTCACGTACTTGATGGAGTTGGCGTAGACCTTCCTGCCCTCGATGGCACCGGTCTTGAGGATCCCGAGGTCCTTCTCCAGCAGGATCATGCTGGCGGTCTCCTTGGCGATGTCCGTTCCCGTGTCGACGGAGATGCTCACATCCGCGTTCTTCATGGCGATGACATCGTTGATACCGTCGCCCATGAGTCCCACGGTGTGTCCGTTGGCCTTCAGGGCAAGGACGATCCTCGATTTGTTGTCGGGGCTCAGACGTGCGAAGATGCTGGTCTTCTCCACGCTCTCCCTGAGCTCCTCGTCGGACATGGCGTCGATCTGAGGTCCGATCAGGAAGTTCTCCGAGGGGATGCCGATCTGTTCGCACACGTTCTTGGAGACGTACTCATTGTCCCCGGTGAGGACCTTGACGGCGATGCCGTACTCGTTCAGGTCACCGATGGCCCTCTCAGCTGTTGGTTTCACCGGGTCGCTGAAGACGATGAATCCGGCGATGATCATGTCGGATTCGTCCTCGTTGCTGAACTCGGTCTTTCCGTGGGGGATGTACTTGTGTGTGACACCCAGCACGCGCATGCCCTTGCCGCTGTACCACTCCACCAGTCCGAGCATGTCGTTGACGATCTTGTCGTTCAGGGGACGTATGTTCCTCTCCGCGTCCAGGTATCCGTTGGAGATGGAGAGGATCTCGGGCATGGCACCCTTGGAGATCATGACGTCGACCTCCTCATCCTTCTTCACGATCACCGTCGCCCTCCTCCTGATGAAGTCGAAGGGGACGTCGCCCACGTACTCGTAGCCGTCCAGGGTCTCCAGCAGACCGTTCTCCTCGGCGTACTCGTCCAGGGCCCAGTCGATCTGGTTGGTTGCGGATTTAAGGTGGTGGGCGTTCAGGCAGGACATGAGCTCCACGGAGCCGCTGGCGTTCCCGTAGATGTCGTTGCAGTCATGGACCGAGATGCGGTTCTGTGTGAGGGTACCGGTCTTGTCGGAGCACAGCACATCCATGGCACCGAAGTTCTGGATGGCGGTGACGTCCTTGACGATGACCTTGTTCTTCGACATGTCGATGGCGCCCTTGGCCAGATTGGCCGACACGATGGTGGCCAGCATCTCGGGCATGAGTCCTATGGCCAGTGTGAGTGCGAAGGTGACGGCGCTCAGGACCCCGTCCACGGTGAAGCATCCGTACGTCATGTAGTCCTTGACTATCATGATCAGGAAGACCGGCGGGACCATGAGGTACATGATCTTCAGCAGGACGTTGACGATCGACTTCGTACCCTTGTCGTAGGTGGTGGGGGCCTTCTTGCGGGTGAGCTTCTCGGCCATGGAGCCGAAGATGGTGTCGTCACCGACGGCGACGACCACGGCCTCGGCGGAACCTCCGACCACGTTGGTCCCCATGAACGCGAGGTTGTCGCATCCGAGGATGTTCCCCTCGCAGGGGTCCGTCTCCGCATGCTTGGTGACCGCTCCCGATTCCCCGGTGAGGGCGGACTGGTCCACCTGCAGGTGGTTGGAGCTGATGATCCTCACATCCGCAGGGACCATGTCCCCGGTGTCGAGGATGATGATGTCCCCCACGACAAGTTCCTTGGAATCGATCTCGGTCTCCGTTCCCTCACGGCGCACGGTGATGATCGTGGTGACCATGCTCACCAGTTCCGCCGCCGCCCTGGAGCTGCGGGTCTCCTGGATGAACGTCACCGATCCGCTTACGAGGATGAGGGTTGTGAGAATGATGAAGTAGATGATGTCCGGTTCGAGGACCATCCATAGCACATCGATGATGGCCAATGATATGATGAAGATGTTTGCGAATGAGTGATACAACCTTTTGAGAACCATGTGCTTGTTGTTGTTGGTGACCTCGTTCTTCCCGTACTGGATACGGGAGGTTGTGATCTCCTCGTTGTAGTGCCCTTCGGGCCTACTGTTGAACTCGCCGATGATGCTCTCGGCATCGGTGGATGCCGCATGTCTCATTCTCTGATCCGTCGTAATCGAATCATTTAACACAGCTAAGCCATGGGGTTCTGATATTTAAAAAGGGCCCGATGGCGGATGTGCCGCGGACCCTTTGGGATATAAAAATCCTTCTGGAAAGTATTTATCTGGGTTGATCGGGTGGAGGGTTCCCCTTCACTCCTTCTCGGCCGTTTCCTCGGAGGGTTCGGCGGGTGCCTCCTCGGTGACGGGGGTCTCGGAGGCCTGCCTGCGCTTCTCCTCCTTGATACGGGATTTGGCGGCCTTCTCCTCGGCCTTCCTCTTGCGGATGTCCTCTTTGAGTTTGGCCTTCGCCTCAGCGCGCTCCTCCTTCGGGAGTTTCTTGATCTCCTCCCTGCGTCTCTCCTCCGCGCGCTTGGCTTTCCACTTGTCGTCCTCGATCTTCTGCTTCGCCTGCTTGGCGGCATCTTCCTTCTCTTTGGCGATCTTCGCGTGTCTCGCCTTGGCTTTCGAGTTATCGTCGACGACCTCGTCCTTCTTAGCTGCCATTTGAATGACCCCTTGATTCGGCCCCCTATCGTTTCTGACCTACTAATACCTTAGTGGACTATGGATGGATGATAGGTCGACATCCATGACATACGTAAGTGTCCATAGGGTGTGTTCCGCCCCGGTCTGAAAAGGGTGTGACGGGGGCGGATGATGATGGTTTATCGGTTCACTGACCGGACTTCCAGAGTCCGTGCTTGTTGCAGTATTCCCATGCGGTGATCTGCTCGGCGTCAGTCTTGAAGAACGCCTCGGGTGCGTCACCGGGCTTGAGGTACTTCCTCATCCTGATCCCATCGGCGCAGATCTCGATGTAGACGATGTAGTGGTCGTCGGCCATGGGGTGTGCGGTCTCCTTGCCGACCTTGACGAGGACGCCTCCGTCGACCTTCTCGATGTAGGGGACGTGCTTCTCCTTGACGAAGTCGTCTGTCTTCGCCTCCATGGGTTCCATGCGGACTCCGCAGCAGGAGGGGATGCATCCTCCCTTGTAGACGAGATCGACGGCTGTTCCGCATTTGGCGCAAACATATGTTACCATGATGGTTCCTCGGAGGTGATTCCCTCTTGTGTCGTATTAAACTTGTCCAGGGATGGATGGGTGCTGTCGTAAGATGCCGACCGTCACCTAATCGCCGGGCATGCTTTCTTCCCGATGAGTGTATCCAGGTCGAACAGCAGTATCCCGTTCTCCTCTGCATATTCCGACAGTTTTTCATCGAATCCGGATGCCGAGAACAGGGCCAATCTCTCATTGTAGGAGCCTCTGAGGGAATCTACCCTTTCCCGCAGGTTGTTGAGGACACTGAATCCCATGACCTTCCCCGTGAACTTGCACTCTCCGAATAGGTGGATCCTGTTCTGTCCGTTCAGGATCGTCGCCGTCACATCGATGTCCACATCTTCAGTGACCGGTTTGCCCGAGGCATCCTTGACGATGCTACCATACTCATCTCTGGTTGGAGTCGGACCCCACCATGAACCTACTTCGATGCAGGGGTAGTTTCTCGTTATATAATCCCTGCAGAAACCTTCGAACTCATGACCGAGATGAGAGGCTATGATTGATTTAAGTGTATCATACACATTTTTTTCGTCCTGAATCAATCCTGTATACCTCTGCATTGCAAAATGGAATGATGTCAATCTATCGGCGATGACGTAGTAGTTGCTTTTCCTGGCAATAGGTACCGATTCCATCTTTTTTATCACACGGATTTCAGTGAGTCTCCTAAGACAGTCGGAGAGTCTGTTGTCATTCAGTCCTGTGCGTCCGACAATCTGTTTATAGATGTTATATCCCGATGAGATTGACTCTAGGACCGCGAATGCATCATCCGCTGAAGGGCCAAGTTCTTGTTTGATGTCATAGGGTACATCGCTTCTGATTATGCTGTTGGCATTCAGGACATATTCGTTCACAACGGTCATATAGTCGGAGTTCCCCACCAGTTCGTGATATGCGGTCACACCTCCGAGAGTAAGATAGATTTTCAAGAGGTCCGTGTCTGAAGTTGACGGGTGGAATTTGCGGATGTCTTTAAGATCCATCGGCCCCACCTCGAGTGTGAATGCGAATCTTCCATAGAGTGGGTTTCTCTTGTCCATGACCTCCTCCATCATCAGAGAAATGGATGATCCGCAGAACACCACCATTGATTCTGTATCGTTCTTAATGGTGTCGATTATGTGTTGCAGTTCGGAGGCGACAGTTGGGTTCCCTTTGAGTATATAAGGTACTTCGTCGAATACCACGAGTGTTTTTTCTTGGGAACATGCACTCACTACAGTCTTCAGTGCATGACGCAGGTCGTTGGAATGGATGTCCGAGCCTATGAGGTCGCTAACAGCATCGGTAAGAATTTCTGCGTTAGCCTGTTCAGAGGATTCCACGAACTGGACGAATAATGTTCTCCGGTTTTTTGAGAATTCCTTGAGGAGCCTAGTCTTACCTATGCGACGACGTCCGTACACTATGCATGTCTTTACCGTCTCCTTTTCATATATCCTCTCAAGGAGGGCCAGTTCCTTTTGGCGACCGATGAATTCGCCCATGTTTACCTTATGTGGTTGTAGATATATTACTTTGTTTATCAAAAGTGAAATATGAATACTATTATTTTTAAAAGTGAAGTAGGTATACTACTATTATTAAAAGTAAAATATCTTTACTTTAGTTTTCAAAAGTAATATGAACTACCAACAGAGAGGTCTCTGAACCGATGGACCATCTGTTGAAGAATGGAAATGTGATGTCCTGCACGGGGAACAGCCCTCCGTACAGGATGTGGGTGCACACGGCACCTGTTTGATCATCTCTTGCTTCCGCCGACCATGACCAGGTATGCGAGGAGGGCCTCGAGCTGTATCCTCTCGTTGCTGCCCTCGACCATGCGGAACTCGATCTCCCCGGTCTTGTCCATCAGTCTGACCTTCTCGGAATCGGTGATGGTCAGGTCGAATATCGCGGAGTGCATCTGCCTTATGATGTCCTGTCCCGAGAGTCCGAACTCGATCATCGTGTTGTCGAGCATGTTCCTGGCCTTCACGAAATCACCGGAAAGGGCGGTCTCGAGCATGTTCCTGACAGCTTCTGGGTTCGCCATACCGGTGGTCTGGTAGACGAGGTCTATGTCAACGGTCCTCCCGAGGGATGCGGCCACCTGGAGTGAGTTCACCGCACGTCTCATGTCGCCGTGGGCCACATGGACCAGTCCGACCATGGCCTCGTCGGTGATGTCCACGTTCTCCTTGGTCACGATCATCTGGAGGAACTCCCTGAGGTCATCGGAGGTCAGGGGTTTGAACCTGAACACGGCGCATCTGGACTGGATCGGGTCTATGATCTTGGATGAGTAGTTGCATGAGAGGATGAACCTGCAGATCCCCGAGTACTTCTCCATGGTCCTCCTCAGGGCGGCCTGCGCATCGGATGTGAGTGCATCAGCCTCGTCCATGAAGATGATCTTGAACTCGGCCCCGCCTATGGGCGATGTCCTCGCGAACTCCTTGATCTTGCCGCGGACCACATCGATACCCCTCTCGTCGGAGGCGTTGAGCTCTATGAAGTTGCCCTTCCATTCATCTCCGAACATCCCCCTGGCCAGTGCGAGGGAGCAGGTGGTCTTACCGGTCCCCGCGGGCCCCGTGAGAAGGAGATGGGGCATGTTCCTGGACTCAACATAGGATTTCAGTCTCTCGGTGACGTGCTTCTGACCGACGACGTCGTCGAGGGTCCTGGGCCTGTACTTCTCTGTCCAGATCTCGTTCATGGTGACCGGGACCCTCCAAGTAACCGGATGATAAAACCGTGTCGATTGCACGGTCCGCCGAACCGTTTTTAATGTCGATGGTCACATGACATCCTCCGAGGTATCCACATGTATTGCAGGAACTGTGGCAGGGAGTTGGGGGACGATACGAACTACTGTCCCGTCTGCGGTCATCCCACCGGCGAGTCCGGATGCAGGAGGACATGTTCCCAGACCGCCGTGATGATGGATAGGAAGAGCGAGGGGATCGCACTGATCCTGTCGATCCTGATCCCGGGTGCGGGGCACATGTACGCGGGGAAGATCGTCGACGGAGTGGTCCTCCTGGCGTTGGAGGTGGCCCTTTCGCTGGGGATGTTCGTCCTCTTCATCACGATGGAGAACCCCATCGGGGTGGTCATCTCGGGCGTACTCGGTCTGGTGTCCATCATAGTATGGATATACGGGATCATAGACTCGAACAAAGAGGTCAAGAAGTACAACCAGAACCTGTACTCAGGCGCCGGATTGTAGACGGGCGGCAGTGTCGTCTATAATCTATCATAACAAGGGGGAGGGTGCGCTATCCCATCCTTCCCTGACATCCCATCGTTTTTAACTATCTCCGACGCATCACCATGGTCCATGAAGATCTACGATGCCTACAGGCTGGCGATCGAGACCGGTATGTCCAAGGACCCCCGCCCCGAGGCGGAGGTGGAGAGGGTCCTCTCCGATGCGAAGGATGCCTACGATAAGCTCGAGGATGACAGGAAGGACCTGTTCGACACCGAGCGTCTGTGGAACCCCTACACCGACTCCAGGTTCAGCGCCCTCGCCGAGGAGTCCATGGACATGGACGTCACCAGCGTCATGTGGGGCATCGACATCGGCACGGGGGAGGTCCTCCTGGCCGACAGGCTCAGGGAGAAGGGCAGGAACATCTCCGCGGTGGTCGCCCACCATCCCATCGGGACCGCCAGGTCCAGGTTCCCCGAGGTCATGTCCATACAGGCCGACATGTTCCACAGCGCCGGTGTGCCCATCAACGTCGCCGAGGGCATCCTGAAGCCCAGGGTGGACGAGGTCCTCAGAGGCATCCTCGGGTCCAACTACAACCAGGCCGTGGATGCCGCGAGGCTCCTGGGCATCCCTCTGTTCAACATCCACTCACCTGCCGACAACATGGTCCAGGACTACCTCGAGGTCCTGTTCTCGGAGAAGGTCCCCTACAGGCTCTCCGACATCACCGACACACTGCTCACGGAACCCGAGTTCAGGTCCGCGGCCAGATGCAACGACGGCCCCAGGATCATGGTCGGTTCCAAGGACGGCAGGTGCGGGAAGGTCGTGTTCAAGATGACCGGCGGCACCTCCGGCCCCAAGGAGATGTACCAGAAGCTGGCGGACGCCGGTGTCGGCACCGTCGTCGGTATGCACTTCCCCGAGAGCCACTACGAAGAGGCCAGGAAGGCCAATGTCAACCTGGTCATATCCGGTCACATGGCGTCCGATTCCCTCGGTATCAACCTCATATCCGATGTCTGGGAGCGTGAGGGGATAGAGGTCATCCCCTGTTCCGGACTGATACGCTGCAGCAGGAACTGACATGTTCGAATCCAGGTCTACGATCATCGCGGATGCGTCCAAACTCGACTACGACTATGTACCGAAGGTGCTGGTCGACAGGGAGGCGCAGATGGACACCCTGGAGCTCCTGTTCCGTCCGTTGGCATTGGACGGCAGGGCGTGCAGCGCGTTCCTGACAGGGAGCGTCGGTACCGGTAAGACCGCCACTGCCAAGAGGTTCTGTGCGGACATGGGCGATTACTGCAGGTCCAAGGGGAGGCCCATCGAGACCATATTCGTCAACTGCAGGAACAGGGGTTCCGAGGCATCGGTGATGCTCCAGCTCATACGGTTCTTCGACCCCGGGTATCCAGACAGGGGTTTCTCAGTGGACGAGATGGCCCGTGTGCTGAGGAACCATCTCCTCGCCAACAGACGTAACCTGGTCATAGTCCTGGATGAGGCCGACTCCCTCATAGGGAAAAGTCAGATAGATCTGATCTACCAACTGACACGTTTCTCCGACGGTGCGGTGGATTCCGCCACCGTCTCACTGATGCTGATATCGCAGTATCCGATACTGGACAGGCTCGACGAGGCCTCCCGTTCCACGTTCAGGAGGTCCAACACCGTCACATTCAACAGGTACACCAAGGACGAGCTCCTGAGGATCGTGACCGCCAGGGCCGAGGAGGCCATCCTCCCCGGGAGGATATCCGACGATTCCCTGGAGCTCATAGCGGTGAACGCGGCGGAGTACGGTGATGCCAGGATGGCCATAGAGCTGCTCGACAGGGCCGCGAACATCGCAGAGGGCGATGATGTGGGCGAGGTCGATGTGGAGCATGTCCGTGCGGCCAAGGCCATGATATACAGCAACGTCACCGAATCCAAGCTCGCGTCCCTGGACATCAACCAGCGTGTCGCGCTGTTGGCCATCGCCAGGGCCATGAAGGCCAATCTGTCCATATCGATCACCGCCGCCGAGAAGACCTATGCGGTGGTATGCGAGGAGTACCACGTCACACCGAGGAAGCACACCCAGTTCTGGACATATGTGCAGAAAATGGAGGGACAGGGCCTCCTCAGGACCGAGGTGGTCAACGACGGGGGCAGGACCACGATGATATCCCTGCCGGACATCCCGTCCAAGGTCCTGGCATCCAAACTGGAGTCCCTGATGGAGGTCCGTGGGGATGAGATGTGACATCTGCGGCCGTGATGCGGTCACATACATCAGGTACAACGGGACCCACCTCTGCGGTGAACACTTCATGAGGTATGTGGACAAGCGGGTGAAGAAGGAGATCCGCAAGCAGATCCACGTCTATCCCGGCGACAGGATCGCCGTGGCGGTTTCCGGAGGCAAGGACAGTATGGTGACGCTGAAGATGGTGTCATCGGTGTTCGGGCCCAGGAACGGCGTGGAGGTCCATGCCATCACCATAGATGAGGGCATAGAGGGATACCGTCCCCCGAGCGTGGACATCGTCAGACGCTACTGCGAGGAGAATGACATCCATTTCCATCTCAGGTCCTTCTCCGAACTGGGGGTCACCATGGATTCGGTGGCGCCCATATGTTCGGGCAACAGTCCCTGCACCTACTGCGGGGTCTTCAGGAGGAGGCTGATGAACGACGAGGCCCGCAGGATCGGGGCCAGGTTCCTGGCGACGGGACACAACCTCGACGACATGGCCCAGTCCGTCATGATGAACTTCGTCAGAGGGGATGTGGAGAGGCTGGCCAGGTTGGGGCCCCATGAGAAGGTCCAGCCCGGTCTGATCCCCAGGTTCCTCCCGCTCAGGATGATTCCGGAGAAGGAGGCCCTCCTGTATGCGATCGTGTCGGGTCTGGAGTACTGGGACGGGGAGTGCCCCTATTGGAAGGAGGCCCTCAGGAACCAGTACAGGGACATCGTCGACCAGTTGGAGGACAGGTCCCCCGGTGCGAGGTACAGCATCCTGTCGTCATACGACACATTGAAACCGATGCTCTACAGGGAGTATCCCCAATCCAACCTCAGGTTGTGCGACTGCGGGGAGCCCACGGTGGGCTCCAGGTGCAAGGGATGCGAGCTCCTGGAGGACGCCAAGACGAAGGTGTCCCAAAGGTCGTCGGAGTGATCACAGGTCCCTGAACGGGACCAGGTCGCAGCATCCGCATTCCATGCACATGGTGACGGATGTCCTCGTGTCCATCCCGTATCTCTCCAGTATGGATTTCTGTTTCCTGGCGAGGTCCATGGCCCTCTTCGGGGTCACGGGTTCGGGATGTCCTATGGCCGATTCGAGCTGTTCCGAGTTCATCCCGTTGGTCCTCAGTGCCCTGAGTCCCGGGATCACGCCGATGGAACACATCCTGTCCATGGCCTCCTCCAGGTCGGTGTCGGATTCACCCATGCCGTAGATGATGTTGGAGATCACCCGTCCCCTTCCGAAGACGGAGACCGCATCCTCCAGAAGCGACCATATGCCGTCGAAATCCAGGTCGGGGCACACCCTCTCGAATATTTCCCTGCGGGGGGTCTCGATGTTGATCTTGATCTCGTCCGCACCCGCATCCTTCAGCATGACGATGTGCTCCCTGGAGGAGACGTAGGGTTCCACGCCTATGGGCATATCGGGGTACTCGGACCTCACGGCCCTGACGACATCCACGAACCTTCCGACGGTCGCATCTATGCTCCCGACGACACCGCTGGTGAAGGACACGGCCTTCACACTGTGTTCGGACACGGATTCCCTCAGCATACCCATTATCTTCTCGGTGGACAGGTGCTTGTCCTCGCTCATGTCCAGAAGGGGTGAGTTGCAGTATGCGCAGTGGAACATGCACCTGGGGTCCAGGTTGAAGAATGCCTGTTCCGGACAGTGGCGGACCACCGGCTCTATGGTGATCGAATCTATGAACGGCTCCCCATTGCGGGTGAGGGACAGTCTCCCGTCATCGTCCTGGTGGAGCTCGAACTCCCCCTTCTCGTAGGACACGGATTTCTTCACCCTGTATCCGCCGAAGGAGAATGCGAAGGAGCCGAATCCGGCCCCGGGCCCTGCGGTGGAACGGGATATCCTGCAGGGGAGGGTGAAACCCTCGGGGAGGAGGACACCCCCTCCGAGGGCGAGTATCGTCTTCTTGGTCAGATCCTCTTCCATTTCGCACCGTCCGAGGAATCCTCCAATGCTATTCCGGATTCCTTCAGCCTGTCACGGATCATGTCGGCCAGGTCATACATCTTCTTCTTCCTGAGCTCCCCGCGCAGGTCGATCAGGATGTTGAGGACATCGTCCAGGGTCTCGTCGTCCGCTCCCTCGTCGGAGGGGATGATGTTGAGGATGCCGTTGAACTCGTCGATGAGTGCGATGTGCCTCTCAGCTGCCTTCTTGGAGAGGGTCTTCTCGGCCATGGCCTTGTTGGTGGCCCTGACCATCTGGAAGAGGACTTCGATGGCCTGCCTGGTGTTGAAGTCGTCGTCCATGGCATCCCTGAAGGCCTGTCTGTATCCATCGATGAGGTCGCAGCAGTCGTCCGCCTCGGCATCGCCCTCGGGTGCGTTCCTCACGTAGGAGACGAGCTCCCTGTAGTTGTTGACGATCCTGGCGTTGGCGTTCCTGGCCTCCTCCAGCATGTCCTCTCCGTAGACGAGGGGTGACATGTAGTGGGTGTTCAGGAAGTAGAACCTGATGGTCTGTGTGTCGAACTTCTCCGCCACATCCTTGACGGTGAAGAAGTTGCCCAGGGATTTGGACATCTTCTCCTCCTTGCTCATCCCGTGTCCCTTCACCTGGAGCATACCGTTGTGCATCCAGTAGTTGGACAGGGGCTTTCCGGTGACGGCCTCGGTCTGGAGGATCTCGTTCTCGTGGTGGGGGAAGATGAGGTCGTTCCCTCCGCCGTGGATGTCGATCTGCTCGCCGAGGTACTTGTCGATCATGGCGGAGCACTCGATGTGCCATCCGGGCCTTCCCTTTCCCCAGGGGGAGTCCCAGGAGCACTCCCCGGGTTTGGCGGCCTTCCACACGGCAAAGTCCATGGGGTTCCTCTTCTCCTCATCGTTGAGGACCTGTCTCCCCTGGTTGCTCATGTTCTCCAGCTTCTGGTTGGTCAGCCTGCCGTAATCCTCCACTTTGTCCACGGAGAAGTAGACGCTGCCGTCGCTGGTGACGTATGCGAAGCCGTTGTCGATGATCTTCTGGACCATGGCGATGATGTCGGGGATGCACTCGCTGGCCTGGGGGTAGATGTCCGCTCTGTTGATCCCGAGCTTGGCGGCATCCTCGAAGTACCTGTCTATGTACCTCTTGGAGAGGTCCAGGGGTTCGATGCCCTCCTTGGCCGCACGGGTGATGATCTTGTCATCCACATCGGTGAAGTTGGTGACGTGGGTGACCTCGTAGCCCAGGTATCTGAGGTAACGGGCGACGGTGTCGAAGACGATCATGCTCCTGGCGTGGCCCATGTGGATGTCGTCGTAGACGGTGACCCCGCATACATACATCCTGACCTTTCCGGGCTCGATGGTGACGAACTCCTCCTTGGAGTTTGTGAGTGTGTTGTGGATCATGAGTGACATTTGAGATCGGTTCCGTATCCTGGGTCGGGTAGATAAAGGGGAGGTCTCCACGATCGGAACGGGTTGTCCGAAGGGACCGGGCGAGGTATTATGAACGGCACCAGATTCGGAAGTTATGATCGATCATGTCCAAGTACCGCAGACGCAAATCCAGATTGTATGATGCGATATCCAGGTTCGATGGGCTCGACATGTCCTCCCTGTCCGAGGAGGATGTTCAGGATGTCCGGGGGCTGGTGGCCTGTGGTTACCTCGTGTTCGATGGTTCCAGGGAAGGTATGTTCCTACTGGCTACGGAGAGGGCGAGGGCGGTGATCGACCGTGAGTGACAACTACATGGTATGGGTCGGTGGTGCCGACGTCGGTCCGGAGGATGTGTGCCTCGGACCCATGGGTCTCGAGGGGGAGGTCATGCTATCCTGTGTGGACGGTTTCCTGAGGATACGCAACGTCCCCGACAACGGATTCGGCGATATGGTCGCGTACCGCGTGTACCTCGGATTCATGGAGGCCCACCGCGGCGGTGCCGATGACGTCTCCCGTGCCCTGATCCCGGTCAGGTGCGATGACATCGATGGACTGGTCGGGATGATCCCGGAGTCCGTGGACAAGATCTCGAAGAGGGTGATGGCCGTCAGCCGTATGGCCGAGTCGACGGACGATCTGAAGTTCCTCGCGGAACTGTCGTTCGATATAATGGGAAGGGTCCGGGAATCCGTGGAATCCCTCAGGGGGAGGATCCCGGATGATATGTTGGATTCACTGCTCCGCAGCATCGCCTTCGGGGAGAGCTATCTCAGGTCCCTGAAGATGATGGTGTGATCAGTTCTTCTTCAGGGCCTCGATCTCCGCCCTGAGTTCGGAGATCTCCCTCTGCATCTGCTGTATGGTCTCGCTGACCACGTCGGGCAGGTCGTTGTGGTCGAGGTCTTGGTTGGTCTTGATGCCTGCGCGCCTCACGATCTTCCCGGGCACACCGACGACGGTGCAGTCGTCGGGAACGTCCTTGAGGACCACCGACCCTGCACCGATCCTCACATTGTTCCCGATGGTGATGTTCCCGAGGACGCTCGCGCTGCATCCGATGACCACGTGGTTCCCGATGGTCGGATGCCTCTTCCCCTTGTTGAAGGAGACCCCGCCCAGGGTGACCCCCTGGTAGAGGGACACGTTCTCGCCGATGATGGCCGTCTCACCGATCACCACTCCCGTGGCATGGTCTATGAAGAACCTCTTGCCGATGGTGGCACCGGGGTGGATGTCGCATCCGGTGAGCTGGTGGGCCCTGAAGTTGATCTCCCTGGCCTTCTCCTTCTCTCCTGCGAGCCAGAGCTGGTGGCTCTCCCTGTACATGCTCACCGCCTGGAGGCCGGTGTGGTACCTTATCGCGTCGTTCTCGTCGACGATCGCAGGATCCTTCTCCATCACAACTGCCAGGTCGTCGGGGTCTATCATCATGTGTATCATCTCTCCATCGTGGCCTGATTATAAAGCCTCACTGTTCGAACTCCTCGTTCCTGGCGAAGTTGACCGAGGGACAGGGTCCGAAGCAGTCCTTGCAGAATATGCACTCGTCCTCGTTGATCCTGACCTTGCCGTCCTCCATGTAGAGGGCCTTGGGGGTGCATCTGGCGGCGCAGAGTCCGCATCCCACGCACTGCTCGGCGCGGATGATCACCTGGAAGGCATGGTCCATCTCCATCCTGGCGTCGTTCTCCACGTTGGCCTTGGATATGATGGAGCCCTCCCTGTAGATGGTCAGGTAGTTGGCGGTGATGTACTGCCCCTCGGGGTCCATCTCGGGGACCCATCCCAGGGCATGGGTGAACGGTCTTACCTTTTCCAGGTCGATTGGTCTGGACAGGGCGGCCTCGATGCTGAATCCGATGACACAGGGGGAGTAACCCTCCTGCACCTTGATCGTCAGGGGGCCGGTCTCGGGGGTCCTGGTCTGTTTCGTCAGTTCGGACACCTCCCTTCCGGAGACCCTCTGGACCTCCTCCCTGATGGACTTGGGGGCGTTCTTCCATCTCCACAGACCGTACTCCTTCCACTCCCCGGGGAGTCCGCGGTCCTCCATGTACCTGTCGAGGTACTCGTCCCACTGGTCCCATCTGGCGCTGTTGCCGGCAACGATCTCGAACTCCGCGAGGTCCGATGCGGGGCAGAGGAAGCAGCCGATCCTGTCGAGTCCGCGGGTGTACCAGACGTTGAAGGGCTCCTTCTTGTAGAATATGTAGAGCCATACGTGCATGGCGGACCAGTTCTGGATGGGGGATGCACCCACCTGTCCGGGTGTCCAGGGGTTCCTCCACACACGGGGCTTGGAGTTCCTGGCCTCGGACTCGTACTTCCTCTGTCCGATGAACGACAGAACACCGTCGGGGAAGTTCTTGGTGATCGCACCCACGGTGGGTCCGAGCTTGTTGGTCTTGCAGCACCACCTGTAGTCCTTGGCGGGGGGTCCGAAGTAGACCAGGTTGCCGAAGAACGCATCGGTGGGCGCCTTCTCCTCGATCAGTCTGAGGTTGTGCCTCTGACACACATCGCGGACATGCTGGACGGTCTCGTCGAACTCCAGTCCGGTGTCCACGAAGAGCACGGGCAGGTTCAGTCCCGCATCGATGGTCAGCAGGAGGGAGACCAGACTGTCCTTCCCTCCGGAGAACGAGACTATGGCGGGCAGGTTGTTCTTCTCGATGGTGTTCCTGATGAATCCCGTGGCCTCGGTGACCCTCTTCTCGATGACGGCCCTGTTGGCCTCCACGACCTCGTCCCAGGTGTGGGGCTTGTCGGAGAGGTCCCTGAACTCCTCGGGCTTGTACCATCTGGTCTTCACGGCGACGCCCTTGTCGGCCTCGACCATCTGGGGCCCGGTCATCCTGGCCATACCTGTGGCGATGACCTCCCTCTCGGGGGAGACGATGATGATCTCGTCACCCTCCTTAATGTCCGGGTCGGCATCGATGACGCCGGGGGCCATGAGGTTCTTGCTCTCCCTGACGAAGGGAATCGCACCGGGGTCGCAGACCACGTATCCCTTGGAGTAGCATTTGCCGATCCTGTAGGCTCCCTGCATACGGGAGACGAACTTCCATCCGGATCCCATGTCGTATCTCATGGTGGCGATGACCGCTCCGTCGATCAGGACCTCGTCCATCCTGTCCAGGGACGGTGCCTTGCTGAGGATGACCACGTGTCCGTCGGGGATGACGGAGTCACCGACACCCTCTCCGTAGTCGCGGTCGAGGATGTCCCTGATGAGCTTGATGTCGTGCTCGAAGGCGGGCCTGGAATCCGCAGGTGGTGTCAGGACCATCTCCTCCGTGGCGGAACCGCACACGGGGCATTCCTTGGTCTCCATTATGGGCAGGTTGCATTCGTAACACCATCTCAGGTGGTTCTTTCCCAGTCTGATCGCTGCCATGATACTCGTCTGTGACTACTCGTCACACTTATTAGGGGTTTGCGCCGGACCCTCGTCCGGAGTACGGTCAGAGGGGGCCCGGCGATGGTCCATATCGTCAGCTGCGTCTCATCTGCATCGCTATGAAGGCGGCCATAACCGCTCCGATGACGGTGGCGATCCCGAACGCCAGGGTCTGGACGTCCACGGGTTCGGTGCGTCCGTCATCGGTCCCGTCGGGTGTGACGGAGGGTTCGGTGATGTCCGGTTGGACGGACGGTGCCCCGGGTTGTCCGGAGGGATCGGTGTCCGGGACATCGGGGACAGTCGGGATCACAGGTCCCTCGGGTGTGACGGGTGTCTCCGGCTCATCCGGTTCCCCGGGTTCATCAGGTTCCATCACCGGCTCATCGGGTACGGACGGTTCCGCAGGTCCGGTGGGCCGATCGGGCTCCACGGGTGTGTCCGGTACGGTGGGTTCCGTGGACGGAGGGTTCTCGGGGGGCGTCACGGCGGGAGGGGTTTCGGGTATCACCGGCGCCTCCGTCCATACAGGATAGAGTGGGATGTCCGAGGACAGTGTAGCCGTTGAACCGTTGGGGTATGCCACCTCCTCTGGGTCGGGCGATGTCCCCCATCCTTCGAACACCATCCCTTCGGTCTCACCCGGTTCCATGAATATCGTAACGGGTGAGTCCGCACGGTAATCCCTTCCGACAGGACCGTCCACCGTATGGTATGTGACGGTGACCTTCCTGACGGCCTTCCAGATGGCGTTGAACTCCATGTCCCCGTCCACCGTCACCGATTGTCCCTTCGTCAGTGCCGTGTCACCGGACTTCCAGTACAGGAAATCGAACCATTCCCTCGCGGGATCGTCGATGGTGACGGTCATGGTACGTCCCTCAAAGACATCCACGGTGTCCAGGAGAACCGAGTCGTCGAGGAACGTCACATGTCTCACAGCCCTCTCCCCGAAGACCGGTGATAGGGTGACATCACCTGTCATGGTGATGGTCTGTCCCGAGATGATGGTGGATCCGATGCCCTCGGCGGTCCATCCGATGAAGATCTCCCCGTCCTCCTCAGTCGCCACGGTGTCGGAGACGGTGATGTCGCGACCGTTCCCCTGTTGTTCCGTGGATATCACCGTACCGTCCTTCTGCGTGTACGTAAGTGTGTGCAGGATGGTGGGTGTCCACAGGCTGCGGGCGGTGTGCGCGGTGTAATCGGTGATCCTCGCCGTCGGTCCGAGGGTCTCATCCCCCACGGCCCAACCTGTGTGGCTGTATCCCTCCACATCAGGGAGCTGTGGATACGAATCACCGAACGTGTACGTCAGCGTGGTCTCCAATGCGGAGGTGTCCACGATGGGGGGTATGTCCGAATGGTCAAGCACCGCATCCACGGTGCTGAACACCGGCGTGGGCTCCACGGTGTCCCCCATGCTCTGCATATGCCATGCACTTATCTTGTCGATCTCCCCGGTGATCCCGGAGACGACCCATTTTGTGGCCGTCATGTCCCCGAGGGTCACCGTGGGGAGCGGGAAGTCCAACCCTGATTTCGCCCGGGCATCCTCAAGGCCCAGTTCCTCGGGGTAGTGGATGGTGCGATAGTACGTCCCCGAGATGTAGTCCTTGTCCGCCTCGATGGTGAACCTGTTGATGGTCGCATAGGTCTCGTAGTGGACGTTGTTGTCCACCTCGTTCCCCTCCATGTCGAAGAGGGTGATCCTGGAGTACTCCTCGCTGTCGACGTAGTAGTATGTGGCGCTTCCCGACGGAACGTTCCTGTACATGGAACCGTCCTCGATCCATATCTTCGGTATGTTCGGAAGACAGTAGGTCTGTCCCACGTTCAGTATCTGTCTCTCGACGTTCCCCTCGGTGAAGGCGTTGGGCGCCACATAGGTGATTCCCCTGAGGTCGATCAGTTTCAGATTCGTGCATCCGTAGAACACCCCGTTGCCTATGGATGTCAGCGATGTGTTGTAGGTGGGGACCCTGCTCAGGGATCTGCAGTCCTTGAACGAATAGTCTCCCAGGGACCTCATGTTCTCCCCGATGCCGAGGTAGTAGATCCCCGTCCCCTCGAACGCATGGGCCCCGATGCTCTTCAGATAGTATCCGGACATGTAGTCCAGGTTACTGCATCCGGCGAAGGCGTAATCGCCTATGGATTCCACACTCCTGTCGAAGATGACCTCCTCGAGTGTCGTACAGTTCCGGAACGCATCGGCCCTCACGTTGCAGTGGGCGATGAATATGCACTTGTTCGCCGGTAGCGTGGAGTCTGTATAGGTCCTGCTTCCGCAGTCCGTTATCACCGTGTAGTCGGTGGTCAGATGACGGATCGTGGTGCCATGTTCATAGGTGGTACCGTCCGATTCCTCGTAATCGGCCATCGCGAACAGTGCTGTCACGGTCAACAGCACAACGGCGACGGCCGTCATTGTCTTGTTCATGCTATCACTCGTGCGGTCCGGCGGTTTAACGGTCCGCGGAAGGTGAGTCGCGGTCTGGATATTTTATGGCGAACCTGTGATTTACACTTTGTATAGTGGAAAGTTCAACATTCGGAGGGGGTGAGAAGGTGGTGGTGACCGGGCAGGGGACTACCCCGTACCCGGTCTGTGGAAGATCGGCTCACTCCAGGGTGGCCTTCTTGAAGAGGGACATGTCGGTGCCCACGGGGACGGTGGCATCGAATCCGACCTTCCAGGTGGTCTTGCCGTGGGAACTGGGGTCCAGGGATGAACCGGCGGCACCGGGGATCCTCAGTATGCCGTCGCCCTGCATCCTCGTGGCAACGGCCCACTCGACCTCCCTGTCATTGAAGATGTCGATGTCGTCGTCCACGATGATGACGTTCTTCATGGAGGGATGTCCGGTGAATGCGGCCATGATGGCGTTCACACCATCGCCCTCCTTGTTCTTCTTGATCGATACGACGCCGTTCAGCCAGCAGCATCCGCCCTCAGTGAGCCTCACGTTCTTGACCCTTGGGACGGCCTGTCTGACGGTTTTGAGGATCATGGGTTCCCTGGGGAGTCCCATGAGCATGAAGTGCTCGTTGCCTCCGGGCAGGAGGAGGTGGAACACGGGGTCGTCACAGGTCCATATTTTGTCCACTGCGATGACGGGCTGCTGTCTCTCGAAATCGTATGTTCCGGTGATGTCCACGAAGGGCCCCTCGGTGGTCTGCTCGAATGTGATCCTCCCCTCGAGGACGTAGTCGGTGTCCGCGGGGACGGTTATGCCGTTGTCGCACTTCCCGACCCTGAGGGGATGTCCGTGTCCCTTGAGGCACATGGCGGAGGCGACCTCCAGTTCATCCGCTCCGAAGTCCATGGATGTGGCGGCGGCCAGGAGGACCTCGGCCCTCGCACCGACGCAGATGGCGATCCTCAGCTCCTCGCCGTTCTCCTTGGCCATGTTGTAGAGTGTGAAGGTGTGTCTGGGGACGAGCCTGATGGCGATGTGGCCCGAATCCATGATCATCATCCTGTGGAAGGAGACGTTCCTCTTCCCGGCGTACTCGGTCACGACGATCCCGGATGTGATGTAGCGTCCCCCGTCCTCGGGGAAGTACTTGGGGATCGGGAGCTTCATGAGGTCCACGGGGAGGCTGTTCCTCCTGAACTCGGGGTCATCGACGAGCTCGCATCCCTTGGGTGATGTTATCGCATCCAGGAGATGCTCCACGATGCCCTCCTTGGGGATGTTCAGGGCCGCAGCGGTCTTCTCCCTGGTGGAGAACAGGTTCCCTGCGGCCTTTCCGCCGTTGAGGTCCTCGAAGACGACTGTGGCGTCCTGGTCCTCCATGAGGGCCTTGGTGGTGTCGCGGGTGTCGCTGTCCACGTGACCTCCGATTCTCACGATCTCTCCGAAGAGCGATTCCTTGACTGACATGAGCGCGCGATGGGGTTGACCGTTATTAAGGGTGGGTCTTTGTCCGCGGTGTTAAATTAATACAAATTATGTTAATGCAGATTATGATAATTCACATTAACATAATTAATAATCATCAAGCCGCATGTGGTGTACATGAGGTTCTACGGTCGTGAAACGGAGCTCGAAGCACTGCGGGAGATAAGGGGACAATCCGAGACCGAGAGTCGTTTCACCATGATCCTGGGGAAACGTCGCGTGGGCAAGACCGCTCTGATGATGGAATCCGTCCGGGACAGCAGGTTCGTGTACCTTTTCATATCCCGTCTCCATGAGTCCAGGCTGTGCAGGAACCTGGAGGTTGCGATAGCGGAATCCGGCATAGACATCCCCAAGGGCATATCGTCATTCGGTGAACTCATCGGGGCATTGATGGTCCATTCCCGTTCCGAGCCTCTGACCGTGATAATAGATGAGTTTCAGGACCTCAGGTTCGTGGACCCTGCGATCTTCAACGACATCCAGAGGGTCTGGGACCTCTATCACGAGGGGTCGCATATGAACCTCCTTGTGAGCGGATCCGCACATTCCATGGCGGACATATTCGAGGATGAGAAACAGCCCCTGTTCAACAGACCGACGAACAGGATCAGGCTGCTCCCGTTCCCCCAAAGGGTTCTGAGACGGATCCTGGAGGATCACAACCCGAACCTCTGCGGGCGGGACCTTCTGACCCTGTACATGCTGACCGGAGGGGCACCGTACTATGTGGCCGCACTGATGGATTCGGGATGTACGGATTCCGAATCGATGTTGCGCAAGGCCCTGTCCATGGATTCCGTGTTCCTCCACGACGGACGTGACATCCTCAGATCTGAGTTCGGTAAGGACTACAGGACGTACCTCACCATCATGCAGATAATCTCGGACGGTAAGGAGCGTCGCAAGGACATCGATGATGCCCTCGGGACCGATTCCGGCCCCTATCTCGACAGGTTGCAGAAGGTCCACGGTCTGGTGGAACGTGTGTCTCCAGCGTTTGCGAAGCCCGATTCACGTAACTCCAGGTGGGTCATACGGGACTTGTACCTGAGATTCTACTTCCGCTTCATAGACACCCGCATACATTACGTCGAATCCGGCAGGTACGACCTGCTCCACAGGTCGGTGACCGCGGGATTGGAGGAGTATGAGGGGCGTGTGTTGGAGGACCTGTTCAGGGCCCGGATAAGGGAGGAATGGACCTACACCGACGTTGGGGGATATTGGAACAGGGACGGTTCGGTGGAGGTCGACATCATCGTCATCGACGATCCCGGGCACAGGGCACAGGTCATCGAGGTGAAGGGGAATCCGGCGAAGTTCGACATGGGCATCCTGATGGCCAAGGGTTCGGTGATGTCCTCAGAGCTGATGGGATACGAGGTCACATACAGGGGTCTCTCCATCGATGATGTGCTCGACGATCCTCTCTGATGTACTTTATTTATAAGAGCCTCCGAATCCCATCCGCATGACAGATCAGATCGAGGAGACGATCAGAAAATTCGCACTGCAGAACGCGGTGTTCTTCAAAGGTACGGCCAACCCCAAGGCCGTCGTCGGGAAGATCCTTGGAGGATGCCCCGAGCTCAGGTCCAAGGCGGGGGAGATCACCCCCCTCATCAACCAGATCGTTGCGGACGTCAATGCCATGGGACTGGAGGCACAGACCAAGGCCCTGGCCGAGATGGACTCCTCCATGCTCGTGAAGGAGAAGAAGGAGCGCAAGTACGAGCTCCCCGACCTCGACGGTGTCGACGGGAAGGTCGTCATGCGTATCGCACCCGGACCCTCCGGACCCCTCCACATCGGGCACACCCGTGTCTCCATCCTCAACGACGAGTACGTCAAGAGGTACGGCGGGGACCTCGTCCTCAGGTTCGAGGACACCAACCCCGAGAAGATCGATCCCGATGCATACGACATGATCCCGGAGGATCTGGAGTGGCTCGGTGTGAAATGCAACAGGAGGTACATCCAGTCCGAGAGGTTCGAGATGTACTACGACTACACCAGGAAGCTCCTGGAGGCTGGACACGCATACGTGTGCACCTGCGACGGGGACCACTGGAGGCAGCTCAAGGAGAAGAAGCAGGCCTGTCCCTGTCACGACCTCCCCGTGGAGACACAGCTGGAGAGGTACGACAGGTTCCTCGCCGGGGACTACAAGGAGGGAGAGGCGGTCGTCGTCGTCAAGACCGACCTGTGCCACCCCAACCCCGCGGTCAGGGACTTCGTGGCCCTCAGGCTCGTGGACCACCCCCACCCGCTCACCGGTGACAAGTACGTCGCATACCCCATGATGAACCTGTCCGTGGCCATCGACGACCACGAGATGGGTATGACCCATGTCATCCGTGGTAAGGACCACCTCAACAACACCTTCAGGCAGGAGTACATCTTCGACTACTTCGGATGGAAGAAGCCCGTCTACTACCACTACGGACTCGTCAACATCCCCGACACCGTCCTGAAGACATCTCTGATCAAACAGAGCATCGCCGAGGGCGAGTACTCCGGATGGGATGATGTCAGGACCGGTACCGTCAGGGCCATGGAGAGGCGCGGCATCAGGCCCGAGGCCATCAGGAGATACTGGGTCGAGTCCGGTATCAAGCCCGTGGACATCCAGTTCTCATGGGACAACCTGTACGGAATGAACAGGGACGTCATCGACTCCGTGTCCAACAGGTACTTCTTCGTCAGGGACCCGGTCAGATACGACATCGACGGCATCGACGTGATCGAGGGTAAGGCCCCCCTGCACCCCGACCATCCCGAGAGGGGCGACAGGACCTACAGGCTGGAGGACCCCAGGACGGTCTTCCTCTCCTCGGACGATTCCAAGCTCTTCACCGATGCGAAGCAGATCAGGCTCAAGGACCTGTGCAACCTTGACCATTCCCTGCCCGCGAAGTATGCCGGAAACGATGTGTCCATCCTGAAGAAGGGTGTCCGTGCCGTCCAGTGGGTCGGAAGGGACTCTGTGGAGGCGTCCATCGTCATGCCCGACGGAACCGTCCAGGAGGGACTTGTCGAGGGTGCCATCGTCAATGAGACATCGGAGACCGTCCAGCTGGAGAGGATCGGATTCGTCAGGATCGAGTCCAAGGATGCCGGAAAGGTGTCCATGGTCTTCGCACACCGTTGAAAACTCCAAACAGGGTGTCGGAAGGCACCATGCCCCCCCCCCTCCGGGGAGGGGACACAACCTCTTACCAATTTCTCACAATGATCCGACAAATGCGATGTCTCCTTCTGACATCACCGTGATCCCGGGACCGTCGTCATAGGAGTCCGAGCATGATCCTTACGCCCGTACCCGCTAGTATCGCCACTGTGACCGAGATGAGGCTGACCGCCACGGTCTCCTTCCATCCGATCTCGTGCCACATAGTCACGAGGGTCGCCACACAGGGCATGTAGATGGCCATGACCGTTCCGAAGACGACGAACTGGTCGGGGGTCATGAACTCCGTCAGGGGTACGCCGCCCGCCAGGATGACCAGCATACCGAGGGCCATCTCCTTCCTCAGGATCCCCACGAGGAACGCTATGGAGCACACGGCGGGCAGTCCGAGCATCCCCACGGTTATGGGGGACAGGGGGTCGACCACGTATCTGAGCGCATCGTAGTGGAGCAGTATCTCCAGGACCACGGAACCCACCACAAGCAGCGGGAACGCCACGAAGAAGAAGTCCTTGACGCGGTTCCACATCTTGGACAGGACGTTCCTCGCCGAGGGGACGGCGAGGTCCGGGAGCTCCATGGCCAGGTTCGAGGGTTCGTACTTCATGAACCTGTTCATCAGGACACCCGTCAGGCAGCCGATGAGCACCAGGATGCCGAAGATCATCATGCTGTACACGATACCGGAGTATGCCCCGGTGGAACCCATGATGATGGCGATCTGTGCGGAACAGGGTACGGCCATCACGATCATGCATGAGAGGATGATCTTCTCCCTGCGTGACTTCACCGTACGTACGGCCATTATTGCGGGTACGTTGCATCCGATGCCCACGATCATGGGTATGAAGGCCCCTCCGTGGAGTCCGAAGCGGTGCATCACCTTGTCCAACAGGACCACGGCACGGGTCAGGTATCCGGAATCCTCCAGGATCCCCAGTACGATGTAGAACACCATGATGTACGGTATCACCAGGGCCAGGATCGCACGGATACTGCCGTCGATACCGGTGAACACGGCACCCCAGAAGTCGCCGAAACCGGCACCGAAGTCTATCAGTGCGGTCCCGATCAGGGCATCGTAGGCCCCGTTGACGATACCGTCCAGGAACGACCCCAGCTCGACTATCGCGAAGATGATCAGCAGACATACGGCCGCGAGGATCGGTACCCCCGTGGACGGTGTGATCGTGAGGTCGGATATCCTCTCGGACAGGGACGGTTCCACATCCCTCTCGGAGACGCAGGCCTCCACCATCCTCTTGGATTCCGCGTATCTCGATGATGCTATGGACACGGCCATGCTCTGGCCGAACTCCTCCGAGAAGAGTTTCCTGAGCATCCCCGCGGTCCTGGCGATCTGTTCGTCGGTGTTGATGTTGAACTCATGGGAGTTCTCCATCATCTTCACCGCGGACCCTCTGGTGGCGAACCTGGCCCCGTCGAGGACATCCGACACGGCGGTGATGGCCTTCTCGATCATGGGGTGGTACTCCACCCTAATGTCCGACACTCTGGCCTTACCCTCGCAGACCGCATCCGCAAGGGCATCGACACCCTCGGATGTCTTGGACGACACGGGGATGACCGGGACACCCAGCATCTCGGACAGGAGGTCCACATCGATCCTGTACCTCTTACGGGCGATGTCGATCTTGGTGAGCGCCACTATGGTGGGCAGTCCGAGCTCCAGACATTCGTAGCAGAGGACCAGTCCATTCTCCAGGTTGGTGGAGTCCAGGACCACGACCAACGAGTCGTTGTCCCAACCGTACAGGTCCCTGAGGACCACCTTCTCGTCGTCCGAGTTACCGGACAACCCGAACGTCCCCGGAAGGTCGTGGACGGAGACGGTGATGCCGTTCCTGGTCACAGTCCCCTCCTCGAACTCGACGGTGGTCCCCGGATAGTTCGATGATATCACACCGACACCGGTGAGACGTGTGAAAAGGGCGGATTTGCCGACGTTCGGCTGCCCTATGAGTGCGAAACGGACCCTCTTGTCGGAATCGTTCAAGTCGAGCACTCCGAAAGAATTCACTCCGCCGTGTCCACGAAGACACATGATGCGAGTGTGTAGTCCAAGGCCATCGATACGGTACCAATGCGTATGACGCGCGGTCCGCCGTCGGATAAGATAGATTCGATGGTGACGTCCCTTCCGGGCACGAACCCCATCGAGATGAGCTTCTTGACGACATCCGAATCCTCGGATTTGATGTGGGATATCCTGCCGCTCCCGCCCTGGGCCAGATGGTTCATGGGCATTATCTCGGTGATACCGTCGGAGGCGGCCTTGCAGGGGTTCTTGCAGCTGACGCAGTCGGAATCCACCTGCGGACCCATCATGTGACACATCTTGATCGCCGAGTCCGAGGAGATGGCATGCTCCATCTTGCAGGCCTCCTCGTGGGCGGTCATGTGGTCGATGTTGAGGTAGTCGGTGAGGAACCTCTCGAGGACATGGTGCTTCTTCCTGATCTGGCGGGCGTAGATGAGCCCCTCCTCGGTCAGTGATACGCCTTTGTACTTGGCGTATTCGACCAACCCCTCGTTCGCAAGGACCTTGATCATCTCGCTGACGCTGGCAGGGGAGACGCCCATGTATTCGGCGAGTTCAGTTGTCTTCGCCATGGATTCTCCCTCGGTGAGCCTCAGGATGTTGATGAGGTAGTCCTCGCGGTTTCCGGTTGTCATCGCAACCCCATCCGATTGGCTCTAGATAAAGTTTAGGAAAAACGAAAACAGGTGCTGGCCAGACCGGTTGTTCGATAACGGGTTTGGGGCCGGGCACGGGTCTCCCCGTACCCGGAAGGGATCACTCCTTCTTCTCCTTGATCGCGTCCTTCTCGGCCTTGAGGTCTGCGATCCTGGTCTCTGCCTCGGTGATCTTGGCGTAGAGTGCGTCGATGGCGGCCCTGTCGATCTCCTTCCCCTCTCTGAGGTCGGCGACGACGGCCTTTCCGATCTCCTCGGTGACCTTCTCGATCTCCCTCTCCTGCTCGCGGATCTTGGAATCGATCTTCTCGCAGTCGATGGCGTTCCCGAGCTTCTCGTCGGCGTTCTTGACGCTCTCTTTCACCTTGTCCATGAATCCCATTTCAACACCTCTCCGATCACTCGACGAGTTTGTGGTACTCGTATGCGGGCTCTCCGGAGTTGAAGCAGTACTGGATGGTGCTGAACTGCTTCTTGAACTCCCTGACGTCCTCCTTCACCTTGGCGGGGTCCTCCTTCTTGACGACGACCCTTGCGATGAACTCGGCCACCTGCTTCATCTCGCTCTCCTTCATTCCGAGCCTGGTCATCTCCTGTGATCCGAGCCTGAGTCCGGAGGGTCTGACGGCGCTGGTGTCCCTGGGGAGCATGTTCTTGTTGCAGATGATGTTGGCATCCTCAAGCAGCTTGGCGCACTGGAGTCCTCCTCCGAACTGTTCGACATCGACGGCGATGGCGTGGGACCTGGTGAATCCCTGTTTCTCGCAGAGGACGGGGACACCGAGCTCGTACAGTGCCTGTCCGAGTGCACGGGAGTTCTTGCATGCCTGTGCGGCGTACTCCTTTCCGTAGACATCCATCTCGGCCAGTGTGATGGCGAGTGCGGCCATGGCGTGGAGGTGGTGGCTGGAGGTGACACCGGGGAAGACGGCCTTCTGGAGCTTCTTCTCCTGCTCGTCGGTGAGGTTCTGTCCCAGGAGCATTCCGTGGTTGGGTCCGGGGAAGGTCTTGTGGGTGGAGGAGGAGACAATGTTGACTCCCTCCCTGAGGGGGTCGTGGAACTGTCCGCCGGCGATGAGTCCGAGGACGTGTGCGCAGTCCTCCCATACAAGGCATCCGACCTCGTTGAATGTGTCCTCGAGCTCCTTGAGGGGTGGGGGGAACAGGAAGACCGAGAGACCGAACTGTGCGATCTTGGGTTTCACCTGTTTCAGCAGTTTGGCGGTTCCGTCGACATCGAGGTTCATGTCCTCCTCGTTGAAGGGGTAGTTGACGGAGTTGACGGCCCTCTGTCCGAATGCCCCGAACTCGCAAGTGGAGATGTGGGCACCCTGTGCGAGTGCGCAGGTGGTGATGGTGTCGCCAGGGTTGGCGAACGCGAAGAGGACGGCCATGTTGGCGACGGTTCCGGAGATGGGTCTGACATCGGCGAAATCGGCGTTGAAGACCTTCTTGGCGAGCTCGATGGCCTTGAGCTCGACCTCGTCGACATAGATGTTACCCTGATAGTATCTCTTTCCGGGGAGACCCTCTGCGTACCTGTCGGCGAAATCGGAGATGAGCATCTCCTTGGCCAGGGGGCTCATGAGGTTCTCTGAGGCGATCATGGGGATGCAGTCCTCGAACCACTTGTTGTGGGCCATGACCTTCTCCCTGATGAATTTGGCATCTTCAACTGACATGTTGATCGGCTGTCGTGATGTTTTTACCTTATAAAACAGGTGGCAGGGTCCCCTCAGGGTTCCTATATCACCGTATCCCGTTGCGCACCCGTCTTCCGGGTGGCATCCGCCCCGACGGGTGCGGTCCCGCAACCGTTATATAGTGTGCCGTGCTAACACGTAGCACGGTAATAGCCATGTTCGGAAAGAACGTCAGAATGGAGAGGATCATCGACAGGAAAAGCGGGAACGCGGTCATCGTCCCCATGGACCACGGTATCAGCGTGGGTCCCATCCCCGGTCTCATCGATATGAAGAAGACGGTGAACGATGTCGTCGAGGGAGGCGCCACCGCCGTCCTCATGCACAAGGGTATCGTCCCCCAGGGTCACAGGACATCCGGTCACGATGTGGGTCTGATCCTCCATCTCTCCGCATCCACCGACATAGGCGTCAACAGCAACAGCAAGGTCCTCGTGGCCACCGTGGAGGAGGCCCTCAAGATGGGTGCCGATGCGGTGTCCATGCACATCAACGTCGGTGCGGAATCCGAACCCCAGATGCTGTCGGACCTCGGTATGGTCTCCAGACAGTGCAGCGAGTGGGGTATGCCCCTCATCGTCATGGCCTACCCCCGCGGACCCAAGATCAAGGATTCCTTCGATCCCGATGCGGTCGCACATGCCGCAAGGGTGGCGATGGAGCTCGGTGCCGACATCGTCAAGTGCAGCTACACCGGCGACATAGACTCCTTCAGGGATGTCGTGAAGGGTGCCATGGTGCCCGTCGTCATCGCAGGCGGACCCAAGATGGGCTCCGATATGGACATCCTCAACATGGTCCACGACTCCCTCGAGGCCGGAGGGCACGGGGTCTCCATGGGCAGGAACATCTTCCAGCACAGGAACATCAGGGGCATCATGGGTGCCGTGTCGGAGATCGTCCTCAACGGTGCATCCGTTGAAGAGGCCGCCAGACTGCTCTGACATCACCGTATCCCATCAATGACGGGACGGGCCCGCATCCTCTTCACGGGGTCCGTCCCTCAAACATCCTATCCATCCCCATCGGAATCTGTGTCCGCACCCATCCGACGGACATCTACGTGCTATTGACAGACCTACCAGTCCGATGGTAGTTGCACGCCATTTATTTCAAATCCCACCATCCTCGGACCAACGTGATTCCATGGAGTTCGAGAAGGCTTTGGAGGACATCAGGAACGGGAAGCCGATCCTGGTCTACGATTTCGACGACAGGGAGAGGGAGTCCGACCTCACGGTCGCTTCCGAGTTCATCACCCCCCAGATACTGAAGATGATGAGGCACGAGGCCGGAGGCCTTGTGTGCACCACGACTCCCTACAAGGTTGCGAAGGACCTCGGACTTCCGTTCATGTCGGATGTCTTCTGGGACGACTGCGAGAAATACCCCCTTCTGAGGGCCATGGCGCCCACCGACATCCCCTACGACAACACCAAGTCGTCGTTCGGCATCACGATCAACCACCGTGACACCTACACCGGTATCACCGACCACGACCGTGCCCTGACCATCAAGGTCTATGCGGACACGATCTTCCAGGACAAGCCCGTGGAGGAGATCAGGAAGGAGATGGGTGAGAGGTTCAGGGCACCCGGACACGTCCATCTGCTCAACACCACCGAGAGGATCCTCAAGACCCGTCACGGACACACCGAGCTCTGCACCGCCATGATGTACATGGCCGGCGTGAAACCGTCCGCCACCATCTGCGAGATGATGGGTGACGACGGCGGGTCCATGCGCAAGGAGGATGTCGCCAAGTACGCCGCCGAGCACGGCATCACAATGGTCGACGGCACCAGGGTCATCGAGGAGTGGAACAGGTTCCTGGAGAGGACCGGCCTGGATGTGTGATGTCCTTGACCAGGGTCATGGCCTCGGGGGTCTTCGACCTCATCCACACCGGACACATCTCGTACCTCGAACAGGCCAAGGCCCTCGGGGACGAACTCGTGGTGGTGGTCGCATGCGATTCCACCGTACGCAGGAGGAAGCACGAGCCCATAACCCCTGAGGTCATGCGCGCACGCATCGTCGGGTCACTCAAACCGGTGGACAGGGCGATCGTCGGAAGGGACGGTGATATGTACGAGACCGTCCGTGAGATCGACCCCGACATCATAGTCCTCGGATTCGACCAGTCGTTCGACCCCGGGGAGATGCAGTCAAGGCTCGCCGAGAGGGGCATGGGGCACATCAAAGTGGTCCGTGCCGGGGAATGCGCCGACGACCTCAACGCCACGCGCAGGATAGTCCAGAGGATACGCGACATGGGTGGTTCATCATGAAGATCATCGGGATCGCAGACACTACTTTCGCAAGATACGACATGGGACGTTCCGCCATAGACGAGCTCCAGCATGCGGGCACGGGGTTCCGCATCGTCAGGTACACCGTACCGGGCGTGAAGGACCTTCCCGTGGCATGCAAGAAGCTCATCGAGGAACAGAACTGTGACATAGTCATGGCCCTGGGGATGCCCGGGCCCATGCAGAAGGACAAGATGTGCGCCCACGAGGCCTCCACAGGTCTCATCCGCGCACAGCTGATGACCAACAAACACATTATCGAGGTCTTCGTCCACGAGGATGAGGCCAAGGACGATGCGGAGCTCGCGTTCCTCGCGGACAGCAGGGCAAGGGAGCACGCACTCAACGTCTACGACCTCCTCTTCCGTCCGGACAGCCTCACCAAGAGGGCAGGGACCGGCCTGAGGCAGGGATTCGCCGACAAGGGTCCAGTCAGATATAGGTGATTATGATGAAAGCATACAAGTTGGGAATGGTCGTCGCCGAGTTCAATTACGAGGTCACATCGCTGATGATGGAGAGGGCCAAGGCAGAGGCGGAGTTCCTCGGTGTCGAGATCGTCAGGACCATCAAGGTCCCCGGTGTCTTCGAGGTCCCTATGGCCGCGAAGAAGCTCCTCCAGATGGATGACATCGATGCCGTCATCACCCTCGGTGCGGTGATCACCGGCGAGACCAAGCACGATGAGGTCGTCGTAGCACAGGCCTCGAGGAAGATCATGGACCTCGGACTGGAGTACGACAAGCCCGTGGGATTCGGAATCAACGGCCCCGGCATGACCGAGCTCCAGGCCATGGACAGGATCGAGAAGGGACGCGACGTCGTGGACGCCGTCGTCAAGATGCTCCAGAGACTGGACTTCTGATAAACACTCAAAAGCCGGGGGAACCCGGCAC
>CAZWKY010000008.1:0-41721 GCA_964634095.1 uncultured Methanomassiliicoccales archaeon | reverse complement strand
TAGATATTATATTCGCGCGCAGGGGACTCCGCTTCACCATCGACCCCGATGGGTATGACAAGTGAACTTGAGGATCGTACAAACCGTTATACCGAACCTTTCCATCCCAGACATCACCGCACCGGCGGAGGGGCGCGATCCAGTGAACGCCATGTGCACGGTACGGCATACAGCGGCCCATATCCCAATCTTATTGGGGCTCCTGCGGGAGCGAGCGACGTGTCGTCGCAGCCATGACCGGAGGCCAACGTTGGGTCCGACACATACCCCGGGCGTAAGTCAGAACCCCGAGAGCGACGTCAACGTCGTACCGTGAGAGGGTTTGTTAGCGTTCCGGGGACACATTCTCCCCCGGAAGAAGGGTAAGACGGGATGCAGAAAGTCCTCCGCATCCCTGTTTCCTCGGGTCCCTGGTCATCCCGCATGCACGGGACGGTTCAGATCCTGATCCCCAGACGCTCCATGTCGTACACCGCATGGGCCCTTCCCGGGAACCTGTTCAGCTCGTCGTTGAAGATGCACTCCCTCCTGGTCTGGTCCATGTTCCCGAACCCCATCCCGATGTGGGTGAGGTGGGCGTAGACACAGTAGTCCAGGACCTCCTCCGGAACGTCCTCGGAATCCAGTGTCTGGGAGATGTTCACCACCTTCATCAGCACACTGGATGCCCCTGCGTACCTGGAGGACACCGACAGGGGCCCCCATCCCAGATACACCTCCGGGTCGTGCTCCACCAGGCCCAGGTCCACCAACCTCCCATAGGAGTCCCTCAGGTCCCTGCTCCTGCCCTTGGTGCTCAGACTGAGTCCCCTGCAGCGGTTGATGTACATGGGCTGCTTCGCCCTCCTGAACTCCGCCGAGGTGAGCCAGTCGCAGACATCCTGCCTGTAGTCGCTCTCCTCCAGACCCCTGATCTTGGAGTACACGGTGTCGGCGAGGGACCTCATGATCCCCTCGGGTGCGTCCGCGAGGTAGTCTGACACGCTGAACTCGATCCATCTGTACGATCTGCGCCATCTCATCTTGTCGAATAAGGTCCCCCGGTCTCCCGGGGGCCCTCTTCTGGGAACCGTACGTGCGGCTTTCACCGCATACGGCTCGGGCCGGATGCCACCCCGTCCCTCGGGGCGGTCGCCTGAGGGAGACCGAACAGGGTCCATTCCGTATCGGTGGACCCTGCGGTCATCCCCTTCCTCTCACGGAAGTACCATGGGTCGGAGTACGGGTCCGACCACATGCGGACGGGTGTGTGGGGGTGGCACTTGGTGTCGGTCGCCCTGGAGAGGATGTGTTCGCCATCGGTGAACTCCCTGCCCCTCCGGGTCTCGCGCCAGTACCTGTCCCTCACCCAGCAGGCCCCCTTCTGGGGATGCCTCCTGGATGCCCAGCGTCCCAACGTCTGGTGCACGTAATGGTCAATCCTGCGGGATGCCGTCCTATGCGACACCGATCCGCAATATGTGCTCCATCCGTCTATGACGCGGTTGATACGCAGTATCAGGTCCCCCTGTGTGGATGCGGCGGAGCGCCTGGCGATCGTCCTGATCTCCGTGCACACCGCCTCCACCGACCCGTCGGACGGCCCCACCGTGAGTCTGTCCCTCATCAGGCGGAAGCTGAATCCGAGGAAGTCGAACCCGTCCTTAGGACGTAGTATCTCATACTCCTTAAGACACAGCCCCCTATCATGTAGGAACCACTTCAGTGCATCCGTAACGGCGACGGACGGGAATGAACCGTCCACGACCGCCGTGACCACATCCGCGTATCTGACCATCTTTGTGCCGTATGACGAGAGCATGTCCTCCATGCCGTCCAACGCCATGTTGGCCAGCACCGGTGATGTCCCTCCCACCGCAACGGCACCCGGGGTGTGGGGGAACAGCGTCCTTCCGAAGAGCTGACCCTTGGATGCAGATTGCTCCAGCATCTTCGGGTCCAACCCCCGGTTCCGGGACAGCCACCCCGACACCCTTCCGTCGTCCGAGGACCCGATGCGCATCACGATGACCTCCGCACGGGGACCGCACCCCTTCAGGAACCCGGAGAGCGATGCGGTCGCATCACGGACGCATCTCCCCTCCCTGAACCCGAACGAATGCGGATCCGCAAACGCCTCCATCACCGGACGCAGTGCCATGGCATACAGTTCCTGCACCGCGCGGTCGTGCATGGTCGGGACACGGGTCACACCGACCCCGGTGCCGTGATGGACCGAACGTCTGACCGTCCGTCCCGTGAGGGACGGGTCGGACAGGTCCTCCGCGGCACGACCCATATCCTCGGATGTGGACCACACCGCCCCGTCCTCCCCGGGGACATCCCCCCAGAGGTTGGAGGCCACGGTCCTCACCGCCATGCATCTCCCGTGGTACGATGACATCACCGTACGCATGAGCCTCTGCATCGTCCTCGTACTTCCGTTCCTTGCGGCCTTGACGATACGGGCCTGGACCCTGCGGACATCCGTCTCCGCCCTCTCCCAGTCGATGGAATCCCATCCTTCACCGGGGGTGGGGACACATCCGATCGCCGTCGCGCAGCAACGCGTATCGACAGATGACCGGACCCCGTCCGCATTCTCCATACCCTTCTCCGCCGCATCCGACCTGGGGCAAGTGGGCTCCCTTTCGGGACGGTACATGGTACCTATCCTCCCCGTTACAGGGAGGCCTTCGCTTCCTGCCCCATCCTCTACCCGCCGGACGGTAGTCTCTCTCGCGATCGACCCTCCATCATCAGCCTCTGTGATGATGGGATCCGTCGGGCTTACCGGGTTCCGATGCGGGGACGCTTGTGCCTTAGGCGCCGTCAACAGGCCGGGGGAGACATGACCGTCCGACTCGGGGGACTCCAACCCCTCGTCCCTCCCCTGCACCTCATCGGTGCGGATGACATCCTCATATTCGGGACACCACCCGGCTTTCCCAACGACCCTCTCAGACGGTTCGCTTACACTCGCCATAGCACACCATCCCTTCGGGTGATGGATCATGGACAGACCGTGACCGTGGACGTCACAATTTCTCCCCGATCCATCCCCCTGATATCCCCGAGCTCCGCACACCCCGTCACCGGTGATGCACGTCGGGGCGGGAACGGTCCGGACGGCCGGACCGACCTCTACAGGCAATCCCCGCATCGGCTTCACCCCGTCACACGAAGTCACGGAAGGCCACGAACTCCGAGTCGGCGGAGTCGAACCCGTATTCCTTTCCAACATCTGTGAAGATCCCTGTGAGGACCTCGTTGCTCATCTCCATCTGCTTTCTTTCTCCTGCGCCGTTTCCAAGCGCAGACCATCCTACTCCGCATCGGGAAGATAAAGGGGGTACCGTGCGGTCATACTAACACTCGGGATTATCACCGATGAACACCCTACACGGACACCATGGAAGAGGACCCCGCACTCCGCGAGAAGACAGACAGGATATTGAGGGCGACAGAGAGGGCGTACGGCTTCATCCCCGTGGTCAACCAGGTCCTGAGCACCAGACCGGACCTGTTCGTACCGTCGGCCACCATGTCCCGCGCCGTACTCGAAGGGGACGGTGAACTGGACAGGAAGACGAGATACCTCTGCGCGGTATCGGCCGCCACCGCCATCGGCGGGGAGCACTGTGTGGATGTGCAGATGAGGCACGCCATCGACGCCGGTGCCACCAGGGACGAGGTCATCGAGAGCATCATGATCGGTTCCATGATGGCATACACCCGCGCCCAGTCCTACGCGCTCAGGAAGTACGCCGAGAACTTCGGTATCGACACGGAGGAACCTCCGCGCCACCGATGTTAACGCCGATGCGTTTAAGACTGATACCAGGAATACGGGCATGATAACAATGGTTACAATCACCCCCGATGCGGAGAAGTTCATCAACGACCTGCTGGAGAAGAACCAGAAGGTCGGATACGGCATCAAGATCTACCTTTCCGGTTTCGCATGCTCCGGACCCCAGTTCGGAATGTCCTTCCAGGAGAAGGCCGCAGACGGAGAGAACGTCGACAAGTCCGCAACCGGATTCGAGATGTTCTACGACGACGAGACCAAGGAGGCCCTGGACGAGTGCGTCATCGAGTTCATCGACGACCCCAACTTCGGAACCGGACTCACCATCCGCAACCCCAACTTCAACGGATGCGCCTCCTGCGGCGGCGGATGCCACTAAGCGAAAACACGATCATCGGCGGGGATCGTCCCCGCCCCATTACCCTTTTTCCACCACCGAACGATGAACTACATCTCCCATCCCCGTATCAGACCCGACAGCGTCGAGGAGCGCAGATACCAGGTGAGGATGGCACAGGGTTGCCTGGACCGCAACACCCTGGTGATCCTCCCCACGGGACTTGGGAAGACCATCGTCGCACTCCAGATCATAGCCGAGAAGCTGTCCTCGGGCAAGGCCCTCATCCTAGCACCCACCAAACCCCTGGTGGGACAGCACCAATCCACCCTGGAGGCGTTCCTCCTGGATGCGGAGGTGGGGATGATGACCGGCAACATGACCCCTCCCAAGAGGGCGGAGATGATGTCCTCCGCCGATGTCATCATATCCACACCCCAATCGGTCGCCAACGACCTGGAGGCCGGAAGGTACAACCTGGACCAATTCTCATTAGTCATATTCGACGAGGCACACAAGGCCGTGGGGAACTACGCCTACGTCAGGGTGGCCGCATTCTGCCACAAGGGCATCCGGATCATCGGAATGACCGCATCCCCCGGGAGCGACACCTCCAAGATCGAGGAGGTCTGCATGAACCTGGACCTCAGGCGCATAGACATCAGGTCCGACGACGACCCCGACGTATCCCCCTATGTATACGACACATACGTGAACAGGGTGGAGGTGAACCTCCCCCAGGACCTGGTGGACGTCATAGCCCTGATGAAGGCGATGCTGGACCACTATGTGTCGGAACTGGTGAGCCTGAAGCTCATGAACCCCGACAGACCACCCTCCACCAAGCACTTCCTCGCCATAGGACAGAGCCTCCAGGCCAGACTCTCCCGTGGGGAGAAGACGGCCATAGTCTTCAGGGGGCTCACCGTCCAGGCGATCTGCATCAAGGTCCTCCACGCCATCAATCTGGCCGAGACCCAGAGCATGAGCGCACTCAGGTCCTACCTCGACAAGATCGAATCCGAATCCAAGGCCGCCAGAGGGGGAAAGGGCGCCAGGGAGATCCTCAACCGTCCGGAGTACATCGGGATGAGGACCATAGTGGACCGCACCAACACGGAACATCCGAAGATCCCCAGGGTCATGGGCATCGTCAGCAGGACCATCTCCGAGGGCAACGGGTCCAAGGTCATGGTCTTCGCCCAGTTCAGAGAGACCTGCGAGCTCCTGGCATCCAAACTGGAGAACATCCCCGGCGCGAAGGTGGCCAAGCTCATCGGACAGGCCAACGGCGGCCTCAAACAGAGGGAGCAGATCGCCCTCCTGGAATCCTTCAGGAACGGTGATTTCAACGTGGTCGTCTCGACATCCGTCGGGGAGGAGGGGTTGGACATCTCCAGCACCGATGCGGTCGTGTTCTACGAACCGGTCCCGTCGGAGATCAGGACCATCCAGAGGAGAGGACGCACCGGGAGGAAGAACGACGGTGAGGTCTACGTCCTCATCGCCAGGGGCACCATGGACGAGGTCTCCGACCGCTCAAGTGCCCAGAAGGAACAGGCCATGAGACAGAAGCTGGAGAAGCTCAGCGACGACCTCAGCAGGGGGAGGTCGGACATCCTGAGGAGGAACCAGCTCAGACTAGATGGTTTCTGACATCACCGTATCTGGTTACGAGTCACTGATACGTACATGTATCTGATATACTTGCAGAACATCAGGATACCTGTACGGGGGAATGCTAAAGACCCCGTACAGAAGGTAAGTGCATGGTACCTACCTTGAGGGAGGTCCTAATCAGGATTTCCCTGATGGTTGTCACCATCGAACTGAAGTTCGAACGGTGATCAAACCTCTTAGCCAGCCCACCACCATGGGCTGGTACCTCGATGTTTCCACATCGTCATCCCTGTTTTTAAAACCTTCTCAAATACTTATATAAATCACAGTCTTAAATCCAATATCAGATACATCCATACCCACCTCCCCACCACCCCGACAAGACTTTTACATCCGGTCCGCTTCCCCCTGGACATGCTCTATTCCGACCTGGCGGAGACATTCGAAAGACTCGAATCCACAAGCAGCCGTCTCGAGATGACCACCATCCTCGCGGATTTCCTCCGCACCGTGGACACATCCGAGATCAGGGACGTGGTCTACCTCTGCCAGGGGAAGGTCCACCCGGATTTCGTACCGGGAGTGTTCGGGATGTCCGACAGACTGGTCCTGGACGCCCTTGAGAAACAATCCGGATACTCCAAGAAGAAGGTCAACGACCTGTGGATCAAGACCGGCGACCCGGGGCAGGTGGCCGAACAGGTCCTGGGGAGGAAGATCCAGAAGGACCTCTTCTCCTTCGGCGACGATGCCGACGACGGTGAGAAGGACATGCCCATCTCCGAGGTCGTCAGGATCCTCAGGAAGATGGAGACCGACTCGGGACAGGACAACAAGAAGGACGACCTGATCGAGATACTCAAGATGACCTCCCCCAAGGGTGCACGTTACATCTGCAGGCTGGTCACCGGCAGGATGAGGATCGGTGCCGGGGACATGACCATCCTCGATGCACTGGGAGAGGCCTTCGCGTCCAAGGAGGACCGCCCCGCCATCGAGAGGGCCTTCAACGTCACATGCGACATCGGACTCATAGCCGAGACCATCGCCACAGGCGGCATGGATGCGATCGGGAGGATTGGCGTCTCCGTCGGCAACCCGGTCAAGGTGATGCTCGCCGAACGCCTCCCATCGGTATCGGAGATAGTGGAGAGGATGGGTGGCAAATGCGCCATCGAGTACAAATACGACGGGATCAGGGTCCAGGCACACATCGGGAAGGATGAGGTCAGGTTGTTCTCCAGAAGGTTGGAGGACCTGACGAACAACTTCCCGGACATCGCACGCCTCCTCCGCAGCAGGTTCAGGGGACAGGAGGCCATCATCGAGGGCGAATGCGTCGCCGTGGATCCCGAGACGGGGTTCATGCTCCCCTTCCAGAACGTCACCCACAGGCGTAGGAAGAACGACATGGAATCCGCCATCGAGAAGGTCCCGGTGAGGATATTCATGTTCGACATCCTCTATCTGGACGGAAGGGACCTCACCGAAACCCCATACCTCGAGCGCAGGAGGATCCTGGAGGAGTCGTTCATCATCGGGGAGGTCATCCAGACCACCACCATGAAGGTCGTGTCGTCCCCCGAGGAGGGGGAGGAGTTCTTCTCCAGCGCCATCGGCTCCAGATGCGAGGGGATCATGGCCAAGTCCATCGCCGACAACTCAGTCTACCGCGCGGGATCCAGGGGTTTCCTGTGGATCAAGTACAAGAAGGACTACCAGCAGGCACTCACCGACTCCTTCGACCTGGCCGTTGTGGGAGCGTTCTACGGCATGGGCAAGAGGGCGGGGAGGTACGGGGCACTACTGATGGCCGCCTTCGACCCGGACACGGGGAGGTTCGGGACCGTCTGCAAACTCGGGACGGGATTCGACGATGCCTTCCTGGACGCCATGCCGGCACTCCTGGACGACACCAGGACGGAGACGAAACCGGCCATCCTCGATGCGGAGATGACCCCGGACATATGGTTCGAACCCAACGTCGTCCTGGAGGTTGTGGCGGCGGAGATCACCCTGAGTCCGGTCCACACCGTGGCCAAGGACGTCATCAAGGAGGGTTCGGGACTCGGCATCAGGTTCCCCAGGTTCACCGGACGCGTCAGGGATGACAAGACGGCGGAGCAGTGCACCACATACGCCGAGATCATCGACATGTACGGGATGCAGGCCCACGACTCCGACGGACTGTCGGAGTGATGCATGCTCTGGATTGTTCAGTTTTTTCATTCGATGATATCTGGATTCATCAGATTATTTGTAACAATATAACTGGATTTTTCAGATATTGTATTTTTAAATATCTGGATTTATCCGATTTTTTATCATTTAAAATCTGTATTTGTCAGAATCATCAAATACTGGGCAACACTTTGGATAATGTATGCTCAAGAGGAAGGTATATGATAAACTCGTAGAGTGGAAGAAACGTAAACACAAATGCCTCCTCATTAAAGGACAACGGCAAACAGGCAAAACGTTCATCGTCAAAGCATTCGCTGAAGATCATTACAAGAACATCGTCGAGATCAACTTCCATGAAGACAGACGGATCCACTCCGCATTCGAATCGAACCTAGATGTAAACACTGTCATCGCGAATCTCAGTCTCATTCTGAATCGTAAGGACATCCGCCCTGGCGAAACCCTCCTCTTCTTCGATGAGATTCAAGATTGCCCTCGGGCTCGTGCATCCCTTAAGAGCTTCACTATCGATGGACGCTATGATGTGATTGCATCGGGATCCCTTCTCGGTGTTGAAGATTCAAGACTGTACAAAAGAGAATATGAAAAGAAAGGCGAACTCCCTCCGCTCCTTCCTGTGGGATACGAAGAGCAGATTACCATGTACGGCCTTGATTTTGAAGAATTCCTATGGGCCCTCGGATTGGATAAGACTATTACGGAATCCATCAAAGAACACATAGGCAAAAAAGAACCGTTCAATGATGCAATGCTAAACAATCTTATGTTGAAATTTAGGGAATTCATGGTAGTCGGAGGCATGCCTGAATGTGTCGACAAATACATCGTCCGCATGAATCCCCTTGATACAGAAGAAGTGATGAATGAGATTGTCAATACGATTGTAGGCGACATCAACCGCTACAACAGTTCTAGAGAAAGCACCAAAACTCTAGCATGCTTCAGATCAATCAGCAAACAGCTGGCAGACACCAATAAGAAATTCATGTTCTCACGCATAGATGATGATGCAGAATCACGTGCATCATCCGAGAAGTATGCAGAAAACCTACTATGGATAGAATTCTCAGGAGTGGGGAACTTCTGCAGAGGGGTCACCCAACCTGCAAACCCCCTGGAAGCCTTTGTAGATGATCGTCTCTTCAAAGTATATCTGTCAGATACGGGAATGCTTACATTTTTATACGGAAACCAGGCCAGATTGGCGATAATCAGCAAGAAGGATAATTACAACCAAGGAGCACTCATGGAGAATGAGATTGCGGAATGTATGATGAAATGCGGAACAAAACCAAGATTCTACAGAAAAACCGGCGGAAAAGGTCAGATGGAATTAGACTTCGTCACAGAACTCGGGTGCGATTTAACGGCCATAGAAGTCAAATCAGGTAAAAGTAGGAACACTGCATCACTATCCAAGGTCAATGATTTCTTCAAGATAGATCGCAGAATACTCCTGGAAGATGGCAACATTAGAATCGATGAGAACGAAATCGAACACTTCCCGTTGTTCTGTGCGGCGTTCATGAATGAACTCATCAACGAAGAGTACAGAGGGAAACTGAACGGCACCGAACCCTGGTTCGAACCTGCGGACGATTCGATATTCTACCAGACGTGATGGATGCCCGACCTTACGACTTCGTGGTTCACACAACATATGCATTTTTATAGATGGAAGACGGTGTATGAATCGAACAAAACGGCCACCGAAGTGGCCTAAGATGTTTAAAGAATGAGTTCGACCAGTAGCCGAACAAATTCAAGGACCAGGGCGAACTTTGCGATGGATGCACTCTGGTCCTCTCTATCTTTTGGCGATTTTTCACCTCCGAGAGGGATTCCCAGAACGGATGTCCACAGGGGAACAGGTCAATCGCCCGACCCCACACCTTCACATCACCGTTCCCACCGCCGGAATGATCATTTGTTACAAATGTTACATATATTTATGTAGACCATCAACCATCTCCACAACTTTTATTATAAAGACACCATAGCCTGAACCATGAAGACCTACCTTGTCGACAAGACTGAGAACACAGTCACCATCGCATTCAAGGATGCGAACCTGACACTCATCACACCCCTCATGAAGGCACTCTATGACGACGGTGATGTGGAACTCGTCAGGTACATCGACAAGCACCCCGAGCTCGAGGACAGACAGCTTTTCGTCCAGGTCAAGAACGGGGACCCCGTCGCGGCACTCACCAAGGCATCCGCGGCAGTGGCAGACTACTACTCCGGCATCAAAGAGTGAATACCTTGTACAGAAGGTGCGAGACGGCCGAGACCGGCATCGGGATGCACAACTACCTGTGCGACACCGACGGGACCGGAGGACATCTGAAGACCGAACCCGAGGATTTCGTGGTCAGGGAGATCTCCGACCCGCCCCGCGCCAAGGAGAACGGCGACTACACCATCGCCAAGGTCACCTGCCGCAACTGGGAGACCAACAGGCTCGTCAGGATGATGTCCCGCAGCATGGGCATCTCCAGGGACAGGATCGGATTCGCCGGCACCAAGGACAAGAGAGCGGTCACATCCCAGCTCATGTCCGTCTACGGAACACCCGACCTCCTCGAGAAGGTGTCCCTGAAGGACGTCGAGATCACCGATCCCTACAGAGGGAGCCGCGGGATCCAGATCGGGGACCTCATCGGCAACGAGTTCGAGATACGCGTCAGGGACTGCACCATGCCCCTCCAGGACATACCGTCCGTGTTGGAGGAGAACGTCGCCACCATAAGGAGGACCGGAGGGTTCCCCAACTACTTCGGCGTCCAGAGGTTCGGGGTCGTCAGACCCGTCACACACCTGGTGGGCGAGAGGCTGGTCAGGGGCGACATCGAGGGCGCTGTAAGGACATACATATCGTTCACCACCCCCGAGGAGGAACCGGAACTCCAGGAGAAGAGAAGGGAACTGGAGGGGTGCGAGGACTGGGGCCCGATGATGAACGGGATCCCCGAGAGGATGAGCTACGAGAAGATGATGGCCGGGGTCCTGGCCAACAACCCCGATGATTGGATCGGGGCCGTGTCGATCCTGCCCAACAACCTCCAGATGATGTTCGTCCACGCCTACCAGTCATACCTCTTCAACGAGATGCTCAGCAGGAGGATGGATGCGGGACTCCCCCTCAACATGCCCGTGGTTGGGGACCTGGTGATACCCACCGATGCCAACGGCATCCCTGACCATGACAAGACCATACTGACGACCGCCAAGAACATAGACCTGGTGACAAGGCAGGTCCGTGCGGGAAGGGCGTTCGTCACCATCACCCTCTTCGGATGCGAGGGACAGCTCGCCGAGGGTGAGATGGGTGATATCGAGAGGAAGGTCATAGAGGAACAGAGGCTCCAACAGGAGGACTTCGTCATCCCCGGACTCCCCAGATGCACATCCAAGGGAAGCAGGAGGGAGATCGTCTGCCCCATGAAGGACCTCAGGTTCGGCATGGAGGATGACGGATACACCCTCAGATTCTCGCTGCCCAAGGGCAACTACGCCACATGTCTCCTCAGGGAGTTCATGAAGTCCGAGATGCGCGACTACTGATCAGATTATCAGTGACTGAACCTGCCTGGCCTCGTAGACACCGATCCCGCATTGGGACATTATGTCGTAGAGCCCCATGCCCTTGGGGAGGCGCATGGACATCCCCTCTATGCGTGGGTCCGCCCTCCTGCCCACATCGCAGTGCATCACCCTGAACACGTATGCGACGAGCACCTTGGCGTCGTCCGCATCCCTGAAGTTACCGGAGACGAACACCCTCTCCAACGGGAGATGGGGTTCGGACTCCAACTCCCTCCAACCGATCCTCATTATCACATCGTGGGACAGGGCCTCCATCCTGCGGAACTCCTCGCTGCCGACATCGATGTGTCCGTACTCCTCTATGTCGAGCAGATAATCGGACACCATGGCGGACATGGACGGTTCGAGGCCCAGCGACATCAGGAGGTCGGGGTCGTCCAAGGGGGTCTTGGTGGCCACCGCCCTGCGCATGGCCTTCTCCGCATACCTCTTCACGGACCTGTCCGTATCGGGGGCCTTGGGCCTTGCACCCATCAGCACCCTTGCCTCGTCCCTGTGACCGCTGCCCTCCAGGACCTTGACCATCCTCACGGTGAGGTCGGCACCCGGATTGACACATGAGGTGAAGCGGTTGTACGCCGACATGATCGCCTCATCGTCCCTGCGCTCACCCTCGAGTTCGGCCCTCAGGACGATGGTGCGTGGAGAGGATGGATCGTGTTCCTCCATGACGGAGATGTAACGGTCCGCACCGACCGTATCCCCGCGGGACATCATCGACAGGACCAGCTTCCCGGCGGTGTCCATGTCGGACGGGTCCTTGGAGACCGCTGTCGAATAGTTCTCGATGGCACGGTCGTGGTTCCCGATGTGCTCCTGGACATCACCGCGCTTCACGAACAGTGCTGGAGAGTCCCTTCCGTACCTTATGGCGGCATCGTACTCCTGCAACGCACCGCGATGGTCACCAGTGGCGGTCCTGATGTCGCCCAGCACCTCGTGCAGCTCCGGATTGTCGGGGTCGGACCTCAGGGCGGAGTTGGCAATCACCGCCGCACCCTCCGCATCACCGGACCTCAGGACCGCCCTGGCCTTCAGACACAGGTGGTCTGGGTTCTCCGGATCCAGGGCTATCGCCCTGTCGATGGTGTTGATCGCACCCTTCACCTCTCCCGCGGACAGCAACGACACGGCCATCCCGTACAGGGAGCGTGCATCCTCATCGGAATCTATCGTACGACCAAGTTTCCTTGCGGATGCCTCCGCATCCACCCCCGGGATGTCCTCCAACTCCGTGTAGATGGTGTTGGCCAGGGTCTCCCTCCCTGCGGCACGGTACACATCGGCGGTGGACAGCCTGACCCCGGGATCGTCCGGATGGGCATCGGACATCTGCCTACAGGTGTCCATGGCATCCCTCTCCCCTCCCATGGAGGCCTGTGCCTCGGCCTTCACCGCCAGGAGCATCTTGTCATCAGGACGGTCGGAGAGCACCGAATCCGCCACCCTGACCGCATCAGCATACCTCCCCAGACGGAGATGGCAACGACACAGACGCAACGCATCGGAGGCATCCCCTCCGCGGGACATGATCCCCTCCCCCGTGACGACCGCATCCTCGATGTGTCCGGAGGAGATCTGCATGGACATCCTCTCCCTCTCGACATCACCGTCCCCCGACATCGCGGATGCCAGGTCCATGAGGTGCATGGCCTCACCGTAACGGGACTGCCCGTTCACTATGGACGCCTTCCTCACCAACGGGTGGACGGAGCCGGGGTCCAACCTGATGGCCATGTTCAGGGATGCCACGCAACCGTGCATATCCCCCTTCGACTCCTGCACCACCGAGATGGAGATCCAGTTCCCGGGATCGGATGGATCCAGATGCAACGCCCTCTCGTATGCGGTCTCGGCGGACACCATGTCCCCTCTGGCCTCATCGGCCATCCCCTTGGAATGCCATAGGACGGGATCGTACGGTGATGCGGCGACAGCGGAGGCATATGACACGGATGCCGCCAGGTACTCCCCTGCGGAGTACTCCGCATTCCCCTTCAGGCGGAGGACATCACCGTCATCCGGGAACCTCTTGGCCAGGTCCCTGCAGGCGGACACAGCATCCCTGTGGAGACCGAGCTCCATCATCGCCCCCACGCACCGGAGGGCGTTCCCCCGGTCCGGATCTGCCCTCATGCACCTGTCCAACATCTCAGATGCCCCGGGGCCGTTCCCGGATGCGGAGAGACAGCGTGCGAGGACCATCATCGAATCGGTATCACCGTGGTCGATGTCCATCAGACGCCTGCACATCTCCTCCGCACCGCCGATGTCCCCCTTGGAGAACAGTATGTCCCTGGACAGGGACATGGCATCGGTGTTCCCGGGATCCCGTCCCAGGATGTTCGAACACTCCTTCGATGCGGTGTCGTCCTGCCCGGTGATATGGTACATCCTGGCCCTCTGGACCCTCGCACCTATGTTCCCCTGGTCGGCGTACACCGCCTTGACCGCGGCGGTCATGGCACCCTGGAGATCGCCATCCGCCTCCAGGTACCTGGACATCAGGGTCAGGACGTAGGGGTCCCGCGGATACACCGATGACAGTCTCTCCAATATGGAGTGTGCCTCGGACATCATCCCCTCGGAGATCAGCATCCCCACCATGTCCGCATGGTCGTCGAAGGTGGAGGAACCGCTGTCCAGGAACGCACGGATGCAGTCCATCATCTCTCCCCTTTCACCGGACTCCGCGTACGCCCTGATCAGCAGCCTCATGGTGCCGGGGAACGTGCGGTCCGCCGTGGAGAGTATCGCCAACGCACCGGCCATATCACCGTACTCCAGATGGGCGGACGCGGCCTCCCTCAGGACGAACTCCGGCGATGATCCCACCATCTGGTCGTACACCATGCATGCGGAGCGCCAATCCCTCTCGTCCACCGAGATGCGTGCCGACGCCAGGAGGAACTCCGGATCGCCGGAACGGTGATGTTCCGAGGATATCAGACGGGATGTCGCCACATCATGGCTGCCTCTGAACCATTCGTAGTACACGGAGTACAGCTCCTGGAGGCGTCCGGTGCCTGCGGAGTTCTCCGGCCTCTCACCGGAGAGGATCCTCTGTATGTTCTGCCTCTCGCCCCATCCCCCTTCGGGGTCCACGTCCATGAGCACGGTGTAGACCCTGTCGTCGGAGGGGTCGATGCAGTATGCGCGTACGGCCTCCTCCCTGGCACGGACCCTGTCACCCTCGGCGATGTGGATCTCCGCCGCCATGAGGGACCTGTTGAACACATCCATGGAACGTGATGATGCGGAGAGGAGCTCGGCGGCGGTCTTGGAATCATGCTGTCTGAGCATTATCCCGGCGGCACGGACCGATGGCATGCAGTCCTGGGAACGGGCCTTCCCCACCAGGTCCGACAGGACCCCCTTGTCAACGGGACCCCTGGAGGCCAGTGCGTCCATGGCCGCCACAAGTATGGCGGGATGGACGCTGCCATCGGTGGATAATATCGAATCTATGGTGACGTCCAGTCCTCCCCTCAGAGAATCCATCTTTCCGTGCATCCCCTCGCCGCGGATGCGCCTCCACAGACGGGATTCTGTCTTGCTCTGGAACACTGGACGGTCTGCCATGACCGTGGTATCGGTCGGTGTGCTAATAAGGTTGTCCAGCAATGTTGGATGATTCATTCAACCACAGAAAGTTATATATACAACGGTGAGTTAAAGGAGTTTTAGTGCAGCTGTGATCTAGCTGGTTAGGATCTGAGCCTTCCAAGCTCATTGCCCGGGTTCGAATCCCGGCGGCTGCACTCATTCCTTCTATTATCTGATTCTTTGAGTAGTTCTTCCATCATCTGTGATTTCTCATGGGTGATGACTTCGACCGCTCCCCACCTTGTCCGATCTGAAACGAATAGGATACGGTGATATCGACGACCACGCGGACATTCCATGGATGATGCCGGGAATCCTAATGAGAATCTACTGCAGGTTGCAGTGGAATCTCAATAGAATCTCCAGACCCCGATCCGCAGGAGACGGTGATGGATCATATTCGACGAATGATCCGCCAAACTCCTTTTTTCCTACTGCCTTCTCTGCAGATGACACCTGCATCCACCAACTTGGAGAGATTGAGTGCAACCGTCCTCGGTGCCAACCCTGTCCTCTCCGAGATGTTCTTCTGGGTTGTGGACGGATCGGATGCTACGATGTCCAAGATGAGTCTCTGATTATCGGTCGGAGTGAAATCATCGATCATCTGTTTTTGATGAATAACAGATGATTCAACCGGTTGACCATCACACATGGCGGATGATGTGACCGTAGCGGATAACCCATCAAACACAATAACGAAGTTAGGAGGAGGATTGCCATTGACCCTGCATGATTCCATGACTCTTCCAATCCCCTGGGCCCAATTCTCCACATATCCCGCATCGTGGAACACATCGGCAAGGGTCTGATTACGGGGAACGGATTTGTGCTTCCCCACCAACGTCTCAACCGTCCAACCATCAGGAAGACCTCCGACTCCGAATATCTCAAGATGATCAGGGTGAACTGAAACAGCCACAGGTGCCCTAGAATGATAATCCATATGGACAACCGCATTAACAATCAACTCTCTGATACCATCCCTTGGATAGGGATACACAAGCTTACGGAATACCCCCTCATACGTGAATCTTGGTGGAACAAACTTCTCGAACAGAGTGTCCACAGCCAGATCGGGGAGAAGAACCAAGGGAGCATCAAGGATGTCTTCCCTTCTGAGGACCCCTTTCTCGTCGAATTCGCCGATCTTCAATGATGCTCCGCGATTGAGCTTACGCGGACGTTCCGAGAACAACAACGCCCCTGCGATAGTCACCGTTCCATCCTCGCATAACAATCCATAACGATTGAGAATACCTTCAATATCCGATGGGTCGATGTCCTTAGGTATTCTATTCACACCTACACCCATTCCGATAAAACGCGTGAAAGCATCCGCCGACAGAGAGTCTGGGTACAGACCACTGGATTCATCCATCCAGAATAATCCACGTTCATCAGCGATGATGTCTTTCAGCTCATCATGCCTTATCAGATGAGTAGTATTGCCCACACGTTTGTAAAACTGCCCATTGTAGTCAATTTTAGACCTCCCTCTAGGAACATCGATAACGATACAAATGACATCGTCATCGAAAACCTCCGAACGCACCTGTGCTTTGATCCCCAGAACATTTTGAATTGAATCAGAGATTGACTTCAGAGTGCCTTTTATATTCTCGACACCGACAAATACGCCATCATCACGACGACCGATGATGAATCTCCCACCTTCGGTATTATGAAAAGCACTGACCGTTTTAAGGTACTCAGCCTTCCAAATCTCCTTCCACTCCTCATCTTGATCTTCCAAAGACACAATACTGCAACCACTCACTGATTGATAAATACGAATGATTGCATCCATAAGAATACCATTACTACTGATCGTTTTTAAATTTCGATAATGCAACCCTTTGAAATAATCTGATATTTCTTCGATAAGATGCATATTAAATGCAGTATAAAATGCACAATAAATATGTATATACATCCAAGGATATTACTAAGTATAATCATTCATACCTTATATCCATCAATCACCGTGTATGATGGATATTAACTCTACCAAAGCCGAAACCAGGCATAATCCTGATCATCAAGCCCTTAGATAAACTCCAATATCCAATTATTCTTATAGATAACATAGGTTACTTCTGATAGTTACTCTATACAGTTACTATTGAAAGATATGAAATATCGCAATTGAAGAATACACTCGGAATGCAGTATGAATGCATATTAAATGCAGTATAAAATGCACAATAAAAATGTCTGAATCCTATCGGGACAAGACGACAATATTAGGAAGTTAAAATGACCCGGAGCCGACCGACCCCGGGTCCTGTTTCTCAGCACCTGTTCGTCTTGATCAGGTAGTAGCAGGCGGTGAAGAACACCGCAGCATACGCCAACAATATGATGACGGAATCCAACGGGATCCCGGTGTCCAGCATTATGCCCCTCATCAGCTGACTCACATGGGTCAGAGGGAGCAGATAGATCACATACGCGGCCGCATCGGGCAGTGCGGAAACGTTGAACAACGTACCGCAGAGGAACGTCATCGGAACGATCACGATGCTGGTGAACAGGGACAGTTTCTGCGTCTTGTTGGTCAGCATACCCGCAAGCAGTCCGAACAGCGAGAACGTCAGTCCGGCGATGAATATCACCACGAACACCAACGGCTCGATGGCCACACCGGGCGAGATGATATGCCCCACCACCATGATGATGGTGCAGCTCATCAGCGCCCTGATGACCCCCGACAGTGTCTTCCCCAATATCACCGATGATATGTGCACGGGACACAGAAGAAGCTCGTCGAAGCTCATGTAGAACAGTCTCTGCACCAGGACCTTCATGGCCACGGTGCTGAACGTACATGACAGGGTGGACAATGCGATGATACCGGGGATGATGAACTCCAGGTACGCCCCGCTACCTGATGACATACCGCTCCCGAGACCGTAACCGAAGGCGAGCAGGTACAGCAACGGACCCACCAGCCCGGTGATCAGCACCTCCGGCAGGTTCTCCTTCATGTAGACCAGGTCGCCCCAGGCCACACGGTAGGTCTCATCCAATATCGACAACGGATTGTTCATGCCAACTTCCCCCTGGATTCACCGGTGAGCTCCAGGAACACATCCTCCAACGAGGTCCTGCGCACGTTGAAGTACACCTCCCCGAGGGTCTCCGTGTACTCCTTCGCCCTGTCCCTTGATGGGAAGTACGTTATCCTCAACTTCCCGGCATCGTCCGTGTACTCCACGGCAACGTTCCCGATCAGCGCCCTCAGCTCATCCACTGTGCCGATCGCCACGATCTCACCATGATTGATGATGGCCACCCTGTCGCACAGGGACTCGGCCTCCTCGATGTAGTGAGTGGTGAGGAATATGGTTGTCCCCTTGTGGTTCAGCATGCGGACCAGGTCCCACAGCATGTGACGGGAACGGGTGTCCAGTCCCGCGGTGGGCTCGTCCAGGAACAGGACGGTGGGGTCGTGGATGATGGATGCGATGATCGACGTCTTCCTCTTCCACCCTCCGGAGAGGCTCTCCACCTTCCTCTCCATGTAATCACCGAGCTCCAGGATGGATGCGGTGGACTCCACCTTCTCCTTCAGCTGTGCCTTGGGGATCTTGTGGAGGAGGGCGTGCTGCTTCAGGTTCTGACGGACGGTCAGGTCCTTGTCGAGGCTGATGTGCTGCTGTGCAATGCCGATCCTCTTCCTGGCCTCCAGGTAATCGTCCCTGATGTCATGGCCGTCTATTATCACCGAACCTGATGTGGACCTCTGGATGGTGGTGATCGTGCGGATGGTGGTCGTCTTCCCGGCACCGTTGGGTCCCAGGAATCCGAATATCTCCCCGCGGCGGACCTCGAAGGAGATGCCGTCCACGGCCGTGAAGTCTCCGAACCTGACGACGAGGTCCCTGACGGTGACTATGTCGTCGTTCCGGTCCTCGGAAGAAGCTGTTTGGGGTTCCATATTCTGGGGCATGTCTTGATCGGTCTGTCACCCACTTCCCGATTATTAAAGTTGGCTTATCCATCCAACCCATTCGAACATCATACGACCCTATACCTGAGCGTGGGGGTTAAATAGGTTAGTTGGATGTATATTCCAACTCTTTAATTGTATCCAGGGGGCCATAATATCCACCACCTTGTAATGGACGGCATAGATTTCGCATACAGCGGCGAGGAGCTCACACTGAAAGGTGTGACCCTGGACATCCGCAACCCGCAGCTCATCTCCGTAATCGGACCGAACGGGGTAGGGAAGTCCACCCTCATCCACTGCATGAACAAGATACTGTCACCGACCCGCGGAACAGTGCTGGTCGACGACGAGAACATCGATAGGATCAAGGTCAAGGAACTGGCCAAGAAGATCGGTTACGTACCGTACTCCTCCAGCGACACGTTCCCCCTGACCGTGGTGGACACCATCCTCATGGGACGCCATCCCCACTCCACATGGAAGAACAACCTCCATGAGGACATGGCCGTGGTGAAGGAGGTCCTGGAGATGATGGACATAACCCCCTTGGCCATGAGGCCCTTCAACGAACTGTCCGCCGGTCAGCATCAGAGGGTCATGCTCGCAAGGGGGCTGGCCCAGGAACCGGAGATCCTCCTCCTGGACGAGCCCACCGCCAACCTGGACATCCGCCACCAGATGGAGGTCATAAGGCTCCTGAAGAAGCTCTCCGTATCGAAGAGGATCGTGGTCATCATGATCAGCCACGACCTGAACCTGGCGGCCCAGTACTCCGACAACATCATCATGATGGCGGAGGGATCGATCTACGCCGTGGGCACACCACAGGACATCATCACCAGGGACAACATCAGACACGTGTACGGTGTGGACGCCGAACTGGTGGAGCACAAGGGACGTCCCCACATGATCCTCCTGGACAACGACTTCTCCGAGGAGGACTCGAGGACCCTGGAGGGCTCCTACGTCCTCGGCGAGGTCCTCTCCAAAAGGGGAGAATGACATGTCCTCCCAATACGGGACCACCGCGGACTCCGTTGAATCGGACTACAGGAGCTACAGGCTCCGCAAGGTGGTGTTCATAATCACGTTCCTGGTCGGATGCATCGTGGTCGCGGGCATATCCCTGACCATCAACGGCAGGGACATCGGCTTCATAGACTGCTACAGGTACATCTTCGACCACATCCTCGGACGGGAGTACGAGTTCCGCAGCGTGGAGTGGTTGGATGACTACGTCCTGTGGAACAACTACATGCCCCGCATCATGATCGCCGTGATCTCGGGATGCGGACTGGCCATCGCCGGTGTGATCATGCAGAGTGTGTTCTCCAATCCCCTGGCCGACCCGTACACCACAGGTGTCTCCGACGGTGCCACGTTGGGGGCATCCGTCGCCATCGTCACGGGCATGGCATACGCCGGGATCGCCGGTTCCATGGGAATCGTGGTCAACGCGTTCATCGGTGCACTGATCCCCGCCGTGATAATCATATTCATCTCGGGGGTGGTCCGTCTGAGCCCCGCATCGCTCATCCTCATCGGAGTGGCGCTGTCGGGTGTGTTCAGCGGACTCCAGACCCTGATACTTTACTCCGCCGACCACGAGGAGGTCACCGAGGCCCTCAGATGGGGTATCGGTTCCTTCAACCAGATCGCCTGGGACGACTGCATGATCCCCCTGGTCGTTACGGTCGTCGGGGCCGTCGTATCCGTTTTCCTGTACCGTCAGCTCAACCTCCTCACACTGGGTGAGAACAGCGCCAAGAGCCTGGGGCTGAACGTTGAGCAGTTCAAGTCGCTGTGCATGGTCCTCGTGGCCATAATGGTGGCATCCATCATCTGCTACGTCGGGATCATCGGATTCGTCGGATTGATCGCACCCCACATCGTCCGTATGATCCTGGGAGGGGACAACAAGTACGTCATCCCGGCATCGATGCTGGTGGGGACGTTCTTCCTCCTCCTTGCCGACCTGTTGGCACGTGTGGTCATCTTCCCCGACGAACTCAGGGTCGGTCTCATCATGTCCGTCATCGGGGCCCCGATCTTCCTTTACATGATCGTCAAGAGGAAGAAGGGCTACGGGGAGGTGTTCTGATGTTCCTGAGGAACAGGGATCCCACCCAACAGGGCGATGTCGAGACCGAGTACGTGTCGATGCTCAACAGGAACAGGGTGCGCATAGTCATCATAGCCGTCCTGGCCTTCGTGGCCGCTTTCGGTTCGCTGTTCGTGTCGCAGATCGACTCCATGACGCCTCAACATGTGCTCACCGTTCTGAGGAGCCACCTCTTCGGAGGGGAGACCGCCGAGAAGGTCTACGACCTGGTGGTCTGGAACTACAACGTGCCCCGCGCACTCCTCGGACTCGCAGTGGGATCGTCACTCGCCGTCGGTGGTGCCATCATGCAATCCATCCTGAGGAACCCCCTCGCCACCCCATACACCACGGGTGTGTCCGCAGGGGCATCGATGGGTGCGTCCCTGTACATCTACCTGAACATCGCGCTGATCCCCACCGGCGGGTACATCTCGTCCATAGCGATCAACTCGATAGTATTCGCACTCATCCCCACCGCGGCCATCCTCCTCGTATCGAGGCAGAAGCACATCACACCCACCACCATGATCCTCGCGGGTATCGCGATCATGTACATCTTCTCCGCAGGGACCAGTCTCCTGATGCTGATCATGGACCCCGAGAACGTCCAACAGGCGTACGAGTGGGGAGTGGGTTCCCTGGGACGCGGTTCCTGGGACAACGTATGGTACGTCATCCTCTCCGTGGTCCCCTGCATGTTCATCCTCCAGCTCCTGTCCAAACAGGTCAACATGATGAACTCGGGGAACAGGAGCGCCCAGTCCATGGGGGTGGATGTGCGTCTCATCCGTAACATCAGCCTGATCGTCATCGCGCTCATGACAGCGGTGACCGTCAGCATCACCGGAGGCATCGGATTCATGGGCCTCGTCGCCCCGCACATCTCCAGGATGATCGTCGGATCCGACCTCAAGTACCTGTTGCCGTGTTCAGCAGCTCTCGGAGCGCTGATCCTTCTCGTATCGGACACCGTTTGCAGGATAGTGGTCCCCGAAGGTATCCCAGTCGGGGTGATCACAGCCGTCATCGGCGGTCCGATCTTCGTCCTCCTTCTCGTGAAGGGGTCCAAAAAGGTGTGGTTCTGATGGAAAGGCAACCTGAACCACCGTTTTCCAACACAGAGGTTTTGCAATGAACAAAGTGGTAATGATACTGGTCGCGGTCATCGTAGTGGCCGCCGTGGGAGTCGGTGCGTTCACCCTCCTGGGCGGGGACGGCGACGAGATCGAGATCCCCGAGGTGGCCAGCGGTACCGGAACCGTCTACGGCAACTCGGACGGGAACTGCTACATCGACGAGGTCGACGTGGCCATAGCCGAGAGCATCTTCAAGGGCGAGAGGGAACTGAAGGACTTCCCATTCGCCGATGCGAACTGCGACGGTGTCGTCGACCAGACCGACATCGACCTGATCAAGAAGATGGTCAACAAGGAGGACATGAAGGTCAAGGTCCTGGACACCCAGGAGGAGATCATCACCGTCCAGTACCCCGTGAAGAAGCCCATCATCCTGTCCGGATCCAACCTCGCACCCCTCGTCACGATCCTCGGCGTAGCCGACATCATGAAGGGAGCTGCGTACAACACCATCGACAGCGTGAGGGACTACGCCGTGGCCAAGGGGATCGAGGAGGGTAGGATCACACAGATCTCCGTCAACGGTACCGCCGCGGACTTCGATATCATCTCCAAGATGGACGTCGACGTGATGCTCACCGAATACAGCGGAATGTACGACCTCGACAGTGATGAGAACATCAAGAAGTTCCACGACCTCGGCATCGACGTCCTGTGCATGGAGTGCAGGGACCCCGGTGACGATATGAGGTCTCTGGCCGTCTTCGGCATCCTCATGGACAGGGGAGACGAGGTCCAGGACTACATGGACTTCTGCGACCAGATCTATGACGAGATCAAGAAGGTTGAGGGAGACAAGTACGGATCCCAGGAGGTCCTCATCTCTTCGCTCGTCGGATCGCTCTGCGGAAAGGGCTCAGGATACACCCCGATGATCGACGTCGCCGGAGGGAAGAACCTAGGCGACTGGGACGGAAGCACCAAGAAGGTGGAGATCGGAAGCACATGGATCCTCGATCCCAAGTACTCCACGGATTGTCTCCTCCTCGGAGCCGCATCCAACTACGGCGGAAACGGATTCAGGGAGTCAGATATCACAGGCTATGAGGCCAGATACAAGGACCACAACGCCTGGACCAACGGTGATGTGTACATCTACACGACATCCATCGCGGTCTCGATCAGGATCGCATACTTCGCCGAAGCGATGTATCCCGAACTGTTCGGAGAGGATTTCGCCAAGAACTGGCACCAGAAGTTCGTCGACAAATACTTCGACACAGACTTCACCATCAACGACTCGCAGTTCTTCTACAAGTTGAACGCATAAACCACCCTTACCGCCGAAAGGCGGGTCTTTTTCCCCATCACCATCTCAGGATCCCATAGGATGTCGTACCAGTTCACCGGACCATCTGAATGGATGGAACGGTGATGTTCCCGATATTGACGTACAAAGGGATGTGATCCGAAGGGACGGCAGAAACACACCATCCCCTCGGTGATGATTCCCAGTCCTTCAGACCGATGAAGTGCTCATGCCCTTCCCTTCCTGACCATGTACACGGACACCGCTGCGAACACCAATCCGAAGATCAGGACGATGACCAGGGACATCCACGGGAACGGTGTCCCGAGTATGGCGGACCTTATGCAATCCGTGGTGTGCGTCAGGGGCAGGACCCCGATGATGACCTGTGCGAACTCAGGGAGCGCGTCCAGGGAGAACAGCGTGCCACAGAGGAAGGTCATGGGCATGATGATCAGGCTCGTGATCAGGGTCTGGGTGAGATACGAGTTGGCCAGCATACCGCAGACCGCACCCAGCATCGAGAACACCAGGCATGCGATGACGATCATCACCATCGCTGATACGGTCAGGTTCATGTCGCCGCTGACCACCAATCCCAGTGCGTACAGTATCGCGGCACTGATGAGCCCACGCACGACACCCGCATAGGACTTCCCGAGGACTATGGACAACGGTGATATCGAACAGAGGAACAGCTCGTCGAAGCTCTGGTAGTAGATCCTCTGCATCATCACCTTGTTGGACACGGTGCTGAAACAGGACGTCAGGGTCGACAGTGCGATCACCCCCGGGATCATGAACGATATGTAGTCGAACCCCTCGACGGTCAGTCCCTGACCGAGACCGTATCCGAAGGCGACCAGATACAGCAGAGGGGTCACCAGGCAGGTGACCAGGATGGACAGAATGTTGTGCCTCACATAGCACATGTCCACCCATGCCACACGGAAGGAGTCTCCGAAGGCGGTCATACCCTGAACCTCACCTCCTCCGTCGCGACGACCTCCCTGCCTGTGAGCTCCAGGAACACATCCTCCAGGTTGGTGAGCCTGGTGGTTATGGGCATGTCCCTGGGCAGGGTGTCGGTGAATGCACGGACATCATCGTACTCCGAGAAGTAACGGAACTCCTTGTCACCGGTGTCGCCGTGGTACTCAACCGCCCACTTCCCCAGGGACTCGCAGAGCTCCCTGGGTGTCCCCAGTTCTATCATCCTCCCGTGGTCGATGATGGCGACCCTGTCGCAGAGCTCCTCGGCCTCATCCATGTAATGGGTGGTGAGGAAGATGGTGGTGCCGTTCCTGTTCAGCTCCCTGATCAGCTTCCACAGCATGTGACGGGACTGGGTGTCCAATCCCGCGGTGGGCTCGTCGAGGAAGAGGATCTCCGGTTCGTGGATGATGGCGCAGACGATGGCCACCCTCCTCTTCCATCCCCCGGACAGGTTCAGGACGTACTTCTCCATGTACGGACCGAGACCCATGAGGTTGGACAGCCTCTCTATCCTCGCCTCCGCCTCCCTCCTGGGGATGCGGTGCAGGATGGCATGGTACCTGATGTTCTCCCTGACGGTGACGTCACGATCCAATGCGATGTGCTGCTGCACTATGCCTATCTTCTCCTTCACGGGGTCCGATGTCCCCGCGAGGTTGAGTCCGCATATCTCCACGGAACCCTCGGTGGGAGGGATCAGCGTGGTGGCCATCTTCATGGTGGTGGTCTTCCCGGCACCGTTGGGTCCCAGGAATCCGAAGATCTCACCCCTGTGTATGTCGAGGTCTATCCCGTCGACGGCTGTGAAGTTCCCGAACCTCTTGACGAGTCCGCGGGAGCTCACGATGATCTCATCTGAAACAGTCATTTACGATACCTACCCGGCACTTAGTTGGAATATAAATCCAATGCATTTCCATGTATATATCGGTGAGCCGGAGGGCGGAACCGCCCCGGTTATATGGTGCCCGGTGCATACGAACATCCCATGAACGGAAGGACGGTGTCGATCGACAGGGGGAAGTGCGACGGATGCGGACTGTGCGTGAGCGCATGCCACGAGGGGGCCATCGCCCTTGTGGAGGGAAAGGCCGCACTGGTCAGGGCGGACATGTGCGACGGCCTGGGGGATTGCCTCCCGGCATGTCCGAGGAACGCGATATCGTTCGGAGACGGTGATGTCATCACAACACCGAACCTCATGGCGGAACCCGCGGTCCAATGGCCGATACAGATCGGACTCGTCCCTCCGAGGTCATCGCACTTCAGGGGCACATTGGTGGTCGCGGCGGACTGCACCGCGTTCAAGGCGGAGGACTTCACCAGGAGGTTCGTCAGGGACAGAGCGGTCGTCATCGGATGCCCCAAGCTGGACGACCGTGCACGTTTCGAGAAGATCAAGGTCATCTTGGAGAACAACCCCGTCGATGCCGTTGAGGTCATCAGGATGGAGGTCCCCTGCTGTAGCGCACTGTCGAGGATAGTGAAGGATGCCGTCTCCGAGTGCGGAAGGGACATCACCGTCAGGGAAACGGTGATCGGAAGGGACGGTTCTGTCGTGAGGTCAGATTAAGATAATTGTAATTTTTGGATGTTTTTAGATTAAGATAATTGTAAAAATCCAGTAATTATAGATTAAGATAATTGTAATTCTATAAAAACCTATATAAATACTCCATACACATCACAAGAAAGTGAAAAGGAAGATTTACGAACAACTTCAGAAGTGGAAAGAGGAAAGTAACGGCCGTACAGCACTGTTGATAGAGGGTGCTCGCCGTGTGGGTAAAAGCTACATATCTGAAGAATTTGCACGTAACAATTACAAATCCTACATCCTGATCAATTTTAGTGAAAAAGATGAATCGTACAAGAAAATGTTCGATGACTTATCTGACATCCCCCTATTGTTACAAAAGATCTCAAACATAGAGCATGTCAAACTCTATGAACGCAAATCCCTGATCATTTTCGATGAAGTGCAGGAATGCCCAAGAGCGAGGGAATCTATCAAATTCCTGGTAAAGGATGGTAGATACGACTACTTGGAAACAGGTTCTCTGATATCCATTCATGATAATGTCAAGGGGATTGTGATACCTTCGGAAGAGGAATCGATATCCATGTTCCCAATGGACTTTGAGGAATTCTGTTGGGCAATGGGTGATGAAACAACGGTCCCTGCCATCCGCGAACACTTCGAATCACTGACTCCGATGGGTGATGAACTCCATAAAACAATTATGAATCAATTCAGAAAATACATGCTTGTTGGAGGTATGCCTCAAGCGGTGATGGCATTCTCCGAAGAACAAGATTTCGGGAAGGCCGAACATGAGAAAAGACTCATCCTGAAGATATACAGAGACGATATCACAAAACGTTCCAACGGATCACAGAAAAGAAGAACAAGAGCGATATTTGATCAAATCCCCTCAGAGCTAAGGAGACACGACAAAACCCTGATTCCATCACATGTGGAAGCAAATGGAAGAATGAAACAATATGAGGATCCAATCTATTGGCTCAGTGATTCATTCATATGCAACATCTGTCAGAAAACCACTGCACCCAACATCGGTCTCAATCTTAATCTGGATGATCAAAAAGTCAAATGCTACATGGGGGACACGGGCCTTCTGGTGAGCCTGTCGATCAGCGACAACGAGGAGATCGAACATGACATCTACTCAGCACTCCTGACGGACAACCTCCACTATGACGAGGGGATGTTCGCCGAGAACATAGTGGCCCAGACGATGAGGTTCAACAGACACAAGCTCTTCTACTACACATTCTACGCGGAGGGAAGCAGGAATCTCCAGGAGATCGACTTCCTGATCCGTCGCGGAGGGAAGATCTGTCCGATCGAGGTGAAGTCCGGACGGAGCAACCTGCATGCGTCATTGGACAGACTCATGAAGAGTCATTCCAAGAGCCTCGGTCAGGCATATGTACTCCATCCGAGGGACCTGAAGAAGGATGGTGATGTGGTCTATCTCCCACTCTATATGGCCATCTGCCTCTGAGTCCCCTCACTCCTTCCCTTCGAACTCCCCCTCCAGGTCCATGTAGAGCTGTTCCAACCTCCTCTTGGTCTCCTCGTCGGCATCCCACATGTCACGGCCGATGGCCTCCAGGAGCCATGATGCGGTCTCATACATCGCATAGGGGTTGGCATCCCTCAGCCATTCGGAGTTCTCCTCGTCGAAGAGGAATCTGTCCGCGATGGATTGGTACATCCACGGGTCTATGATGTCCGATGTCGCATCCCATGCGAACACGTACTCCGCCATGTTGGAGATCTCCTCCGCACCCTTGAACCCGTGCTGCTTCAGACCCTCCACCCACTTTGGGTTGAGGATCTTGCTGCGGAAGATGTAACGGCCCTCCTCGTCGATGGTCCTGGTCTTCACGTTGGATGTGTCCGCGGAACAACCGATGAAGGACATGGGCATCCTGCCGGACACCGCCCTCACGGCGGCGTTGAACCCTCCGAGATCGTTGTAGACGTCGTCGTTGTCCAACATGTCGTACTCCCTGGATGTGCTGTTCTTCACCGTCACCTCCATAAGCTCCAACCTGCGCCTGAACGACTGCGGTGATGCCACACCCTTCCTGCCGCCGCCGTACGCATACTGTCCGTAGCTGCAGTAGATGTCCCCGATATCGGACACATCCTTCCAATCGGATGTCCTGATCAGGATGTTGGTACCTGATCCGTATGTCCCGGGGGCATCACCGAATATGCGCATCATGGCCTCGTCCCTGGCCCTGTCCTCGGGGATACCGTCGGCTATCGCCTTCACGACATCCCTCCTGATGTTCGCCGCCAGGTAGTTGTCCTCATCGGATTCGTCCAATCCCGCGATCATCCCCACACCCTGGTCGATCAACTCCACCAGGTTGGGGAAGGTGTCCCTGAACAGTCCGCTGATCCTGAGGGTCACGTCCACCCTGGGCCTCCCCAGTTCCGACAGGGGGATGACCTCCAGGCCCTTGACCCTGCCCGCATAACCCGTCCACACCGGGCGCAGACCCATCAGCCACAGGATGTATGCGATGTCGTCACCTCCGGTCTTCATGGTGTCCGTGGCCCAGACGACGATACCGATTGTCTTCGGATAGGTTCCGTGCTCGTCGATGTAACGCTCCAGCATCTGGTCCGCCATGCGCCTGCCTATCTCCCAACTTGAGTGCCATGGTACCGATTCGGGGTCGATGGAGTAGAAGTTCCTCCCCGTGGGGAGCAGCTGTGCCCTTCCGCGTGTGGGGCATCCGGAGGGACCGGGCTCCACGTACCTGCCCTGGAGGGCCTCCATGATGCTGTCGACCTCCCTCCCCATCCTACAGATCGAGGGGTAAAGTGTGCCGCAGATGAACGACACCGACTCCAGGAGGTCACGGTCGTGGTCGGGATACCTCTCCTTCACATGGGAGATACAATCATCCATATCGAATCCCCTTGATGCCATCTCCGAGATGAGGGAATCCGTCTCCGCCTCGATCCTGTCCAGGACCTGCCCGTTCAGGAGTCCCGTTCCGGGATCGGTGCCCGAGGCGTTGTTCTGCAGATCTATGACCGAATAACCTCCCAAGGCGGCTATGGAACCCCTGAGCGAAGGGACCTCGCCGTTGTCGAGACGTGTGAGGGAGTAGACCATCTCCTCCAGCCTCTTACCCTCCGGAACCTCTCCCAGGATGTGGAGCCCGTCCTTGATCAGGTTCTCCTTCACATCCACCACATAGTCGTAGAGGTCGTCCACACGTCCGTCGAACTCCTCATCCGAGCAATCCGGGGACAGTTTGAGGTCGTTGTACATCTCCAACTCCGCCACGGTCTCCCTGAGCTTGGCCCTGATCAGGTCCCTCTTCTCGTCCTGGAGCTGTGTCTCGGCGCTCATGTAGTTCTGGAGGGTCCCCTCCAGCTCCTCTATCTCATCGTATCCGCCGGAACGTGTCATCGCCGGGATCATGTGGTCCACGATCACCGCCGCCGCACGCCTCTTGGCCTGTGTCCCCTCACCGGGGTTCCCGATGATGTACGGATAGATGTCAGGAAGTGAGTCCATCACGTAATCGGGACAGCAGTCGGAGGACATGGCCACGCTCTTTCCGGGGAGCCACTCCAACGTCCCGTGGGTTCCCACATGGATGACCGCATCCGCCCCGAAATCATATCTCAGCCACTCGTAGAATGCGTAGTACTGATGGGGCATCACGGTGAACGGGTCATGGTAATCGGACTGTATGTTCCTGCCCCTGTCGGGCTGGAACCCAACCAGTACGTTCCCGAACCTGATCCCGGGGACGGTGATGTCCCTGCCGACGGTGTAGAAATCACCAGGCGGCTTCCCCCAACCCTCCTCCAGCTTGGACCTCGCCGTGTCGGATAGCTTCGAATACCATTCGGAGTACTGTTCGGGCGGGATCAGGTCCTGTGCCCTCTCACGGATGCTTTCATCGGATGTCCATTCGGTGTCATTGGTCAGTCCCGCGAGGAGGATATCCACCAGCTCCCTCGGGGTATCGGGGATGGAATCCCCCACATCGTATCCGTCGTCCCTCATCCTGTGGAGGATGTCCACCACGCTTGCGAAGGTGTCCAATCCGGATGCGCCACCTGCATTGGCCGTCTTCGGAGGATACATGTACAGGAGGACGGCGACCCTCCTCTCCCCGTTCGTCTTATGTCTGAGCTTCGCCCAGTTCACCGCTATGTCGGCGACCCTGCGGGGACGGTCGTCCAGGGGTTCGGCCAGGAAGGAACCGTCCTCGCCCCTCTCGGTGCATCCGCATGCGACGGAGATTATCTGACCGTCGAACTCCGGATGGGCGATGTCGTACGCGATCTCCGAGGCGGTGAGTCCGTTGATGTCCTCCCTCCACTTCTCGGCGGTACGGCACCCCACCATGGACTGTATCACCGGGACCCCGTAATCCCTGAAGAAGTTGTCATCGGAGACCTGCTCCCCCTCGCCGGGGTTGGCCACCAGGATCTGGGAGAAACTCATCGTCTCTATCACCGCATCCAGAACGGGCTCACCGTCCCTCATGAGACTCTCCCTCATGATCGCCGCCGTCCCCCTTGCACCGGGGACCTTGCTCTCGGACGCGTACATGAAGATAGGCACGGCGTTGGCACCCAGGGCCTCAACCTCCCTGATCAGGGGATCGATGTGGTGTATGTTCCCGCAGACCCACTGCCTCTGATAGAAGAATATACCCACGGTGGGCTTGGAACGGTCCAGGGAGTCGACGAAACGGTCGATGTCTATGTCCTCCAGACCGGGATAGTAAACACCCTGTGCGGGGGGATGAACCGGTTCCGGGACCTCGATGTCCGCCCCGTTGAGCCTGAAGGCCCATTTTATCAGGGACACGAAGTTGTCGTCACCGCCCAGGTTCAGGTAGATCAGACCCTTGAGATGGTCCTCGTCGGACCCCTTGAACAGATGTCTGAAGGCGTCGATGACCACCTGGTCCGTACAATCCAGCAATGCGGACACGTCGTAGTCCTTCAGGACCTTCTCCAACCTGTCGAACTTCTTGAAGTATGATGTGTCGCCGTGGACCTTCAGCGTCAGCAGGTCCGATGATGCCACCACATTCAGGGCCTCGGACAGCAGGACTGGGTCGGTGTCCAGTTCGGAGGCGTCGAAACAGTGGTAATCGAGCTCCAGACCCTCGGATACCACGCGCCTGACGGCGGTGTTCATCATGTGGGAGTCCTTGGTTCCGATGGAAATGTGGGTGAATCTCATGTGGTGACCTCGGCAGGTGATATTGGATTTATCATCCAATTGATTTGATGATATAAAAAGTGAATATGGGACGAAATGCACAGAGACGACCCTGAAGATAGATCGCCTTGATTAAGGCTGGCGGGTCGACCCTCATCGACCCGCCAGAGGCATCACCATGAAAAGGCATGATGATGACTCCAGGCAAGATAGTACCGCTAGCCTGGTAACAGGGATCGCATCCCTGATATCCTCGGTACTCAGCATCGTCTCGATCATAATCGAGATTCTGCTGTAAACATTGGCGTAACAGCCTGTCACGGCACGACCTACCATGACATTATCCGTCTTGCCCCTGCGCTTGACATCATATCATTCGATGCGATATAAAACATTGTTACGAACCCATCCGTATGCTGAAAAGCGAATCGATCACCATAGTCATCTGTCAAACTGCGACCTGTACAACCTGCTGTACATCCCATCGACGGCCAACAGCTCCTCATGGGTGCCCTTCTCGACCAACCTGCCCCTGTCCATGACCACGATCACATCCGCATCACGGATCGTGGACAGCCTGTGGGCGATGATGAACGACGTCCTGCCCTCCATCATGTTGGCCATCGTCATCTGGATCCTGCGTTCGGTCCTGGTGTCCACGGAACTGGTGGCCTCGTCGAATATCAGCATGGGCGAACGGTCCAGCATCGCCCTGGCGATCGTCACCTGCTGCCTCTGACCGGCGGACAGCTCCAGTCCGTCACCCACCTTGGTATCATATCCATCGGGCAGAGCATCGATGAACTGGTCGATCCCCACCGCACGGCAGGCCTCCCTGACCTCCTCATCGGTGGCATCGCCGCAGTACGCGACGTTCTCCCTTATGGTCCCGTCCATCAGCCACGTGTCCTGCAGCACCATGCAGAACAGGTCGTGCACCTGCTCCCTCGACATGGTCCGGACGGACCTCCCATCCACCAGGATATCACCGGAACCCATCTCGTAGAACCTCATCAGCAGATTGACGACGGTGGTCTTCCCCGCACCCGTCGGTCCCACGATGGCCACCTTCTGTCCCGGAAGGACATCCAACGAGAATCCGTGGATGACCTCCTTCCCGGGGGCGTAACCGAAGCAGACGTCCCTGAACTCCACATGACCCCTTACATCACCGACGGGTTCGGGTGATTCCGCATCCGGGGGCATCTCCTCATGGTCCAGGAACTCGAATATGCGCTCGGATGCCGCAGCGGCGGCCTGCAGCCTGCTGATGGAACCGGATATCATGTCGAAGGGTCCGGCGAACATCTTCACGTAGATGATGAAGGCCACGATCACCCCTATGGTGATGTCACCGTTCAGCACCATCAGGGCACCCACTATACAGACCAACAGATATGACAGGTGACCGACGAAACCCGTGACCGCAGGCAACAGCCCCACGGTGACCTCGGACTTCAGACAGCTGTCCCTCAGGTCCTCGTTTATCGTATCGAACCTGGCCTTGGCATCCCTCTCCCCGCAGTATGCCATCACGACCCTCTTCGAGGAGTACACCTCCGAGATCAGACCGTACATGCGGCCGATGTTCGCCTGCTGACTGCGGTAGTACCTCTGTGTGGCCCTTATCACCACGACGGACGCCAGGACACCCAGCATGGAGGACCCCACGACCACCAACGTCAGTCTGACATCGGTGAGGAGCATCATGACCACGCACATGAAGAACGCCGCGATACCGTGGACGAAGGCACCGAGACTGCTGTTCATCGCCGTCCCGATGGTGTCGGTGTCGTTGGCGAACCTGCTCATCAGGTCCCCGCGACCGAGGGAGTCCACATACCCCAACGGTAGACGGTTCATCTTGGACGCCATGTCCCTGCGGAGGTGACCGCCTATTGTCTGCGATATGGTGGACGTTATCCTGTACCTGAAGAAGGCCATCAGCGTGGACCCCAGGTACAGTCCGAACACCAGCAACGCGATCATGGACACCGCATGGACATCCACCCCTCCGGTGCGGAGGCCCGCCTCGATCAGGTCGGTCATCCTGCTCAGCTGATTGGGTGCCAACGCCGCCAACAGGGACTCCGCCACCGCCAGGACTATGGCCAACAGGAAGGGCCACAGGTACCTGCCCATGTACCTTATGATCCTCCTCCACGCCGGGATCAGTGATCTCGGGCTGTCCATGATGACCCCCGCGGGGTTCTTGGACCTGCCCGTCATGAAGGCCGCCCTCGCCGCCATCTCAATCATCCTCCCCCATCTGGGATTCGGCTATCTCGCGGTAGACATCACAACCCGCCATCAGCTCATCGTGCGTCCCGATGCCCACCACATGTCCCCTGTCCAGGACCACTATCCTGTCGGAGTCGATCACCGTACCTATCCTCTGGGCGACTATCACCACGGCCGCGTCACCGACCCTCTCCCTGAGGGCACGGCGCAGGTCCCTGTCGGTCCTGAAGTCCAATGCGGAGAACGAGTCGTCGAAGACGTAGAACGAAGGGTCCTTGTGGACCGCCCTGGCGATCGCCAGCCTCTGCTTCTGTCCACCGGAGAGGTTCTTACCCCTCTCCTCCACCCTTGCATCCAATCCGCCCATGTCCTCCACGAAGGGGTCGGCCATGGCCACACGCAGGGAATCCCACACGGAACCATCGGAACGGTCCCGTGAACCGTAGGTGACGTTGTCCCTCACCGTGCCGGAGAGGATCGAGTTGTCCTGTGACACGAAACCTATGGTCCCCCTGAGGGAATCCAGGTCCAATGAGCGGATGTCCTCGCCTCCGAGGGTGATGGACCCGGATGTCGGGTCGTAGAATCTTGGGATCAGATTCACCAACGTGGTCTTCCCGGACCCGGTGGAACCTATGATGGACACCGTCTCACCCCTTCCCACGGAGAAGGATATCCCCGAAAGGGTGTCCTCGGATGAACCGGGATATCTGAAGGAGACGTCGTTGAAGGTCAACCGGTCCGCATCACCCACGTCGGAGTCCCCGCCCACGATGGTCGGGTCCGTGTCTATGACCTCGTTGATACGGTCCGATGCCACGGAGGCCCTGGGCATCAGGTTGAACATCTGCGTCAGGGTCCTGAACCCGTTGAGGATCATCACCGCATAGGTGGCGAACACGATCATATCGGAGAACAGCACCAGACGGGCCTCGTAACCGGCGGTCCCGGATATCACCAGGGCACCGACCCAGTACACGGACATGGTCAGGCTGTTCCTGATGAGTGAGTTGAAGGGGACGTTGAAGGACATCGCGTGATAGACGTCCAGGTTGTTCCTGGTGAGCTCCCCGTTGGCCTCCCCGAACCTGGAATCCTCGAACCTCTCCGCGTTGTATGCGCGTATCACCCTGATCCCGTCTATCAGTTCGGACGAGATGCGGTTGACACCGTCTGTGAGCTTCTGCACACGCTTGAAACCCGGGAGCGTCCTCCTCAGGATCGACCCCACCAATGCGAGCATCAGCAGGACCGCTATGGCGGTGACCCCCGTCCAGGCGAGATGTCCCGATGATATCTTCATCAGTGCCCAGATGCACAGGATCGGGGCCCTCATCATGGACTCCAGGCTTATCCCTATGAAATCCTGGATCTGTTTGATGTCGTTGGTGGAGCGGGTGATGAGGCTGTATGTGGAGAACCTGCCCATCTCCTCCATGGAGAAGCTCTGGACACGGTCGAACTGGACCTCGCGGAGACGTTTGGAGTATCTGGAGGACACCAGTCCGATTATCACCGTCAGCATGATCCCGGTGGCGAGGCTGCACAGGGCGCAGCCGAGCATCCCCATTGCATCGGACATCACCTGGTCCGGGGTACCGCCGTCCACCAGTGTCTCGGTGACCGAGGACATGTACTCCGGGACCCTGAGGTCGAAGTACACCTGGGCGATTATCACGAAAAGCGCCAGGATGACCAGTATCCACTCATATGCACCGAAATAACGGACTATGGACCTGACCTTCTTGATTGGATGATACATCCGATGACCGCCGGGGGATGTGCGTTCAGGACTTATCCTTACCTGTCGGGGACAGGGCGGTCGACATACGGACAGTGGAGGATTCAACGGTCCCCGTCCGACTCCGGAACGTGTTCTCTCTTTCTGCGAACGGGTACGTCATCATCCGACTCACTGTGATCAGCCTCATATGTCATCGATGATCCTGAGAAAGGATCGGAAAACGTTTGGGAAAAGGTTTAGAAGGGATTTGAAAGGGTCTCACCAAGCGGAGTTCTTCCTCTGTTTGTACAGGAAGTACAGGAACAGCGGACTTCCGATGAGCGCGGTGATGACTCCGACAGGTAGGACGTTGGGCAACATCCTGACGATGCAGTCCGCACCCACCAACATGACCGCACCGATGATGGCGGACAACGGGATCAGGATCTTGTTGTTGCTACCGACGAACAGACGCGCTATGTGCGGAGCCACCAATCCGACGAACCCTATGGTACCAGAGTAACAGACCGCCACCGCCGTCGCCATGGAGATCACCACGAAGCAGATGACCCTCACACGTACGGGCTTCTCACCCAGACTGACGGATGCGTTGTCACCGGTGCACAGGACGTTTATACGGTTCGCCATCAGCATGATGACGGCCACGAGCAGGATGCTGGTCCCTATGAGGATCAGAATCGCGCCCCAATCCACATCCACCAACGTTCCGAGACTCCACTGGTAGATCTCATCGATCTGGTCCGGGTCCGCATTGAACTTGAGGAATGTGGTGAACGCACTGAACACGTACATCAGAGCGATACCGATCAGGATCATCATGGTGGGACTGGTCCTCTTGAAGGAGGACACGAACACTATCGCCGCCGCGGGAATGAGGGAGAACACGAATGCGTTCACCATCTTCGCCGACTCCCCATCGAGGAACGGGATCATGCAGAAGTTAAACACCACTGCGATGGTCACTCCGAACAGGGCGGCGGATGAGATACCTATTGTGTACGGATCGGTCAGAGGGTTCCTGGTTACACTCTGCATCACAGCTCCGCTGACCGCGAGGATCACACCCACACAGACACCTGCGATCGTCCTGGGTGCGTTGTCGTTGACCACGACCTGGTCGATCCACCATGCGAGATAATCCGTGGACCTGTCCGGAGTGTTTCCGGTCAGATGGTTCACTATGATGTCCATCGCCTGTGTGAACGATATGTCCACCCTGCTGATGGACAGAGAATACACTGAGATGACGAACAGCAACGCTATGAGGATCATGGCGTAGACGGCCTTCCTCCTGTTGCGTCCCTTGTAATCCGCCACTCTCTTCTTCGTCTCTTCGGAGACCATGTCACCACACCCCCTTCTTCTGACGGATGATCAGATAGAGGAAGATCGGGGCACCGATCAACGATGTCACCACTCCGACGGGGATGGTCGCCGAAACATCCAACGCACGTGATATGATGTCACAACCTAGGAGGAACGCCGCACCGAAACAGACCGATGCGGGTATGACGAACCTGTAGTCCGAACCGATAATCATCCTCACCATATGGGGGACGATCAATCCGACGAACCCGATTATACCGACATAACTGATGATGGATGCCGCCATGAACGAGAGGACGATCAGACAGACCAAACGGAGCTTCTCCCCGTCCAATCCCAATGCCTTCGCATCCTTGTCATCAAGGGACATCAGGTTCAGCTTGTTCGATAGGGCCATCAGGAGGATCGTTCCGATGAGACAGACGATGAACGGCAAAGGAACGGCATCCCACGTCAGATCACCCATGTGTCCGACCTGCCAGTGGTAGACACTGGCCAGGGTCTCCTCATTGGTCGAGACCAGGAGGATGGAGGTCAGCGACGAGAACAGGTATGATACCGCAGTTCCCGCCAGGATCAGAGTGGACGGTGATCTGTTGAGGAACGGTGACAGCACATAGATCATCAGGACGGGGATCATCGAGAAGATCATCGCATTGAGGACCGTCCCGTAACCGTCGATCCCTCCGGACCCCGCCACGAATCCCATGACCATCGCCAATGCGACTCCGAGCAACGCACCGGATGAGATACCGGTGGTGTACGGATCCGCAAGGGGATTCTTCATGACACTCTGCATCGCAGCACCGGCGACGGAGAGTCCCGCTCCGGCGATGATAGCGAACACCGCACGGGGAACACGGTAGTTCCAAATGATGTTGTCATCGAACCACATCTGGTAGTCCGTGGACCTGTCGTATGTGACCCCTGAGAGGTGGTCGATGAAGAACCGGTATACCTCGGAGATGGATAGGTCCCTCGTCCCTACAGACAGCGATACAAAGAACATCGCGATCACCAGGACGGCGAATATCGCGATGAAGATCAGCCTGCGGAAGGTGTACCGGTGGTACTCCTCCTTGTAGTCCGAGTTATTGTTTTCCAAAATACATCACCCTGTGGAGCCGGGTTTCCCCGGCATTGGGTTTCAGGCCATGGTTTCGGCGGTGAGGATGAACTTCATCCCTGTGATGTCGATCTTGTCATTCTTGAAGATCTCGTCCATGAACCTCTGGTGGAACTTGTCAACCTCATTGATGTCGACGAGGTCTGGGTACATGGCACACGCGATGTATGCGACCCTGAGAGGGACGGGAAGGGAACTAGAGATGACATACTGACCGGATTCCGCATTCTTCCAATCCTTGAACGCATTGGTGTATGTGTCCCATGCCTTCTGATTGGATTCCTCGGTCTGTCCATAGGTCACACCGGACCTGACATGGATGATCCTGTCGATGTCATAGGTGTATACCTCGGGGTAGTCCTTGGCGATGATCGAAACTTTGTTACCGAAACTGTATCCGTCAAGACCATACGAGGCCCCCACGAGCGTGATGTAGTCCCTATAATCCGAATCTCCCACAGAGAGGTAACCGGTCATCGATGATGAGACTGCAGACACAGGATATGCGTTCTTGGTCTTCTCAGTGACGAAATCCAATATCTCGTAACTGAGGTCGACATATGCATCGGCCTCTGCGGACTTCTGGAACAGAAGACCGAGGAGCATTGTGGAATGGACGAGCTTGTCCTTCTCGGCCGACGAGGCGGCGATACGGACGACATCGATGTTCGCATCCTCGAAGGTCTTCCAGTTGGGAAGACTACCCTTGTTCTGATTCGCAATGACCGCAGTCACTCCCTCTTTGGCGATGATATCGGACGAACCGACCTTTCCATCCTCAAAGGAGATCTCGACAATGCTCTTTCCGATGTTCGCAACCTTGCTCTCATCACGGTACAGATCCCCATAAAGGGCCACATCGGCAGATGATGTATATGTGGCACCCTTGAGTTCCTCTGTGATCCCGAGTGCATAGAACATGAGGAGGTTGTTTCCGGTTCCCATCGTGATGAAGGATCTGATGGGGTATTTGGTGGAGGCGATCGTATCCTCTACGACCCCATCCTGATTCTCATCATACTGATTCACATGCCAGATGACAGTGTCCTCTCCAGCGATGATCTTCTCTACCACTTCGATGTCTTTGGAATCCAGGACACCATCATAGTTGGCATCGGCGAGAGGATATTCCTCGACAGACTTCTCATCCGCAACAAGCTGTTTGAGTTCCGAGAGGTCCTTTTCATCTATGAAACGGTCACCGTTGACGTTTCCGAACACTTTCAATTCCGCTTCGTCCATCGCCACAGGGGTCTGTGTCTCATCCTTGTCCATCACGAGGAATATACCTGCAACAGCGACGACCAGGACCACGAGGACGGCGGAGAATGCCATCATCTTCTTATCCATTTACAACACCTTCATTTCCAACAGGTTTCGTCCCCATACGGGAGGCCGAACCCCTGCTACAGATAACACCGGGATCGGAACAGGGAACGTCCGGGTTCTCCTCATCCTTCAGGATGATGTACGGATGTCCGTCATCGTCGATGATGCGACTGTCGACCCCGTAAACGGTTTTGATGTTCTCAACGGTGAGAACGTTCTGGGGGGATCCTATGTCGAAGATCCTCCCCTCGTGCATCAGGATCACGTTGTCCGAATACCGGGACGCGATGTTCAGATCATGACTGATCATTATCACGAGGATACCCTCCCGACGGGAGAGCTCCTTCAACGTGCGTGAGATCCCCAACTGGTGTTTGATGTCCAGATTGGAGGTCGGTTCATCCAACATGATGACCTTGGGTTTCTGTACGAGACCCCTTGCGAGCATCACCCTCTGACGCTGTCCGGCGGAGAGTTCGGTGAAGTATCTCATGGAGAGGTCCTGTATACCGAGTTTCTCCAGAACATCGAAGACGATCTCGAGATCCTCATCGGTGGTCTTCCACCCCGCATGGGGATGCCTTCCGAGGAGGACTGTGTCCACCACGGTGAGGGGGAATGTGTCCGACGACGAATACGGGACATAACCGATCTTACGGGCCATCTCCTTCAGAGAATACTCGGACACCTCCTTCCCATCGACGAAGACCGTCCCCTCGCTGGGGTCGAGGATCTTATTGATGCAGTGGATCAATGTGGATTTCCCCACTCCGTTAGGCCCCAATATCGATATGACCTGGGCTCCGCCCATCTCCAACGATATATCGTCGAGGACCTGGGAAGTAGCAGAATATCTGAATGAGACCCCGTCTAACAATATCTCCATGTCATCACCTTGGATGATACATCCAATTCTTTGAAACGAAAAACGATTCCATCAGCAAACCTTCCAACAATGATAGGGGCCGGGTCTCCCCGGCATAGGTTTCAGGCCATATCGGCAGGAGTGACCAGGAACTTCATGGAATCCAGATCGAACTCCAATCCGTTGTAGAACTCCTTGATCATCTTGCCGTGGTAATCGTCGATCGTATCGATGTCGACCGCATCGGGGTACAGTGCCACGGCGGCATAGGCCACCCTCAGACAGACAGGCAGGGTTCCGCAGACGAGATACTGCCCGGAATCGGCGTGCTTCCAATCAGAGAACTTGGCTGTGTACTCGTTCCAGTACTTCTCGACGGATTCAGGGGTCTGATTGTAAGACAGATTGGTCCTGAAGTGGATGATCTTCTGGAAGTCGTAATTTCCATACACCTCGGGATGCTCGGCAACCTTCACTCCGGCGTTACCGCCGAAATCCAATCCCTCGAGTCCGTACTGGGCACCGGCATTCAGGATGAATGTGGTGTAGTCGGATGTGGGGGATGAGAGGCTTCCGCTGGAACTTGAGGCCACTGCCTTGATGGGGGTCGCCTTGGAGACCGCGTTGCTGACATAATCCAGAATCTCCAGATTCATGTTCACATATGCATCGGCACGCTCGACCTTCTGGAAGAGGAGACCGATGAGCATAGCGGAGTGGACGAGTGTCTCCCTGTCGGTATCGGATGCGGCCACACGGACCACATCGATGCCACTCTTCTCGAAATCCTGCCAACTGGACATCTGGTTCCTGTTCCAGTTGGAAATGACCGCGGTCACGTTCTTCTCTGCGATGACGTTGGTGGATCCAGCCTTCCCATCCTCGAACGTGATGGTGTTACCGCTGCTTCCCAGGTAGACATGCTTATTCTTGTCGAAGTAGTTGTCCGCGAAAAGCCCCTTGTCGGAGGTGCTTCCGTATGTGAGTCCGGCGACCTCATCGGTGATACCGAGACAGAACAGATAGATCAGAAGGTTGGATGAACCGTTGAAGAGGATCGATTTGATTGGGAAGTTGGTGGACTCAACGAGACTGTCCATCGTTCCGTCCCCGTCCTGGTCGAAATAGTTGATGTGCCAAATGGTGGTCTTCTCTCCCTTGACCACCTTGTCGATGATCTCAACATCCTTGGAGTTCAGTTCGCCATCCTGGTTGGCATCGGCGAGAGGATACTCCGCCGCAGTCTTTCCGTCATCGATCAGCTGCTGAATCATCTTGGAATCCTTGTCATCCAGATAACGGTCACCATTGATGTTACCGAACACCTTGAGTTCGGCATCTTTCAGAGCAGCGGGTGCATCGTCATCTCCGCCATCCTTGCTCACAACGAAAACGACACAGGATACGGCCAGCAGAATCGCGACGATGCCTACTGCATACATTACTTTCTTGTCCATTCAATCACCAAGCGGAAACAGTTCTAACGATGCTATGGCACCGTCTGTAACCATTAATGAGTTGGATGTATAATCCAACTAATGTTTATAAAACAAACGGCCAACCGAAAAACCCGAACCGAAATATCGCATGAAGAAAGGACAAAAACCTTCTGAATCAGAGTGATGAAATGAGTTTGTACCCGGGCGATCAGACCCGGGCAAATGGTTTCTCACCTGATAGCGGCCCTGACGCTCTCCGCGAGCCTGTCCGCATTCAGGTCCTCGAGCCTGAAGT